>NZ_WWVR01000001.1 GCF_009883055.1 Blautia sp. BIOML-A1 | reverse complement strand
TTCCTTAGAAAGGAGGTGATCCAGCCGCACCTTCCGATACGGCTACCTTGTTACGACTTCACCCCAGTCATCGGTCCCGCCTTCGGCAGCTCCTCCCTTGCGGTTAGGTCACTGACTTCGGGCGTTACTGACTCCCATGGTGTGACGGGCGGTGTGTACAAGACCCGGGAACGTATTCACCGCGGCATTCTGATCCGCGATTACTAGCGATTCCAGCTTCGTGCAGTCGAGTTGCAGACTGCAGTCCGAACTGGGACGTTATTTTTGGGATTTGCTTACCTTCGCAGGCTCGCTTCCCTTTGTTTACGCCATTGTAGCACGTGTGTAGCCCAAATCATAAGGGGCATGATGATTTGACGTCATCCCCGCCTTCCTCCAGGTTATCCCTGGCAGTCTCCTCAGAGTGCCCGGCCTGACCGCTGGCTACTGGGGATAGGGGTTGCGCTCGTTGCGGGACTTAACCCAACATCTCACGACACGAGCTGACGACAACCATGCACCACCTGTCTCCTCTGTCCCGAAGGAAAGACTCGGTTAAGAGTCGGTCAGAGGGATGTCAAGACTTGGTAAGGTTCTTCGCGTTGCTTCGAATTAAACCACATGCTCCACCGCTTGTGCGGGTCCCCGTCAATTCCTTTGAGTTTCATTCTTGCGAACGTACTCCCCAGGTGGAATACTTAATGCGTTTGCGGCGGCACCGAAGAGCTTTGCTCCCCAACACCTAGTATTCATCGTTTACGGCGTGGACTACCAGGGTATCTAATCCTGTTTGCTCCCCACGCTTTCGAGCCTCAACGTCAGTTACCGTCCAGTAAGCCGCCTTCGCCACTGGTGTTCCTCCTAATATCTACGCATTTCACCGCTACACTAGGAATTCCGCTTACCTCTCCGGCACTCAAGACTAACAGTTTCCAATGCAGTCCAGGGGTTGAGCCCCCGCCTTTCACATCAGACTTGCCAGTCCGTCTACGCTCCCTTTACACCCAGTAAATCCGGATAACGCTTGCCCCCTACGTATTACCGCGGCTGCTGGCACGTAGTTAGCCGGGGCTTCTTAGTCAGGTACCGTCACTATCTTCCCTGCTGATAGAAGTTTACATACCGAGATACTTCTTCCTTCACGCGGCGTCGCTGCATCAGGGTTTCCCCCATTGTGCAATATTCCCCACTGCTGCCTCCCGTAGGAGTCTGGGCCGTGTCTCAGTCCCAATGTGGCCGTTCACCCTCTCAGGCCGGCTATGGATCGTCGCCTTGGTGAGCCGTTACCTCACCAACAAGCTAATCCAACGCGGGTCCATCTTATACCACCGGAGTTTTTCACACCGGACCATGCGGTCCTGTGCGCTTATGCGGTATTAGCAGTCATTTCTGACTGTTATCCCCCTGTATAAGGCAGGTTACCCACGCGTTACTCACCCGTCCGCCACTAGAAACCAGCTAAATCTGCCGAAGCTTCAATAAAAGGTTTCCCGTTCGACTTGCATGTGTTAAGCACGCCGCCAGCGTTCATCCTGAGCCAGGATCAAACTCTCTGTAAAAGTGTTTGATGTCTCAAGACAACCAACTAGCTTAGTTATCTCTCGTCATTACTGTTATAAAAAGTTCATTCTATTGAATGATGATTCGTTAAGAATTTTCGAGAATCGTATGTGTTTCACTGTTTAGTTATCAAGGTTCTTTGTTTCGCCATCTCTCGACAGCCCATCTAGATTATCACATTCATCAGTGCTTGTCAAGTACTATTTTATTTTCTTTTCGAAGCTTTTATGATGTTTGTGCATCGCTCTCAGGCGACTTGTCTACTCTATCACATCCATACTGGATTGTCAACAACTTTTTTGGTTTTTTCAAAACTTTTCAAATTGTGTGTTCAAAAGAATCAATTCTTTGTGACAACTCAATTAGAATACCACTTTCTACGCAGACTGTCAACCGTTTTTTGATTTTTTTATTTCTTATTTTCCAGCCCCTATTCTCTAACTGATATCATTCATTTCACGATACTCTTTTGGGGTCACTCCATAACGCTTTCTGAACTGTCTGTTAAAATTAGAAAGGTTGGTAAATCCTGCATCCTGAGAAATGTTCAATATCTTATCGTCGGTTTTCTTCAGTGCCTCTGCTGCCACCGCCAGTCTTCGCTCATTTACATAGGCGATCAGACTTAATCCCGTCATCTTTTTGAACCAGCGCATAAAATGGCTGTCACTCCATCCGCAGAACTTTGCCATCTCTCCAACTGTAAGATTTTCATCGATATTTTTTTCTATCTTATGCAGCACCATTTTCAGTTGCTCCCGATCCGGTGAAGACACTTCTTTTACAGACGGATATTTTCTTATAAGAAGAAAGAGCAGTTGAAGAACTGCCGCCTTTACTCCCAGTTCATAGCCTTTTTCTCTGGACGCACATAAGCCTTCCATCTGGCTCAGGCATTGTTTCAGGACATCATAGCCTTCCTCCTGCTCCTGAACACAGATTGGCGGAAGCAGTTTACCGGCTGCAAGAGGAACCAGAAATTCACCGGCACAGAGATCTGCTGCCCCTGCCCCCAGAAAATCCACTTCAAAAATAATGTTTTCATATTCCATAGAAGAACCCTTTGTTTTATACAATGCATGAAGCGTTCCCGGAGGAACCACAAAAATATCCCCCGCCTTTCCCTGAAACAGACCTGTCTCCAGCTGAATCTCTCCTCTTCCTTTTTTGACATAGATCAGTTCCATTTCTTTATGCCAGTGAAGAGAAACTGACGGAAAATCCAGCGGAATCGTACACGGATAGATATTAAACGGAAACAGTTTGCTCCCGTGCTGTTTCTTTTCCTGATATTTCTGACCTTGTTCTTTTTCCATAATATTTTTTCTCCGTTATTTTTCTCCATTATGATAGGATAGTATTAGTATTTGCAAGATTTTTACAAGAAACGACAAAGAATATGTGATATAAATATAAGCATAACATAGTACAAGATGTTTTCTGACAACCAACCTAAACCTCGCAACTGTTCATGGAAAGGAATCTCCGGGATTCTCGGGATATGCTCTGTGAACAGTTACAAAAATCTTTTATCTATGTATATGAAAGGAGTGGCTCACATGAGTGAAACCATGACAAATAAACTTAACGATCTTTGCAAAAAAGACATCAAAACTGCTTCTAATGAAGAACTTTATCACGCACTTCTGAAACTTGTTGATGAAAAAAGTCAGCAGCAGGTTCACAGCGTAACTGGAAGAAAGCTTTATTATATCTCAGCAGAATTCCTGATTGGAAAGCTTCTGTCCAACAACCTTATCAACCTCGGACTCTACGATGATGTAAAAGAAGCCCTGGCTGCTGCCGGAAAATCTCTGGCGGATATCGAAGAACAGGAACCGGAACCGAGCCTTGGAAATGGCGGTCTCGGACGACTGGCAGCCTGCTTCCTTGACAGTCTTGCAACTTTAAATCTTCCTGGCGACGGTGTAGGACTTCGCTACCATTGCGGTCTTTTTCACCAGAACTTCAAAAACAATATCCAGAATGAAACCCCTGATTTCTGGCTGACTGATGCCTGTGCGGCTCAGGCTACAGACACTGTTTTCCCAGTATCTCTGGCAGGAAAGGAATACTCTGCAAGACTTTATAAGCTTCCTGTTACAGGATATGAAGGAAGAACCAACACCCTGAATCTTTTTGACCTAGACACTGTTGATGAATCCGTGATCAGTGAAGGAATCTCCTTTGACAAAAAGGACATTGCCAAAAACCTGACTCTTTTCCTCTATCCGGATGATTCCGACGAAGACGGACGTCTGCTCCGTATCTATCAGCAGTATTTCATGGTTTCCGCCGGTGCACAGCTTATTCTTTCTGAATGTATCGCAAGAGGATGTAATTATCACGATCTCGCTGACTATGCTGCGATCCAGATCAACGATACACACCCGAGCATGGTGATCCCGGAACTGATCCGTCTGCTTATGCTTCATGATATCGATTTTGAAGAAGCAGTGCAGATTGTTACAGATACCTGTGCTTACACAAACCACACAATCCTTGCCGAAGCCCTGGAAAAATGGCCGAGACATTATCTGGAGACCGTTGTTCCGCAGCTTATGCCGATCATCGAAAAGCTTGATGCTGTGGCTAAGGAACGAACCGAAGACGCCTCCCTGGCAGTCATTGACCAGAACCAGGTTGTTCATATGGCACACATGGATATCCATTTCTCACATTCCACAAATGGTGTCGCAGCTCTCCATACACAGATTCTCAAAGAGAGTGAGCTTGCCGGATTTTACCATCTGTATCCTGAGAAATTCAACAACAAAACAAATGGTATCACCTTCCGTCGCTGGCTTCTCAAATGTAACCCGGCTCTGACCTGTGAAATTGAGAGTCTGATCGGCAGTGGATTTAAGAAGGACGCTTCAGAACTGAAGAAACTCCTGGCATATACAGATGACCAGAACGTACTTCAGAAGCTCTCCGAGATCAAGAAACAGAACAAAGAGGCTCTTGCCGCATGGCTTCTTCAGAAACAGGGCGTAAAGCTTAATACAAATGCCATGTTTACGATCCAGTCCAAACGACTTCACGAGTATAAACGCCAGCAGCTGAATCTTCTGTTCCTGATCCATCAGTATCTGGAGATCAAAGCCTGTCACACACCTTCCGTTCCGCTGGTAAGTATCTTTGGTGCCAAAGCAGCTCCGGCATATACCATCGCCAAAGACATCATCCATGGACTCCTCACCCTTTCTCAGGTGATCGAGAATGACCCGGAAGTTTCCAAATGGATGCAGCTTGTCTTTGTAGAAAACTACAATGTTTCTGCTGCTGAGATGATGATCCCGGCATGTGATCTCTCCGAGCAGATCAGTCTTGCTTCCAAAGAGGCATCCGGAACCGGAAACATGAAGTTCATGCTGAACGGTGCCCTGACTCTCGGAACTATGGATGGTGCAAATGTAGAAATCTCCGAAGCAGTTGGAAATGACAACATTTATATCTTTGGACAGAGCAGCAAACAGGTCATCCACCGCTATGCAGCAGGCGACTACTGCTCGAGAGACTGGTACGAGGCAGACCCGAATCTTCACCGTGCGATCGACTTCCTTACAGGTAAGGAAATGCTTTCCTTCGGTGATGAAGAACACCTGAAACGTCTCCAGAATGAGCTTATCGGCAAAGACTGGTTCCAGACTCTTCCGGATTTCAACGCCTATGTAGTCCGTAAAAAGCAGGCAATGGCTGATTACGCTGCTGACCAGGAGAACTGGAGCCGCAGAACTCTGATCAATATTGCAGAAGCCGGATTCTTCTCTTCTGACAGAACCATCGCAGAATATGACAACGACATCTGGCATCTCGGAAAATAATTTTCGAAAAATAAGTTATTGAAAAACAGAGAGGAAATCTTTACACTTCCTCTCTGTTTTTTATTTTCCCGAGTTGGATTTTCGAATCTGCTGTGTCAATTCCTCCCCACCTTCTTCGTACCACGTTTCTACAAACTCGTCAAAATAGCTGACTGGCTTCACACCCATAATGATCTGGATGAAGCTGTTTTTTTCAAGCTGCAGAAGAGATTTTGGAACTTCTCCGTCGCTGTCATCCAGGTATTTGCTCTTTACCGACCGGTAATTTCCATCCAGCAGTCTTCCTACTGCCACAAGCCTGGATTCATATGCTGCCCAGTCTTCTGCTATCTCCGATTCTCCATGGATATATTTTTCTGCCGCATCATAGTATGATTTTGCAATCTCGCTGAGAGTACTTTCCTGACGCTGTCCACTCATCACAGCCAGTATATCCTTTGTGATCTGGAAAGTCGCCTCATTATAATCAACGTTTATGACCAGCGGCCTGGCTGTCGGATCTACATTCAGTGCAAAATATTCATTTACCTCATCTGCATCCTCGGCGGTATATCTGCTGTAATCAAACAGAACGCTTATAATCTTCATTACGATTTCCGGATGTTCATACCCCTTACGCACAACCACATACTTGCTGTCACTAAAAGAGGCATACACATTCTTCCAGTCTACTTCCTGCAGATAATACGGCATCCATTCGGCGTCTTTATCTGTCTCATAAATATCCATCAACGAATTGTTCGGTGTCCACCAGAGTCCAAAAAACGCTCCGCATTTGCCGCTCACCACCAGATCTCTCAGATTATTCTGTGCCCTGAGTGCAAAATTCTGATCCAGCACCCCGCGTTCATACAATTCATGCAGATAACTCAAAGCATTTCTGGTCTCTTCTGTCACAGATCCATAGACGATCTCTCCATTCTGGTTGATCCATTTGCGGGGGCTTGACCCAAATTTGTCAAAAACAGGATCAACGGAATAGCTGGAACTGGTACTTCCCACCAGGTCTGTATCACAAACAAGGCCGACAGGCTCCTCTCCTTCTGCTGTTCCCATTCGGTTCTGTACAAATGCCTCCACGATATCAAAGGCATCCTCCAGAGTCTTTGGCTCTTCAAGCCCCAGCTCATCTATCCAGTCTTTGCGGAGCCATATCAGACGCGGTCCATGATCTGTGACCGTCTCCGGGATAGCCATCAGCTTTCCATCAAATTTCACAGACTCCAGAAGACCGCTTCCATAGCTTTCGAACATTTCTTTGATCCGTTTCGAGGTACAGTTCTGATACACCTCCGTCAGATCCTCAACCAGATCATTTTCCACCAGTTCTTTGAGCATCCCCCTGTCCGAAATCACCAGGACATCCGGCAGAGTCTGATCCTTTATCAGAATATTGACAAACTCATCATAACGGTCTTCACTCTCCATATATATATTCTCATTCTGAATGTTCAAGATCTTTTTGAGATAGCGGGTATAGGCATTATCTTCATAGGTATTTCCATCCGGAAGATTGGAATTATTGGTGCCGCTCATCTGCCCCAGCGTATAAGTCACAAGTTCCGGATACGCTCCATAAGGACTCTGTGCAGCACTTTCCCAGCTGCCGGTTCTCACATTTTCTTCTGCCGTTGAACTTTTCTGTTCTGACGCCGTTTTCTGCACCGGCTGATTACTTATGCCGCATCCGGACAGACTTATTATACATCCCAAAATCACCGGCAGCTTCCATTTACTCTTCATAGTTTTTGATCTCCTTCGGGAATCTCATGATAACGGTCGTACCCTCTCCCGGTGCACTATAGATCTGTATTCCATAGGATTCTCCGTAAAGAAGCCGGATACGGTCATTGACATTCTTAAGACCATATCCTTTCGCCTGGTAGGTGACAAGAGTTTCTGCCTTCTCCTGTTCCATCCCTGTTCCATTATCACGGACAATGATCTCCACATCATCTCCCTGCCCTTTGAACGAAAGAAAAAGCTTTTTGTCTCCTTCTTCCTTCTCGTCGATTCCATGCTCGATCGCATTTTCCACGACAGGCTGAAGGAGAAGCTTCGGCATCTTTTCGTTCTTGATATCCGGATCTGTTTCCCATTCTACTGTAAAATTATGATCATGCATGGTCAACTGGATTTCCAGATACGCTTCCATATTTCGGATACAGGTCTCGACGGTGACCATGTCTTCCCCCTTACTCAGGGCAGTTCTGTAAAAGGTCGAAAGTGCAAGGGTCACTTTACTGATCTCCATCTGCCCGCTGCGGATTGCCATCCAGTTCATCATGGACAGCGTATTATACAGAAAATGCGGATTGATCTGTGCCTGCAGTGCTTTCAATTCATATTCCTTCAATGCAATCTTATTAACGTATACTTCATCGATCAGACGGTTGATCTCATCCATCATCCTTCGGAAGCTGTTGATCAGAATACCAACCTCGCCTTCAGAATCACTGCTGACTGTAACCTCTCTGCTTCCATGGTTCACCTGGTCCATATTTCTGGTAAGTTCTTCGATCTTTCTTGTAAAAATTCTGGAAAAAGCCAGTCCAAGAGCCAGAGTGATCAGACAGCAGAGTGCCATCAGTGGAATTTCTTCCAGCAGCAGTCTCCGGACAGAACCTGAGATTGCCCGCTGGCTTTTGTAGAGATAAAAATTCCAGTTATTTTCTTCACTTTCCGCCATTGTATAAGCACATTCCTGAGATATCTTTTCAAGAGCAGTGTCCTTGTCATCTGATTTCTTCATTTCAATATTCTCAAGACTGCTTTTGTTGTAGAGGATCGTACCATCCTCATCTGTGACCATTCCTCCGTTTTCCTCATTGAGAATATTCATCAGCGGCTGAAATATCTTATCGTAATCCAGCACAATACAGATTGCCGCATCCAGAGTCTGCTCATCATAGATCATACGGACTGCCGCCACCTCTTTGCGCTCAAGATTCACCAGCCACTGGATCCTTACATCGTCCTGAAGTTCACTGCTCCACCATTCTTCCTGCATTTTAGCAAGCGGAACCAGCGTATATTCATGTTCTACCTGAATACTCTCTGCAAACAGCTGGATCCTATTAATGGCATCATGGTAAGATTTTGGCACCGACAGAAGAGGATCTGCAATTTGGTTATATTTCTCATAAGCAGTATAATTATCAATGCTTTTTTCTTTGATGATCTCTGTGATATCCGGCGAATATGTAAGATAGTTCAAAAGACTGTTGTAAACAGCAGTCTGACTGTCAATGCTCTCCTTCGTCTGCTCGATGATCGACTGCATGTCCTCCATATCACTGCTTCGAACCATCGCACTCTGTCTGCTGTGACCATAGAGAGCAAGAACCGTCATTGGTACCAGAGCAGTCACGACCAGAAGAAGCGTCAGCCTGTGCCGGTATTTCATGTTTTTGATACACTTAAGAAGTCTGTTCATCCTCCGCTGTTCCTTTCCTGTAGGATTCCGGACTGCTTCCATAGTAATCCCGGAAACTCCGGCAGAAGTAAGACACATTTGCAAATCCTACCTTCTCACTGACCTGTGCCACCTTCATATTGGTGCTGCACAGAAGGTCTTTGGCCTTTTCCATACGGAACACTCGAATATAACGATTCAGATTCATCCCTGTTTCTTTCTTAAAAATAAAGCTTAAATAACCAGAAGACAGATAGACCTTTTCTGCTAGCATTTCCAGATTCAGATCCTCATCATAATGCTGATAAATATAATTTTTGACAGCAGTGACTTCATTTCTGGACCTGTCCATAGAACGCTCCAGGAAAGCCTCATATTCCTTGATATTGTCTTCTGTCACACCGAGGATTTCCTTTATGTTCCTGCAATTATAAAGGCGTTCGATCTCATGCTCCAGTCTGCGTTCGCCGGAAAACTGATTCTCCTGAAAAAGTTCCTGAATCACATTGGAAAATACAAATTTAATATACATTGCAGAATACTGCGTATTATCATGATATTTTTCTTTGAGGCATTCAAAATGTTTCTGAAGCTGTTCCGTATCTTTGCGCGTGATATCCTCGGAGATCGCCTGCATGATCTGAGAATC
Source organism: Blautia sp. BIOML-A1 (assembly GCF_009883055.1). GTDB lineage: Bacteria > Bacillota > Clostridia > Lachnospirales > Lachnospiraceae > Blautia_A. The sequence continues at coordinate 381,320 of NZ_WWVR01000001.1, read as the reverse complement.
CTGCACCTCTCCTACTGCCATATTCAGGGGATCATCTTCATTTGTAAAGATATGCTTGTCCGGATGATAAAATTTCTCTTCCATCTGCTGCTCCAGCTGCTCCAGAACTGACGGAAGATTTTCGTAACCTTCAAATTTCCTGCTTACAGCCAGATAAAACCGCTCCATATATTCCCGTTTCATGAAATTATAGATATGATTCGCCACCAGCTGATAATCACAGTAGACATCCTGGAATAAAACAAGTGACTGTCTTCCATTCAGATTCAGATAAAAAATTTTCCTTCGAAGCTCCTGCTGAAGTACCTGATCCAGATTTTCTTCTGCCGTATCAAAAAAAGCCACATCTGATTCAAGCAGAATTGCACAGTGCCAGTCATTCCATTTATTCAGATCAATGAGTTCGCCTGCTTTTTCCAGAACTTCCTTCTTGCCGGAATACAGATAGTTCTGAAGAAAATACTGCTGGAGAAAAATCTTCTCCTTGATTTCACGACTTTCCTTCTTTATCCGACTGGCAATTGTCACCTCCGCACGCTGGATCACTCGGTGAAAATCCTCTGGATTTACCGGTTTCAGGATATATTCCGTGACACCATAGCGTATTGCTTCCTGCGCAAATGCAAAGTCGCTGAAACCACTGAATATGATGATCTGAAGATCCGGCTGTTCTTCCTTTGCCTTTTTGGAAAGTTCCAGCCCTGTCATGTGCGGCATTTTGATGTCTGTAAGAAGAAGCTGTATATCTTCTTCACGCAGAATCTGCAGCGCCTCCCTGCCATTGGAAGCTTCAAAGATTTTGTGTTCCTTTGTTTCTGTGGAAATCAGATATTTCAGTCCTTCTCTTTCAATCTTCTCATCATCCACGATCAGAACATTGATCATTCCCCCACCCCCTGTTATTTTACCTTATTTGTTTATTCTACCACAAAATCCCCGGAAAGAGTATCTTCCCGGAGACTTGTATTTGAATAAATTTATGCAATTGTCTGCAGTAATTTTTTTCTTATCAGCCTTTGACTGCACCGGCTACAACACCTTCGATAATGTGTTTCTGGCATACCAGATATACAATAATGATCGGAATGATATCGATCATGATACTTGCCATCATCGGTCCCATCTGCACATGTCCGAAGCTTCCGCGGAAATACTGGACTGCCATCGGAATGGTACGATATTTCTTGATATCCAGTACCAGTGTCGGCAGAAGGTAGTCATTCCATACCCACATCAGTTCCAGGATCGCGGTAGAGATAATTGTTGGTTTCAGGATTGGGATCAGAACCTTGAAATATACCTGCAGCGGTGTACAGCCATCGATCAGAGCCGCTTCTTCGATTTCAAGCGGGATACCCTTTACAAATCCTGTAAACATAAAGACTGCCAGACCTGCACCAAATCCAAGATAGATAATACAAATGTTGTATGGATTGTTCAGACGTAAGGTATCGGCTGTTTTTGCCAGTGTGAACATAACCATCTGAAACGGTACTACCATACTGAATACGCAGAGGTAATAGAAAACCTTGGATAATGCCCCGTTTACACGAACAATGTACCAGGCTGCCATAGAGCAGCACAGCATGATCAGAGCAACGGACATCACTGAAATCACAAGACTGTACCAGAAGGATTTGAGGAAATCCATCTGTGTAACACTTGCCACAAAGTTTGCAACACCATTCCATGTCTCAGCTGTTGGAAGACTGAATACACCTGAAGTTGTGATCGCAGCTTCTTTCTTTAAAGAGTTAATCAGGATCAGCACGATCGGATACATCCAGAGGATGCAGATCAGCGTCAAAATAATTGACGCAACCGGATTTTTTTTCTTATTTTCCATTACTGCTGCACCTCCTTAGATGATGTTGCACGAAGCTGGATCAGTGCGATCGCTACAACCAGCAGGAAGAAGACAACCGCTTTTGCCTGGCCGATACCCTTCCACTGAGCACCGCTTCTTGCATAAAATGTATCATAAATATTCAAAGCCAGTAACTGTGACTGTTTACCCGGATCTCCTCCTGTAAGAGAAAGGTTCTGGTCAAACATCTTGAATCCGTTTGTCAGAGTCAGGAAAGTACAGATTGTAACAGACGGCATGATCATCGGGATCTTGATCTTGAACAGGATCTGTCTGTTTGTCGCACCGTCGATCTGTGCTGCTTCGACCAGATCAGGAGAAACATTGTTCAGACCTGCTATGTAGATGATCATCATATAACCGATCTGCTGCCACATCAGAAGGATCAGCATACCGATGAATCCGTTTCTTGCAGAAAGCGAAAGCAGAGGCTGTCCCCATTTGGAGAGCAGTCCGTTTAACAGTGTCTGCCAGATATATCCAAGTACGATACCACCTATCAGGTTCGGCATAAAGAATACGGTACGGAATGCATTGGTTCCTCTGTATCCCTTGGTGAGTACCAGTGCGATGGAAAATGCCAGCACATTGATCAGAATACTTGAAACAAAAGCAAACACAACGGTCAGCCAGAATGAATGACTGAAGGTGTTATCCAGTAAGATCTTGGAATAGTTTGAAAATCCGACAAAGGTTACATCATTTACGGTTGTAAATTTACAAAATGAAAGATAAATGCCCCAGATAAAAGGCCAAAGGAAACCGATAACAAATGCCGCAAAAGTCGGCAGTACAAAAATCGGCCACCATTTTTTGATCGTTCTTCCTACCATTATAATTCTCCTCTTTCCCTCTCATAGAACCCACAGGAGGAGGCAAGAACCTCGCCTCCTCTTGATGATTGATCACATATTATTTTGATTACTCGGAGAGAGCTTTCTCTGTAGCCCATCCGTCAACGAATGCACTTACAACATCATCCCATGAACCTGTGCCTGCTGCATATGCGGTAAGAGCTGTTCCAAGTCCGTTTTTCCACTCTTCAGACGGCATTGTTGTGAAGTTCCATGAAACAGGTGTTTTTCCAGCTTCTGTGTATTCAGCATCCTGTTTTACAAATACGTTTGTAGACTCCTGTGCTGTTTTGAAAGGAAGTGTGAATCCCATATCGTTTGCCATGGATTTTGTTCCTGTTTCAGATGTTACACACCAGTTCATGAAGTCCAGAGTTGCCTGAACGTCTTCATCAGATGCATTCTTGTTTACACACCAGTAGTTCTCTGTACCTGTTGCAAGTCCCTCGTTCTCATCATCTACACCAAAGTAGATCGGGATCATTGCAAGCTCGTCATCTCCGTATGTCTTGGACAGTTCTGCATATTCCCAGGTACCATTCTGATAGAATACTGCTTCGCCGTTTACAAATTCGTTTCTGGAGTCATCTGCTGTTTTTGCAGAGAGTTCAGATCCGTCACAGGTAGAATCTGTGATGTACAGGTCAAACAGGTTCTTGTAGTTGTCAAGATATGTTCCTTTGATTGCCTCTGTATCATCGATTCCGTCTTCTTTGTACTCATAGTAGATCGGAAGGTTTGCAAGATGTGTTTTGAATCTCCAGTCAGAGGATCCGTCCATACCTGCAGATGTGAAAGCACCTTTGATTCCAAGCTCGTCCTTTCTTGCCTGAATATCATCTGCTACTTTCTTCAGATCATCGTAGCTCTTGATATCATCCAGAGAATATCCTGCTTTTTCAAGTAAGGTTTTGTTTGTGATCAGGCCATAGGATTCGATTACATATGCGATACCATCTACAGCATCTCCGTCTTTGAGCTCGTAAGTATCAGAGGTAAGTCCTTTTGTGATCTCTGCATCTGTCAGATCATAGCAGTAATCTTTCCAGTTCTTAAGTCCAACCGGTCCGTTTACCTGGAACAGTGTCGGAGCATCGCTCTTTGCCATTTCAGACTGAAGTGTTGTCTCATACTGTCCGGATGCTGCTGTTACAACTGTTACTTCTGTTCCTGTTTCTTCAGTGTAAGCTTTTGCCAGGTTCTGCCAAGCTTCATCTGCTTCTGGTTTGAAGTTCAGATAGTAAACCTTTCCACCGTCTGCTGCCATAACCGGTACAGATGGAATCATGCTTGCTGCCATTAATACTGCCATGCTCATTGCTGTTACTTTTTTCATTTTCATAGTACTTATCGCTCCTTTTTTTGTAAGATTTGTTCTCTTTCAACCTGTCTTTATTATAGATTTATCAGCACTTTTATACTATGATAAAAAATCAAGAAATATGTTGTTTTTTCAAGATATAAAAAAATTGATGTACATTTTACAATTCATGCACATCAACTTCATCTTTTTGTTGAATTTCATTCAACACCCATCTTCCGTCTTCACGTATAAATGTCCAGTATTCATAAAACGACTCCGGAATCTTTTTTCCACGAACAACCTCTAATGTATCTGTATTGATATAATATCCAATCATTCTTCCATGAATCAGATAAACAATACTGGCATCTTCTTCACCTTCATCATCCCACACAGATACCGGAGTCACACTCAGGAGCTGAACTCGTTTCTGTATTGGCTTTTCATGTTTAACTTTCATCCATTCAAGTTTTGTAGTCCAACTTTGGGCAAGACTTTTACTCAGATACTTTTCTGCATAAGATGGATCCAGGAGCCTCCAGCATTCCTGAATAACAAAATATGCATTCTCCACATATTTTTGCATTTCTTTTGCATTCCCGTCTTCGCCCGGCTTTTCAAATTTCTTCATTTTTTGAAGACTTTTGTATTTTGCCTTTTGAATATAGCAATGAAATGCAATCGTTCCAGCCCCGGCAAAACATGCCATTGCCATCCAGCCAACTATCGTTTGCGACCATCCACCCGGACTCTCGTCATCCGTATAGTTTGATTCATTATTATAATGATATGTTCCACCGGAACTTTCCCCCGAACTTCCTCCTGAAGATCCGCCGCCGGCCCTCGCATAACATGTAATTGAAAAGCACAGACAGCAAATACATGCGAGCAGTATACAACAGATTCGTCTATGTCTCGTCATCTTTTTATTCGCTCTTATTTTTCTTTCGTTTACGGGAGATCAGGCCAAGAAGGTTCTCATCTTTGGTATCGGAAAGATCATCATCGGTTACGGTTGGCTTGGATACTACGTACGCTCCTCTGCCGGCCGGCGGATCATTCTCCTGCTCAGTCATCTCTTCTGTCGACTCGTCCAACGGAACCTCTTCTTCTCTCACCTGCACAACATCGAGGGATTCTTCCATCCCGGAAACTTCCCTGTCATAAGCATTGCTGTCGAAAGGTTCTTTATCAGAAGTTTCTTCCTCACTGTCAGATAAATCGTCTGCTGGTTCTGCCTTCCTGCGTGAGCTCCACGGTGCGTATTCCGGTACGACCGGTTCTTCTGGCTGTGCAGAACTTTCTGCATCATCAGATATGATCTCGCTGTCTGCATCGACTGCTTCTGCTTCCTGTTTGAGTTCTTTCAGACCGCGACGGAGGAGGATCAGGTAGATGAGGTCTACCACTCCGTTACAGAGGAAGATCCATCCTGCAAAGATTACCGTGTATTTTACCATTGTGAACGGATTGAGTACAAGGGAAACACCGAGCCCGATGAAGATCAGGCTTCCGATCAGAAGGATCTTCCAGAATCCGCTTCCGTTTTTCTTAAGTTTCAGGCTTCCTTTGAGGCTCCAGATGCTGTCCGCCAGAATAAAGGTTCCAAGCAGGACTGGCAGAAGCTTCACTACGATCTGCGGATTCGTAAAGAGAAACACTCCGATGACCAGAAGAACACCGCCGGAAAAAAGATCCAGGATCGTAGCATTTAGTTTCTCCAGAATATAGAGCAAAATATGATAACATCCCACAAGTATCAGAAGTATTCCAAATATAAATTTACAGATCACATTGATCATATTCACCGGCATAAATGCCAGGCACGCTCCAAGAGCAACGTATATGATCGATGTCACAATCTGACCTTTCAGAAAATTATTGATTTTTTCCCACATTCGCTGCTTTCTCCTTCGTCCTGCATAATTTTATTGAAAAGCAAAAATGAATCCTGAGGATCACGTACAATACCGAAATGTTCTGTCTGTCAGTATCCTTGCAAAGATCAGCCCCAGAGGGAGCGCAGCTATGATCAGGATGGCTGCGGCAAACCAGGATGCGGCTGTAGAAAGGGACATGATCCCAAGATTATAAAATCCTCTGTAGAGATACAGTCCCGGCACCATGATAACAATAGAAGGAACCGTCAGGGAGATTCGCGGATAACCTGCTTTGTTTTTTATCATGGAGGCAAAAAGACCGGCTGTCAGTGCACCAATGAAAGCTGCGGCTGCAGGCGGCATTCCGGCCAGATCCACAAGTTCCAGTCGAAGTGTATTGGCCACCGCTCCAATGAGTGCCGACGCTGACGCAAGCCTTATAGGACTGTTGAACATAATTGAGAAGCCAAACACCCCACAGAAGCTGGCAAGAAACCGGAACACGATCCATAATTTCACCGGAAGGGAGATTCTGATGAAATCTACCGGTTTCAGTTGCAGAAGCAATGCCATGATCCAGGCAGACATCGTCGCTACCAGGATAATGATCAGTGCATACATCAGTCTTTCTGTTCCTGAACGCATGTCCAGCTTGGCAAGATCAATACCACTCGTGATAAACGGAAAGCCGGGAATAATAAACAACATCGCACAGATATAACCTGCCTCATGCTGAATGGAAATTCCAAACAATACTTCTCCAATCTTCAGAAATCCTGCATAAACAAGGCAGGCCAGTGAGACCGAGGATACAATACAGAGAAACAGGGTAAAATGATGTTTCGTCAGCTTGCATCTGAGGAAATTCCCAAACCCTGCACCCACAAAGGCACAGAACATCTCAATCGGCCCGCCGCCGAGCAGGAAAGTAAAGCCACAGCATGCGAGAGCAGCCGCAAATCCCAGTGCAATCGGAGAATACAGCCCGTGGATCCTCTCTATATCATCCAGCAGGCTATGTAGCTCTTCCCCCGACATATTCTTTCCGTCCACCTCAAATTCCCGGATAAAATGCTCCAGACGGTTAAGCTTTGACGTATTCACGCCCGTATTGGTAAGACAGAGTGACTGAGTAAAGCCATTCTCCCCGTCAAAACAGGTGTACTCGATCGACATCAAGCCAATGTCTGCCGTACAGGTGATTCCCATGATCTCAGCCAGTGTATTCATCGAACTTCTCACTCGCCATGCACCGGTTCCACAGGACAGAAACATAATCCCTACCCGTCCGATGATAGAAGCTTTCTCCGTAAGACTGGCCTGCGTGACCGGAATATCTGCACCATTCTCGTCAGTATATTCATGCCAGGCAATGTCCATATGATTCTTTCTGATCATCTGCTGCATCACTCGCACTTCCCTGTCTGTCGTTTTACTTCATTCAGGATATGCTCCCGGCATCCCAGTCCAATACCGTTTGCAATCTCAATATTTTTCTCCATCATTCTCTCAAAATGATAAAACGGAAGAAAAATTCCCAGCGTTTCGGTATTTTTTTCTTTGCCTTCTTCGTCCCTGACACCATAATACATCAATGCCCGCGGCAGTTCCTCCTGAAGGCGCATCAGGAAATCCCACACGATCGCATAGATCCTGTCATCATTAATGTCTGTCTTTACAGATTCCGGGAATCGGAACATAAGAAGGATTCCTGTATGTTTCGATATTTTGTCTGTCACGATTTCGCCCTTACTGGTATAACCGTGATTTTCCCTGAAACCGTCTGCCATATACATCTGATAACACGGAATCTCCTCCTGCTCCTCATAGATCCTGTGAAACATCCTGTATTTCTTCTCATAAAGATGTTTCTGAGATTCATCCAGAAGCATTCCCCTGTCATCCGTAAGAAGAACCGGATTCTCCACGCCCTTATCATTGAACCGCATCGGAATCAGGAAAGAATTACGCAGAAGATCAAACATACTGTTATTGCAGACAGCCATGAGAAATGCCGAAAGGTCTTTGTTTTCGTATGCATGAAACAAGGCTGCCGCAAAAACAGTTCCCGGAATATCCGTTCCTGCACCTTCACTCTCTTCCGCCGATGGAATTGCTTCAAAAAATGTATCCTTCAGACGTTCGCACGCTTCCGGGTTTTCAAGGATCTTGTCAAAAATCTGTTCTGCCTTTTCTTCTCTCGGAAATATGGTACTCATAATATCGCCCCTTTTCGGGTTTTATTATAGAACCATGAGCTTCAAATGTAAATTTCATCTCTTGTATATTTAATATAACCAGAACGAATAAGGTTTCTGTTCACTCCGGCTTTTGTAAGTTTCTCGTGTTTTTTTCGACCATCTTACGCGGCACCATGATCTGATGTCCGCAGCCCATGCATTTCAGTCGGAAATCTGCTCCCACTCGAAGGATTTCCCATTCCTTGCTTCCGCATGGATGACCCTTCTTGAGAGTCACAATATCCCCTACCTCATAAATAAATCCCATGTATACTTCCTGCCTTATATATTACTGTGAACAGTTACTCTTATCTTACTTTAATCTGAGAAAACACCTGACCGATCGGCTCCTTGATCAGAAGATCCGCATTGCGGTCCCGCGGAGTGGAGGATTTATTGATCACCACCAGTGCCTCTCCCCGGAAATAATCAATCAGACCCGCTGCCGGGTAGACCGCCAGAGAAGTTCCTCCTATGATCAGAACCTGCGCCTTCGAAATTGCTCTGACAGATTCTTCGATTGTCTGACTGTCAAGTCCCTCCTCATAGAGAACCACATCCGGCTTCACAATACCGCCGCACTCACATCTCGGCACTCCTTCACTGTGCTTCACATAATCAAAATCATAGAATTTCCCACATCGCATACAATGATTGCGGTATACGCTTCCATGAAGCTCCAGCACCTTATGACTGCCCGCCATCTGATGAAGATTATCAATATTCTGCGTGATCACAGCCTTAAGCCTGCCCGCCTCCTCAAGCTCTGCCAGCTTAAGATGTGCTGCATTCGGCTTTGCAGTATCACAGAGCATCTTGTCACGGTAAAACTTATAAAATTCTTCCGGATTACTCATAAAAAACGTGTGGCTCAGAATCGTTTCCGGCGGATAATCATACTTCTGATGATACAACCCGTCCTGTGAACGGAAATCAGGAATCCCACTCTCCGTAGACACTCCTGCCCCGCCAAAAAACACAATATTATCATGCTGATCAATCAGCTCCTGTAATTTCATGATCTTTGCATCCATGTCAATTCCCCCTTCACCTCTGCATAGCCATCTATGCACCTGTGTGCTTAATATGCATCCTCTGAGCTTATCCTTCTGCCCTGTACAACAAATCTCGTAGATTCATTTCCCGTACAGGTAGATAATGTAACGATCTTATCCTTGATTGTCAGTTCTCCCGGATCGGTACTGATCTCCGAGTATCCCTTAATCGTCTCCAGATACCTCTGAAACTCCTCTCCCGGTCCCTTAAACAATGTATACGTGTCACTGTCCACACCTGTCGTATAGGCAGAAATGATCTCATAGCGATAGTTCTTATCCGGTGTCAGGATCCAGAAATATTTACTCTTATTATAGACATTCTGATCCTCCGCAAATTTCTTGAGATGCCCAAACATGGAACCATTCTTCATATTATGTCCATAGACCAACGTGTTACAGTCATTGAAATCACTGCTGTTCTCATAATCAATAAAAAGCGTTCCCGCAAAATTATAATTCCCTTCATAGGTCTGATGCAGGTATGTCTCATTGTCCTTGCCCTGTACAATAGGATAACTGATATGATTCAGTGCCTCTACATAAATCCAGCCGACCACATCCGGATTCACACTCTTGAGCGATGCAAAATCCACATTGATCGGTGCCTTGGGCTGTGCCTCCGGTCCTGCCACCTCCTGCGCATCAGGTGCACGGTCCGTGACTGCCATCTGCTCGATATGATTATACTCGTCCGTTCCCTTTTTGTATTCTGTATAGATGTGAAAAAGATTAAAAGCCGCATAGCAAAAAACTGCTATCGCTATAATAAGAACCAGCGTCAGAAGGAGGTCACCTTTCTTTTTGGTCTTCTGCTGCTTCTCTGTGTTTCTCTCGTCCATAGCTACATTCCTTTCATTCCAGAATTACTCCCCTCCCTGTTCTGTAAAATCTTAGCACAGGACACATTTTCCGTCAATGGAACGGGCATATAATTTATGGTTATTTCATATTCTCGGCACTGTCCCGGCTTTCGAAATCTCCCATACTTTTTCTTGTAGATTACAGAGCAGAATGCTATAATCCTTATGTTCCGGAAATACAGTGGAAGCACTTTAAAAGCCCATAAAAAAGGCTTTCTGAACAATTATAACTTCACCTACAAGGAGGAAAACCATGCAGATCACTTTCCCTGCTTTTTATAAAGAATTCTCCTGCATTGCAGATGCCTGTCCGGATACCTGCTGTGCAGGATGGCAGATCATGATAGACGACAAAAGCCTCAGGAAATACCGCCGCTTCAAGGGGCCTTTCCGCAACCGTCTCCACAACGACATCGACTGGGAGGAAAAATCCTTCCGCCAGTATGACAGACGCTGTGCTTTCTTAAATGAAGACAATCTCTGCGACATTTACAGCGAAGCCGGACCGGAGATGCTCTGTGACACCTGCCGAAAATACCCAAGACACATCGAAGAGTTTGAGGGACTCCGCGAATACTCCCTCTCCCTATCCTGTCCAGAGACCGCCAGGATTTTTCTCTCCCGAAAAGACAGGACAACCTTCCGTACCATAGAAAAATCCTCTCCCGAAGAAACTTATGAGGATTTTGACTATCTGCTTTTTACTGCCCTGATGGACACCAGAGATTACCTTCTCTCCATCGTACAGGACAGAACCATTCCCATGGAACTGCGCCGCAAAAAACTCCTCGCCTGTGCCCATGATTTCCAGCTGAGTCTCGACAAAAACGAATTGTATCAGTGGGAAGATATCCGCAGACGCCATCAGAAATCCGGCGTCGGAGAAGCCTTTCTTGCAAAGCTTAAGAAATGGACCGCCTCCGGGACAGATTCCGTTTCCTGTCACAAACAGATCTGGAAAACTGTCATTCCTAAGATGGAGGTTCTGCGCGCAGGATGGCATGAATACCTGGATAATATCCTCAAAGTGCTTTACAAGACCTGCGATACCGAAACGAAACTCTCCGAATGCTGTCAGGAATTTCTGAATGCTTACCCAGACTGGGAAATCCAGGAAGAGCAGCTGCTCGTTTACTGGATCTACACCTACTTCTGCGGTGCCGTCTACGATGGCCAGATCTCTGCCAAAATAAAGATGGCAGTCATCTGCACCTCCATGATCCACGACCTCGCCGTGGGTACTTACCTTGCAAATGACCGCCGCTTTACATTTAACGACCTCGTATCCATCTGTTACCGCTTCTCACGGGAACTGGAGCACTCCGACCTCAACCTTAACGAAATGGAAAAACTGATGGATGAAGATGAAACCTTCCGGTTCGAGAACCTGCTGCTCCTCTGAGGCAGCAGGGAGAACTCTCCCGGCTCAGTCCTGCACATGACTTTCACGCCAGCGCCGCACCGCCCTCCATACTGCCCCATCCAAGCAGTGCTCCGACTGTATTTGTCACCACATCATCCAGCTGCATATATCCCCTCTGGGTGATATACTGCGAAATCTCAATGCTGCAGGAACACAAAAATCCAGTCAGTACACACAGACGCCAGTTTCTGAACCTCTCAAATAAAGTCGGTAAAAACACACCAAACGGAATGAACATGATAATATTCTCAATAAACATGGCATGCATATGAAAAGACCTTCCCCAGGTTTCGAACAGAATCAGACTGACTGTCTTCCTGCTGCCCGCCTCCCGGGAAAAGAAGGTTGTATGAAAAACAACCAAAATATAAGCAAGAAACAACGTCCATATCACGCGACTACGTATGCACTTCTTCTCAGACACTCCTCTTTTCTCACACAGCCTGCTGATAACAAAGATCACACAGGCACTGACAAAAATAGCTGGAATCAGGGATAGTACCGGCTGACTGAAATCCTGAATAATATATCTTATGTACTACCTGATCGCCAACCACCTCTTTCTTCTTTATTTATGCCATTTCATGCAAAAATTGGAACTACAAAATACTCATTTTTATTTTCGTTTAACTACAGCATGTTTCCCGCGAAATGCAATTCCGATTTTGATGATAGAATTAACACCTGCACCACGCAGTTCCGTATCATACTTTTTCTCATCAATCTCATCATTAGTATGTTTGAATTCAAGGCAAAAGCCAGAATCTCAGGTTTTATTTTCGCAAAGTAACATACTTTACGATACGTCTCTTCTCTTTTTTCATCCTCAAAACATTCATTTGTCAATCCCCATTTCATATGTTAAAATGATTTCATCATCAACCCAAACGGAGGTATTACAAATGGCAAAGAAAAATCTTATCGTCGGACAGTCAGGTGGTCCTACTGCCGTGATCAACAGCAGTCTTTACGGGGTTGTCTCTGAGGGACTTGCTCATTCTGACGAAATCGGACATGTTTATGGTATGGTAAATGGAATTGAGGGTTTTCTGGCTGGACGTATCCTTGATTTTGAGGAAGCTCTTCCAGGCGAAAAGCTCTCTTATCTTAAGCATACTCCGGGTGCATATCTTGGTTCCTGTCGTTACAAGCTGCCGGAATCTCTTGAGGATCCAGTCTATCCGGAACTTTTCCGCAAGTTTGAGGAAATGAACATCGGATGGTTTTTCTACATCGGCGGAAATGACTCTATGGATACTGTGAGCAAGCTTTCCCGCTATGCAGCCAAAGTCGGCAGTTCTATCCGTGTCATCGGTGAACCGAAGACGATTGACAACGACCTGATCCATACAGATCACACCCCTGGTTTCGGAAGTGCTGCCAGATATGTTGCATCTACTGTCCGTGAGATTACTCTGGATGCCAATGTTTATGAGAAAAAATCTGTAACGATCATCGAGATCATGGGACGTCATGCAGGATGGCTCACTGCTGCCAGTGCCCTCGCGCGTAAATATCAGGGGGATAATCCTCTTTTTATCTATCTTCCGGAAACAGACTTTGATCAGGATGCTTTTCTTAAGGATCTGGAAAAGGCTTTCGAGACGAACTGCAACCTCATCGTCTGTGTTTCTGAGGGAATCCACGATTCTAAAGGAACTTTCATCTGTGAATATGACAGTTCTGTAGGAACGGACTCCTTCGGTCACAAGATGCTTGCAGGCTGCGGTAAGTATCTCGAGAATCTTGTACGCAGCCGTCTTGGTGTCAAGGCTCGTTCTGTTGAACTGAATGTCAGCCAGCGCTGCTCTGCTGCAATGATCTCTGCTGCCGATCAGCAGGAGGCAGTTGCTGCCGGTAAGTTTGGTGTGAATGCTGCTTTGAACGGAGAAACCGGCAAGATGGTTTCTTTCATCCGTCAGACAGATGAGAACGGTGCTTATCAGATGGTTTGTGGTCTTGAGGATGTCAATGAGATCTGTAATCAGGAAAAGGTTGTTCCGGCAGAATGGATCACCCCTGACGGTCACGATGTCACAGAGGACTTTATCCGCTATGCCCGTCCGCTGATCCAGGGAAATATTGAGGTTCCTCTTGGAGAGGATGGACTTCCGGCATTTGTATACCGCAAATAAATCCGTTATTTTTACTATAATAACAAAGCGGACAAGTCCGCTTCAAACTCCCTAAATTCCTCAATCTTTGAGGGACTTGTTACGCTTTGCGCGCCAGATGCAGTCTGCTTTAGCAGACATCTTCCACATACATCTGGTCGCATCCTCGCGGAGCGTTTATTACTTTATTGGAACATTACGGAGTAATTTCCTATAAAGTAATAAAAGAATCCCCTTCCCACCACGGAGATGTATTCCGTGATGGGAGGGGGATTTTCTTTTCTTATTCCTGATCAAACTCCTCATGATCCTGTTTGATCTTTTCTTTTACTTCTTCTTTGAGTTTCTCTTCTTCCTTCTGTTCTACGCGGCTCTTCGGAAGAATGATGTTCAGGACTACTGCGATCAGTGTTGCCAGAACTACCGGAGATTTACCAAAAATGGTTGTTACCCAGTCCGGGAAGCTTGCCAGTGCTGCTGACGCCTGGGAAACACCGACACCGATTGCTGCTGCAAGACCTACGATGGATGAGTTTCTGTAATCCATTTCTGCAGAAGCTACCAGTTTCATACCTGTCATGGCAATGGAGGCAAATACAGATACCGTTGCACCACCGAGTACACACTGAGGGATGGTTGTCAGAAGTGCAGAGAATTTCGGTACGATTCCTGCAACGCCGAGGATGACTGCTGCAAGACCGAGTACACAGCGGTTAATAACCTTTGTTGTTGTAACGATACCAACGTTCTGGCTGTAGGTTGCTGTCGGAAGTCCGCCAAACAGGGCACCGATCACGTTGCTGACACCATAGGCCATGATACCGTTCTGAAGTTCTCTGTCTTCCGGCACGCGGTCCATTGCTCCGATTGTTGTTGCAGAATAATCTCCGATCGCCTGTACGGAGTTGATCGCAAACAGAAGTCCGATCGCAACACAGGCAGAGATTTCAAAGTGAATTCCAAAATGCATGAACTGCGGAAACTGGAATACTTTTGCCTGACCTACGCTTGTGAGATTTACCATACCAAACGGAATGGATACCAGATAACCGGCAATAATACCGACCAGGATGGAGGCCAACTTCAGGATTCCCTTGCCAAAATGGTTCAATGTAGTTACAACTGCCAGAGTGAAGAATGCCACCAGCCAGTTCTGCCAGGAGCCATAATTCGGGTTGCTTGTGCCGCCAGCCATATAGTTGATCGCTGTCGGATACAGGGACAGTCCGATGGTAAATACAACCGTACCAGTGATCAGCGGCGGGAAGAACACTCTGATCTTACGGACCAGTATACCCATGATAAAGGCTACAATACCACCAACAATCTGTGCACCAAGGATTGTCGAGATTCCATAGCCTTCTGCGATCGCCTGCATACTTGGAACGTAGGCAAAGCTGACACCCATGATCATCGGAAGTCCGGATCCAAGTGTGAATCCACCCTTCTTGCCAATCGGAAACAGCTGGATCAGTGTTGACAGTGCAGAGATCACCAGCGATGCCTGGATCAGAATAACACGGTCTTTGTCGCTCAGACCGCCACCGCCTACAGCACCGGCTACGATGATCGCCGGAGTAACACAGCCAACGATCATGGCAACAACATGCTGCAGAGCAAGCGGAATAGCTTCCTGGAACTTTGGAACACCACTCAGTTCAAAAATACTACCTCGTTTCATTTTTTCCTCCTGTTTCTATTCCGGCCACCCTTTCCTCTTCGTCTGCCCTCTTTCTTCCAATGTGCCGGAATCGTATGTTTTTTGAGATTATCCGTCCTGACCGCTCCGAATAATCGTCAATGCGTATATATTATAACAAAAAGTTTTTGAAAACACAATTAAAATATCCAATTTTTTTGTATAGACAGCAAAAAATTTGGATACTTTTCATGATAAAATCTGTATTTCTCACGTCAAAAGTTCAAACGTATGATACAGATCCACTCTTCCATATCCCCACGCAGGATTAGGATACTGCATTTCTCCGTCCCGGACTGCTCCGCGGCTCAGATAATTCTTGACGCTGTTTCCGGTAAAATATGGCTCGTTTCCACGAATCAGGGCCCATTCAAACAAGAGTGCCGCAATCCCTGCACTCTGTGCCGCTGCCAGACTGGTTCCGGTTGCTTCGGCGAAGGGCCGTCCCGCTCCGATGGATGCCGTCAGAATTCCAACTCCCGGTGCTGCAAAATCCGGTTTTACTACATTTTCTGTATTATAGCCCCGTCCCGCCTGAATATAAAGGCTGTTGTCCTGATGCTGATAAGCAGTGACAGTCATGCCGTCTTTCGCATCTCCCGGGGAAGTGATCGTAAATTCCGGAGAGGATTCCAGGAAATACGTTTCATCAGAGATCATGCCTCTGACCGGCAGCCAGAGATGAAACCATGTATTATCCTCCATTCGTTCCTCCACAAACAGCTTCCATATTCCGGGAGCCGGGTGCAGGAATCGAAAAAACACCAGCGTTTTTCCTGTCCGCCGCTCGATAGGTATGTAGTTGACCAGGATTTTTGTTTCTACAAACACAAAGGACAGTTCCTGTGTCCCGTATTTCAAAGCACTGCTGACAGGAAGTTTCTCGCCGGTCGGTGACTGAATGGTAATGTTATAGAAATTAGGAGAATCGCCCCAGAATTCCATAGAAAACCCTCGAACACTCTCCCGTTCTCCTACCTTCAGTTCTACCGCATCTGTTTTTGTCGGTCCTGCGGTTCCACTCAAATAATGATGTCTTGCGGTTCCTTCATTTCCGGCTGCGATAGAGATGGAATTCTGGCTGAAGCTTGCTGTGCTGTTGATAAATTCACTTAAAGGACCATTTCCTCTGTGTGCTCCCATGCTGCTTCCAAGCCCGATACAAATGGAAAGGGGCATCTTACGCTTTACTGCACACTGCAGTACGTAGGAGATTGCCAACATGATGTCATCCTCCTGAAAAACCTCTGCATCGTCGGAAAGAAGATAAAAATCCCGCAGATATTTTTTGGCCGGCTTCAGTTTGACGATTACAAGCTCCGCCTCTGGTGCTGTCCCGGAAAAATTTTCCTCCGGCATACGGTTTCCTGCGGCTGTGGCGGCAAGCTCTGTTCCATGTCCGTTCTGATCTGTGGATGGAACGATTGCAAGTGGATCCGAAGCAGAAAGTGCCTCATCGATCTGTTTTTTTGTAAATTCCCTTCCATAGGGAATCTGGCCTGAGCGTTTCCCCGGCAGAGACTGGTCCCAGATACTCACAATCTTACTCTGATTTCCATTACGAAAAGCCGGATGTCGGTAGTCGATCCCCGAATCAATGACTGCTACCAGCGTTCCGGCTCCTTTTAAATTAAGATATGGATGATCATGAAGCTTAAGCACACCTGAGGTGCTCAGAGCCCCGGAATCCATGTATGTGTAACATTTCGGTATCGAAGAATACGAATAACTGTTAAATCCCAATTCTGGAACATCTTGCTCCGCAACATAGAGAATTCCAAACAGATCGTTGACAATCTGAAAGTTTTCGTCCGACCGATAATCAAAATCTCCATGAACATTCTGATTATAACGGATGATAAAATTCTGATACTTCTGGCTCTGTGCCGGTGCCACGGCTTCTTCTGCTATCTGCATGGCCAGACTCCTCCATCCTTCTTTTGTAGAAGGTATGTACCTGCCATGATGTTTATGTCTGTTTCCGGGAACTTCTTACTGTTCGCTCCATCCACAGCCTTATAACACCGGAAGCTTTTATTCCATTCAGGAATGTCTGCCTGGATTTTCTCTGCTTCTGAGGATTAGAATCAGGATTCCTGCTACACCGATAAACAGGCTGATAAACTGAGAAGTTGACAGTACTCCAACGCTTCCGCGGATCAGATCTCCCCGGAAAAACTCCAGAATAAATCTTCCAATACTGTAAAAGAGGAGATAACAGGCAGCCACCTGACCATCCTTCTTCTTTCTTCCGGCAATAAACAGAAGTATTCCGAAATGTACAAAGTCCAAAAGGCTGGAATAAATTTCAGTCGGGATCAGCGGCACATTGTTTGGTGCAAACTCCGATTCGTGGAATGTGATCGCCAGAATACTGTCCGTCTCTTTTCCATAACAGCAACCTGCAAGCAGACAGCCAATCCGCCCAAACCCCTGTGCCAGTGCAACGGAGGGCATTACAAGGTCGAAATATGCCCAGAAATTGATCTTTTTTGCCCGACAGTAGATCCAGCCTGCCAGAATTCCTCCGATAATTCCTCCGTAAACTACAAATCCGTCTGTCAGAGTGTCCAGAAGAAATCCCGGATCCTTCATCACAGAATCCCATTCTGTGATCCAGTAAAGAAGCTTTGCACAGACAAGTCCTCCCAGAAGTCCCCAGAGGACAAGGGCAAATACATGGTCACTGCTGAGGCGGAGCTTCCTGGCCCTGCATTCGGTCACGATCCAGGCTGCGATCACACCAAGTGCGATCATGGCACCATATCCGTATACGGTGAGCGGTCCGATTGTAAAGAGTTCGTTTTTCACAGGCTTTTGTCTCCCTTCCATATTCTCAGAAGTTCCTGGTTTGCCCGGTCATTCAGATGATTCCCGTCGCAGGCATCCGGATCACATTCTCCACAGACATCCATTCCCAGAATCTGCTGTTTATCCAGAAGAATTTCCACAAACTGACACAGTTCTTCCAGTGTCATATCTCCCTGGCTCCAGGTGGTCGAAGCGTCATCCTTACAGAGAACGTCCTTGTCAACCGAGATGTACATCGGATAATCCATTTCCATCTTCTCAAAAAATGCTCTCTTTTCTTCTGGAGTCATTATGCGCAGTTTCTCTCTGGATAAATACTGTACCTTCTGTCGAAAGACTGGCTCCGTCTGGTCAAAGGCCTCCTGATCCGGCCCGATCAGGATCACTTTCTCAAGAAGAGGAAGCTCCTCAAGGGAAGCTGCGATCCATCCTCCGCAGGAGAGCAGTCCGCCAAAGGCCGGCAGCTGCATATCCGTATGATTGTCAAATGCAACCAGCCGGAATGGGGTTTCCAGTTTCTCCAGCCAGATACGGCTCATATAGTGATAGTTCCCGGAATCAATAAAATGCATTCCCTCTGCCGAAAATTTTTTCAGTTTTTCTTTCAGAACCTTCGCTGCCTCTTCATCGCAGTAGCAGTTGCTTCCCGTAAGCTCCTGTACCTCCACCCAGGAGATGTTTTGTCTCTGTATTTCTCCGGTCCGCCAGAATTGCTGCTGTCTGTAAATTCCCGAAAAGTTCATGATGATAATGTCTTCTTTTTTTGTCATAGAGCCATCTTACCACGAAGAGAAATATCCCGCAACTTTATATGAAGGAATTTCCTTTCTATTATATGGAAGAATTTCCTTTATGAAATGAAAGAAAACCCTGGAAAAAATTCTGTGAATCCTCTCCGGGGCTTTCTCATTGTTTGTCGTTCAGGACGAATAAATCTCAGGCTTTGTCAACAGAACCAAACAGTTCCATTTTTTCTTTAACAGTAGCCTTGATTGCTTCGAATCCAGGAGCAAGAAGTTTACGTGGGTCATATCCTTTGCCCTGCTCATCCTTGCCTTCTTCGATGTATTTACGTGTAGCTGCAGCAAATGCAAGCTGGCACTCTGTATTTACGTTAATCTTGGATACTCCAAGGTCGATAGCTTTCTTGATCATATCAGCCGGGATACCTGTACCACCGTGAAGTACGAGCGGCATATCTCCTGTCAGCTGCTGGATAGCGTCCAGAGTCTCAAAGCTCAGACCTTTCCAGTTTGCCGGATATTTACCATGGATGTTACCGATACCTGCTGCAAGGAAGTCGATACCAAGATCAGCGATCATCTTGCATTCCTTAGGATCTGCACATTCACCCATACCTACAACACCGTCTTCTTCACCGCCGATGGAACCAACTTCTGCTTCCAGGGACATTCCGTGATCTGCAACGATCTTAACCAGTTCTTTTGTTTTTGCTACGTTCTCTTCGATCGGATAATGGGAACCGTCAAACATGATAGATGTAAATCCGGCTTCAACACATTTCAGGCATCCTTCATAGCTGCCGTGATCAAGGTGAAGTGCAACCGGAACAGTGATGTTCAGTTCTTCCATCATTCCCTTAACCATACCAACAACAGTCTTGTAGCCTGTCATGTACTTTCCTGCACCTTCGGATACACCGAGGATAACCGGAGAGTTGAGTTCCTGTGCTGTAAGCAGGATTGCTTTTGTCCACTCAAGGTTGTTAATGTTGAACTGACCAACTGCATAGTGACCAGCTTTTGCTTTTTTCAACATTTCTGAAGCGTTTACTAACATGATAAATTCCTCCTAATCTTATCGGAAGTTGGTCTTACCACTTCCAATTTATACGTCTAGTTTACCAGATTCTGTACGATTCGTCCAGTCTATTTGGAGAATTTCCCATTTTGATCTGATATTTTTTGACGATTCCGGACTTCTGCTTAAGAACCTGTGCTTCTATGATATTCTCGGGTGAGCTTTTGAAGTATTTCATCCGGATTGTCCAGGTCAGCCGAAACTTCCGGCTTTTTGCCAAATTTTGCCAGCTTCTCCTTGATATCCTGAAGAACCTCTTTTTCTACACCGAGTCTTCTTACCACGCTCTGATACTCTGCGGGGGTTCTGGTAACGCCGACTGCCAGGAGATAAGTCTCCAGTGCCTTCCGGCTTCTGCTGCCCTCATATGCCCTGCGGAAGCACTCGACGGCTTTTTCCATCTGAAACAGATAACTGTAGGCACAGCCCAGGTTATGATAAACGGATTCTGTAAATCCTTCTCTGACTTCCTCTATATTTTCTTCGTCCAGAATCTTCTGATAGACCTGGATTGCCTGCACATACATATCATTCTGTACCAGAGCGTCACCCTTGCATTTCGCTCTGAGAAGTGGGGATTCTTCTGCCAGCTTCTGAATCTGCAGGTTCAGGCTTTTCATTTCTTCGTAGGTGAGATAATTAATTTCCTTGAACACAGGATACAGAAATTCTTCCAAGCTGAAATTCCTTGTAAACAGGGAACGAAGCTTTGCTGCCAGCTTCGGAAGATTCAGTTCTTCCTGAAGCCATCTGCACAGCTGTTCATTCAGAATACTCTCATCGACAAGATAAAGATTATGATAAAAATAATAGCAAAGTTCTTCCAGGGAATAGACATTTGTGCTGATATTCTCGATATAATACGGAATCTTTGCTTTTTGTGTCTGACATAAAATATATCCGCTCATCTTATCCCCTCCTTACCATCTTGTGACTTCTGTCCATACTTTGCCGCTCGCCGGGAACATCTCACCAAAACCGAGATCTGTCACGGTGATCTCGCACTTTTTCTGTGAAATATACTGAAGCTTTACGTGCAGACGGGTGGTTTTGTTCGGACGCTTTGGAAGGCCCGGAAGGCGCATGCCGATTTTTTTCTTATCGCCCTCTCCCATCGGGGAAACGACAAAAATCAATTCATCCGTGCCGTCCAGGATCAGTTCGTACTCAGCCCTGCACTCATACCAGTTTCTTCCTGCTTCGATCAGCGGATAATACGCCTGTGCACCCATAATACGCATATCCATTCCGACATTCTTTGTAACCAGTGCACTTCCCAGATAACGGTAATCTTTCAGTTTGTGCGTGAGAAAACGCTCTGCACCAGCCGCACAGGCACCTTTTGCAAAAAGATTGTTTCCATAAAATACCTTGCGCTTCTGGTAGCAGAGAAGTTTTACAGATTTCTGTGCCCACTCCTGGTCAAATCCCGTTCCGTCAATCTGAATGCTGGAATACAGCTCATTTCCAAGTGTGTTTTTGGCAAAGGTATAAAAGTCGGCATCTCTCTGCTCATCATCTGTATCGTTCAGATCTGTCTCTATCGGATCTTCTAATTTTACCATCACCGGTTTTGCACCAGAACTCATGACCATCTTTCGAAAGGTTACATGATTATTGTCAAAATTGTACCAACCGACACTGCGGTTCCAGGTTTCAGCCTTTTGCCCCATGATATAATAATAGAAGCTTTCCTCATGATCCATGATGATAAAGCTGTTCTCTGGAATCTCCAGAAGCTTTCCTGCTTTCTGGAGGTTTTCGACCTGGATGTCATCCAGTGACTCCATTGCCACGGTCAGACAACGGATATTTCTGTTCACCTCTGCAACACCAGTGAGTTTAAGCATTCCTTCCAGAAAATATGCAAGGATCTCCCATGGCTGCTTTTCCTCTCCTGCCACCTGCACAGTATTCCGGCTTTGAGATATTCCACAGAGGTCTTCGATGAGAAAACCTCCTTTTTCTCTTGCAAAATATTCCGCTTCAATACCGATGCAATAATCCTTCTGTTCCACTCTTCTGCACAGACAGGTCGGCACTTCATACTGACTGCTTCCTACCTTTACCGGAAGCGAACGTGGTTCATCTGCATTTCGGTCATAATAGCAAAGCTGGGAGCTGTCATTTCTCAGGTCGATTCCGATAATTAAATCTCTCGTTTCGTTCATTTTCCGTCTTCCCTATCTATCGTAAACATTTCTTTTACATATTGTTCCTGGCGAAGATAATTCTTAAGCCCGTCCTTTACTTCCTGTTTCTTATCCAGCCTTCTGTCAGAAAGCATCTGATTGAGAAGCTGATACTTACTTCCTGCACTTCCCTCGATTTTCTTCATGTTAAGCACCCTCTCTGCAGTCGTTCTGGTGCTTTTTTCTCTGTCGATCTGGAAATAATAATGAAGATTCTCTCCATAAAACAAGGTAAAGGTCCTTCCGAAAATCCCCTCATAAATTTCTCTTAGAGGTTCACACTTATATTCCAGTTCTGTGCCAAGTCCCGTGTCCAGTGCATAAAACAGTGTCACTCTGGCTCCCGGATGTGCATGGCATTCCACAAAGGTCTTGTCATCCAGCTGATATGGACTCAGAAGCTCCGGAGAAAGTCTTCGGAAAAATCCGAATGTCAGGTTCTCCCTTGCACACTCTTCCAGAATGCTTTTCTCCATTCCCACATATTCCGGTTTCGGATCCTTTTCTTTGGAGATTTCCTGGAAAAGAGCCAGCCTGCACACCAGATTCAATGGCCAGTGGTTGGTGTAAGCGTATTCCAGTCTGCTTCTCACAAACGGACTCATGGTATATTCTTTGACAAAAACCCCATAAGAAATCTGGGTCAGATAGGCACCGATCAGCCGTTCCTTACCCGACTGGCTTACATAGGATTCCAGTACAGCCTCACCTTCCTTGCGGTAGTCAGAAGTGAAGATCAGAAGCTCCAGAATTCTTTCTTCCAGATCATAGGTATCCATTTCAAAGCCCCGGGCATTTTTCCAGATGGAGAGCAGCTCCCCGATCGGTCCAAAGCGGTACAGCATCAAATAGTGCAGGATAACTTCGTCATATTTTCCCTCTCTGTAAACTTCTGATGCCAGTGCCAGAAGCTCATCATCCTCCGCCATATCACTTTTGAGGATCATTCTGCTGGTAAGCTTGAGAAGGCTGCTGATCTCAACACCCTCGTAACCATACTCTTCTACAAGGCTCATTGCCTGGCGGAACATTCTTCTGGAGATCAGCACTTCAAGGAGAACCTTGCGGTCTGCTTCCATATATTTCCGATAATCCAGTTTATACAGATAACGGTCCAGATCTTCTCCATCTGCATGTGCCGCATAATAATCCAGAATCTGCTTTCTCAGAAAGCTCCTGTATTCCTCTGTACATCTCTCGGACTCTGCCAGCTGCTGGAAATACTCCAGGTTTTTCCCATTCAGTTCATGGCCTTCACAGTAATGCAGAAGAACACCGGCGTCTTCTATGCCGCATTTGAGGATTCCTTCCAGTGCATTACATTCATCCATCAGTTTCTTGATATTATAATGTACAGTGGATGCGTAACAGCGCTGCTTTTCATCACGGAACAGAAGCACCGCATCATCCGTATAAATTCTCGGATAGGCAACGCCTCTCACGCATGGATAGATTTCCTGTGCTGCGAACTGTCTGTGGCAGACGATCACCTCGCGGATCTTTGGATCATCACAGTAAAGTCGGCTGGTAAACAGTTTCTCTACAATCCGGTCTGCTGCCTCTCTTCCCACCGGCTCCAGAAGGAATTCCTGATAAAGCATTGCATAGTTCTCATCGATCTGTCCCTCTTCTGCCTTGCGTTTTGCAAAACGCTTCATGGTATCCTTATAGCTGTCGTAGGTCTGCGGATCTCTGTCCTTATACGTGACCACGCTGGCATAGACATAAGCCTTCCTTGCATCTCCCAGAGAATTGTCGTTATAGGCAAAATACATGAGAAGCGGCTTCGGAAGCTGTCTTCGATAGGAAATATCCATTGTTTCCATATAATATTCGTACAGTCTTGTGATCCTCAGACCGCGCTGCACAGCAAGAGAAAACCAGCGGAAATAAACCGATTTGCGCGGATCTCCCTTCATGACATATTTGCAGATGGCCTCCAGCACATCATCGGATGGAAATTTATCATAGCCTGCGGCAAGTGCCTTATACAGACAGCCATAGAATTTCTTTTCGTAGCCTGACAGATACGCCAGCCGCATCACCAATTCTTCGGTCAGAAATCCCCTCCTGCCCGCATAATGGAATACCTGCATCCAGAACGGGGAAAGTCTGTGCAGATTGGAGATATCTCTGCTGATCCAGTTCCAGGCCTCCAGATAAAGAAGCGGACTGGTACAGCCCTTCTCATACAGTTCTTCCATCATAAAGAGTGCCATGGACGGAGAATTCTGATAGGTCGGATCCATCTGAAGCAGGATCCACAGCAGCTGGAAGCTGTCAGATCTCTGTCGGAAAAAATTCTGGACCTTCTGAAGAGCCTGTCCCTTGTCTCTGTAAAGTCCCACCATTGTGCACAGATAAAGGTAGGTGCCGGCTTCTTCCAGTTCATCGCGTGTAAACTCCTTGCTCTGGCAGGACTTGAGAATTTCCTTGGCAAGACTCTGATTGTCCTCCAGATAAGCAAGATACGCTTCAAACAAATGGTATTCCGGATATTCGTTTCCGGACTGACGAAGCTTCTCCAGTGCCTTATGTGCTTTGTCTGCCCAGGTTCTGAAGTCTGTTTTTTCCTCACGATAATCTATGTAATCACGGACCAGTGCTGCCCTGCGGCGCTTCTCTTCGATATTCAGGTCAACACGGATACGTGCGCCTCTGGAAGCGGTCACATGATAGACCAGCTCCTGATACGGACTTCTGACGATGATCTCACCAATCTGGTTGCCTTTTTGGATTTTGTCTGTATGTACTATGTAATTAATACGACAGCTGCTTCCGATAAATTCTTCCTGTGTGATCACATGGCGTTCCGGTTCCAGGAATTCTGCCGTAGACTCGATCTCCAGTCTGAGATATCCCCATCCGTTCTTGTGTATGTCAAAAGATTCCTGAATGGATTCCCTGAGTCCAAAAAATTCCGCTGAGGTTGTCTTAAGAGAAACGGAAACAGGTTCCTTTTCTCCGAGGCCGATCAGAAATTCTTCCAGGTTCTGGTAATTGGTAGCTGTCGCTGAAAGTCCGACGTACAGAGACTTCTGTTTGTTGTCCGCCTTCTCCATGACAGCTGCAAAGGATGGCTTTTTGAACAGTCGATAAGCTGTCTTAAAGTCTTCTTCGGCAATTTTTTTGAAGGTTTCTATGTCTTTGATCTCTTTGAGAAAATCCTGTTCTTCATTCTGCTTCGCCTCGATCGAGAACGGGATCTTGTATTCTCCTACATTTGAGGTGACACACAGCCATCCTGTGCATACCTCTCCCGGCTGCATTCCTGTTCCATCGGCTCCGTACGGAACACATACCATTGTTCCCGAAAAACGGCTGCTTCCCGGCACAAATCTGCGGTCCGAAGAAGTTATGTATCCCTTGATATTATCATTGTCTTCTGTTCCGAGATACAGTTCTCCCCGCATCGTCTTTCCTGCTTCCAGAGTGATGGACAGCTTATCCTTTGAAAAAAGCAGCTGTGGCTGGTCGTATTTGAATTTTCCGCTGAGTAATTGTTCAATCTGTTTTTTCAATATAGTTCACCTGATTTATCCCTAAAATTGTATTTTTGGCTCACATATTCAATATTATACACTACATCAGATTTTTACGCAAGAAAAGAGCTTTTTTATTTGGAAAAGCACGAAGAGCCTGTCTCAGACATAAGCTATAAGGAACGCCCCTTTCGAGGTGGATATTTGAAAACCTTTTCAAAACCCCTGACGTCCGCTCAGGAAAAAATATATCTTCGCCGTTATCAGGAGGGGAATCCGGAAGCAAAACGTATTCTGATCGAACGAAACCTCCGCCTGGTCGCCCATGTTGCAAAGAAATATCAGAATTCCGGAGAAGATCTGGAGGATCTGATCTCCGTCGGGACTATCGGTCTTATCAAAGCCATCAACACCTTTGACCACACACGCTGTGCAAGGCTTTCTACCTATGCTGCACGCTGTATCGACAACGAACTTCTGATGATGTTCCGGGCAAAAAAGAAATATTCCAGGGAGATTTCCCTGTACGAACCAATCGGAACGGACAAAGAAGGAAACGAGATCAGCCTTTTGGATATTGTCGAAAGTCCTCCTGTAGATATCGTGGAACAGTATTCTGTGCGGGAAGACATCCGCTTTCTGCTCTGTTCCCTGAAAGATACCCTTTCCCAGAAGGAATATCAGGTCATCTGTCTTCGCTATGGTCTTTTCGGGATTGAACAGCAGACGCAAAAAGAAGTTGCAGCACAGCTTCATATCAGCCGGTCTTATGTTTCCCGGATTGAAAAAAACGCCCTCCAAAAACTCCGGGAGCTGTTTGAACAGTAAAAAAGACAGGACACTGACCATTTGTCAATGTCCTGCCTCCTTTTATTCTTCTGATCTTCTCAAAAGATCATATTGTTCAATCTCTGTGCCGAGATCAACCGCAAGTTTCTGCTGTGGATGCGGTGCACTCTCAACTGAATTTCCATCTTCATCATAGATTGCCTTTACAACGGCTTCGATATTTCTGCCATCCGGCTTCATGATCTCAACAGTCTCACCTACAGTAAATTTATTTCTCTGGGTGATGTGAGCAAATCCATTCTCATCAACTTTCTCTGCATATCCCAGATAAGTATATTCCTTAACATAGGTATTATTATCATAGATCTGCGTGTTCTCGTCCGGTTTGCCATAGAAGAAACCTGTCGTAAACTGGCGATAGGTGCAGTTGGAAATCTGTTCCTGATACCAGGACATGTTTGCCCTGTACTTCTCCGGTGATTCCAGATAGTCATCGATCGCCTTGCGGTAGGTTCTTGCAACCGTTGCCACATAGAGAGCAGTTTTCATACGGCCCTCGATCTTGAGGCTGTCAATCCCGCAGTTAAGGACATCGTCCATATGCTCAACCATGCACAGATCCTTGGAGTTAAAGATATAAGTTCCTCTCTCATTCTCAAAAACCGGCATATATTCGCCCGGACGCTTCTCCTCGACGATGGAATACTTCCAGCGGCACGGATGTGTACAGGCTCCCTGATTTGCATCTCTTCCTACCAGATAATTGCTGAGCAGGCAGCGGCCGGAATAAGAAATACACATCGCACCATGTACAAATGTTTCAATCTCCATATCCTCCGGAATGTTGGCACGGATCTCCCGGATTTCCTTAAGAGAAAGCTCACGCGCAGTTACGACGCGCTTCGCTCCCAGTCGATACCAGAATTTATAGGTTTCATAGTTTGTATTATTTGCCTGTGTACTGATATGACACTCAATCTCAGGACAGATTTCCTGTGCATAGGTAAAAATTCCCGGATCTGCGATGATCAGTGCATCCGGCTTTAATTCCCTGAGTTCCTGAAGATATTCTCTGACACCCGGAAGATCTCCGTTGTGTGCAAGAATATTCACTGTGACATACACTTTCACCCCATGCTCGTGAGCAAAAGCGATTCCCTCTGCCATATCTTCGTGGGAAAAATTCTTAGCCTTGGCACGAAGTCCGAAGGCTTCCCCGCCGATATATACTGCATCCGCGCCAAAAACAACCGCGATCTTGAGGACTTCCAGGCTGCTGGCCGGCACTAATAATTCAATTTTTCTCATAATTTCCTCTTTTTACACTAAGTGAAATTCCGTCTCCCAGCGGCACAATGCTGGTAAGAAGCTGTGGATGATGTTTCAATTCATAGAGGTATTCCCGCATCCTTTTGTAGATCGTGCGATTTCTGCGTTCTACAAGATAGTGTGATTCGATCAGTTCTCCTTCCTGAAGCACATTATCTGACAGAAGAATTCCTCCCGGTGCAAGCAGACGTACCACCTCGGGAAGCCAGTGAATATACTGCCCCTTGGCCGCATCCATAAAGATCATATCATATCTTCCGGAGAGTGTCGGAAGAATCTCTCCCGCGTCTCCTGTAAGAAAGGTGATCCTGTCTTCCTTTCCTGCCCTGCGAAAGTTCTCTCTGGCGATTGGGATTCTCTTTTCATAATTCTCAATCGTTGTGATGTGCATATCCGGCTGTCCGTATTCGCACATAAGAAGCGTGGAGAAGCCCACAGCTGTCCCCACCTCCAGAACCTGAAGCGGCCTTTTGACTGCCAGAAGTACTTTCATAAAGCTCTGCATTTCCCTGCGTATGATTGGAACTTCATTCTCCAGTGCATGCCTCTCCAGTTCTTCAAGAAAAGGCGTGTTGCCTGTATCCAGAGAATTGATGTATGTTCGCATTCTCTCTTCTACGATCACGAAGCGGCTCCTTCCTGCTCTGCATCTCCTGCAAGGATACCCATGATTCGGTTCGGTGTATACGCGGTACTTAAGAGATAGGTTCCCGGTCTCATTTTGCCGCTGTAGTTGGATAATTTTTCCTGAACTACGAATACCAGTGCATCATCGATGAGGCCTTTGCTCTTGAGCGTTCTGGCAATGTCATAACTGGTCGCATCCTCCTTGATGACAACCGTCACTTCCTGTCCCTCTCCCGGACTCATCGCATGCTGATTAAAAATGTCATAACCGAACTGATATGTGACCTTACCGATCCAGATGATCAGAACTGCCACGCAGACATACAGTGCGATCTTAAAAAATCCTCCTGCCACTGCTACGCCGGCCGCCCCCATCCGGTCCCTCGTGTCTCCCATATAGGTTCTCCTTTCTTAGATCCGGGGAATATTCATCTCCACACCATCTGTCAGTGTTCTGCATATTTTCTGCATCATCCTGCACAGGGCAAGCTCTGCGTCCAGATAGGCCTTCACCTCCGGAAAGCTGCGGAGTTCTTCAGATTCTCTGGACAACTGTTCTGCTTTTGCCAGAACGTCTTTCTGCCCTTCTTCATTCTGAAGTCTGAAGTTCTCAGCGCGAAAACGCTGCACCCTCTCTGCCAGCTCCGGATTTTTGTTCAGAACTTCTTCCTGTTTCTTAAAATCTTTATAGATCTGGCACTTCTGGATTGAATTCAGAAGTGCATGAATATTCCTGTTTACTGTTTCCATTTGTATGTTTTATGCCTCCATGATGATCGGAAGAATCATCGGGCTTCTCTTGGTACGTTTCCAGAGGAACTCGCTGAGTGCATCCTTAACTACGTTTTTGATCTTTCCCCAGTCTGTGATATTTCTGTCCAGACAGGAATCAAGTGCGGATTCTACAACTTCTTTAGCGTGCTCCATAAGATCCTCGGATTCTCTTACATAGACAAATCCCCGGGATACGATATCCGGTCCTGCAAGAACCACATTGCTGTGGCGTTCCAGTGTCATGACGACGATCATGATTCCATCCTCTGCCAGATGCTGGCGGTCACGGAGTACGATATTTCCAACATCACCGACTCCCAGTCCATCTACAAGGATTGCTCCTGTCTGTACGGAACCTGTCACTTCCGCGCTGTACTCATCCACTTCCAGAACGTTTCCGGATGCCAGGATAAAGATATTCTCCTTCGGGATTCCAAGATCCTCCGCAACGTGCTTCTGGGCTGTCAGATGACGGTACTCGCCATGTACCGGGATTGCATATCTCGGTTTGACAAGTGAATAAATAAGCTTGATTTCTTCCTGGCAGGCATGTCCTGATACATGGACATCCTGGAAGATAACCTTCGCACCTTTCATGGAAAGTTCATTGATAACCTTGGATACAGCCTTCTCATTTCCCGGAATCGGGTTGGAGCTGAAAATAATCGTATCGTTTGGTTTGATCGTGATCTTCTTGTGGATGTTGGCTGCCATACGGGAAAGAGCCGCCATGGACTCACCCTGGCTTCCTGTTGTGATCAGAACCACCTTATCATCCGGATAATTCTTGACCTGATCGATCTCGATCAGAGTGTTTTCCGGAATACGCAGATACCCCAGTTCAGACGCTACGGAAATAATATTGACCATACTGCGTCCCTCCACTGCTACCTTTCTTCCGAAACGATATGCAGTATTGATGATCTGCTGTACACGGTCTACATTGGATGCAAAGGTCGCAATAATGATCCTCGTTGTCCTGTGCTCGTTAAACAGACTGTCAAACACCTTTCCGACTGTTCGTTCGGACATGGTAAATCCCGGACGTTCTGCGTTGGTACTGTCGCACATCAAGGCAAGGACACCCTTCTTTCCAATCTCGGCAAAACGCTGCAGATCGATCGCGTCTCCGAATACCGGTGTATAATCCACCTTAAAGTCACCTGTGTGTACTACGATTCCCGCCGGAGAATAGATTGCCAGGGCAGACGCATCCTGGATACTGTGGTTTGTCTTGATAAATTCGACTGCAAAATCGCCAAGGTTGATCACCTGGCCATGCTTTACTTCTTTTAACTTGGTGGAACGCACCAGGTTATGCTCTTTAAGCTTGTTTGTGATAAGTCCCAGTGTCAGCTTTGTAGAATAGATCGGCACGTTGACTTCCTTCAATACATAAGGAAGAGCACCGATGTGATCCTCATGTCCGTGCGTGATTACAAAGCCTTTGACCTTGGAAATATTTTCTTTGAGGTAAGTCACATCCGGAATGACAAGGTCGATTCCCAGCATGTCATCCTCTGGGAAAGAAAGTCCACAGTCCACAACAACAATGCTGTCGCCGTATTCAAAGGCTGTGATGTTCATTCCGATCTGTTCCAGTCCGCCCAGCGGAATGATCTTGAGTCTGGCTGCACCTTTACGTCCACGTTTGCCGGTGCTTCTGCTCTGCGGTTTATTCTGCTGTTTGTTCTGCGGTTTCGCCGGTGCTTTAAGAGCAGCTTTTGCCGGTGTTTTGGATGAGCCGTTCTTGAAATTCGCTCTGCTGTTCCGCTCTGTTCTCTCTGTCTTGTCGTTTCTGTCCGCTTTTTCGCTTCGCTCAGTGTATCTGTTATTCTTCTGTGATTTATTGTAACGATAACTGTTTTTTCTGTTTGACGGTCTCTTGTTATCGTTCGGTCTTTTGTCATAACTGCTGTATCTTCGTTGTGTTTCTTTTGCTTCAGCTGTATTTTCAGTTATATTATGTTCATTCTTCAATCAAGCACCTCCAAATTATTCTGTGCGTTTTGTGCACACTAATCAGGAATACCGGCGGCATTCCTTCCAACTATGCAGACTGTATTTGGTTCTGCGTAACTGCTCACTATCCCGGCAGTTATGATCTGCCTGCTTACATTTCAAGGTCTACGTCATCAAGCATCTGCTCAAAAACCTTGTAAACTGCCTGCAATTCCTCGTCATCCTCTACCATCTCATAGCAGGCCTCCGGCTCTTCACCTTCGGAAACATCCTTGAGGATATATGCAACCGCTTCCTCATCCAGGGAATCCGATACCAGAAGGTAAGATACTCCTCCTATCATAGTCTGCTCTTCAATGTAGAATTCTTCTACTGTTCCGTCCGGAGACTGAAATTTAATTTTTTCCATTTTATCACCCTTATTTTGTCAGAGAATCAAGATATCCCTGTAAAATAAAAACTGCTGCAAGTCCATCCAGATACTGCTTACGGTTCTCTCTGCGCACACCCGCCTCCATAAGGGTGCGGTCTGCCTCAACGGTTGTCAGTCTTTCGTCCCACATAACAACCTCAAGCCCTGTACGCCTCTTCAGCATCTCACCAAACTCCAGCGCTTTCTCTGCACGTTCCCCTACAGTATTGTTCATATTCTTCGGATAACCGACCACGATCCGCTCTACATCATATTCCTTCGTCAGAGCTTCTATACTCGCAAGGGTCTGTCGCAGCTTGTTTTCCTGTTTTCTCCAGATCGTATCCAGTCTTTGGGCAGTCAGTCCCAAAGGGTCACTGACTGCCACGCCAACTGTCTTAGATCCATAATCAAGTCCAAGAATCCTCATGATCAACGTTCCCAGGATTTGTTCTTAATATACTCGTTTAACAGTTCCTCTACCAGTTCATCTCTCTCAACTTTCATGATCATGCTTCTGGCACCCTTATGGCTGGTGATGTAAGTTGGATCTCCGGACATAATATAACCTACGATCTGATTGACCGGATTATATCCTTTCTCGTCCATTGCGGTGTACACCAGGTCCAGGACTTCCTTTACTTCCAGTTCCTGTTCTGGTTTTGTTCTGAAATATTGTGTATTTCCTAAATTGTTTTCTGTCATTTTCTCTCACGTCCTTAATAAGATTTCTTCTTTATTCTAATATAATTCTTCACAAATTGCAAGAAGCACATGTTCATCTGCAAAATCAACCGCTTTTGCTCTGACAAGATCATTGACTTTGTGGTCTTTCGTCTTCTCGATCACAGCACGTACATACTCTTTGCTGTGTGCCATGAAATATGTCTTTCCGTTAATTTCTACTTCTTCCTCAAGAAGCAGCTCCAGCGTCTTTCCAATCATGGATGTCTCATATTCTTTTGCACGAATTTCATGAAGAGCGATCATCTTTTCACTCCGGATGGATTTGACAGCCTCGGTAAGCTGTCCCTCCATAACCGCCGCCTTTGTCCCCTGTCTTCTGGAATATTTAAAAATATGTGTCTCATAGAAGTGGATATTTTTTACAAATTCATAAGACTCCTCAAAATCTTCTTCTGTCTCCATCGGGAACCCTACGATCACATCCGTTGTCAGGGCAGGGGAAGGATAAAACTTACGGATAAGCTCACATTTCTCTGCATATTCTGCCGCACTGTATCTGCGGTTCATATTTCTGAGTGTCTTATCGCATCCACTCTGCAGGGAAAGATGGAAATGCGGGCAGACCTTCGGAAGTGATGAGATTCCTTCCATAAATTCCTCTGTAATAATACGCGGCTCTAAAGAACCCAGACGGATTCTCTGGATACCCTCCACCTCATGCACGGCCTGGATCAGTGACAGAAGACTCTCCCTTTCTTCCTCTTTAAAATCCACACCATAGGAGCTTAAATGAATTCCGGTCAGAACCACTTCCTTATAGCCTCTTGCTGCAAGTGCCCGTACCTCGTCCAGCACTTCAGCAATCTTTCTGCTGCGAACACGGCCTCTCGCATAAGGGATGATGCAATACGTACAGAACTGGTTGCATCCGTCCTGCACCTTGATATAGGCCCGTACATGTTCTGCCGTATAGCCTATGGAAAGATCCTCGTATTCTTTTGTCTTGTTGATCTCGATCACTTTTACTTTCTTGGTGTGTTCTTTTTCATATTCTTCCAGTGCTTCTACGATCTGCTTTTTCTGATTGTTTCCAAGGATCAGATCCACCGCACTGTCCTCTTCCAGCTTCTGTGTATCTGTCTGGACATAACATCCTGTCGCCACAACAATGGCGTTCGGATTCATTTTCTTTGCCTTATGGAGCATCTGTCTGGATTTACGGTCTGCGATATTGGTGACTGTACAGGTATTGATCAGATAAATATCCGCCCCTTCTTCAAAAGGAACGATCTCATATCCTGCTTTCTCCAGAAGCTGCTGCATGGCCTCTACTTCATATGCATTTACTTTGCAGCCCAGATTGTGAAGGGCAACTTTTTTACTCATATTTTACCTCGATCATTCTTTTAGTTGTTTTAATTTTTTCAGACTTTGCCAGAGTTTTTAACCGAAATTTCATTATATTTCCCTTGACTTTTTCAGGGGGTACAGGTAAGATTACTGTTGAAAGAACATAAAAGGAGGATTAATCATCATGAAAACATTAAAGATTTCCCTGAATTCCATCGATAAAGTGAAGGCATTTGTGAACGAAATCAGTAAATTCGACTGCGATTTTGATCTGGTATCCGGAAGATATGTAATCGATGCCAAATCTATCATGGGTATTTTCAGCCTTGATCTTTCCAAACCGATCAACCTGAACATTCACGCAGAAGGAAGTACTCTTGATTCTATCCTGGCTGTTGTTACGCCATATGTCATTGAGTGATTCTGCATCGTTCCGGTTTCTGACCGGACACATCAGACAGTTTTAAAACAGCTTCATTGTGCAACCACATATGAAGCTGTTTTTTTGTACCTTTTTTCAGGATCTGTTACTGAATTTCAATGATTTCTGTTGTAGCCAGTGCTTCTTCCATCAGCTGATCGATCTTCTCGCTCAGTTTCTCCTCAGATCTGCGGATCACCTTGAGGTTCGGCTTTGTTACAGGATGTTTTGCAACAAAGATCGTACAGCAGTCTTCGAACGGCTGGATGGATGTCTCAAATGTATTGATCTTTCTAGAAATCTGAACAATTTCTTCTTTATCAAAGCCGATCACCGGACGATATACCGGAAGTTCACACGCCTCGTCTGTCGCAGCAAGACTCTGCAGGGTCTGGCTTGCCACCTGACCAATACTCTCACCAGTGATAAGTCCAAGACATTTATCCTTGCGGGCAAAATGCTCTGCAATACGCATCATATAACGACGCATGATGATCGTCAGTTCCTCATGCGGGCACTGATCGTAAATATAAAGCTGAATATCGGTAAAGTTGACTACATGAAGACGGATCGGTCCGCTGTAGCGGGCTACCAGCTTCGCAAGATCTACAACCTTCTGTTTCGCACGCTCACTGGTGTACGGCGGAGCATGGAAATAAACTGCCTCTATCTTGACACCACGCTTTGCGATCATATATCCTGCAACAGGGCTGTCAATACCACCGGAAAGAAGAAGCATGGCCTTTCCGTTTGTTCCGATCGGCATTCCTCCCGGACCCGGAATAGTTTCGGAATATACATAAATCTTGTCTCGAATCTCTACGGATAAGGTCATCTCCGGATGATGCACATCTACAGAAGCCTGCGGGAACGCATCCAGGATTTTCTCTCCGATCCCTGCGCTGACTTCCATGGAAGTGATCGGATAGGATTTCTTTGCTCTTCTTGTATACACCTTAAAGCTTCCTGCATATCCAGGATATCTTGCTTCCATATAAGCTACGACATCCTGTGCCATCTGTTCAAATCCCTGATCCTCATAGATCACAACCGGGCTGATGCCCACAATGCCGAACACTCGCTGCAGTGCCTCCACCGCTTCATCAAAATCATATTTCTCCGGGCAGAACACATATACACGGCCCTGCTCCTTTGTTACTGTAAATTCGCCCTCTACCGGCTCCAGAGCCAGTTTCATCTGTTTTACAAGGGCATCTTCAAAAAGATATCTGTTTTTTCCCTTGATAGCGATCTCTGCATATTTGATCAAAAATGCATGAAATATCATACTGGTATTTCTCCTCCTGTTTTTTTATCAGGTTTCTCACCTGAATTATATATTATTTTCTTGAATATCGTCTGAGCATCGGAACCAGTGTTTTCATGGTTTCCAGGAACTGATCCGCTTCTTCGATCGTGTTTTCCTCACAGAAGCTTAAACGGACAGTACTCTCGATCTGATCCTTGGACATTCCCATTGCACTTAAGGTTGCACTTGGCTTTCTCTTGTGACTGGAGCATGCGCTTCCTGCCGAAATATAGATTTCTTTGTCCTCCAGTGAGTGAAGCAGAACCTCACTTCGAACTCCCATGACACTGATGCTTAAGATCTGCGGTGCCCCCTCGCGAAGAGGCATTCCATTGATACGGATATCCTCGATCTGAGAAAGTCCCTCTGCGATATGCTCCTTGAGCTGATACATATGCTCTACATTCTCATCCAGATTCTTATAAATCTGACCTGCTGCCACGCCAAGGCCGGCGATTCCCGGTACATTATCCGTTCCGGAACGCATACCACTCTGCTGACCGCCGCCCAGAATCTGAGGGATGATCCTTACTTTCTCATTGATGTACAAAAATCCGACACCCTTTGGTCCGTGGATCTTATGTCCGCTGACTGCAAGAAGATCGATTCCCATCTTTTTAGGGTAGATGCGGTATTTGCCAAAGCCCTGGATCGCATCTACATGATAGAGTGCCTTCGGGCTTTTGGCGTGGACCATCTTTGCGATTTCTTCCACCGGCATCACTGTACCAACTTCGTTATTTACAAGCATGGTAGATACCATGATCGTATCCGGTCTTAAGACAGCCTCCAGCGCATCCATCTTTACTCTTCCCTGCTCATCCACAGGAAGATAGGTGATCTCAAAGCCCTGTTCCTGAAGATACAGTGCCGGCTGACTGACTGCCGCATGCTCTACCGATGTAATGATGATGTGGTTTCCGTTTCTCTTATTTGCCATTGCACCACCGATGAGTGCAAGGTTATCCGATTCTGTGCCGCCTGAGGTAAACAGGATTTCTTTTTCCTGCACCTTCAGAATACCGGCAATCGTCTTTGCTGATTCTTTTACATATTTTTCCGCATCCACACCCTTAAGATGCATGGCAGACGGATTTCCGAAATCCTCTGTCATGGTCTTAACTACGATATCCTTTACGGAATCATAGCATCTGGTCGTAGCAGAATTATCAAAATAAATTTCCATAATATCCTCTTTTATTTCGCTTAGTTTTCAAGCTGGAACATCAGGACAGACAAAATCGCAAGTCCTGCTGTCTCTGTGCGGAGAATTCGCCTTCCCAGAGTGATCGGCTTCGCTCCGCCTTCAATTGCTGCTTCTATTTCTTTTTCTTCAAATCCACCTTCCGGTCCGATAAAAATCCCGACAGACTGTCCCGGCTCTATCCCCGCCAGAATTTCTTTGGTTTCCTGCATTCCCCTGGCAAGTTCATAGGGAACCAGACGAACATCCATGGATTCCGCGTATTTCAGAGCCTCTCTGAAGGTGAGCACTTCATGTACGTTCGGGATCAGCATACGCTTGGACTGCTTTGCCGCGCTCTCTGCGATCTGCTGCCAGCGGGCTGTCTTTTTGGCTGATTTCTTGCCATCCAGCTTTACCACAC
The DNA here is from genome assembly GCF_009883055.1 of Blautia sp. BIOML-A1. GTDB lineage: Bacteria > Bacillota > Clostridia > Lachnospirales > Lachnospiraceae > Blautia_A. Next base: position 344,449 of record NZ_WWVR01000001.1, on the reverse strand, counting down.
ATCGTTTTGTCTCCACTGGAATGATTTCGTACGCACCGAGTTCAACCGCCTTCTGTATGATGAGTTCCATCTTATCTGCCTTCGGCAGGCCCTGAAACAGGTAAATCCGGCATGGGAGCTCATACTCCGGCTCCTGCGAATAAACGATATGCAAAAGCACCTCATCCGGCTCAAAGCTCTCGATCGTACAGCGGTATTCATATTTACTTCCGTCACTGATCCACAGTTCCTCTCCCGTCTTCATGCGGAGAACGTTGGAGATATGATTTACATCACTTCCTGTGATATGGATCTGATGGGCTTCTTCATCGATCTGATGCGGCTCTACAAAAAACCTCTGCATGAAATCAGTCCTTTCTTGCTGTTACGCAGACCCACTCACCCTGCTTTGTAACTTCCACCAGAGTAAGTCCGGCCTTCTCTACTGCCTCTCTGACAACCTCTTCTTTGACATCCAGGATACCGGAAGTGATATAATATGCACCCTTTTTCATCTGGTGAACGATCACCGGTGTCAGCGGCACAAGCACATCTGCGAGAATGTTGGCAGCTACAATATCGTACCTCTCATATCCGACTTCATTCTGTACTTCTACATCATCAATGATGTTACCGATCATCATATCAAAGGTGTCATCCTCGATCTGGTTCGCTTCTTTATTGTCCTGTACAGCAGAAACAGCACACGGATCCAGGTCTGTTCCCACAACATGACCGGCACCAAGCTTAAGGGCTGTGATTCCAAGAATTCCGCTTCCAGTTCCGACATCAAGGATCTCCGCTCCGTGGGTCACATATTTCTTGAGCTGACGGATCACCAGCTGTGTAGTCTCATGCATACCGGTACCAAAGGCTGTACCCGGATCGATGTGAAGGATCATTTTGTCCTTGTCTTCTTCTGCGACTTCTTCCCAGGACGGAACGATCAGAATATCATCTACATAAAACTGATGGAAAAATTCCTTCCAGTTATTGATCCAGTCCTTGTCCTCTGTCTGTGATTCCTCGATGGTACCCTCTCCGATATCCATAAAAGTACGCAGCTCTTCCAGTGCGTTTCTCACATCGCGAAGAATGCTCTCCTTGTCTGCGTCCTCCTCAAGATAAAAATTCAGATAGGCAATCCCGTCATCCTCCGGTCCATCCGGCATAATGTCAACAAACATCTGTGCCTTGTCTTCCTCTGTCAGCGGCTGGTGATCCTGGATCTCAGCACCCTCCACGCCAATCTCTGCCAGTGTGCAGATGATCATATCTTCTGCCTCTGTTTTTGTCTTAATGGTAAAACGATTCCACTTCATATATCAAATCTCCTGTCTTATTCTATACGACAACTTTACGATATTTACGGATTATCCGACTGTTCCATGGCTTAAACCCTTACTTAACCTGGGAAAAACCATTCGTAACTGTTCAGTACCCTCACAGTTACGAGTCAAAATGCATTCCAAATCACCTTCGGTGATGGCATTTTGCCTTATATGTCTCGGGATTTTGGCAAAAAACATGCCAAAACGCCTCGCGGGATACTACCTTCTGAATAGTTACACCCATTCTAAATCACCATTCAGGTACGAACAGCTCTTGTCTTTTAACCCTTCTATCTAATATACATGAAAGCACAAAAAAAGAAAAGAGGGAAACCCTCTTTTCCTTAAAGTTTCTGTTATTTTTAGTCCTCAAATGTCTCTTTGAGTTTATCCATAAAGCTCTTTTTCTTCTTTTCGTTCTTCTCAGAACCGCCCTTTTTTTCATCGAGGGTGACATTTCCACAGGCCTCATCAAATCTGCGAAGTGCTTCTTTTGCCTCCTCGTTAAGCTTGGTCGGAACCTGAACGATCAGTGTAACGTAGTGATCACCACGGATATTTTTGTTTCTCAGGGAAGGAACACCCTTACCCTTAAGACGGATACGTGTATCTGTCTGGGTTCCCGGTTTCACTTCGTACACAACATCACCATCAACAGTATTGATATGGATCTCACCGCCCAGAGCTGCCTGTGCATAAGTCAGTGGTGCGGTAGAATAGATATTCATATCCTGTCTCTGGAAGATCGGATGACGGGCTACATTTACCTCTACAAGAAGGTCGCCTCTCGGGCCGCCGTTTGTACCCGGCTCTCCCTTCTCACGGATGCGTATGCTCTGTCCATTGTCGATACCGGCTGGGATAGAAACCTGAATCTTCTTGCGCGCAGAAGTATATCCTGTTCCACGGCAGGCACTGCATTTGTCCTTGATGATCTTACCGGTTCCATTACAGTCCGGACAGGTCTGTACATTACGGACCATACCAAACATGGACTGCTGTGTATAGACAATCTGACCTTCACCTTTACATTTCGGACAGGTAACTGGCTGTGTTCCTGGTTTTGCACCTGTTCCATGGCAGGTAGTACATTCATCCTTCAGCACGATCTCCAGTTCTTTGTCACAGCCAAATATAGCTTCTTCAAAAGTAATATTTACACGGGCACGTAAATTGGCACCTTTCATTGGTCCGTTATTGGCACGGCGTCTTGCGCCGCCTCCGAACAGATCTCCGAAAATATCTCCAAAAATGTCTCCCATATCTGCGCCATCGAAACCGCCAAATCCACCGTAGCCGCCGGCTCCACCGCCACCCTGCTCAAATGCAGCGTGACCAAACTGATCGTACTGTCTACGTTTGTCTGCATCACTTAAGACACTGTATGCTTCTGTAGCTTCTTTAAACTTTGCCTCTGCTTCTTTATCTCCCGGGTTTACGTCCGGATGATATTTTTTGGCTAATTTTCGGTACGCGCTCTTCAGTTCTGAATCACTGGCAGTCTTGCTGACACCCAGGACCTCATAGTAATCTCTTTTATCAGCCATCTTTTCTCTTTCCTATATGCTTTAGTTTTAGTTCTTAACTGTTCAGTATCCTCTACCTTCTGAATAGTTACTTTAGTTCTTATATCCAAGATGCCTCCCGTGCAGACCTGACATCTGCACCGGAGGCTTTATGATTATTTAATCTGTTTCTCAGTAACTTTTAGACCTCTTTGTAGTCAGCGTCCACAACATCATCATTGTAGCCTGCTTCATTTCCACCCTGAGCTGCACCTGCTCCCGGGTTCGGGCCAGCCTGGCCGCCTGCCTGCTGTGTCTGCTCGTACATTTTAGCGAAAAGTTTCTGAGCACTTTCCATCATTTTTTCCTGAGCTGCTTTGATGTCTGCGATCTGAGCATCTGTCAGTTCTGCATTTGCAGTCTGAGCAAGGAGATCCTTCAGTGCATTCAGGTCTGTCTCAACAGCTGCTTTGTCGTTAGCATCGATCTTGTCGCCTGCTTCTTTGAGTGCATTCTCAACCTGGAATACCATGGAGTCTGCATTGTTTCTTGTATCGATTCCCTCTTTACGTTTCTTATCCTGAGCTTCAAACTCAGCAGCTTCTTTGACTGCCTTGTCGATCTCGGAGTCAGACATGTTGGAACCAGCTGTGATTGTGATGTGCTGCTCTTTACCTGTTCCAAGGTCTTTTGCAGAAACATTTACAATACCGTTGGCATCAATATCAAATGTAACCTCAATCTGCGGAACACCACGACGTGCTGGCGGGATTCCATCCAGACGGAACTGTCCGAGAGATTTGTTGTCTTTTGCGAACTGACGCTCACCCTGTACTACGTTGATATCTACTGCTGTCTGGTTATCTGCTGCTGTAGAGAAGATCTGGCTCTTCTTGGTCGGGATTGTTGTATTTCTCTCGATCAGACGAGTTGCGATACCACCCATTGTCTCGATGGACAGTGACAGCGGAGTAACATCCAGAAGAAGGATATCACCGGCACCTGCATCACCTGCAAGTTTACCACCCTGTACGGAAGCACCAAGTGCAACACATTCATCCGGGTTCAGAGATTTGCTTGGTTCTTTGCCTGTCAGCTGTTTTACCTTATCCTGTACAGCCGGGATACGTGTGGATCCACCTACCAGAAGTACCTGACCAAGTTCGGAAGCTGTGATACCTGCGTCAGACAGTGCACGGCGAACCGGCTCAGCTGTTTTCTCTACCAGGTCATGTGTCAGCTCATCAAATTTAGCTCTTGTAAGGTTCATATCGAAATGCTTCGGTCCCTCTGCTGTTGCAGTGATGAACGGAAGGTTGATGTTTGTTGTTGTTGCGGAAGAAAGTTCTTTTTTGGCTTTCTCTGCTGCTTCTTTCAGTCTCTGAAGAGCCATCTTGTCTGCGCTTAAGTCTACGCCCTCAGCTTTCTTGAATTCTTCGATCATCCAGTCTGTAACCTTCTGGTCAAAGTCATCACCACCAAGACGGTTGTTACCTGCTGTGGAAAGAACCTCGATAACTCCATCACCGATTTCAATAACAGATACGTCGAAGGTACCACCACCTAAGTCGTAAACCATGATCTTCTGCTCTTTCTCGTTGTCAAGACCATAAGCAAGAGCTGCTGCTGTAGGCTCGTTAATGATACGTTTTACATCAAGACCTGCGATCTTACCGGCATCCTTGGTTGCCTGACGCTGAGCATCGTTGAAGTAAGCCGGAACTGTGATAACAGCCTCTGTTACGCTCTCTCCAAGATATCCTTCTGCGTCTTTTTTCAGTTTCTGAAGAATCATTGCGGAGATTTCCTGCGGAGAGTATTTCTTATCATCGATTGTTACACGATAATCTGTACCCATCTCTCTCTTGATGGAGGAGATTGTTCTGTCTGCGTTTGTCACTGCCTGACGTTTTGCAGGCTCACCAACGAGACGTTCTCCTGTTTTTGTAAAAGCAACTACAGACGGTGTAGTTCTTGCGCCTTCTGTATTAGCGATAACGGTCGGCTGTCCACCTTCCATTACGGCTACACAACTGTTTGTTGTACCTAAGTCAATACCAATGATTTTTCCCATGATAATATTCCTCCTGAATTAAATATCTGATAATAATGAAGTTCGATTCACTAAATTCGTCCTTCCTTTCAGTCGGACTCATTAAGTTCCTTCGAACGACCTTCGTACTAAATTCATACTGCGCTACGCTTGTATTTATTAAGTACTCTAGGTCAGTTTGCGACTTTGACCATGCTGTGGCGAACTACGAATCCCTTGTAGGTGTAACCCTTCTGGAGTTCCTCTACAATGATGTTCTCGCCAACAGATTCATCCTCCACATGCATCACTGCATTATGGAAATCCGGGTTGAATTCCTTGCCGACAGCTTCGATCGGTTCTACTCCCATGCCTTCCATCGTAGTGATAAGCTGTTTGTAGATCTTCTGCATGCCATCTGCAAACGGATCACCTTCCGGAGCCTGTGTAAGACCTCTTTCGAAGTTATCCACAATCGGAAGCATCTTCTCGATGATGTCCTTCGCACCGATCACATACATACTGGATTTCTCCTTCTCTGTACGTTTACGGAAGTTGTCAAACTCAGCCATGCTTCGCTTCAGTCTGTCTGTCAGTTCTTCAACCTGCTGCTCTAATTTATTGTCCTTTTTCTTCTTGCCGAAGAAAGATGTTTTGGATTTTGTTTCTTTATCGTCATCTGCCTGGGCAGTTTCCTCCGCCTGTGCGTCCTGTCCTGCCGTTGCTTCCGGCGATTCTTCTGTCGGCTCGTTCACAGTTTCTGTTTCCGGAATATCCTTCTCTGTTTCTTCCTGCTCATTTGCCGCATTTTTATTTACTTCTGACACTTTTTTTTACCGCCTTTCTGCTCTGGCTTCTAGCCGTCTTCATTGCTTTTATTTTTGGTGAAAACCTGATCAAGTTCTACCTTGAGGGTCTTCAGACTGTTTACCACATTCTCATAATCCATTCGTTTCGGACCTACAATACCGATCGTTCCATGCATTCCTTCGCCCAGCTCATAGGTTGCAGTCACAACACTGCAGTCCTTCATAGTCGAGATCGGAAGTTCATCTCCGATATACACCTGAACTCCGGTACTGTCATCTGCCATACGCTCCTTGACTAGATCCACCAGCTGTTGTTTCTCTTCAAATGTGGAGATCAGGCCGGTCGCCTTCGTCGTATCGGATAACTCCGGATACTTAAAGAAGTTCGTGGCTCCTGACGTATAGATTTCCATATCGTCTTCATCAACATGAATCGTAGCTGCAACTGCATCCAGCACTCTTGCCACCAGTCCGCTGTGAATGCCTGCCTGTTCTTTCAATCTGGCGATCATGCCAAGGTTGATATCCTGGATCGGCAGTCCGTTCAGATTGGTATTCAGAAGCAGGTTCAGCTTCAGGATCGTCTCATCGTCCATCTCTTCATCCAGATCGATGATCTGATTTCGGATGACATTGCCTTCGCATACAACAACTGCTACCAGCTGCAATTCATTGACACGGGATAACTGAATAAATTTCAGCTTGCTTCCGCTGTACTGAGGAACGGAAATCATCGTCGCGTAATTGGTGTTGGAAGCAAGAACACGTGCTACTTTCTTAAGCACCTTATCCATCTTGTCAGTCTTCTCAATCATCAGATTACGGAGTTCCTCGATCTCATCCTCCTTCTCGCGCATCAGCTCATCCACATAAAGCCTGTAGCCCTTATCGGAAGGTATTCTTCCTGCCGATGTATGTGGCTGAACAATATATCCCATCTCTGTCAGATCAGACATCTCATTCCGGATTGTTGCTGAGCTGACATTCAGATCCTTATCCTTGGAAATCGTCCTGGATCCTACCGGTTCGCCTGTCTCCATGTATGTTCTGATGATCGCCTTGAGAATTCGTTTCTTACGATCTGTCAGTTGTTCATCCATGTTCCCAGCTCCTTTCCGTTTAGTCTGTTAGCACTCATCATTAAGGAGTGCTAACATCTATAGTGTTAAGATAGCACTGTCGTAATTATTTGTCAACAGATAATTACGAATTTTTTGAAAAAAACACAAAAATCACAGTTCAGACACAGATTAAGGAAATCTGACATTTCTCGACCTTCCCCATCTGATATCTTTCCTGTGATTTTTAATTTTTGTTCTGTTCTGTACAATTACAGGCCGCTTCTGCGGATGGACTCTACCACTTCTCTGATCTTCTCCGGCGGAAGCACCAGAGCGAAACGTACATAGCCCTCTCCATGAGGTCCAAAACTTGCTCCCGGTGTCACGATCACACCGGCTTTTTCCATCAGTTCCATGCAGAACGCCATACTGTCCGTCCGTCCTTTCGGGATTTTGGCCCAGACAAACATCGTTCCCTTGCCATTCGGGAGTTCCCATCCGATCTCTCTGAGTCCATTGCAGAGGGCATCTCTTCTCTCCTGATACATCTGGCACTGCTCCCTGACGCTCTCGAGCGGTCCTTTCAGTGCAGCGATCGCGGCTTTCTGAATAGGAAGGAACATTCCAAAATCAATCTGGCTTCTAAGTTTACGAAGTGCGGCAATCACATCCGGACGGCCCACCAAAAAACTGATCCTTGCTCCGGTCACATTGAAGGACTTGGAAAGACTGAAGAACTCCACTCCGATTTCCTTCGCACCTTCTGTTGCCAGAAAACTTCCCCCATGCGCCCCATCAAAGATAATATCGCTGTAGGCATTGTCATGGATGATCAGAATGTCATACTTTCTGGCAAATGCCACGATTTCTTCATAAAGTCCCGGCGTGGCGATACTTCCTACCGGGTTGGACGGAAGAGAAACTACCATATATTTGGCCTTTTTTGCAACTTCTTCCGGGATATCCTTTACATATGGAAGAAAATCATGCTCTGCCACCAGTGGATAATAGCATGGTATTGCTCCTGCCATCAGGCTTCCCGCTGCAAATACCGGATAACACGGATCCGGAAGAAGAACGACATCCCCTTCATCACAGAGTGCCATTCCCAGATGTCCCATGCCTTCCTGGCTTCCGTAAACGGTCATGACCATATCCGGTGTCAGCTCAACATCAAATCGTTTCTTATAATACTCACAGACTGCTTCCAGAAGCTCCGGAAGGTCTCTGAGGCTGTATTTCCAGTTGTTATCATCCATGGCAGCTTCTGCCAGGGCCTTCTTGATGTGTTCCGGCGTCTTAAAATCCGGTGTTCCCACACTCATATTATAAATTTTCATACCCTGCTGCTCCAGCTCCATCCGTCTGTTGTTCAGGGCCGCAAAGATTTCCTCTCCAAATCTGTCTAATCTTTTGGAAAACTGCATATCGACTCCCTCTTTCTACATAATGGTTTTATTTTATCACTCTCTCCATTACTGTACAAGAGTAAAGTGTAAATATTTTGCAGTTACATCACTGTTCTGCGATGCCGGACTTTAGGATCTTGTTATATATATATCAAGATGCCGGATTCTCCTTACGCTTCCAGTTCTTCCAGATTTTTCTTCAGTTCGATCATCTTGTCTCTGAGCTCTGCTGCCTGTTCAAAGTTCAGGTTCGCCGCCGCCTCACGCATCTGTTTCTCAACCTTCGTGATCAGCTTCATGAGTTCCTTACGGTTCATGGACTCCGGATCCTTTTTCAGCTTATCCTCTGTCTCAGCAACCGCTTTAGAAACCGTGATCAGGTCACGGACTGCCTTTCTGATCGTAGTAGGTGTGATTCCATGTTCTTTGTTGTATGCTTCCTGAATACTTCTTCTTCGTTCTGTTTCCTGAATCGCATTTCTCATGGAATCCGTCATCACATCGGCATACATGATAACATGGCCTTCGCTGTTTCGGGCTGCCCGTCCGATCGTCTGGATCAGCGAAACCTCTGAACGGAGAAATCCCTCCTTATCCGCATCAAGGATGGCAACCAGCGTGATCTCCGGAATATCCAGACCCTCTCGCAAAAGATTGATTCCAACCAGCACATCAAACACATCCAGACGCATATCACGGATAATTTCTGCCCGCTCCAGTGTATCAATATCCGAATGCAGATATCTGACCCGGATTCCCACATCCTTCATGTATTCTGTCAGATCCTCCGCCATTCGTTTCGTAAGAGTCGTGATCAGAATCTTGTGTCCCCTGTCCGTTTCTTTGTTTACCTCACTGATCAGATCATCAATCTGACCCTCGATCGGGCGAACCTCGACCTTCGGATCGAGAAGACCTGTCGGACGGATGATCTGCTCTGCACGCAGAAGCTCATGCTCCGCTTCATACTGTCCCGGTGTTGCCGAGACAAACAGAACCTGATCCAGTTTATTTTCAAATTCATCAAAACTCAGCGGACGGTTATCCTTTGCCGAAGGCAGACGGAAGCCATAATCCACCAGTGTCTGCTTGCGGCTCTGATCACCGGCATACATTCCTCCGACCTGCGAAACGGTCTTATGGGACTCATCTATAATAAGAAGAAAGTCGTCTTTAAAGTAGTCCATCAGGGTATACGGCGGCTGTCCCGGCTTAAGCCCGGTAAGGTGTCTGGAATAATTCTCAATACCGGAACAAAAACCTGTTTCCTTCATCATTTCTACATCGAAATTCGTTCTCTCGGCAATTCTCTGTGCCTCGATCAGTTTATCTTCACTTTTAAAATAGGAAACCTGTTCCTTCATTTCTTCCAGGATCGCATCCGCTGCCTTCTGGATTTTTTCCTGCGGCACAACATAATGGGAAGCCGGAAAAATCGCCGCATGCTTCAGTTCATTTCGTATTTCGCCTGTCAGTACATCAACTTCTGTGATACGGTCGATCTCATCTCCGAAAAATTCCACGCGGATCGCACGGTCTGAATAATTTGCAGGAAAGATTTCCAGTACATCTCCACGCACGCGGAAGGTGCCTCGGTGAAAATCCATCTCGTTACGGTTATACTGGATATCGATCAGCTCCCTGATCACATCGTCCCTGTCCTTCTCCATGCCTGGACGCAGGGAGATCATCATGTCGAAAAATTCTTCCGGTGCACCCAGACCATAGATGCAGGATACGGAAGAAACCACAATGACATCTTTGCGCTCGCAGAGTGCCGCTGTCGCAGAAAGCCGAAGCTTGTCGATCTCGTCATTGGTAGACGCATCCTTCGCGATATAAGTATCGGTGGACGGGACATATGCCTCCGGCTGATAGTAATCGTAATAGGAGACAAAGTATTCCACTGCGTTCTCAGGGAAGAATTCCTTCATCTCTCCGTAAAGCTGCGCTGCCAGTGTTTTATTGTGTGCAAGTACCAAAGTTGGCTTGTTAAGCTTTGCGATAACGTTCGCCATGGTAAAGGTCTTACCGGAACCGGTGACACCTAGTAAAGTCTCGAACTGGTTGCCTTCTTGAAAGCCTTTGACCAGTTTTTCGATGGCCTGGGGCTGGTCGCCGGTTGGTTGGTATTCAGATACTAATTCAAAATGATCCATATAATTTCTCCTGATCCGCTCTAAGCTGGCGGTGATATTTTAGAAATAGTAGTTGTATTCTTAGTATGTTACTTGTTCGCTCTGCCTGCTTAAAGCTGAAAGAATAGTTTTCTTAACTTTTTCTGCATCAACAGGCTTCGCAATATGTCCGTTCATTCCTTTTTCAAATGCCTTTTTTCTGTCTTCCTCAAATGCATTGGCTGTCATAGCTATGATCGGAATACCGGCTTTTTTCTTATCTGCCAGCCTTCTGATTGCCTGAGTTGCCTTATATCCATCCATGTTCGGCATCTGGATGTCCATAAGGATCAGATCATAGGTTCCTGCTGGTTTCTGTTCCATCCTTGCCACACATTGAATCCCGTCCTCAACACGATCAACAATAAGTCCCATATCCTCCAGGATAAACTCTGCGATTTCCGCATTCAGGTCATTATCCTCAGCCAGCAGAACATGTTTTCCGCTGATCCAGTCTGTTTCCTCTGTATCCGGAGACGGATTCGTATCCTGCTCGTAGTAACCCTTATCAGCAATCCTGTATTCCATGATAACTGTAAATTTGCTTCCTTCTCCCAGCTTACTTTCTACTTCAATGCTTCCGCCCATCATATCAACATACTTCTTTATGATTGGCATTCCCAGGCCTGTTCCCGCAACCTTTCCAGCTGTTGTATTGCGTTCCCGGGCGAAAGCCTCAAACAGGGATGGCAGGAATTCTTCACTCATTCCAATACCTGTATCAATTACCTGAGTCTGTATCCGCACATAGCCTCCCCTGTCACAGTCAAGCTCTGTGATCCTTATGGTAACCGTTCCCCCTGAAGCTGTATATTTTATCGCATTGCTGAGCAGATTGAGAAAAACTTCCCTGTTCTTTGTCTCATCGCAGATTACATGTTCATGCAGCACGTCATACTCCATCTCAAGATGGATTCCCTTTTTCTCCGCTTCTATCTGAAAAATTCTGTAAACTCCCAGATAAATATCGCTGATCTTCACATAATTTTCATCCAGTTCCATCTTACCACTTTCAATCCGGGCCATGTCCAGCACATTATTGATAATAGACAGCAGCAGATTTCCGGACTGTTCCATCTTTTCCTGATAATCCAGAAGCTTCGGATCTGTCAGTTCCCTTTTCATCAGTTCACTGTATCCCAGCAGGGCATTCATCGGTGTCCGGATATCATGTGACATATTGAAAAGGAAATCTGATTTGGCAGCATTGGCCTTTTCTGCCTGAATCTGGGCCTTTCTTGCTTTTATCATCAGGTAACCTATAATCAGTATAATAACCAGGGTCACACTTACAAAACTAATGGAAACTACCCGCAGATTATCCTTTATATAATCTGCCAGAGTAACCTTCCCCGGTGTGTTTTCATATACAGAAAACAAACTTGAAAGTCTGGAAGCAGGCAGAGTCTGAATGGTTTTATTCAGGATATTCATTAATGTTGTATTTTCCCTGGTGACTGCAAAGCAGGAATCGCCGGATTTCGTAAGAAAAACGCTGTGCATTTTGCTGTCCTCCAGCGTCTTTAATGACTGTCCTGCCTTCACAACAAAGCAGTCTGCCTCACCACTTTGGACTGCTTTCTCAACCTCAGCAGATGAGTCATATTCCTTTATTTTCCAGAAAGGATAATTAAAAGAAATATACCACTTTCCTAGCAGGTTGCTTCTGCTCACTGCCACTGTATTCTCTTTATTTTCGTCAAACTTCTTAGCACCGGTGAGCACTGCAGCATTGACTTCAAAAACAGTATTTGACAATATAATATCGTTCTACTCAGCTTCATATGGATTCTGATTCATATGAAAAATCATATCAATCCTGTTATCCTTTAATGCCTGCAACTCTTCCTCCTGGGAATCAAATCCTGTCGTCTGAAATTCTATATTTTTTTCTTCCATACAGTCGGAAGCCAGACTGATATAATCGTTAAGAATTCCTACCGGTTCCTCTGACTCTTCATCCACCAGGCTGACACCCACATCATTTTTCAGATATCCAATCCTGACCGCCCCATGCTGTTCCAGCCAGTTCTGCTCCTCATCCGAAAGAGTTTCAATAGGATTTGCTGAAAGATACCTCTTATAAAGATCTTCTTCATAAAAAGGATTCTCTTTTTCTATCTTCTGCATTGCCTGATCCAACTCCTCTTTCAGATCCGGGCATTTTTTGCTGACTGCAAAATAGTTATAGGAGCTGCCGATCAGAAGAACAGGAGAAATGTTGTCTCTTTCCCACTGTGGAGACTCATTTAAAACAAATCCGTCAATTTCCTGATTTTGCATTTTCTGACGGGCATCATCTGTGCTGGTAATATCAACCTTTTGCGTGTCCACTCCATGACCTTTCTCCCACTCATAGAACCGTCTTGTAGAAAGTGTATCCGGCATCACCCCGATCCTCTTCCCATTCAATGTAGTCAGATCTGAAACTGAGATATCTGTATCAGACGGATTTATATAAAGGTAATATTTCTCCTCGCCCATAGGCAGTTCTGAAAAAAGCATGGAAGTGGAACGTTCCTCTGCATAGGAGATACCTCCCAGCAGATCGATTTCTCCACTTTTCAGCATGCTCATCAGTTCTGCCCAGTTTCCCTCCACATATTCATACTTCCATCCGGTATGTGCAGCCACTGTCTGCTGATATTCGTAACAGTAGCCTCTCTTCTCACCGTTTGGTTCTGTGGTATTATAGGTTCCCTCATACCAGCCTACTCTGACTGTCCGACTTTTTGCTTCCTCTGCTGATACAGGAAGAGTAAGTACAGTAATATATAAAACAAGGCATAATAAAATACAGATATACCTCTGTACATTTATCTTAAACTTTTTCATATAGCTCTCTCCAAATTATTCGATATCTGTTCCTGTAAGAATATCCTTTCTCTTACCGATAGCAGTGCATATCCTGTTTCTCTATTGTACCAAGATGTCTGCTCTTCGGCTAGCCCTAAATATGCAAAGGTTCTACTTTTTTCATAACTTCCAAAACTGCCCGGATTGCTTTACCATGGAGTTGTAAATTTTTTCGGACTGAAAAACATCGGACAAAAAAGTAAAAAAATTGCGATGCATAGTCCTTTTTTACCACACATCGCAATCTTTTTATCTACAGTACTTTGGAAAGAAACTCCTTCGTCCTTTCCTCTTTTGGATTTCCAAACAGTTCCTTCGGATTTCTGTCCTCAAGGATCACCCCGTTGTCCATAAAGAGTACCCGGTCACTGACTTCCCTTGCAAATCCCATCTCATGGGTAACAACCAGCATGGTCATGCCTTCTTTTGCAAGTTCTTTCATAACCTCAAGAACCTCCCCGACCATCTCCGGATCAAGGGCTGATGTCGGTTCATCAAACAGCAGTACTTCCGGGTTCATCGCCAGTGCTCTGGCAATCGCAACCCTCTGCTTCTGTCCGCCGGAGAGCTGTCCCGGATAAACATCCGCTTTCTCCTCAAGTCCCACTCTTTTCAGAAGCTTCCTGGCCCTCTGGTCTGCCTCTTCTGCCTTCCATTTGCCGAGGCGTACCGGCGCAAGCGTAATATTTTTTAATACGGTCATGTTCGGAAAAAGGTTGAAATGCTGAAAAACCATACCCACATTTTCTCTGAATTTATCAACATTCAGTTTCGGATCCAGAATCTGCTGCCCGTTTACTATGATCTCACCTTCCTCCGGTTTTTCCAGGAGATTCAGACAGCGCAGGAAAGTGGATTTTCCGGAACCGGACGGACCAATGATACAGATACACTCACCTTTGTTTACATGAGTTGTGATTCCCTTTAATACGTGTATGTCCCCGAAGGACTTTTTCAGATTCTTAACATCAATCACTTTCTCTCAGTCTCCTTTCAAATCTCTTCAGAAGAATGCTCAGGCATTTCACGATCAGATAATACATGATACCTGCTACGACCAGCGGAATGAACATCTGATAGGTACGGGAAGAAACATAGCTTGCCGCTTTCGTCAGATCCATGATTCCTACATAACCCAAAATAGAAGTCTCTTTGATCAGCTGGATAAACTCATTGCCCATTGCCGGAAGGATTGTTTTTACTGCCTGCGGAATGATAATGAAACGCATGGTGTCTTTATATCCCAGACCAAGAGAACGGCCTGCCTCACTCTGACCTTTGTCTACAGACAAAATACCTCCACGGATAACCTCGGAAACATATGCACCACTGTTAATGCCGAAGCTGGCCACTGCCGCCACATATCCCAGTCTGCTGTGGAATACTGCAAAATAAATAATCATCAGCTGAAGAACCGACGGTGTTCCACGAATCACATCAACATAAATATCGGCGATTGTCGAAGGAATGGTTTTTCGGCCTTTTTTTGCGGCTCCAAGGCGTACCAGAGCCACCACAAGACCGATCAGAATACCCACGATCACGGACAGAAGTGAAACGACCAGTGTAATTCCAAGACCGTTGATATAAAACTTCCAGCGATTATCCTGAAGGAAAATAAAGCTTAAAAGTCCCAGGAATCCGTCTGCTGCAGCTACATCGGTCACATCATCGCTATTATCCACTGTATCTACAAAATATTTCTGGTAAAGATCATCGTAAGCACCGGATTTCTTAACCTTTGCGAGTCCGTCATTGATGATCTGAACAATCTCTGCATTTCCCTTTTCAATACAGAAAACGGTATCCTCAGCTGTACTTGGCACAGACTCATACTGCAGATCAGAATTCTGTTTGCAGTAGATTTCAGCCATGATATTGTCGATCAGGACTGCATCAGCTCCGCCGTTTTTCAACTCCATCACCGCACTGGAAGCATTTTTGAATCTTTTTACCCTGGCATCTTTGACTTCACCGTAATCTGTAGTCTCGCCGGATGCGATCATATCACTCTGTGCACCCTCCAGAACTGCAACGGTCTTTCCTGACATCTCCTCAAAATCTTTGATCGGATTATCCTTACGGCTGACAATGCATTGTGTACCCGTATAATAGACATCAGAAAAATCTACGCTCTTTTTGCGATCCTCGGTAGGTCCTATTCCGGCAGCGATCACCTGCACATCACCAGCCTCCATGGAACCCATCAGGGAATCGAAAGGCATATCCTTCCACACCAGCTTCACATTTTCTTCCTGGGCAATAGCCTCCAGAAGATCGTAGTCAAAACCTGTAATATTTCCATCATCGTCCAGATATTCAAACGGTGAATACTCTGCATTCGTTCCTACGATGATGGTCTGCTGATCCGCCGCTCTTACTGGCACTGTGCTGCCGAAATATACTGGCAGAGCCATGATCATACACAGTACAAAGCAAATAAGAGCTCTGCTTTTTCCATTGCGTTCCATTGTTTTTCCTCCTGTTATTCGTATTTTTTTCCGTAGCCAAAAGCGCCTTCCATGCCACAAATGCCCGCAGCAAAGGCAGATGCTTCTTCAAGGCTCTCACGGATCGCAGTTTCCTCATCCATGCCATCTTTTACTCTTCCAATATATCCGGTAAGGAAAGAGGCGATAAGGGAATCTCCCGCGCCGAGAGTGTCTTTTACTTCTGTAAGAGGAGCCGCTTTCTGAGCAAAAAATTTCTCACCGTTATAAAGGATGCAGCCTTTCGCACCTCTGGAAGCCATGGCAAGCTTTGGTCCCATGGAGATAATCTTTTTCAGATGTGCTTTTGCCTCCTCATCGGTTCCATCAAAAGAACAGAACGCATATGTAACATCCGGTGCTGTTTTTTCATAATATTCTTCTGTGGAATCATCAGAAAAATCAAAGGAAACCGGAATTCCGGCCTCTTTGATCTTGTGGAGTTCGCTCTCAGTAAAAGAATAATTTCCACTGTGTACTACATCGAAGCCTTTCATATATTCCACATCAGAATCATCGAGGATATATGGTGTTTTACCACGAATGCCGCCTTCATTAAAGTCCAGGAACTCACGGTCTCCGTCCTTTAATGTAATTCTGGAATATCCGTTTTCACCGTGAAGCTGTTCACACTTTACAGTTTCCACACCAATTTTTTCCAGAGCATCCATAATCAGTTCCGCCCAGTCATCATCTCCAAAATATCCCATGTAGGCTGTTTTTTCACAGCCTGCCATTTTTCCGTAAACGCTGACATTTACGCAGTTACCGCCTGGATACATGGTCTTCAGATGATCATAGATATCTACAACATTATCTCCAAAACCAAGGAGTTTGGTACTGTATCTGCTCATTTTTTCTCCTTTCCCTGTGCACAGGCACAGCAGCATTTTTAGTATTCCACAACACCCATATATCTTCTCATATCCAGCGGATGACGGCGTTTATCCTGCAGTGCGGTACGGTAAACCGTTGTCATGGTATAGAAAAGCATTGGTGTAAAATATTCCACACAGCTGTCATCGATCGCTGCCATTCCAAGCTTGTCTGCATCGATCACTTCATATTTTTTTCCATATTTCTCGAGGAAGGTCAGAACACGTTCATCCATCATACGGTTTCTTCCACGACTCATCATAAGGATATAAAGGTGATTCTCATCTGTCACCTCAAACGGTCCGTGGAAATATTCTGCACTATTCAGATATCCGCAGTCCATCCACTGCATTTCCTGAAGGGAGCAGATAGCAAAACCATACGCCTGTGAATAAGATGCTCCTGATGCCATAATATAAAGATTCGGCTCCTCAGAATATTTTTCTGCAAAAAGCCATGCAGCATTCTGCTGATCTTTTACTGCTTCTGCAATGATGGCATCAATTTTATGAAATCCCTCTGTAATCTTGTCATAAAGCTCATATCCCGGCTCCTGGACTTTCATAAGCTCATTCAGAAGATTGAGAACGATTCCCTGTGGTTTCTCTGCCTCTTTTACTCCCGGCGCCCAGTCATATACGATGGAGATCCACTCCGTGGTATCACAGGCAGATCCCGGTGCATGTGTCAGGGTTACAACTGCTGCCCCTGCATCCAGTCCTGTTCTGGCAGCTTCCAGGCATTCTCTGGTCTTTCCACTGTGTGAACAGATGATCAGCAGACTGTCTTTTCCAAGTTTCTTCGGCGGAGTCAGGGCAAATTCCCTGGCCGGGATCCACTGTGCGTCCATCACTGCTGACTCTGCACGCAGGAAATAATATCCCGGATATAAATCTACCAGAGATCCTCCGCATGCAAGAAAATACACGTTTTTAATCGTACCATGCTCTTTACTGATCTTATTTACAATTTTTACTGCGTCCATTTTTCATCCTCCAGTTTTCATGATCTTAATCTGAAAATCTTCAGAGTCCTTTAAAAATACAGGGTTTTGAAGACTTTACAGACTTGTTTTTCATTTTTCGCTTTTACGATTTACTTTTTTAAAGAATATAACATATTATAACGTTATAGTAAAGAGTATATTCATTATTTGTGAGTAATTATTCATGTTTTCCTGATGAAAAGCCCTCCGGATCCTGTATCTCACTGGACAAATACATCCGTACTATAGTAAAATACTGATTGTGAACATCATCAGAAAGGATTCTTTTCATGTTAAATAAAAATTCAATTCAGCCTCTTTATAAACAGCTTATGGATATCATTGCCAGCCAGATCAAAAACGGAACATACAAACCTGGAGAAAAAATCCCCACAGAACCAGAACTGGCAGAACTTTATCAGGTCAGCAGAATCACTGTGCGGCGAACCGTTGAGGAACTTTGTACCCAGGGGTATCTTGTCAAACATCAGGGAAAGGGAACTTTCGTGAAGTCTCCTATGATCTTCCGCAAGTTTGAGACTCAAAAAAACATGAGTTTTTCTGAATCCTGTCGTCAGAATGGCCGGGTTCCCCATTCTCATGTGCTGACCTTCTGCCGGAAATCTTCGGATAACGTAACTTCTGATTTTCTTAAGCTTGCCCCTGATGAGGAAGTTTTTTTCCTGGAGAGACTTCTTCTGGCTGATGAAATCCCTGTTATTGATGTACATACCTGGCTTCCAGTACGGCTTTTTCCGAATTTTGATCCAGATGCTGTGGAAAACGGATCTTTTTTTGAATATCTGAAGTCTGCTTACAGATATTCCATTGCTGCTTCCAGCAGAAGTACGGTTTCTGTTACGGTTGCATCAGCAGATATGGCGCAGACTTTAAATCTCTCACCGGGAGATCCGCTGATGATACTTGATTCCTACATGCAGACTCCAAAGGGAGAACCTTTATACATCAGCCGTGAATATATTGCCGGCTCCCGCTATACCATATCCTTCTGACGCATTTCCCTCGCAAATAATATCCTGTTACAGAAAAAAAGTACAGGACAGACATCTCGTCTGTCCTGTATCTTTTGTTATGCTATTATTCTACTTCTTCTGGCTCCATACTCACAACATGGTTCTCGCCATTCCCCATAACATCAATATCATACTTCTGTCTGTATTCATTGAAGTATGAGTAATATTCCACGGTATCTGTCGGATAAACCTTGGAATCATGGATATGAAGATCCGGGTCTTCTTCTCCGCTCTTCATAAGAGCCATCATGGCACTTGCACAGTGTGCTGCAATACGGCCAAAGCTATTCAGGATATCATTGAATACCGTTCCTTCTTCCAGTCCACAATCGCCCTTGCTGAGTCGTGCAACATGATGCATTTTGAGTTCATCACAAAGATTCGTGATGACCGCTCCCAGAGGAGCCACTCTCTGTGCCGCCTCTCTGTCATCGTTCATAAAGGCATTGCAGGTCACATTGATTTCCTCACGGACTGCCTCCATAACGATGTTCAGTTCATCCCAGGCTGCCTGGGAAAACTGTGTATGATTGTCATGCATTTCATTGGCCATATGTGCAATGTAAGATGCATGGTCTCCAATTCTCTCAAAGTCATTGATCGTATGAAGATACAGAGAAACCTGTCTTGTCTGTGCTGTATTCATCTCGCGCTTGGTAAGCTGAATCAGATAATCTCCAAGACGACTCTCGTACTTGTCGATCAGGTCTTCCTTACGCTGAACCTTGTCATATTTATCCTGCTGATAATCATTCAGAAGGTTCATCGCTCTGTTGACATTCTTACGCAGCTTCTTGGACATTCCATTCATTGCACGGTGGCACTGACCGATGGCAAGTGCCGGATAGTTAATCAGACGCTCCTCAAGGAGGTCGAAGTCTGCCTCATCCTCCAGTTCCTCAGCACTGTCTTTGACCAGATAACATACCAGTTTCTCAAGCTTCGGAATAAATGGGAACAGAACCACAACTGTTGCCACACGGAATACGGTATTCAGAGCTGCAATGGTTACAGGAGTCATGATCATATCCATAAATTCGAAATGAACGACTGCATTGACTGTGTAAAAGATCACGGACCACAAAATCAGACCAAACAGGTCATTCATCAGATAGATCAGTGCTGTTCTCTTGCCATTCTTATTCGCTCCAATCGCAGAGATCAGAACCGGACAGGCCGCACCGACACCGATACCAAGTACAATCGGAAATGCACTTGCAAAAGTCAGGATACCAGTTACAGAAAGTGCCTGCAGTACACCAACTGTCGCTGATGCACTCTGAAGTACTGCGGTAAACAGAATACCTACCAGAATACCCGCGATCGGGTTGGAGAACATTGTCAGCATATCAATAAATACTTCACTCTCACGCAGAGGTGACACAGCACCACTCATCATCTGCATTCCTGTCATAAGGATAGAAAAACCAAGCATGATATTTCCGATGTTCTTATGTACAGACCGTTTGCAGAACATACGGAGGATGATACCGATCACCGCCACCACTGCCGAGATCGTTGCTGTGGAAAGAATACTTGCGATCCCGCCGGATCCCTTAATATAGGAAAGACAAAGAATCCATCCTGTAATACTGGTTCCGATGTTGGCACCCATGATGATACCGATCGCCTGTTTCAGTTTCATCATACCGGAGTTTACAAAGCCAATAACCATTACCGTTGTTGCTGAGGAAGACTGAATCACACTGGTAACACAGGTTCCCAGTGCAACTCCCTTCAGCGGAGTGTTGGTCATACGATACAGAAATGCCTCCAGCTTATTTCCTGCTACCAGCTTCAGGCCATCGCCCATCAGAGACATTCCAAACAAAAATAGTGCTACTCCTGAGAGTAAAGATAAGACCATTGAAAATATTGCCATAAGTTTCTCCTCTGTTGTCTTTTCGCTCTGCATGAATCTGTGCAGAACCGACACCTTCTGTTTTTTACGTTTTCTTAACTTTCTTTTCTCTTAGTTTTAACATTGCCTTATTTATTATGCCATATTCGTGAGCTGATTACAATATTTGATTAATTTTATATCAAAAAAGCCTCCCGGATTTTGTTCCGGGAGGAATATTTTGTGCGAAATGAATAAAATCCACAGTCATTTCAACGATTCTATTCTGATTTATCGGATATAGATCCCATCCGCTCCCAGATATGCTCCCTTCGGGCATTCTGTCTCTGAGTGCTCTCCTGCAAGTTTAAAAGCCAGAGAATAGTCCTCCTCCATCAGTGCCTGCAACAATTTGCGTGAGATTCCGATCCGAATCTTACGTTCCTCCGGTTCTTCATGCTTCTCAGAAAAATACGGGACCGTCAGTGCGATCTCTGCATTCGCACCATGAAGACTCAGACCGCTTTCCTTATCCAGAAACAGCTCACATATCGGTTCATAATATGCTCTGTAAAACTCTTCCTGTGTGAATGCAACCTGCTCTCCTTTTGCATCGCAGGCCGGTTCTCGTAAGATTCCACACAGATATCCATGATCATAATAGGTCATGCAGACAACTCCTGGATCCGGTTCTGCACCATTCACTGTACCGATTGCCTCCAGCTGCTGTGCTCCCTTCTTAAGTGCCTGCTCACGGCGATTACTGCCTCCCTTGGCTTCCCACACGCTCCAGTTCTCCTCGCCGGATCTGCGACCAATCATCTCCTGTCTCCATTCACTTGCAAAGAAATCAATAAATTCCTCCTGCTGTGGTGCATGGATCAGACTCAGATGTGTCAGATAATCCACATTATACAGACGATTGCTGATCATCTTTGTCAGAAACATACCCATATAATAGGAAATCACACTTTTCTCCGAAGAATCCAGATAGGCGATCTTTTTGGCCTTTTTGAGTCTGTCACCTTCTGTCTCCAATGCCGTCTCCACCAAAAAAAGTTTATAAATCACTTCCATTCTGCGTTTCTCAGGATAGAGTGTCGTCAGCCTCTGGATCGGCATTCCGCAGGTAATGATCGAATGAAGGAGTTCCCTATTTGAAAACTCCAGCTCTATAGTCTTGTTTATCAGCACACTGTCACTGCTGTTGTCCTCTGTTTCCAGTGATATTGTATAAGTTTTATCTTCTGTCAGGATCATTTTTTTCTCCTCGTATCTCTCCGCCCTTAAAGGCGTTCAGTCTGTACATATTATAGCATTTATCTTCTCCTTCGTGCAACGATATTTCCCGAAAAAAATGACCGGTCTTTCATAAAAGCCAGTCATTTCGTGATATCTTATTTAGTTCATGTAAGCCTTGAGCCAGGCATATACTTTCTTCTGACGCTCCTTATAAGTTCCTACCTGATTTCCTGTATCTGTGCTCATTGCCTTATAAATATTGTCAAGCGTATAACCGCCTTTTGTTTTGCCAAGTACTCTGGTCACAGAGCCATATCCTCCATGATGGCGGATGTTGATGCACTCGCCCACTGCTCTTGCATCCGTTACCCCAAGTGCACGTACTTCTTCTTCGTATTCCTCGATCTGCTTATACATCAGATAATCCTGGCATTTAATACCTGCCGGTGATTTGATCAGATTTACGATGATCTTTGCTCTTCCGGATTTCTTGGATAACTTATAGGTTGACCAGTCTTTGTTCACAACATCATTCCATACATAATTCTTTGGATCATATTGCTTATAAGTTTCCGGGCTTGTTGTATGGATCAGTTTCAGAAGTCGCTGTGCCTCTGTCGCATACCACTGACCTGCACCGATCGTGATCGCATGCTCTGCCTTGCTGTTGGTGTAGGCTTCTGTGAAATCATCATATCTCTGATTTCCATAAATCTGTCCGCCTGTTTCCACAGCATAGAGAATTTTTTTCATTACTTCCTTCTGAGCACTGGTGAACTTCGAACCTGAAACAGATTTCTTTGGTGTCGTCACTGCGTTGCTCTTCTTCAGAACACCGAGATACTTGACATTACCAGCCTTCTTATAGGCTCTTACAGTATATATATATCTGGTATTTGACGCTGCAGTTTTGTCTGCGTAAGATGTTTTGGAAGCAGCCACATCCGCTACAAGACTCCACTTACCACCCAGCTGCCTGTAAATACGATAGCCATCTGCTCTGTTCACAGCCTTCCAGGAAACATTTATCTGGTTACTGGAAACTGCCTGGATCGTTGCGGTTGTGCCAGATGGTCTGGTTGCCCCGAGAACGGAAGTATATTTACTTAAAACATTCTTACCTTTTTCTTTGCAATATGCCCGTACTGCATACTGGTATACCTTTGCCCCCGGAAGATTTCTGTCCAGATAGGTCGTTGTACTTCCTGATGTTATCTTGCGATATATCTTATAGGGTTTTCTCTGAGACTCCCGTCGATATATGATATAGCCATTCGCACCAGAAACCTTATTCCACTGAATTCTTATTGCCTGCGTTCCAGAAGAAGCCACAGCTGTCCTGACTGTCTGCTTTGCAATACCGGATGATGCCGCATTTACAGATATCCCGCTCCCCAGCAACATCATAAGCATCAACAGCACTGAAAGTCCGTACATCTTACATCGTTTATGTATCCCTGCCATTTTCATATTCTATTCCTTTCCAATACCCCACAAGTTTGGTTTCTATTTTGTACCATAGAATATTGTAATAAACTTTCCTGAAAAAGGCAAGCATATTTTACGTTTTTTTTAAATTTGTTACATTTATCTTACATCGCCTACAAAAAATAATGCCATTGTCCCCGGTCCGGAATGTGCTCCAATCACTGCACCGACATCATTGATCAGTTCTGTTGTGATATGATATTTTTCTTTTACTTTTGCCGCAAGAAATTCCGCCTCCTCACGACAGTCACCATGACTGATAAAGATCGTATCGCAGGATTTCGCATAGCTTCCGATCTTGCTGTCCATCAGTGTCACCAGTTCAAGAAGTGATTTCTTTCTTCCTCGCACCTTTCCTATCGGAATCAGTTTGCCCTCGTCATCCACATGCAGGATTGGCTTGATATTCAGCATTCCGCCAAGGATTGCTGTTGTCCGGGACACACGCCCTCCACGATAAAGATGATTCAGATCATCTACGGTAAAAAGATGTACGATGTTTTTCTTGTGTTCTTCTGTCCACTGAGCAACACTGTCAAAGTCAGCCCCCTCTTCCTTGCGGCGCTGTGCCAGATAAACCAGAAGCCCCTGTCCCAGAGAAGCGGCCAGGGAATCTACAACCTGGATCTTTCTCTCCGGATACTCCTCCATCAGTTCCTGTGCTGCGATACGACAGCTGTTAAAGGTTCCACTGAGTCCGGAAGAAAACGCGATATGAAGGATATCCTTTCCCTCCTTAAGATATGGCTCAAAGAGTGCTCTGACCCTTTCCGGATTCACCTGTGAAGTTGTCGGCATACTTCCTGCACGCATTTTGCTGTAGAACTCCTCTACCGGGAGAAAGTTTTCCTTTGTATATTCTTTTCCATCCAGAGTGTAACTGAAATATGTGCATCCGATCTGATGCTCTTTGTAAAACTCTTCTGGAAGATCGGCATTATTGTCCGTGGTAATAACATAATTGTTCATAGCTGGTCCTTTCCGGCATCCCACCTTGTTTCAGGCTGTAATTTTATTATCTCTTTTATTTTAACACACCGTCAATCTCTGCACCACTTAATTTTTCGCATTCAGGCTGTTTAATGCCGCCTGGAGCTGATTATCCTCTTCATGTGTGATTTCTTCCTGATTCAGAAGTTCCGGAGAAAGTTCCACCTCTACATCCGGCCGGATCCCGGTCTTGTTGATGGAATTTCCCTTCGGCGTATAATAATTGGCTATCGTCAGTTTCACCGCACTTCCATCACTGAGCTGTCTGATTGACTGCACCACGCCTTTTCCATATGTAGTAGTTCCGACAATCGTTCCAAGCCCATAGTCTTTGACAGCACCTGCAAAAATTTCTGATGCACTGGCACTGTTTCCGTTGACAAGCACTGCCAGCGGCATATCCAGAGGGTTTTTGCCATCGCAAGTTTCCTCACTCCGGTTTCCATTTTTGTCCTCCGTATAAACGATCAGACCCTCTGGAAGAATGTCTCTGAGAATATCGCAGACAACATTCAGAAGTCCTCCCGGATTATCGCGAAGATCAACGACCAGTCTTTCCATTCCCTGCTCTTTGAGGTCTGCAAAAATCTCCTCATACTGTTCCACTGTCACACCCTTAAACTCTGTAATCTGGATGTAACCCGTATTTTCGTCCAGCATCTCGCCAAAAACAGACGGAAGTTCCACATTGCTTACCTTCACTGTAATCTCCTGTGTGTCTTCTCCCTTTCTCTGAACCGTAAGAACAACATCTTTATCCTCATTGTCCTTTATCATGGAAACAACATCCTGTAATTCCGTATCTGTAATATCCTCTCCGTTGATCGCCGTGATCACATCATCCACTTTGACCCCAGCTTCCTCCGCCGTGCTTCCCTTATAGCATTCTACGATCTGTACACCACCGGCTGTATATTTCTGCATGGCAACTCCGATACCCACATAAGATCCTTCTGTAGTAACCGACTCCTGCTCATACTCATCTTTTGTATAATATCTGGAATACACATCTCCCAGTCCGTAAATCAGTCCGGCATAAACACCTTCCTCCAGCTTATCCGTACTGATCTCTCCCAGATATTCCTCATCGATCATATTTTCCAGATATTTTATTTTCTGTGTAAAAGCCAGATCTGAAAGGATTTCATCCGAGCGGCAATACTGCACCGCCTTGATCCCGCCTCCTGCCAGCACTGTCAGAATAACACCTGTTGCTACGCCTTTGACATATGTCCCATGTTTCATTTTGTCCGCCTTTCCCCAAAATAAGATATGCGGCATATGACTCCTGCCCTTAAGGATGAGTCCATATACCGCATTCAGATGTTCTTATTTTATACTCTTAAATGCTTTCTTGAAGTCAGAAAGCTTCCGATCAGACCGATTCCAATGCCGAGTGCCAGCCCCATAGGCAGCAGTGTCTGATACACTTTCCATACCGGGATAAAATCCACTACTCCTGTAAGCACATTGAAGCGTGTCAGAATATATTCTACTGTAGTATTATACAGGAAATATAATACTGTAAGCGGGATTGCCGCACCGATCAGTCCAAGCACCATACCTTCCAGAAGGAACGGTGCACGTACAAAGCCATCTGTTGCACCGATATATTTCATGATCCCGATCTCCTCCTTGCGGACTGCAATACCGACCGAAACAGTATTGCTGATCAGGAAAATGGAAATGATCAGCAGGATCGCAATGATGATCATAGATGCGTAGGATACCAGTTTATTAAAGTTTCCAAGTGTGTTGGCCGCTTTTTCTGACTGGTTTACCTCGCGCACATGTTCAAGGCCCTGTATGTAAGAAACCAGCTCAGTCTGCTTCTCAATCTGATTCAGATACACATGATAGTTTGCTGAGTTGACCAGCGGGTTATCATCCCTGAAACCGTTTGCCGCATCAGAACCCTGGAAATACTGATCTTTAAAATTCTCCCATGCCTGCTCTGCGGATTCAAACTCGATGCGCTCAACCTCCGGCCGTGCCTGGATCAGATTGCCGACCTCTTCCATCTGTTCCTGGGTGGTTCCCTCATCAAAGAATACTGTAACCGGAACCTCCTGCTCTACCTTATGTGCAATATTGTCAACATTTGTTACCAGAGAATAAAAAACTCCTACCAGAAAAATACAGGCAGCCATGGTAAGGATGGATGCCAGAGAAAACATCCAGTTTCTCTTTATGTTTATGATACCCTGTTTCAGAGTATACCAGATCGTACTAGGCCTCATGATATCCTCCCTCTTTTTCATCACTGATAATGACTCCGTCATGCATTGTAAGTACACGTTTCTTCATTGCATTGACGATTTCTTTATTATGGGTTACCACCACCACGGTCGTACCCTTCTCATTGATCTGCTCCAGAAGCTTCATGATCTCCTCGGAAGTCTTCGGATCAAGGTTTCCTGTCGGCTCATCCGCAAGAAGAATATCCGGGCGGTTTACCAGAGCTCGTGCAAGGGCAACTCTCTGCTGCTCTCCACCAGACAGTTCATCCGGGAAGGATTTATATTTCTCCGCAAGTCCTACCTCCTGTAATACCTCCGGCACACGCTTACGGATTACCTTGGTCGGTCTTCCGATTACTCGCTGTGCAAAAGCTACATTCTCATAGACATTTCTGTCCTTCAGAAGTCTGAAATCCTGAAAGACAACGCCCAGCTTACGACGATATCTTGCCACGCGGCGGTGTTTCATCTTTTCGAGACGCTCTCCGCTTACGATCAGCTGACCGCTCGTACAGTCCAGCTCCTTCATAAGAAGCTTGATCAGGGTTGATTTACCGGATCCGCTGCTTCCTACAACAAATACAAATTCACCTTTATCAACATGCAGGTTCACATGATTCACGGCCGGAAGGCCCTTACCATATGATTTGCTCACATCTATCAGATCAATCATCTGTTCCTCCTCCTTACACTACAAAGCAAAAAAATGCTGCCAGAACCTCCGGCAGCACTGTATGCATTCTGCTGCATAAATAATTTAATGTTTTGTAACATTGTTGTAACATATCTTCTGGCAGAATGCAAGTATTTTTGTTGAATTCATAAAATTTTCATTGTTTTAGTACTCAAGAGTCTCCATGTACTTCATGTAACGTACAACCATCAGTGCGATCTTGAATGTGATCGCATCTTCAAATACGCGAAGATCAAGCCCTGTACTCTTCTGAAGCTTATCCAGACGATATACCAGAGTATTTCTGTGAATATAAAGCTGTCTGGATGTCTCGGAAACATTGAGGCTGTTCTCAAAGAACTTATCAATGGTCACCAGAGTTTCCTCATCGAAATCATCCGGTGATTTATTCTCAAAAATCTCCTTGATAAACATCTTGCAAAGAGGAATCGGAAGCTGATAGATCAGACGTCCGATACCAAGAGAACTGTATGCGATAACATCCTTATCTCCGAAGAAAATCTTGCCTACATCAAGTGCCATTCTCGCTTCCTTATAAGAACGGGAAACTTCCTTCAGCTCATTTACGATCGTTCCATATGCGATATGAGTTTCCTCATTCTGATTCAGTCCAAGTGTATCAAGGATTGCATGAGACAGCTTATCCAGATCCGCATAGCTCTCTCCCTCTTCAAGTTCCTTGACAATGATAATACTCTTCTCATCAACTGCTGTGATGAAATCCTTGCTCTTGCCGCCAAAGAAGCTCTTCACATTCTCCATAGAGCTGTGATCTTTCTCCTGTGAAAGTTCCAGAATCATAACTGCACGACGAACATCTGCGTCAATATGAAGCTTCTTTGCTCTGTTGTAGATGTCCACCAGAAGCAGGTTGTCCAGAAGAAGATTCTTGATAAAACTGTCCTTATCAAAACGTTCCTTGTATGCGACGATCAGATTCTGGATCTGGAATGCAGCCAGCTTTCCAATCATATATGTGTCCTCATCATCTCCATGAGCAACCAGAACATATTCCAGCTGATAGTCATCACAGACCTTAAAATACTGGAATCCCTTTACAAGCTGACTGTCTGCCTGAGATTCCACAAATGCCTGTATGTCTCCCGGCTGTATCGAAAAATCTGAAAATGTTGTTGCAAGCACCTTTCCCTCTGTGTCAATAATACAGAATTCTGTCCTGGATATTTCCTTTAATCCCTCCAGTGTATTCTGAAGTACCTGATTTGATATCATCTGCCTACATCCCTTCTCGCTTATTGTGCGTTTTCTCTTGCTATCCCCATATTACCTAAATATTTACTCTATTTTAATATAAAATCACCAAAAATAAAAGAGGAAAACACAACTTTTTTACAGTTTTTTTGTTAGTTTTTGCTATTTTTTGCTATTTTTCGATGAAACCTTCGCCGTGAACCTCTCTTGCGTCCCCCACGATCACAAAAGCCTTCGGATCAATCTCATCGATCATTTCCTTGAGATGGACCAGTTCCTTCTTTCCGACCACGCAGAAAAGCATCAGCTTATCATTGCCGGAGTACATTCCTTTGGCCCGGATTCCTGTAATTCCACGATCTATATCCTCCATGACCATTCTGGAAACTTCATCAGGTTTGTCGGTAATGATATAAACAGCTTTTGAAAACTTAAGACCTGCGATGATCCCGTCTGATACTTTTGTCACCAGATATACTGCGATGATCGCATAAAGTGCACGTTCCACGCCAAACACATACATACCGGCAACTACAACCGCTCCGTCAACAAACTGCATGACCTGTGCAATAGAATAATGTTTCATATATTTCTGGATGATAGCTGCGAGAAGATCGGTTCCTCCTGTCGTTCCTCCCCCAAGGAACACAAGGCCGATTCCCACACCCTGCAGGATGCCTCCATATAACGCTGCCAGAAAAATATCTTCTGACAGCTTCCATGCCGGCAGAACTGCCAGCCACACTGTCAGAGAGATATCTCCCATCAGAGCTTTTTTTACAAATGAAAATCCCTTTATCTTCGCTGCAAGAATAAACACAGGAACATTCAGCACAAGGTTTGTAACCCAAAGTGGAACCCCATTTCCATATAAACCCTTTGTTCCTGCTTTAACAATGATCGCAATGCCCGAAAATCCACCGGTTACCATTCCTGCCGCATCAAAACAGGAAGTAATTGCTGTCGCCATCAGACCGGTTCCTATGATGATCAGCAGGTATTCCAGATACCATGGTTTTTTGCCTGTAATCTTCATCCTAAAGTTCTCCCTTCTACTCCCCTGTCGCTGTACTGTGATAAAGTATCCCTTGACCCAAAAGAACGGGACACAGCGATTTAACTGTTTCCCGTTCTTAGTCTGCCCTATTTGGAAGGCTGATTTGCAAATTTAATAAAATGATAGCTCTCAACAATCTGGAAATATTTGATGATTCTCGGATACAGCGGTTCTGCTGCATCTCCAAACTCTTCTTTTACCAGAGCTGCAATATCTTCCACGGTACGCTTTCCATCGATCAGTGGCCAGATAAATGTCCCCTGAGCGTCCAGATGAACTTTGGTGTACTGTGGTTTGTTGAACAAATTCTGAGCAATTTTGTTAAAAAGCCCTGTATTCTCAACATCCAGTATCACTCTGCCCTTGATATCCTTATGCCAGTGAAGTTCTTCGGATCTCACTGGAATCAGATCCAGGTAGTTGATATCCATATTTTGTTTTTTGCTTTTTTTATTCTGTTTTCTCATCAGGCTTTTTTCTTTTTCCATAAGGAGAATTTCAGCAGTGTCAGAATCATGATGATCATGAGAACAACACCACCGATATTGCCAAAGTTAACAACTCCGGATACATCCAGGCTGATACCAGCAACTGCAAGGATAGCAAGTGCGATACCTACCAGACCTTCTCCGGCGATCATACCAGCACAGTACAGTGTACCATCTGTAACCTGATCGTTCTTTGTTTTTTCATCAACTTTCTTTCTGCCATCCATAAACATACGAACAACACCACCGATCATGATAGTTGCGTTCAGGTAGATTGGAAGGTAAAGACCGATTGCGAAAGGCATTACCGGAATTCTTAAGATTTCCATACCGATTGCAAGGAATACACCGATGAATACGAGTGCCCATGGAAGATTTCCACCCATGATACCCTCAACGATCATCTTCATCAGGCCTGCCTGTGGTGCCGGAACTTCTGCTCCGCCGTATCCCCATGCTGCATCCAGAAGATACAGAACACCACCGATTGCAAGACCGGAAGCAACAACACCGATCAGCTCACCGATCTGCTGTGTTCTAGGAGTTGCACCAAGAAGGTATCCTGTCTTAAGGTCCTGAGAAGTATCACCAGCGATAGCTGCGATGATGCAGATTACGGAACCGATTGCGATTGCTGCTTTCATACCATCAATTCCAGTCTGTCCACTACTCTTAATCACTATTGTAGAAATCAGAAGTGTAGCGATTGCCATACCGGAAACCGGGTTATTGGAGCTGCCGATCATACCAACCATACGAGAAGATACAGTTGCAAAGAAGAATCCGAAGATTACAATGAGGAGTGCTCCGAGCGGATTAACCGGGATAGCCGGTACTGCCCAGATGATCACTACCATTGCAACGATACCGATCAGAATAAAGTTCATCGGAAGATCTCTGTCAGTTCTTGCAGTTCCTTTTACAGATCCGCCCTTCATACTCTTCATAGAATCACGGAATGTGCTGACAATCAGAGGCAGGGATTTGATCAGGGAAATAATACCGCCAGTAGCGATAGCACCTGCACCAATATATTTAACATATTTGCTCCAGATTGCTGCGGCACCGCCAGCTGCATACAGCTGAGAAATAGTCACACCCGGATCAGCCGGATACAACCATGTGTCTGGTCCAAACAGGCAGATCATAGGAATGATAACCATCCATCCAACGATAGAACCTACGAACATAAAGGATGCGATACGAGGTCCTACGATATAGCCAACACCAAGAAGTGCCGGATATACTTCCATACCAATTTCACCCTTAAAAGATGTAAATGCTGCAGAAACGTCTGCCGGAATAACCTTCAGACCATCAACTACGAATTTGAATACTGCTGCAAGTCCCATACCTGAGAATACAGTAGATGCGTTAGCACCACCCTCTTCACCGGCAAGAAGTACATCTGCGCAGGCAGTTCCTTCCGGATAAAGCAGTGTTGCATGCTCTTTTACGATCAGAGCGTTACGAAGCGGTACCATGAAAAGTACGCCAAGGATACCACCGCAAAGTGCGATCAGAGTGATCTCAACCAGACTTGGTTTGTCACACAGACCTTCTTCTGCCCATAAAAAAAGAGCAGGCATTGTGAAAATAGCACCTGCTGCAAGTGACTCACCGGCAGAACCGATGGTCTGTACCAGGTTGCTCTCCAGAATGGAGTTTTTCTTCATGATGACACGGATAACACCCATAGAAATAACTGCTGCCGGAATAGATGCAGAAACAGTCATACCGACACGAAGTCCGAGGTATGCGTTAGCAGCACCGAATACGATTGCAAGGATGACACCCATGATCACTGATGTCACCGTCATCTCTGCTGTTACTTTTTCAGCAGGAATATACGGTTTGAACTCTTTGTTGTCGTTCATTGTTTTCCTCTCCCTTGTTTTTTTGGTTCATTAACCTCAATCTATTATACGCGACTTCATTGGCATTAGCAAGAGGAATTTTATGTAATTTTTATATTTTCTTTTTAAATACTTAACATTTTTTAGAAATTTTGTATATCTTTATCTATTATCCGTCAATTTCAAGCTGTTTTGTCAGATACCTTCCGACAATCTTTGAGAAGTTTTTGATATCACGGATATAAGCAAAGTCCTTGCCAAATATCTTTTTCTCCGTGGCAAGGTCTTTCTCTTCACCGGCAAATACTCCCAGAACACTGACTTCCAGATTCCTCAGATGCCGTATTTCCGTTGCCGTATCAGAGATTGCCTCCTTCCCCTGATAAGGTTTCGGATTTCTGGCGTTTGGACGGTTCACCAGCACATCATACGGCTTTCCGTCGCTGAGTACGATCAGGATCTTCTTTTCTTCCTCCCTCGCAAGAAGCCCATACCCTGCTGTCTTGATCGCCAGTCCGTCTCTGTTATTGGACGAGGTTACGTAATTAAAAATATTCTCATTGGCAGTTCTCGGATCATCATACTCCCTGAACCTGTGAAGGATCGTATAATCCCAGAAAGTACAAAAGCTCATCACCCTGTGCGGGATTTCCACATTACTCAGGGCTTCACTGATGATATAAGCCTGCAGTGCCACTTCACCCTGACGGCTCATCTGCGATCCGCTGGCATCTATCAGTACGTCCACAACAAACTCCGATGCCTCACCTTTTAGTTCCTGCTCAAAAAGCTTCGCATCCCGGCTTCTTCCGATCCTCCAGAGCCTGGACGGAACGATCTGTCCTCTGTCCGAGAGAACTGTCTGCGTTTCACTCCGAAGGACAAGTGACTTTCGAAGAGTATCCGTCAATACAGAAATGTTTCTCTTCACAATCCTGTGTTTGTCATGATACAGCCAGATATTCTTGTTTCTCAGACGTTTTGCATACTCATACTGATAATTCCGTTTTGCAGGATTCTTAAGGATCCCCTCCGTAAAATAAAGGCTGCAGTCACTGTGGACTCCCCGACACATCAGATAGTTGATCCTTTTTTCCTCCGCTTCACTGAGATAAGTTTTTCCATAATTTAATTCTACATAAGTATAGGCTTTTTCCAGCATCTCCGGCGTGACCACAGTGATATTTTTCTTTTTGTGACGTTTTTCTTCCATTTCTTCTGTCACAGAGCGATCTTCCATACCGGTCATATTGGTTGTCAGCTGTTCCACATAACTCTCAAGAGCTTCCTCATACATTTCTTCTGAGAGAAAATCTTCCCAGGAATACTCTGTCAGTTCTTCCAGCGTAACCGCCAGCACCCGCTCAAGATTTCCGTGAAGTCTCTCAAACATCGGATCAACAAGCGTATTATACAGTTCGTCGATCACCCGGATCAGTTCCATAGTATCCTTCGCTTCTCCCGCCCGGATCACGAGTTCCATAAAGGGCACCATCCTGCGCTCCACCCCGTATTCTCCGCCATCCAGTCTTCGCCTCAAAACAGCAACCTTCAGCCTTCCAAGGAGATCCTTCTGTGACGGCATCTCCTCAAATTCCTGATCCAGAATATCCTCGAAGGCCTCTCTCTGCATGCTCCGGATCCCCGGACGTTCTTCGCATATTTTTTCTCCGATCGCCTCTTCAATGCAAAGCTGAGCAACGGCTGTCAGTTCACCCTCTCCTGCCTGAAGAAATACTTTTTTGACCAGATAAAGCCCCAGAAGATCTTTATCATAAAATCTTGCCAGGGCTCCCTGTTTGATTCCGTCGTAAAGAGCGATCGCCCTCGAGCGGAGAAAGAGTGAAATATCCGGTTTCATATCCAGTTTATAATCACCGCTGACTGTCCACAGAAGATTGCGGATGCGGTTTTCCAGTTCCAGCCGGCTGTCTTCTATTTCCAGTGGTTCTTCTCTATTCATAGATATCCTCTCTGGTCCATTCTTTCGGAATCCTTGTTCGGACAACATCCTCTACGATTTCCTTTTCAAAGATATCAAAGGTCTTGTTGACAACTCCCATCTGCACAGCAAGAGCCGGTGAAAGTCCCACCTTAATGATCCTCATTGCGGCCAGCAGTCCACGAAGATCCAGTGCCTTGGTGGAAATCTCGCTGTTCAGTGCCTTGAGCTGGAGATCCAGAAACAGTCCGACAAACTGTTCCACTGCTTTTTCCTTCGCATCAGGAAACATTTCTTTAAAAATAAAGCCAAGCGTCTCCTCTGTCTGTGCAGGCATATCAATGACAAGGAAACGGGAAACCAGTGCTTCGTTCAGTTCCTTGGTTCCTGCATAGCCATAGTTCATGGTTCCGATAAATCTCGCTGCCGGATGAAGGTCAATCTTGTCATATCCCGGCACATCAATGGAACGCCGGTAATCCAGTGTTGCATGGAGCACAGATACCGCATCGTTTTTGGCCATATTGATCTCATCCAGAATACCAAATCCGCCATACTCCGCACAGCGGTAAATACTTCCCTTCCGAAGCTTCACCTCATTATCCTCGAAGGTATCTGTTCCGATCAGGTCTCCGCTGCTGGTATTTACATGAAAGGATACATTGTAGGACGGACGGTTAAAAATATATGCCAGATTCTCAGCTAGAATATTCTTTCCGGTTGCCTTCGGTCCGGTCAGAAGCAGGTTCTGACCCTGAAGGATGGCCGCGATTGCCATCTCCAGGATCTCCTTTCCATAGAAGGGAATCGATGGCCTGATAATTCTTCCTGCCACTTCATCCTTTACCGGATAAGCCTGTCTGAATTCCTCCGCTCTTTTTATCAGCTCCGGGGAAACATTTTGTTTCTCCAGAAATTCTAATTCTTTCATTTCGCTACTCCCGAAAAATTATACTTCAAAAATCAAATCTCCATAAGAAGGCATCGGCCACATTTCCTTGTCAACCAGCATCTCCAGTTCATCAACCGGTTTACGCAGTTCTTCCATGATCTTTGTCACGGTATCTTTACAGTATACAGCACGTTCTCTTCCCTCCGGAACCTGCGGTATTTCTGCAACAGCTTTGGCAAGTTCATTCATGGCACTGCTGGTTTTCTTAAGAAGCTCACTGCATTTCTCAAGAAGCTCCATCTGTACGCTCACGTCGATCGGGCCTGCCGCCTTCACTGCATTGATGGACTCAGCCAGCACTGTGGTATATTTTATTACTGCCGGAATGATCTGCTTGGTTGCGATGTCGATCATAGTCTTGGCTTCAATGTTAATAGCCTTTGCATAGATTTCATACTGAATCTCTGCACGAGACTGCAGCTCTGTTTCCGTAAATACATGGAATGTCTCAAACAGCTTCACTGCCTTCGGTGTGGTAAGTGCCGGAATAGCATCCACCATGGACGGCAGATTCGGAAGTCCGCGGCGTTCTGCTTCTTCGGCCCATTCCGGAGCATATCCGTTTCCATTGAAGACGATTCTCTGATGGTCGATCGCATATTCCTTGATCAGATCATGGACTGCCATATCAAAGTCATCGGCAGCCTCGAGACGGTCGCAGGCTTCCTTGAAGGCCTCTGCCGCAATAGTATTAAGGACAACGTTGCACTCTGAGATAGAATCTCTGGAGCCAACCATACGGAATTCAAATTTATTTCCGGTAAAGGCAAACGGTGAAGTACGGTTTCTGTCTGTTGCATCCTTCATGAAATCCGGAAGTGTCTTAACACCCGTCTCAAGGATGGTTCCCTTCTTGCTGTGTGTTGCGGTTCCTGTGCTGATAAGCTGATCCATGACATCTCCAAGCTGTTCACCGAGGAATACGGAAATCACGGCCGGCGGTGCCTCGTTGCCGCCAAGTCTGTGATCATTTCCCACATCCGCAGCAGATTCACGGAGCAGATCTGCATGCGTATCTACAGCCTTGAGGATACAGGTCAGGACAAGCAGGAACTGAATATTCTCATGCGGTGTCTTGCCCGGCTCCAGAAGATTGATGCCGTCATCTGTAGTCAGAGACCAGTTGTTGTGCTTACCGGAGCCGTTTACTCCTGCAAACGGTTTCTCATGAAGCAGACAGCGCATGCCATGACGGCTGGCTACTTTCTTAAGGATACGCATCATGATCTGGTTATGGTCTGCCGCAATGTTTGCAGGTGCATAGATCGGAGCCAGCTCATGCTGTGCCGGAGCAACCTCATTGTGCTGTGTCTTGGCTGTCACGCCCAGCTTCCAGCACTCTTCATTGACCTCTTTCATATAGGCAGAAATTCTCTGGCGGATGGTTCCAAGATAATGATCATCCATCTCCTGACCCTTCGGCGGCATTGCACCAAACAGAGTTCTTCCTGTATATGTAAGGTCTTTTCTCTGAAGCCATTTCTCTTTATCAACGAGGAAATACTCCTGCTCTGCACCTACAGAAGGAGTTACTTTCTTTGAGGTTTTGTTTCCAAAAAGTCGGATAAGACGCAGTGCCTGGACATTGATCGCTTCCATGGAACGCAGAAGCGGTGTTTTCTGATCCAGTGCTTCGCCTGTATAAGAGCAGAATGCTGTCGGAATACATAAAGTTCCGCCGGCTGCATCATGGCGTACAAAAGCCGGTGAAGTACAGTCCCATGCTGTATAGCCTCTGGCCTCAAAAGTCGCACGAAGTCCACCTGACGGGAAAGAAGATGCATCTGATTCTCCTTTGACCAGTTCCTTACCGGAAAAACTCATAAGAACCTTGCCGTTTTCTTTCGGTGCGGTAATAAAGGCATCATGCTTCTCCGCCGTAACACCTGTCAGTGGCTGGAACCAGTGGCTATAATGTGTTGCACCCTTCTCAATCGCCCATTCCTTCATCTCGTGAGCAACCACATCGGCTACTTCCGGAGAAAGTTCCTTGCCTTCCTCAATGGTTTTCTTCAGTTCCTTGTAAACCTTCTTAGGAAGTCTCTCTTCCATAACAGAGTCATTGAATACATCGCATCCAAAAATTTCTGTTACATTCATATAATCTGACATTTTTTTCTCCTTTGATTCTCATTATAGTTCTGCTAATTTATTCCCTGGTGCTCTTAAGATAAAGATTCAGAGCCTTATGACGATTCTCGATCTCCACCGATCTGTGATCACCGCCAAATTCTCCATCCAGAGTCCATGGAACCTCTTCCTCTGCCTCGATCAGGAGTTTCTTTGTTTTGAAAGAGTGTACAAGATCCGTATTATCCTCTGCCATCACAAGAGCCGTAATGATCTCCTGTAATTCCAGCGGGTTCTTGGGATTTACGATCAGTGTCACCTCAAAAAGTCCGTCATTCATATCTACATTCTTACCGGTGAGATTCTTAAAGCCGCCCACTGACCTGGAATTGGTCACCATTCCAACAATAAAATCATCCTCTATTTCTATTTCATCTGAAGTAACTTTCATATGATAGGATTTGATGTCAAAAAGACGCTTCACTCCCTCAAGCACATATGCCACATGTCCAAGAACGTTCTTCAGATCCTGATCTGTCTCGTAGGATACATCTGTAAAAAGGCCAAAAGCAGCTACATAGGCAAATGTCTGCTGATTAAATCTGCCGATATCACAGTGATAGAGTTCCTCCTCCATGATCATCTCTGCGGCTTTGACCATGTTTTTCGGCATAAACAGACTGTTCGCAAAATCATTCGTACTGCCGGCAGGAATATACCCGATCGGTACCTGACTTCCCGCCTCCATGATTCCGGTAACCACTTCATCCAGAGTACCGTCTCCTCCGCTGCATACGATCAGATCGACAGAGTCTGCATACTCCTTTGCTTTCTGGTAGGCATCCTTCGGCGCCTGGGTAGCCCGGATAATGATCTCATAATCATGTCCGCTGAAAATATCAACGATATCAAGCAGGTTTGTTTTGATCTTGCCCTTTCCTGCTTTGGGATTAAAAATAAAGAGCATTTTCTTTCCCACGGTCTGGTGTCCCCTTTCTTTTTGAATTCTTACGCATTTAATATCATACAACAAAACTTTTGAAATTCCTAGACGCAAATTTTCTATAGGTATCGCCAAAAAAATTTATGGTTGTTGTTCACTTCGTTCACAGCAGCCTGCTCTGATTATAAAGAAAAAAAATCCCCTGAAATTCAGGGGATTGAAGTAGCGAGAGGGGGATTCGAACCCTCGACACCACGGGTATGAACCGTGTGCTCTAGCCAACTGAGCTATCTCGCCATATTATCTTGAGGTATGGGACCTATAGGGCTCGAACCTATGACCCTCTGCTTGTAAGGCAGATGCTCTCCCAGCTGAGCTAAGATCCCACTTTCCTGTGTCTGCTGCTTCCGCTCTCTCAGGAGTTTCTCTCGCAACCGACTTCGTTAGTATACTATGCGTTTCGCAAAGTGTCAACACTTTTTTTAATTTTTTTGAATTTTATTTTTATTTACAAATTTCCTACTATTTTATCCTTGATGATCGCAAGGATTTCTCGTGGAACATAGATGAATAATCTCCAGCTCCGGTACTTTGCCGGAATCGGATAAATTCTCCTGCAACCGCACTTCCTACCGATCGCCACTCCACGAAATACATGGAAATGATTGGTAACAATACCTATGGATGCATCCAAAGTACCAATCTTCTCCAGGCTGAAATCCAGGTTCTCTTTCGTGTTGGTCGATCTGTCCTCAAGGATCAGCCGTGAACCATCGATCCCATGTTCTGTAAGATAACGGTACATTGCTTCCGCCTCGCTGATCTGTTCTCCCTGCCCCTGTCCGCCGGAAAGAACAGCCCTCGTCCTCGGGTTCTCCTCAAGGTAACGCAAAGCCCTCCTGGTTCGTTCCAGAAGGGCTTTGGATAACCGTGTGCCTGCCACATGGGCACCAAGCACGATAATATAATCCAGATCTGTCCGGACTTTCATTATCTTCCACAGCAATGTTTGTATTTCTTACCGCTGCCGCACGGACAAGGATCGTTACGGCCGATCTTATGCGGTTTTACAACTGTACCGGACTTCTTCTGCTCCATGTACAGTTCCTTACGTTTCTCCTCTGTAAAGATTGCATCCCACTGAGGAAGCTGATACAGCCAGTCTGCCTTGGCATCAACCATATTCTTGTAGAGAAGCTCTTTATCAAAAGCCAGAGTTACTCTGGTGTCCTCATCCATTGTCTCGATCGGGTTCGGGATCTTAAGGCTGTCATTGATTCCATCCAGGAATCCAACCATAGTCAGTACGTCCTGTCCGTATTTCTCAGCCAGTTCCTTAACGGTACCGCTTACAACCTCATCCGGATTGGAAAGAAGCTGCTCATAGATTCCCTTCTCGATGTTGAAATAATTTGCCCAGAATCTCTGGAGCTGATTGCGGTCTGCCTGCTGATCATAAGCAATTGAACGCCACTGCTCTAAGATTGTTTTATCACTCATTTGTTTCATCCTCTTTTCAAAAATTTTGCCTGTGCCCCATTATAGCATCTTTTCTTCCAAAAAACAAATCCCTTTTTATACAAATCTCAAGAAAGTTGTATAAAAAGGAATTCCAGAGTCCATACTATGAATGTCCATCGAAGTACTTATCGATGTGATATGGCAAAAGATACGATCTAAAAAATACTTATATCCTCCCCTTACAAGGTTCCGGGACTTGCGAAACAGTGCAGTCCCGGGATTTTATCTTATTTTATGCCATAAGTCTCTTCCATTTCTTTTGCTGCCTGCTTCAGATCTCTGAACTGAAGCGCATGGATTCCCTGACTTTCGGCGCCCTTACAGTTCTCTTTCCTGTCATCAATAAACAGAGTCTCCTCTGCCTTGAGACCGAATCTGCCAAGCAGAGTACGGTATATCTCTGCATCTGGTTTCATCTGCTTTACATCGCAGGAAAAAATAACTCCATCCATATATTTCAGGAACGGCATCTCGTTCTGCTTCGTACCATCCAGCATATATCTGCTGTAATTGGAAAGAATATACAGATGATATCCCTGGCTCTTAAGGTATTTCGTCCAGGTTTCTGCATAATCCATCTTAACAACACATTCTGTGGAACGCTCGATCACCCTTCGGATGTCATCTGCATACTCCGGTGCCAGTGCCTGAAACTTTCTGATATAGTCTTCCTCCTCCAGAAGTCCCCTGTCACGCTCATCCCAGACTTCACTCTGGAAGGTTGCCTTCGCGATCTTATCTCTCTTTTCTTTTTCAAAATGGAAGCTGTCCAGATAAGTCTGCCAGTTAAACTCTACAAGAACAAGTCCTACATCAAACACAATATTTTTTATCATATGCTTATCCTCCTCATTTTTCTTCTTATTTACAAGCCGAAATACCATCCAGATCACATAGCCCATGATTGCTGCAAAAAGTACTGTATAGAGCGATGCCATAAAGGCTCCCTGAGAAAAATCTCCTTTCAGGGCAAAAAACATCGGCAGACAGAAGATCACAAGCAGAGCAGCCACTCCCAGAAGAGCGGCGATTCTTTTTCCGTTTTTCATAAACACCTCTTCGTGAAATACGCCGGGGAAAACTCTCCCCGGCGTCTATACTTTACTTATTTATTTCTGTAGATAATATCATTTCTTCCTGGTCCGTTGGAGATCATGGTGATCGGGAATCCAATCTGTTTCTCTACGAACTCAACATATTTACGGCAGTTTTCCGGAAGATCTTCGTATTTCTTAATTCCACGGATATCGGTTTTCCATCCCGGAAGTACTTCCAGAACCGGTTTAGCCTTCTCAAGAAGTCCTGTTGTCGGGAATTCTGTAGTAACTTTACCATCAATCTCATATCCTGTACATACCGGAATCTCATCCAGATATCCAAGGACATCAAGAACAGTAAAGGCTACATCTGTAGTTCCCTGCATACGGCAGCCATATTTGGAAGCAACACAGTCAAACCATCCCATACGTCTCGGACGTCCGGTTGTTGCGCCGTATTCTCCGCCATCTCCGCCTCTTCTTCTCAGCGCATCAGCTTCCTCGCCAAAGATCTCAGAAACAAAAGCACCTGCTCCTACTGCACTGGAATATGCCTTGCAGACAGTAACGATCTGCTTGATTTCATATGGCGGGATTCCTGCACCGATTGCACCATATGCAGCCAGTGTAGAGGAAGATGTTACCATCGGATAAATTCCATGATCCGGATCCTTCAGTGATCCAAGCTGTCCCTCCAGAAGAACCTGTTTGCCTTCTTTGAGTGCATTCCACAGGAACAGAGATACGTCTCCCACATATGGAGCTACCATTTCTTTGTATTTCATCAGTTCTGCATAAATCTCGTTCGGATCAAGAAGCGGTTTATGATACAGATGCTCCAGTAAAATGTTCTTTGTTTCTACAACGCGCTCTACCTTTTCTCTCAGAGTAT
Organism: Blautia sp. BIOML-A1; assembly: GCF_009883055.1. Taxonomy (GTDB): domain Bacteria; phylum Bacillota; class Clostridia; order Lachnospirales; family Lachnospiraceae; genus Blautia_A. The sequence goes on along the minus strand of NZ_WWVR01000001.1, from coordinate 303,442 downwards.
CGTCATGGAACAGTTCATTTACCTGGAAACCGATTTTGGCATATTTATCGGAATAGAACGGAGCGATACCGGACTTTGTGGATCCGAAGGATTTGCCGCCAAGACGTTCTTCTTCATACTGATCGAAGAGAATATGATAAGGCATTACGATCTGTGCTCTGTCAGAGATCATGATCTTCGGTGCCGGAACTCCTCTCTCGATTACTTCATTGTATTCTTTAAAAAATACCGGAATATTCAGAGCAACACCATTTCCGATCACGCTTGTGGTGTGGTTGTAGAATACACCTGACGGAAGTGTGTGCAGTGCAAATTTACCATAGTCATTTACGATTGTATGACCGGCATTTGCTCCTCCCTGAAATCTTACAATGATATCTGCTTCCTGAGCAAGCATATCGGTGATCTTACCTTTACCCTCATCTCCCCAGTTAGCTCCAACTACTGCTTTGACCATAACACATTTATCCTCCTTGTGTTTTTGATTGATCTGTTAAAAATTATCTTTCAGACTTTTGTCCTCTGGCATCAGACATTAATCTCTGCCTTGATTCCAAGCATATCCTTGTGCTCATCAAGAACCGGCTGTACCACTTTCTCGATGAAAGCAGTTGTCTGCTCTTTGGCTCTTCCCACATATTTGGAAGGATCCATAGACTTGCGGAGTTCTTCGATCGTCAGATTGAATGCCGGATCTGCTGCGATCAGATCAAGAAGGTTGTTATCCTTTCCTTCTACCTTCACAGTACGTCCTGCTTCCATGGAAAGTTCACGAATACGCTCATGAAGTTCCTGACGGTCTCCACCTGCCTTAACAGCATCCATCATAATGTTCTCAGTTGCCATGAACGGAAGTTCTGCAAGCATGTGTTTCTCGATAACCTTCGGATATACTACCAGTCCGTCTACTACGTTCAGACAAAGATCAAGGATACCATCTATTGCAAGGAATCCTTCCGGAACGCTGAGACGCTTGTTTGCGGAGTCATCCAGTGTTCTCTCGAACCACTGTGTTGCTGAAGTGATGGCCGGGTTCAGTGCATCGATCATCACATATCTGGAAAGGGAAGCAATACGCTCACTTCTCATCGGATTTCTCTTATATGCCATTGCAGAAGATCCGATCTGAGATTTTTCAAACGGTTCTTCCACTTCCTTGAGGTGCTGAAGAAGGCGGATATCATTGGACATCTTGTGTGCACTTGCTGCAATACCTGCAAGAATATTCAGAACTCTGGTATCAACCTTACGGGAATAGGTCTGTCCGGAAACCGGATAGCACTGCCTGAATCCCATCTTCTCTGCGATCATCGGATCGATCTTGTCGATGGTTTCCTGATCTCCGTCAAAAAGCTCCAAAAAGCTTGCCTGTGTTCCTGTTGTTCCCTTGGAACCAAGAAGCTTAAGGCTTCCCAGGACATACTCCAGATCCTCAAGATCCATCATGAATTCCTGTGTCCACAGAGTAGCACGCTTACCAACAGTTGTAGGCTGTGCCGGCTGGAAATGGGTAAATGCCAGCGTAGGCTGATCCTTATATTTATCTGCAAACTTAGAAAGCTCTGCGATCACATTGACCAGTTTCTTCTGAACCAGTCTGAGAGCTTCTGCCATTACGATAATGTCTGTATTATCTCCTACATAACAGGAGGTTGCGCCCAGATGAATGATTCCCTTTGCTTTCGGACACTGTACTCCATATGCATACACATGGGACATAACGTCATGGCGAACCTGACGTTCTCTCTCCTTGGCCACATCGTAATTGATGTCATCCTTATGAGCCTTAAGTTCATCAATCTGCTCCTGGGTGATATTCAGGCCAAGTTCTTTTTCTGTTTCTGCCAGAGCGATCCACAATCTTCTCCATGTACGGAATTTCATATCCGGAGAAAAAATATACTGCATTTCCTTGCTGGCATAGCGCTCTGAAAGGGGGCTTACATATCTGTCTGTACTCATATTTACTCCTATCCTCTCACTAGATTAACCGCAGAGGCAACTGCGGTTAATCGGATTTCCTGATTTCTGTCTTTACGCTGAAAATTATATAACATTGCCTGATTAAAAGCAATCCCTTTATTCTTCTCCCTGATGAAATTTACCAAGGAATTCTTTCATTCTGGCATTGCTGGAAGAAAATACCTCCGTCGGAGTACCCTCCACCGCAATAACCCCCTGGTCCATAAAGATCACCCTGTCCGAAATATCTCTCGCAAAATTCATCTCATGTGTCACGATCACCATGGTAATGTGGAGGTCCGCCAGAGAGCGGATCACGCGGAGAACCTCTCCGGTAAGTTCCGGGTCAAGTGCAGAGGTCGGTTCATCAAAAAACAGGATCTTAGGGTTCAGTGCAAGCGCCCTTGCAATCGCAACTCGCTGGCACTGTCCGCCCGAAAGCTGATACGGATAAGCATCCTCCTTATCAGAAAGTCCCATCTTTGCCAGAAGCTCTCTCGCTTCTTTATATACTTCGGCCTTGTTTCTTTTCTGTACATGGATCGGCGCATCCGTGATATTTTTCATGACGGTAAAATGCGGAAAAAGATTGAAGTTCTGGAACACCAGACCGAAGCAGGACTGGATTTCCTTGATTTCATTCTTGGGCGGCATGCAGACTCTGTCATTCTCTGTCCAGATTGCCTTTTTGCCCATGTAGCTGATCTCCCCGCCGTCAATACGCGTCAGAAGCGTCGCACAGCGGAGCAGCGTGGACTTGCCGGAACCGGAAGGTCCTATGATGGAAAGCACCTCGCCTTCCTCTACATGGATAGAGACATCCTTCAGAACCTGAAGTCCGTCGAATTGTTTTTTGATATGATTCATTTCAAGAAGATTCGTACTCACGCCATTTCCTCCTAATGATAATAGTTCATTTTCTTTTCAAACCATTCCATTACCCATGCAACCACAAAGTTGAAAATGTAATAGAACACACCTGCGATCACAAACGGAAGTACCGTTGTCTGTGCTGCCGCGATCTGTTTTGCAAGTGCAAACATCTCGATATAGGATACAGAATATACAAGAGAGGTATCCTTAACCAATGTGATGACTTCATTTGTCACTGATGGCAGCACGATCTTTACGACCTGCGGAAGTACGATCTTGAAAAATGTCTGACTTTTATTGTAGCCAAGAAGCTGTGCCGCCTCATACTGTCCGCTCGGAATAGATTCAATTCCGGAACGATATATCTCTGCAAAATAAGCCGCATAATTCAGTGAACATCCAAGAATGATCGCAGTGAATTTATATCCTCCGATATTCATCCCCCAGAGATAAAACGGTCCAAAATACCACAAAAGCAGCTGCAGCATCAATGGCGTTCCCCTCATAATAGAAATATAGGCTTTGACGATCCAGCTCAGTGGCTTAAAGCGACTCACTCTTCCAAAATACACCACCATACCCAGGGGCAGTGAGAAAAGCAGTGTCAGAAAAAAGATAACCAGCGTAGACCCAAACCCCGTGGTAAGCTGTTGTAACATTACCTGAAAACTCATGTCTTCTCCTCCATAAACTTACAACAGGGATGCTCCCCGGCGAGATCCCAGGGAGCATCCCATATGTCTTATATTTGTTACTGTTCACTTCGTCACAGCAATCTGGTCAAAATCCATTCCAGATCACATCCGGTGACAGGATTCTGATTATTCAGCGTCTTCCTGTGCAGAATCCTCTGTCTTATCCTCAGCTGCTGCTTCCTCTGTATCTTCTGCTGCCGCGTCATCAGAAGCCTTAAGAGTTACCATATCAGCGATCTCATATTTCTCTGCCAGCTTCTCTACGGTTCCGTCATCTGCCAGCTTCTGAAGGTCTGCATTCACGATATCGCAAAGTTCATCGTTGCCCTTCTTGAATCCGATCGCATACTGCTCTGTATTCAGAGTCTCATCAAGGATCTTGAATCCCTCTCCTCTGGAATTAAGCTGGTATTTTGCAACACCTACATCAATTGCAAGTGCATCCAGTGCTCCTGCCTGCAGTTCTGTAAATGCAGTGTTGTAATCAGCAAATTCATTCAGTGCTCCAAAGGTATCTGCCAGTTCCTTCTGTCCACCCTCTTCTTCGCTCTTGAGAAGATCCAGTGCTGCGGAAGCTGCCTGGACACCAACGGTCTTGCCTGCCAGATCTGTCAGTTTCTCAATTCCTGAATCCTCGGCTACAACGATCACCTGGCTGTTATCTACATACGGTACAGAGAAAGTATAATCATCTTCTCTTCCGTTCATTGTAAATCCGTTCCAGATACAGTCAATAGAACCGGAGTTCAGTTCCATATCCTTGGAATCCCAGTTGATCGGTTTTTTGTCCAGAGTCCATCCCTCCAGATCACACACTGCCTGTGCCAGTTCCAGGTCAAAACCTGTATATTCTCCGCTCTCATCCATATATCCATAAGGAGGATATTCTGCATCAAATCCTACGATCAGAGTCTTATCTGCAACGCCCGCCTGTACGCTCACTGCGGAAGCCATTCCCATAACCATAACTGCACTCAGCATTAATGCAACTGCCTTTTTCTTCATATCTATCTCTCCTCTTATACCGTTTTTATGTTTTATCACACAGTCACTCTACCGTGTGAAAGTATAGTTATCGTAACATACCTGTCATATTCTGTCAAGAAAAAAACAAAGTCTGGATCTGTGATATTTTCACAGTTCCAAACTTTGTCTATATAATGATTATTACATTTTATCCTTATGATGCAGAAGTGTCACGCTCTTAGGAGGCAGATAAAGGTTCACCATACCGGCGCGGGCAATGATCTCCTTTGGCTGATCCGTATATCCATCCTGACATGACCGGATCAGTCTTGTCATTCTGACCTCTTCCATCCTGCTGATTCCCACCGGCCATACTTTGATCGTGACTTCTCTGCCCTCGTCACGGTTATTCAGTATCATGATCATCTGTTCAATATGCGAAAACCTTCCATAGCACAGTCCCTGGTAATCATTCCACAAAAATTTCAGGGAACCCTTTCGCAGGATTCGATATTTTTTGTGGATCGCAATCATTTTTTTGTAGAAATCAAGCAGTTCCTTATCCTCATGTCCCCACGGATAGGTACGGCGGTTATCCGGATCCGTAAATCCACATACACCTGCCTCGTCTCCATAATAGACAGTCGGTGCCCCCGGCCAGGTCATCTGGATCGCGATTGCCTCTCTCATAACTGCCGTATTGATATTCTCAGAGGCAGCCTGCGGGCCTGCATAAGAAACCCTTCCCACACGGCGGTTCGTTCTGGTAAGGAACCTGGAGTGATCATGGTTGGACAGTTCATTCATCGCCACATGAAGTGCAGACATATGAAGGGAGCGCATATGCGTCCTCATAGCTGCAATAAAGGCCTCACTGTTTCCATACAGATCTTCCCGGTATTCATCACTGTGTTTCTCCATACCGGTCAGAAACCATGTCACCGGTTCCATAAAAGCATCATAATTCATGACAGAATCCCACTCATCTCCCTGAAGCCATCCCTCCGGATTGCCATAATGCTCGGCAAGAATGAGTGCTTCCGGATTTGCCTCCTTGACTGCCCTGCGGAAATCTTTCCAGAACTTATGATTAAACTCATTGCTGTGTCCAAGATCCGCTGCCACGTCCAGTCTCCAGCCATCTGCACAGTACGGCTCGGAAACCCACTTCCGGGCTATATCCAGCACATACTCATAAAGCTCTCTGGAACCCTCATAATTAAGCTTCGGAAGCGTGTCGTGCGTCCACCATCCATCGTAAGACGGGTTATACGGCCATCTGTTCTCGTCATTGAAATGAAAGAAGGAGCGATACGGGCTGTCTGCCGAAATATAAGCACCCGGTGCATAGCCTTCCTGTCCTTCATAGATCCGCTCACGATCCATCCATTTATTAAAGGAGCCACAGTGGTTAAATACTCCGTCCAGGATCACCTTCATGCCTCGCTTATGAAGCTCCTGCACCAGCTTCGCAAAAAGCTGATTACTCGCCTCCAGATTCTTCTTGTCGGTAACTCGTTTGATATATTTGGCTGCATGAGCGTTTTCCCTGTCCCACGAAGCCAGAAGCCCATCACAGTCCTCCACGATCTTTCCATAATGAGGATCCACGTAATCATAATCCTGTGTGTCATACTTGTGATTGCTCGGTGATACAAAGATCGGGTTCAGATACACGACCTCCACTCCAAGATCCTGAAGATAATCCAGCTTATCCATAACTCCCTGAAGGTCTCCGCCATAGAATTCCCTCACGCCCATGACTGCCGGTGTCTTGGACCAGTCCTTCACCTGCTCACAGTGTTCTCCGATATAAGAATACTCATCCGTCAGAACATTGTTTGTCGGATCTCCGTTGCAGAAACGATCCACAAAAATCTGGTACATGACCGCGCCCTTCGCCCAGTCCGGTGTCTGATAGTTCGGATAAATCTCAAAATCATCCCGATCCTCTCTCTCTGTACAGACTCCCTGCTGATTATAATAACAGTTTACCCACCCATACAGAATCTCAAAGTGATATCTGAAAACCTCGTCCGGCATAACGATCCTTGCCGCATAGTAATCAAAGCCCTTGACCGTCTTATAGATCTTCATCCTTCGTTTCTTTCCGCCGGATACAAGATACACTGCATCCACATTGTTTTTCTGGGTCCGGAAACTGATCATTACCGTTTCCCCTGTCTTTGGTTCGGCAGGATTTCTGTAATACCTCGTTCCGTCACTGAAAAAAGCGTCCTTATTCAGCACCGGCCGCATATTCAGAATGTACTGCATTTTTCTGGTAATGTCCTCATTTTCCCATTCCATAATCAAAATCCCCTTATTCTTTAGCATATGTATATTCTAGTTGATAAATCACAAAAGTACAATATAAAACCCGCCGAATAAAGCCATGCAAATATGCACTATTTTTACAAAGTAAAAAAGACAGCGGGATAAGCTGTCTTTTTTGGAGAAGGTATTTCTTCTTATGGGGTGTAGCAAAAACTATATAATGTATTGGGGGGTTTTTACGATATATATCGTATCATGCGTCTACCCAAAAGTGTGCACAAAGTTCACAAAATTCATTTTATGTTTTTGTCTATGTTGTACACTCATTTTTGAAGGCTGATTTTTTCAGATGTAAAAAGTGCCTCAAACTCTTCTCTGTGAACCTTTTCCTTCTCTAAAAGAAGGGCGGCGCACTTATGAAGTACATCCATATGCTGCGTGATGATCTCTCTCGCATCTTCATGACATTTGTCTATGATGGCATGAACTTCCTGGTCGATCTCCTTGGCCACTTCTTCACTGTAGCTTCTGGTATGTGCCAGATCTCTTCCGATAAATACTTCATCGCCCTCGTCCCCATAGGCGATCAGTCCAAGCTTATCCGACATACCATACTGCATGACCATGGCACGGGCAGTTCCCGTAGCACGCTTGATATCATTGGAAGCGCCCGTTGTGATATCATTAAAAATCAGTTCCTCAGCCACACGGCCGCCAAGCAGCGTTGTGATATCCTGAAGCATCTTGCCCTTGGTGTTGAACATCTCATCATTCTCCGGAAGCGGCATGGTATATCCTGCTGCCCCAACACCTGTCGGAATGATCGAGATTGTATAGACAGGATCCATATCCGGAAGAACATGGAACAGGATCGCATGTCCCGCCTCATGATAGGCTGTGATCTTCTTTTCTTTGTCAGAAATAACCTTACTTCGTTTCTCTGCGCCGATACCGACCTTGATAAAGGCATGCTTGATATCCTGCTGTGTAATGTAGGATCTCGTTGCCTTCGCCGCCATAATTGCAGCCTCATTCATGAGGTTCTCAAGGTCTGCACCTGTAAAGCCTGCGGTTGTCTGTGCGATCTGTGCCAGATCAACATCCTCACCCAGCGGTTTGTCCTTGACATGAACGCGAAGAATCTCCTCACGTCCCTTGACATCCGGTCTGCCGACAGCAACCTTACGGTCGAAACGTCCCGGACGCAGGATTGCCGGATCAAGAATATCCACACGGTTGGTAGCCGCCATGACGATGATTCCCTCATTCACTCCAAAACCATCCATCTCCACAAGAAGCTGATTCAGAGTCTGCTCTCTCTCATCATGGCCGCCGCCCATACCGGTTCCACGCTGTCTCGCAACTGCATCGATCTCATCAATAAAAATAATACACGGTGCATGTTTCTTGCCCTCTTCAAACAAGTCACGGACACGGGAGGCGCCGACACCGACAAACATCTCCACAAAATCCGAACCGGAAATGGAAAAGAACGGAACACCTGCTTCACCTGCTACAGCTTTGGCAAGAAGAGTCTTACCTGTTCCTGGAGGACCTACAAGGATAACGCCTTTCGGGATTCTTGCACCCACGCTTGTATATTTCTGCGGAGCCTTGAGGAAATCCACCACCTCTACCAGGTCTTCCTTCTCTTCCTGAAGACCTGCCACATCCTTGAAGGTTACTTTCTTATCGTCCGGAAGCATCATTCTCGCACGGCTCTTGCCAAAATTCATCATCTTGGAATTGCCGCCTCCACCTGACATCTGTCTGTTCATCATGATAAACATAAAAACGATAAACACTCCTGTGATGATCACCGGTAACAGGGAAGTAAGGAAAACACTTTCCTGCGGAACATCTCTGACATCCGGATGGATATCGTACTTCTCAAGAATCTCCTGTGCAGTATTTACGTCTGTCACATTAACCTTTTTCTGTCCTTCGCCTTCGATCTCTGCCGCAACAGATCCCGTCGGTACCTCTCTGTTCTGATACAGAGTAGCTGAAGTTACCCTGCCGTCCTGTGCTGCCTGCTCCAGCTTGTCCATCGTATAATTACTCTGGGAAGCCACCTGATTGTTCAGATAAAAATATCCTGCAACCAGCATCACGATCAAAACCAGATAAAGGCCAATTCTGCCTGGCTGTCTGTTCACTTAATTAAATCTCCTTTCACTCCTCGCCGTCAAATTCCACTACTCCGATAAACGGGAGATTCCTGTATTTCTGGGCATAGTCAAGCCCATATCCTACAACAAATTCATCTGGAATATTGAAACAGCAGTAATCTACATTGACATCCTTTTTGACTCTGCGCTCCGGTTTGTCGAGCAGAGTACACAGACGGATGCTGTTTGGATGTCTGTCCTCAAGGATCTTGATCAGGTAACTTAAAGTTCTTCCTGAATCAATGATATCCTCTACGATCAGCACGTCCTTGCCGATCAGCGGCTGATCCAGATCCTTTACGATCTTAACTACACCGCTTGATTTGGTATCGTCTCCATAACTGGACACAGACATAAAGTCCAGAGATACCGGTACTGTGATTCTCTTTGCAAGTTCACAGGTAAAGAATACGCCGCCTTTCAGTACGCAGATCAGATGGATCTCTCTTCCGGCATAATCCTTGCTGATTTTGGCTGCCACCTGCTGGATTCTTGCATCCACTTCCTCTTCACTCAGTAAAACCTTAATTCTTTCACTCATTTCCTGGTTCCTCCTTGGTATGTGATTTCTAATATATTCCTTGTACAGGAAGTAATTTTATACCGCTCACTGATCCTTCCGCCTACGATCCACACAATTTCTTCCCCATCTGCGATCAGGGGGATCTGCTCCCTTAATTCCTTCGGGACTCTGTCATCGATCATGCATCTGGTCAGTTTCTTGCTTTCTCCGCCCTTACCGATCACGAGATAGTCTCCACTCTTTCGTGTACGGACAGACAAACTGCACTTTATTTTATCACAATCAAACCATTTCGTATACTTTTTTTCTAAAATCTTCTCACCGGAACAGGGAAAAATTTTAATTTCAAACCTGCCATACGATGTTTCGACCGTTCCCTGGGAGAGAGGAAGTGCAAATTCCTCTTTGGGGGAAGCCATCTCTGAGGACTTCCTGCAGGACTTCTTACGGATACATACACCGTCATAACTTCTGACCACTTCCAGTCCATAGGGAAGATCGATTCTTTTGCTCACCTGACAGAGATACAGTTCCAGCGTCTGACGGATATGAACCTGCGACAGATCTCTTCTCTGTCCGCTCAAAGTCTCCAGGATCACCCGGACGCCATAGCTTTTGAGGATTTCCTTTTTGTAAAAAAAATCCTCCTTCAGGCAATAGCTGCCATCCGTCTCTCTGTACCTCTGTACCAGTGCCTGTGCCTCTTCTGTCAGAAACTCCTCTGCCTCTGTCAGAATTCTGGAAGTTTCTGCCATATGCTCTATGGCTTTGGCATTGATCTCCTGCTCCATCAGCGGAAGGATGTGCCTGCGGATCCGGTTTCTCGTATACTCATCCTCCAGATTCGTACTGTCCAGAATCCCCGGGATCCCGCATTCCTTAATATACTCGTCTATTTCTTTTCTTTCTAAACACAAAAGAGGACGAATCACTTCTCCGTTCACTGGTTTCAGCGAGCAGAGGCCTCTCAGACCGGTACCTCTGGCAAGATGATGCAGCATGGTTTCCGCAAGATCATTCTTGTTGTGTGCCAGCGCGATCCTACAGACGCACTCCTGCTGCCAGCATTTCTTCTTCTCTGCCTCAAACGCCTTCCTCCGGACAATTCTTCCTGTCTCCTCCGTTCCAAGCTTCCATTTCTCAGACAATTGCGGCACATCATAACAATACGAGCTGCACGGAATCTCCCACTGACGGCAGATATCCTCAACCACCTTCTGATCCCTTTCGGCTTCCTCTCCACGGATCCCATGATTCACATGCACCACCCGCAGCCCGAAATTCCATCCTGCCTGTAAACTCTTCAAAAGATGCAGCATTGTCATGGAATCATTCCCGCCGGATACCCCCACTATGATCATGCTGTTCTCCGGGATCATCTTATTCTGTTCGGCAAATCTCTTTACTTTATCCAGGGTCATTTCCTGCATTCTTCTTTATCCTCATTCAGTTTCTGCCGCTGTTCACAGCAGCTATTTTCTTACAACACTCGCAACCAGCACTGTCATATCATCTCTTGCACGATAATCACTGTATCCGAGCACCCTCTCCAGAATTCCCCGGCTGATCTCACGCGGGGCACTCTCCTGTACATCCAGGATGATCTCCTTCATGGTTTCTTCCTCGCACTCCGATGGAAGTGCATCCAGCACCCCGTCCGTCATCATCACCAGACAGTCCCCGTGATACAGCTTCCTGGATGCCGTGTCAAAATCAATCCTCTGCACCAGTCCCGCCGCAAGACTCTCAGAAGAGATTGCCTCCACCCAGTGATCTCGCCGGATAAACGTAGCTGCCGCTCCGGCCTTGAGAAATTCGCAGATCCCTGTATAAAGATCCACCGCACAGATATCCACCGTCGAAAACATCCCTTCCCTGCCGTTTAATACCAGAGCGGAATTGACCATTCTCGCTGCAGTCTCCTGCGAAAAGCCGGATTCCAGGAACTGCTCCAGTAATTCTACCACAATTTCACTTTCCCTGCACGCATCCATACCAGATCCCATGCCGTCCGAAAGGCACATCACAAACCTGCCTCCATCCTCCTGACGGCAGATATAGTTATCTCCGGAAACCTTCTCTTTCTCCCGGGTGATCCTTGCCACGCCGTACAGCATCTGATAGCTCACATCTTCCACAAAATGTATGGTATGAAAATCCCGGTTCACGATACAGCGGTTCCCCGGTGCCGATGTCATGCTGCATTCACAGATCCCGGACAAAATCTGCGCAATCTCTGCCACAGAGACACACTGACCATTCCTTGCACGCATAGTCAGAAAAATCTGCCGTCTTCCCTCAACCTTGTCCATCACCCACGCCCGCTTAAGAATCACATGACGCTTCCGAAGACTTCTGGTCAGTTCTTCCTGAAAGACCGGCTCCGCCTCACTGATATCATAGAGATCCTCTGCCACCTGCCGCATAATATGCGAAATCTCATTCAGCTGCTGTGCAACCGCAAGCCGACTCTCGATCATACGGTTTCCCCAGATCATCTCCTGTTTCTCACGCTGGAAACATTCCCTCAGACTTTCCAGATACTGTGGTGACTTCCCACAGACCTCTCCCCACTGCTTCCGAAGTTCTTCAATCCTTCCCTCATCTGCCTGCTCGATCGCCCGCACCAGTGCCTCTCCGCCCTGATACATGCTCTCTGCCTGTTCGCCCCAGCACAGTTCTCTCCGGTAACAGTTCCTGCACAAATGCTCCCCTGCTTCTCTGAGAACATTCTCTACCTGTGCGCTGCTTAAGTATTCTTTTTTATAGGGCATCCCATAAAACGTATCCGCCAGTTTCTGAAAGGATGCTGCATAACGTTCCACCCTTTCCTTCTGGGGATGCTCTCCATTCATAGGAAAAGGTTCCTCTTTTTTGGATTTTCTTCCCTTCAAAACAGTTTTTGCCATGTCCCGCAGGATCAGTAAGATGCTGACCGCGAGCATGGCAATTATCCATTCCTGCATATTTTCCCCTCCCCCTGATGATTCATTCAGGGAAAATTATAAAGGGGTTTTTATAAAATATCTGTCAAACGCTGACACATATCTCAAAAAAGTTTTCTCCAAAATATGCGTTATTTCTCTTCTTCAAAAACTATCTCATTACCCTTGACAAGTCCCAGACGATCCCTTGCAAGTTCTGCAATATACTCATCCGTCTGCATATATTCCTTCTTTTCTTTGAGCTGCTTTGTACGATCCTCTTCTTCCTCTATAGATGTCCTTAACTCTGATGCCCTTGTATCATAGGATGCAATTCTGGTCTTAAGCTCCCTGCTCTGTACAGTAAGCGCTCCCAGAAGAATCAAAACAACTACCGAAATCAGTGCCATTCCAAGGTAATTATTTAATATTCTAGTGTTTTTCCTGCTTTTTTTTGACCTGCTCAATCTGCTTTCCTCTCTCTACATTACAAAAGCGATTCCTCATGATTATTAAAAGTTTACCTCTTTTGGCTGGAAATAGCAACCTCTTTAACAAAGAATTCGTCAAAAAACCACAAAAATACCGGAAACCAAAGCATTCCTGCCACGTATAACTGCCGGATTTCAGCGGAACATTCTTTTGATCAGTTTCTCTTTCTTTGGAGGAGTATTTCTGGAAAGATAGATCAGACTGTTTATTTTGCCCTCAATCCCGGCTTTCCCTTTCTCCAGATCCAGTCCTTTAATATGAAGCTGTTCTCCTTTTATCTGGAGTTTCCCCTCCTCGGTCAGAAGAAGGATTTCCTGCTCATTAAATGACTGGACATCCAAAACTCCTGATATCGTGCTTTTTCTCCGATTCTCCAGAAGCAAGCTGTGCGGCTGCCGTACGGTACCTGGTTCCATCCTTCCGCCTCCTGACTGTTACCTGTGAACAGTTATGCCTGACTGACTACACTTCTACTTTATGTGAGGAGGAAGACAAATAGACCGCAAAACTTCATTTCTCTGTATCAGAGATATTTGTAAAGATTTTCTGCATCTTCCTTGCGGACAGTGTCCTTGACGTCCAGAACCTCGACCCGCACCTTCTTGTCTCCGCCAAACTGAATCTCAATGGTATCACCCGCCTTAACCTGTGCGGATGCCTTGGCCGGACGGTCATTGACCAGAACTCTTCCCGCATCGCAGGCTTCATTCGCTACTGTTCTTCTCTTGATCAGACGTGAAATCTTCAGATATTTATCAAGTCTCATAAATTCTCCTTTAACCTAAAAACGGGGGAACCATAAGTTCCCCCAGCCATACGCTATAATTATTCGTTTACCAGATCTTTCAGAGCTTTTCCTGCTTTGAATTTCGGTGCCTTGGAAGCTGCGATTGTCATTGTTTCGCCAGTACGAGGATTTCTTCCTTCTCTTGCTGCTCTTTCACTTACTTCAAATGTACCAAAACCTACTAACTGGATTTTTCCACCTTTTTTTAATTCGGATGCCACAACGTCGGTGAAAGATTTTAAAACTGCCTCAATATCCTTCTTGGAAAGGTTTGTTTCTTTCGCCATTGCTGCTACTAATTCTGTTTTATTCATGGTGTTTCCTCCTCTAAATAATCTCTTTCTTATTTATTGCGTAATGCTTCCTGGCATATGCACGCTATCTACTATATATATACCTTTTGTGTCAAATTGTCAAGGCTTTTCCTGCTATTGAGGGCTCTCCGCTGTTGTTTTTTCATCGGCAGAAATACGGGTATTGTTCTGTCTTTCCCGGGCTTTCAATTCTTCCCATGACAAAGACACTGCCTCTGTATCTTCCGGCGAAAAAATCCTCGGATGACGAAATTTCATCTTGGTCTCGATACCCGAAATCACATCCTCTATCGTAAAAAGTCCCTCTTCCTGTGCGATCACACTGTGAAGTGCAACCTGAAACAGTACATCGCCAAGTTCCTCACAGAGATTCCGGCTGTCGTCCTCTGCATTCAGACGGTCGATTCCTTCCAGAACCTCCTCTGCCTCCTCCATAAGATATGGTTTCAGGCTTTCATGTGTCTGCACACTGTCCCACGGACACTTCTTCCGGATTTCCCGGACAACTTCCATAAATTCGTCAAATTCTCGCATACGCCAGTTACCTGATTATTTCATGGAGTCAACCATGTCCAGAACTGCCTTGCCCATAGTTTCAGATTTCTTATCTGCATCCTCAAGGGAAGTTCCCTTCACACCATAGTAGAATTTAACCTTCGGCTCTGTTCCGGACGGACGAACGCATACCCATGCATCATCTGTCAGCTCATAATAAAGAACGTTGGAGTTCGGAAGACCTGTAGGTTTCACTGCTCCTGTTGCCACATCTGTGATAGTATCTGCCTTGTAATCTCTTACAGCAGTTACCTTATGTCCTGCAAATTCTGCCGGCGGATTCTGACGCAGAGAATTCATGATCTCCTGGATCTTCTGAAGTCCTTCGATTCCCTTCATGGTCACAGACTGGATCGCATCTTTATAATAACCAAACTGTTCGTACATCTCGATCATTGCATCCCAGAGAGTCTTGCCCTGAGTCTTGTAGTATGCAGCAGCTTCGCAGAGTGCCATTGTAGCAACGATCGCATCTTTGTCCCTTGCATATGTACCGATCAGGCAGCCGTAGCTCTCTTCAAATCCAAAGAGATAGCTTCCCTTGCCGCTCTGCTCGAATCCAAGGATCTGCTGTCCGATAAACTTAAATCCTGTCAGAACCTCGATCAGCTTCACTCCGTATCCCTTCGCGATCGCATCTGCCAGGTTTGTGGTAACGATTGTCTTGATCAGTGCGCCATCCTCCGGAAGACTTCCGTTGATTGCTTTCTTCTGGCTGATCTCATAGTTTGCCAGCAGACATCCTGACATATTACCGGTCAGATCATGATACTCTCCGTTCTTGTCTTTCACACGTACACCAAGACGGTCTGCATCCGGGTCTGTTGCCAGTACCAGGTCTGCATCTACTTCCTTCGCGAGCTTCAGTCCAAGTTCAAATGCCTCTGCTGCTTCCGGGTTCGGATAACTTACTGTCGGGAAATCTCCGTCAGGCAGCTCCTGCTCTTTAACAACATAAACGTTCTCAAAGCCAAGTTCCTTAAGAATTCTTCTTGCCGGGATGTTTCCGGTTCCGTGAAGTGGTGTGTAAACGATTTTGAGGTTCTTGCCCTCTGCCTCGATGGCATCCATATGGAGAACCTGTTTCTTAAGCTCTGCCATATAAGCATCGTCTACTTCTTTGCCGATCACCTGGAAAAGGCCTGCTTTTTCTGCTTCTGCCTTGTCCATAGTCTTAACTGTGTTCCAGTCGGAAATGGATTTAACCTCGCCCATGATTCCACTGTCATGAGGCGGTGTGATCTGTGCACCATCTTCCCAGTATACCTTGTATCCGTTATATTCCGGCGGGTTATGGCTGGCTGTTACGTTGATACCTGCTGCACATCCGAGATGACGGACTGCAAAAGAAAGCTCCGGTGTCGGTCTCAGAGACTCAAAGATATATGCCTTGATTCCGTTTGCTGCAAGGCAAAGAGCTGCTTCCTCAGCAAATTCCGGAGACATATGACGGGAATCATAAGCGATTGCCACACCCTGGGACTTCTTGTCTACTTTTGCGATGTAGTTTGCAAGACCCTGAGTTGCTCTTCTTACTACATAGATGTTCATGCGGTTGGTACCTGCTCCGATGATTCCACGAAGGCCAGCTGTACCAAACTCCAGATCCATATAAAAACGCTCTTTGATCTCGTTGTCATCTTCTGCGATATTCTTTAATTCTTCCTTTGTTGCATCATCAAAGTATGGGTTGGACAGCCACTGCTCATATACCTCTTTGTAATCCATACTGTTATACCTCCTGTTAATCGTATTTTCCAGTCTTTCCCAAGACCATTGGTGCTTTATATTATACACCTCCCTGCGTGAAAAAGGAAGAGAAAACCCAACAATTACTGTCAAATTTACTAATTTTTAACCTTGTTCTCGATAAAAAACAATCAAAAAGGATAATTTCCGAAACATTTGCTCTCAAAATTTTCCCAGGCTGTTTTCTGCCCTGTCAGATTCCTGAGCTTCTGCGTGTTTTTTTCCGAAATCCAGGCCTTGTTGTGTGAATAATAATAGTTTGCCAGTTTCCAGTATTTTTCCGGATACAGAAAACGGATCCGAAGATTCTGCCATTCTCCCGGAGAAATCTCCTTTATTTTGTGATAAGTATGCAGCATCTCCATTCCCAGCCGGACATCCCAGTTATATTTTTCAAGTATTTTTCTCATGAAGCGATACAGATCTGCCATCTGTATATCAAAGCCCCAGTGTTCAAAACTTGTCACGGCTGTTTTCTTTCTTACCATGAGGACATTATGCTGATTGTACTCCCCATGACAGACACAGCCTTCCTCCATTGCTTTCTGCCGAAGCAGCGGATACTCCGATTCCTTCAGAAGTGCAAGCGCACGGTCTCCCTTTTCCAGATATGCTTCCACCGTTGCAAGATACAGCTTCTCAAACGAACAGGATGCTCCTTTTTTGCGGATAAACTTTCGGATCTTACGCAGCTCCTGATTATGTCTCTGATAAATATCTTCCAGAGAAGGCTCCATATAATCCTCCACCAGCGGAAGCTTCATAAATGTATGCATCTGTGCCAGCGTGCAGACACTTCTTAAGATATCCTCCTCCGATCTCGTATCACATTCCCTTCCCTCATACCAGTGCTGCAGCGTATACGGAATCCCATCCTTATCTCTGCTCACCAGATTTCCTTCTTTATTGGCAAAATATGCATCCACTCTGCATCCGGCCTCTGCCAGAGTTTCCAGCAATTCCTGCTGCTTCCTGAGCTTCTTTTCCGTCCCTTTGAATTCCTTCAGGATAAAAAGCCCTTCCTCCGTCCTGCACAGCAGTGCTCCCCTTGTACGGACTGTCGAAAGCAGGGTCAGGCTGTACTGTTCCAGTGTACTGAGTCCATAATCATACAAATTAAAATCCCCCTCTTGTTTTTGTACCTTCTATCTTATGTCCTCCGTTTCACAGAAATACCCAAAAAAAGACTGCTGCACCACTGCTCGAAACGCAGCTGCAACAGTCTTATATATGTCAGATCAGTGACATTAATTTTTCTTTTGTATTATCCTCCGGAACATCCAGAACGTGCTCCAGCAGACGGTTCAGAATCTCACCAAGCTCCGGTCCCGGCTTATAACCAGCCTGGATCAGATCCCTTCCTGTCACAGCCAGCGTCTTCATGGAAATACACTGCTGTGCCCTCAAGATTTCCTCATAACATTTCCTCACGTCTGCCTGACGCTTTATCTTCTCATCCCGGCAGTATTCGCTCTGGGCAAGCATATCCGCCTTCTGGACCTCAAGATACAGTGGAAACAGCTCCTCCCCGATCCGGTTCATCGCCCTTCTCACCGCACGCATCTGTCCCTCCGGTCTGTCATCATGATAACGGATCAGCCTGGAAACCTTTTCGATCGTATCATTATCAAATTTCAGACGCCTTAAGATCTTCTTCGACATCTCTTCACCCACTGCGGCATGCCGTTTAAAGTGGTCTCTGCCATTCTCATCCGTTGTCTTCATGACCGGTTTGGCAATATCGTGAAGCAGCATCGTCAGACGCAGGACCTTGTCCGCCTCCACATAGAGAAGGCTGTGAAGGATATGCTCTCCGACCGTAAAGCAATGATACGGCGTATTCTGCTCCGTCTCCATACAGAGATCAAACTCCGGCAGAAACTCCTTCGTGATCCCTGTCTCATATGCAGTTCTCAGATAGTCCGGATGCGGAGAAACCAGAAGCTTCACAAGCTCCGCCTGAATCCTCTCTGCACTGACATTCTTAAGGTTTGAGGTCAGCCTGCTGATCCCTGCTTTGGTCTGTTCTTCAATCTCGAAACCAAGCTGTGCGGAAAAACGGACCGCTCTCATGATCCTGAGTGCATCCTCATGAAAACGCTCCATCGGATCCCCTACACAACGAATGATCTTGTTTTTCATGTCATCCATCCCATGAAAAAGATCCACAAGACCTTCCTTCGGATGATATGCCATGGCATTGATCGTAAAATCTCTTCGCTTCAGATCCTCCTCAAGGCTGGAAGTAAAGGTTACCTCCTTCGGATGCCGGCCATCCTCATAATCGCCGTCCACCCGATAGGTGGTGATCTCATATCCCTCCTTGTCCATCATCACCGTAACTGTACCATGCTGAAGACCGGTATCTATCGTTCTTGGAAACAGTTCCTTCACCTGATACGGTGACGCAGACGTGGTAATATCCCAGTCATTCGGATTCCTGTCCAGAATAGAATCCCGGACACAGCCTCCGACCACGTAAGCTTCATAGCCATTTTCATTTAAAACCTGTAATATTTTTTCCGCATTTGATGGAATCGTTAATTTCATAATTAGTATGCTCTTCCCCAGTAAACCATCTTCTTAGCCGGTTTTCCACAGCATACGCAGACATCACTTAAGTGTTCCTGCTCAAACGGCATACATCTGGATGTTGCCTGAACATCTTCTTTGATCTTGTCCTCACACTCGCGGTTTCCGCACCACATAGCTTTGACAAATCCCGGTTTGTTGTTGATGGTATCTTTGAATTCTTCATAATCTGTTGCAACATAAGTATGTGCATCACGATGCGCACGCGCACGCTCCAGCATATCCTTCTGCATGGTATCCAGAACTTCCTGAACCTTATCAGCCAGTTCTTCAAAAGTAACCACATACTTCTCTCTTGTATCACGACGGCAGATAACAGCCTGTCCGTTCTCGATATCCTTCGGTCCACATTCGATACGAACCGGAATTCCTCTCATTTCCTGCTCTGCGAATTTGAATCCCGGGCTTCTGTCTGTATCATCCACTTTGACACGGATTCCGGCAGCCTTCAGTGCTGCAAACAGCTCATCCGCTTTCTCAAGAACCCCCTCTTTACGCTGCTGGATCGGAATGATAACAGCCTGCATCGGAGCAATTCTCGGCGGCAGAACAAGTCCGCTGTTGTCACCGTGAACCATGATCAGTGCACCGATCATACGTGTTGTCATACCCCAGGAGGTCTGGTGTACATATTTCAGTGTGTTATCCTTGTCTGTATACTGGATGCCAAAGGCTCTGGCAAAACCGTCACCGAAGTTATGGCTGGTTCCGGACTGGAGTGCCTTTCCGTCATGCATCAGAGATTCGATCGTGTAAGTTGCTACCGCACCTGCAAATTTCTCCTTGTCAGTCTTCTGTCCCTTGATAACCGGGATTGCAAGAACTTCCTCGCAAAAATCAGCATACAGGTTCAGCATCTGAATCGTTCTCTCTTCTGCTTCCTCAGCTGTTGCATGAGCAGTATGTCCCTCCTGCCACAAAAACTCTCTGGAACGAAGGAACGGACGGGTTGTCTTCTCCCAGCGCACTACAGAGCACCACTGGTTGTATACCTTCGGAAGATCTCTGTGGGACTGGATGTCTTTCTGATAGAAATCACAGAACAGAGTCTCAGAAGTCGGACGTACACAGAGACGCTCCTGAAGCTCATTCAGACCGCCATGAGTAACCCATGCTACCTCCGGTGCAAATCCCTCTACATGATCCTTCTCCTTCTGAAGAAGAGATTCCGGAATGAACATCGGCATATATACGTTCTGTACACCTGTTTCTTTGAATCTGCGATCAAGCTCATGCTGGATATTTTCCCAGATCGCATAACCTGCCGGTTTAATCGCCATACATCCTTTTACACTTGTGTAGCCGCACAGCTCTGCCTTCTTAACAACGTCAGTATACCACTGTGCAAAATCTTCCTCCATGGAAGTGATAGCTTCTACTAATTTCTTTGCCATAATTCTTACTCCTTTTCTGAATGGTTTATATCAGATCAGAGGCTCATCATCCATCCTGTTACATAGAAAAAAGTCCTCTGATCCCGGTAAAGGGACCGAAGGACTTCGGCGGTACCACCCTAATTAGCAATCCTTAAACAATTGCTCTCTCAAAACCCATTAACGCTGGATCCACGCTGCATTTCACTTATGCAGAGCTCCGAGGCCGGTTCCACGATTCGCGCACAGAATCCTCACACCATATGGATTCCTCTCTGAGATTGCTCCTCATGTACTATTCTCTTCATCGCCGTTATCCAGGATATCTCATCCTGCATATTACTTATATCTTATGCGAAATCCAGATTCGTGTCAAGAGCCTATTTTAATCCTATCCTGAATAAATTTTCCCTCAGATCCACTTTCTCAAACTGATCATTGTACTGCATGATCTTGTATTCTGATACCAGATCCTGATACTCCTTCGGAAGCTCCTCCTCAGAATACCAGTTACCCTCTTCGTCGCAGTATGCTCCCATTCCAATGACCGGAAGCTTCTCCTTTATCTTGAGGATCGTCTGATTATAAGCAGGCAGTTCCACACCCGCCAGCTTCAGAACATAGCTTCCAAGATAATTGGAACTGAAATCTTCTGTCTCTGTCTCGGAATCATAGTTTGTCCAGATCACATATGGAGTCTGATACTCCTTCTGCTTCTCCGTCAGACTCAGAGCTGCCGTATTTTTTCCCAGTACTTTGGAATAAAATCCATCTTCCAGTTTCGGCCAGTGATCTCCAAACATAACGATCATCGTAGGTTCGTCTACCTTTTCGAAATATCCGATCAGGTTCTTAAAAGCCTCATCTGACTGTCTTGCCAGAGATAAATACATCTCCGCCAGCGTATATTCCCCGTCATAATCCAGCTTTACATCCGGCTCATATCCGGCACTTCTCTCTTCCGTGTATCCGCCATGATTCTGCATCGTTACACAGAATATAAAATTCTTCTGATCCTTTTCTTTGCTGTTATATAAATCAATGATCCTGTTATACAGAGACTGATCACTGCAGTAATTCCTCAGCCTGTCCATTTCTTCGCCCCAGTTCTCAATACTGAAAAACTGGTCAAATCCCATACTCTTATAGACCTTTTCGCGGTTCCAGTTTGCAGCCTTGTGCGGGTGCATCGCAATCGTCTGATACCCCTGCGCTTTCAGGATATCTGCCATACCATATTCCGGATCTCTGACATAGAGCTGATACGGAACACTTCCCGACGGAAGAAACTGGATACTGTTTCCTGTCAGAGCCTCATACTCCGATCTTGCCGTTCCTCCACCAAACGTTGGTACATGCATCTGTCCATACTTTACGTTCTTATTCATACTCCTGATATACGGAAGGATCTCCTTGTTCGCCTTAAGATCACCAACATCTTCAAAATCCACAAGACTCTCATTCATAATCATAATGATATTTGTCGCCTGCACGGTTTCTTTATCCGCCTGTACAGTCTCTGTATCTTCTGTGTCTTCCGTATATTTCTCCGCGATCGCATCCACTGCGTCCGCTGAATATCCTTCCGGTTTCTCAACAGTAAAATATCTCAGCTCCCTGAGCAACGTATACATATAGCCCTTGTTTATATGATCACTGTTGACGGACCACAAAAGTACATTCTCCATCTTCTGTATTTTCGGATAAGACTGCCATAATGCAATCGCAACAAACCCCAGAACACCCCAGCGCATGATCCTGTTTCTGGCACTTTTGTCTCCCAGTTCAAATCTCTGAAATATCAGCTGGGTCACAAGGAAACACAACACCGCGACCATCGTCAGCGCCAGAAGCTTCGGCATCCGGAACTGATATTCCCCAACGACCTCCGCCGCAGTTCCCATTCCCACTATATCCAGAAGCATAAACGGCTGGCCTCTGAACATGATCACATAATAATTTACCAGCGCAGCCGTCACCAGTGCAACAGTATATACCACTGCCGCTACTTTAGCCTTTCTGAAAATCAGGATCATAACCGCAAAAAGTGCATAATATATAACAAGATTATACAGCTGATATTTCACTTCCATTGAAAACAGACGTGTTACGACCTGTCTGGCTGTTCTTAACTGGGACATCTTGTATCTCACACTCAGCACCGTTATCATCTGTACAATTTCAAACACAATGATCGGCGTCACTGCCAGAAGTATATTACTTAAAATCCGAAATACACCCCTGCATTTTGCATTTTCAGATTTTCCCGTTTCTCTTTCTCTTTTCTCTTCCCCTTTATTAAAATTAAACATCTAAATTTATCTTTCTTCCTGTTCGATTGTATTTATAATATCTCACCCCTGCTGCATCCAGCATCCTCTTGGATGCGATCACAGACGGTGTGTGTTCGTATTTGTCGCAGTCATATATGACGGTTTTGATTCCAGCCTGGATGATCGCCTTGGCACATTCATTACACGGAAACAAAGAAACATAAAGCTTTGCGCCCTCCAGACTTCCTCCACGATAGTTCAAGATCGCGTTCAGCTCACTGTGCGTCACATACAAATACTTCGTCTCCAGCGGTTCTCCCTCTCTCGCCCACGGAAATTCATCATCCGAGCATCCATTCGGAAACCCGTTGTATCCCATCGACAGGATCTTATTGTCCTCGCTGACAATGCAGGCACCCACCTGCGAATTCGGATCCTTTGATCTCATTCCTGAAAGAATCGCCACACCCATAAAATACTCATCCCACGAAATATACCCCTGTCGTTTCTGAATATGTACTGCCATTGTAAAAAGCCCCTTTCTCACAAATACCGGCTTCCTCATAAAATCCCAGGAAGCCGGCAGTAATTGTCTACGTAATTATTCAGTACCCTCAGATCTCCGGATTTACATCCGCGATATCTGTATCCTCTTCGATCATTTTGATTCTGCGGATATGACGCTCATCCTCTGAAAATGGAGTATTCAGGAAGGTATCCACGATCTTGATCGCCAGTCCAGGTCCGACAACTCTTCCTCCCATTGCCAGAATGTTTGCATTGTTATGAAGTCTTGTTGCCTCTGCACTGAAGCAGTCTGAACACAGTGCCGCACGGATTCCCTTGAATTTATTTGCAGTAATAGAGATTCCGATTCCTGTACCACAAACCAGGATTCCCTTCTCACAGTCTCCACTCTGCACTGCGATCGCTACACGCTTCGCATAGATCGGATAATCTGTAGAATCCATACTGTCACATCCGAAATCCTTGTATTCCAGATTGTGCTCCTCCAAATACTTAATAATCTCCTGCTTCAGTTCATAACCGCCATGGTCACATCCTAATGCTATCATCACAATTCCTCCTGTGTTTTAATTATTTTATGTCCGGCCGCCTTAAGAAGCCGGTTCATGATCGCCTGTCCCATTCTCGGCGTATAAAAAGCCTCCGAATAGATCACATTCACATCCGCCTCGTCAAAATCCCTGAGGACCTCATACAGATGATGTGCAATCGTCTCCTCCTCTTCCCGGCTGCCGATACTCAAAACCAGCCCACTGGCATACTGCGCCCTCGTTTCATCCGTCGCAATAATACCTGCCTTCAGCCCCTTCGCTGCGGCCTCTCTGGTCAGCCGGTTAATACAATCGATCACTTCTTCCTGCGGTCCTTCCACGATCGACAAATCCGCCTTCGGCGCATAATGACGATATTTCATTCCCGGAGCCTTCGGCCGGACACTGCTGTCAGTGATCAGAAGTCCCTTGTCCATGCGGACCTCACCCAGAACCTCTCTCAACATCTCCAGCGAAATATACCCCGGTCTCAAAACCACCGGGACATCCTCTGTGAAATCTACGATCGTAGATTCCAGTCCGATTCCAACCTGTCCGCCATCAATGATCATCTCAATCGCATCTCCCAGGTCTTCCTCCACATGCTCCGCCATCGTCGGACTCGGTCTTCCGGATGTATTGGCACTCGGTGCCGCCACAAAGCCACCCGCTGCCTTTATCAGTTCCTGCGCGATACGGTCACTCGGAAAACGCACCGCCACACTGTCCAGACCTCCCGTCGTCTCCTTCGGCACAACATCCGCCTTCGGAAGGATCATGGTCAGCGGTCCCGGCCAGTATTTCTTCGCAAGGATCTGTGCACCCTCCGGAATCTCTGTCGTGATCCTTGCCAGATCTTTAAGATCCGCGATATGCACGATCAGGGGATTGTCCGACGGTCTGCCCTTGGCCGCATAAATCTTCATTGATGCCGCCGAATCCAGGGCATTTCCCCCAAGTCCGTAGACAGTCTCTGTCGGAAAAGCGACAAGACCGCCCTCCTTCAGTATCTTTCCTGCTTTCTGTATGGCTTCCATATTAAGATGCTCTGCATCCATTGCCACAACTTCCGCTCTCATTTCTTAATTCCTCTCATTCTGTTTCGGATATTTCTGTCTCCTCACGTGGTTATTATAGTAGATTTTTGATAAATACACAACAGGGGATTTTTACTACAGCATCTCCTTGCCTGCTGCTCACCACGAATAGGTGTGTGATTATCAGAACAGCACAGGGAGCCTCTACTCCCAGTATATCACAATGTGAATTAAAACTCTATCCTCACACGACTAAAATCACGTGCTTCCAGACGCTTTAGGCGTCAGACTAAATATCGGCGGATTCCTGCTTCTGATCCGCCATTCGGATACAGGAACTTCCTTTACTACGCATCTCTTCGGCAAAATACAATATATCGGCATAAAATAATCACCAGCTACTACATATAGTGCTTCTATGTTTTCAGGCGCAAAAAACAGGCCATCAACTCGAAAATTGATGACCTAAATATCGGTGCAAAAGCTCACTTATTTGATTGTTGAAAAAAACCCACCTGGTTTCCGTTCCTGCCTGCTACGCTTTAAGCAAGCCGGATGGTAACCAAGTGGGCTTCTTTTATTTCGGATATTCTTTTTTTCTGATCCAGCCTTTTCCTTTGCTTCGCCACACGCCCCTCACATTGCCCCACTGTCGGCTTTTTCTTCCGGGGTGGGATTGTTTTGCGATGGAGACCCTTCTGCCCGACACAGGGCAAACGTGGGGCTTCCTGTTCCGTCCAGCACTCTTCCATTTTCAATAGGCAGTGCTTCTTGAATTTGAAAGCTGACCAGCCTCTGCTCAGGGAACGGATTTCCAATCATGCGGTAAGATCTGCGCTTATCCCATTGGGCATTTTTATAAACCATTCGCACGAAGGCCACGCACTTGATCTCACAGCTGCTGAGCTCATTCAATTTACCCACCCGATGAGCTCCTGCATCTGCCGCACTGCATACCTGCACGGCGATCTGATTCATTTGGGGATTGTATAAAAACCGATAGTGTGACGGCCAGCCGAGCGTTTCAAGAGTGCTGCGAAAAATCGTGATCCGTCCTTCATCCACGTTTAATGTCATACCGAGAACACCGGCGTGCCATATTTTCTGTTCCTGCAATCTACTCACCTCCTCCTAAAAATGGGCGCACTTCCCCCTTGGTTTCTTTTCATCCTTCTAATCCGCACTGGTACCGGGGGCCTTCCCCGTCAGGATGCTCATCGACACATATCCATCTATTTGCTTCACTTCTGATTCTTTCAGGTGCTCTTCTACAGGCACGCCAAAAGTGCCCGCAATATCATCCGGGTAAAATCCCTTCCTGGTATTTACAGGCTTTGTTTCCTCTGATTGTGACGCACTTTCCCCTTTCTTCCGTTTCTGACCTTCGTGGAAAATTTCTGGCACGAGAAGGTCAAAAACATACAAGGTCTCTCCTTCAAAGTTGATTCGATACCCCAGTATCTTATAGCGGCAGTCACTATCCCAGCCCATCTCGTTATAAACCAATTCTGAAAATGGTTTACAGGACATCTTTCTGCTCTTTCGCTTGTCCGGCTTCGCAATACACCAACGCAAAGCATCCTTATCATTTTCATCACAGCCGCGTACAACGATACGCTTCAAGTCACTGTTGAACATGACGTGTACATAAACCACATCTTCCAGCCCACTGATGCAGGCTGTGTTGAATGTGATACTGTCTTTTCGAATCACAATTGCCGGGTCCCGGAGGTGAGCGAACAGTTCTTTTCGCACCACTTGATACCCATCATATGAAAAAGTGCTCTCCAGTTCTTCAGCCTTTGCATCTCTTTCAGTCTCTAATGCCTGCTCCTTCGGCGGCATCAACGTTTTGTTTTCCTCCATCTATGTCAACCCATCCTTCCATTATTTCTTCCGCTTCATGGAGCAGTGTATTTAGACTATCTGCGGTAAAAATGTTCATTTCCTTAATTTCTGATGCCGGCCGAAGTACATCCCAATTGCCGGCATAATGCTCCTGCTGCAAAATACCAATCTGTGCGACGCTCGTGATTGGCTGGCCAAAAGTCCCCGCCCATTCCGGTGGGAAAATATAAATCGTCTTTTTAACTGTTTCGCCTTCCGATTCTTCCTCCTTAGGTGGCAGGACGATTTCCTCCACCTTGATCATCTCCGGCTGATCGAGTTCAAAGAGCATCAGCTTATCGCCTCCCTGCTCCACAAGCTGACCACGGAAGCGGTATTTCAAATCTTCGTCCCACTCCATAATGTCAAAAAGAGCCTTTGCCAGTCCTCGGCACCCAAGGGTATTTGCACACCAGCGTCCTTCTTTCAATCTGCCCCAGCGGATTGCATTCGGATTGCTCTTTTCGCACGGCCGAATGGCAATACATCTGTCAACTGAATTCAGAAGCAATTCTACATACTCCACATCATCAAACTTTTTCAGACAGGCAGCATTAAAACGCAGCCTTCCGTTTGAAATTGTCATCGCCGGATTCTGCAAGGTTGCAAAATACTGTGCCCGGACTACTTCATAGCCAGTAAGATCCAGACGATTCCTTACTTCTACCGTGTTGGACTGTTTTTCCCGCATGACGCTTTCGGATGCTTCCCGGTATTCCTCTGCCGAGAAACCTGTCCAATCCTTATCAAAAGGCACATATCCGCGAAGGATGCCATCATCTACCACACTCAAAACTGGCAACGGATGATTTTTCTTTTTATACGTCCGGGATGCGCGCAGATGATTGGCCGCATTGAAAACATCTCTGGAAACAATCGCCTCGTGATGGTCCCGCTGACGGTACTGCGTTCGATCATTGTTGTTCTTCTTTGCCTTGTGCGTAAGGAAGTTTGGTGTGAAAGTCTTTCTCGCCAGCACATCCCCACAATGGCGTTCATTTGCAATGATTCCGGCAATCGTGCCCGGATTCCATTCCGTGTTTCCCAGCTTCGTCTTCCGCTCGTAATCTGTCAGAAGTTCCGCAATATCCTTTAGCGAAAATCCATTCAGGTACAGGTAATAAATGACCTTTACTGTCTGAGCCTCATCCTGATTCACCACAAGGTTGCCATCCTCATCCTGGTCATATCCAAGCAACGCCGGCGTAAGGAAAAGTCCACGGCTGAACCGGCGATCAATGGACCAGTTCATGATAATTGATTTGGAATGGGATTCTTCCTCTGCCACGGATGCCAGAATCGTCAGAATCATGCGTCCGTTACTGTCCAGGGTGTAGATATTATCCGCTTCAAATTTTACCCCTACGGGTGGGTCAAGATTCTTCAGCGTTTCGATAACAGAAAGGCAGTCAACGATATTTCTGGCAAAACGGGCGATGGACTTTGTAAGAATCAGGTCAATCTTTCCCGCCTTACAATCCTCGATCAGCTGCTGCATTCCTTTGCGGTGTGCCAGCGAAGTGCCGCTGATTCCTTCATCATCATAAATGCCAACAAACTCCCAGCCGGGTTGGGCCTTAATGTAGTCCGTATAATAATTTTTCTGAAGCTCATACGAGGAGGTCTGTTCATCATTGTCAGTGGAAACACGTACATAGGCAGCGACACGACGAATAGAGGTGCTTTCTCCAAGCCCCTCCACAATTTTGGCCGGGATAACCTCCAGTTCGGAAGTATCCACGCCTCTATATCGGTCTCTAATTCTCTGCTTACGATCTATCACTTCTGTTCCACTGCTCATTCTATAGTTCCTCTCATTCCCCCGGTTTTATGCTCCAATACCACTGGCGCATCTTCCGATAACTTCGGATGCCGAGTTCTTTCTTTGTATTTTCTGCTGTTCTACGGCTGATACCTTCGTCGCTCAACCGCATATAGATTTCTCTGGATCTCATATCATCTTCTGAAAGCAGCTTCTTAATCAGGTAGGCTGCTTTTTCAGACTTTGATTCAAATACTGGTGTTTCCGGCTCTGCTGCCGGGTCCTGTGCTATTTCACATTCCAGCCATTGGAAGCCCTGCTCCGCTGTTATCGAAAATTTGATTTCTCCATCTGACGGAGCCAGACTGTTTTTTATCTGCCGGACGATACGGACATCTGTGTTCTTTGGATCTCGCTCCACCTGCAGGACACTCCGGGCGGCCGCCACCACATCAATACTGCCAAGGCTCCGATACAGGCCTTTTGTTCCCTCTTTTTTGTTGAGGTGACCGATCAGCACAATGGCGCAATCATATACAGATGCCCACATACCAAGACGCTGCATCAGCTTTCTGGCTCTGCCTGCAATCTGAAGATCAGAATCACTTCCGAGATAAGCCTGTATCGGGTCAATAACCACAAGCCGTGGCCGAAATTCTATAATAGCCTGCCGGATGCGTTCATCATCCAGTGTCAGGCCACTGTATGTTTCTTCATTTATAAAAGCCACATTCCCACAATCTGCCCCACACTTTTCCAGCCGGGGCTTGATGGTATCTGACACACCATCTTCTGAACACTGGTAAATGACCCTCTGTGATAATCCAACTGCTTTGCCATCCGGCAGCTTTCCGCCTTTGGATAACTCTGCTATCAGATTCATCATCATTGTGGACTTACCATCGCCGGGGTCGCCTTGCAGCAATGTAATCTTCCCAACTGCTATGAACGGATACCACAGCCAACGAACAGAAGTCGCCTGTACATCACTATATAATGTAAGAATCCCTTTTTCTCCTTTGCTCGTCATCATCGTTCCTTTCCATGTGCAGTCTTTTCTACATTTATATTATAAGGTTTGATTGATGATTTGACTGCTACCTATCATGTAGCACGTTTCATGTTTTGCTACCTGCTATGTAGCAAAATGGGCTAAGACCACACAGCAGATAGGGGTGTGAGCTTTTGCGGTCTTAAACTCTTCTATAACCAGTTGCTATGTATTTTTCTCTACGGGATAATTGTTACAGCCTTATGCGGGTAAACATAAGGAGGACCACACATGGCCATTGATTATGAAGCTTTGGGCAAGCGTATTTCAAACGCCCGCAAACAAACTGGTATCACGCAAGAGGCTCTTGGGGAACAGCTTAACATGACCCGAAAACACATCAGTGTTATTGAAGCAGCTATCAACCGTCCGAGCCTGGATACTCTGGTTGATATCGCAAATGCACTGAACGTATCAGCAGACGACCTTCTCGTAGACAGTCTGACACACTCGGCTTCCACTGCCGATTCCGAGATTCACCGTCTGCTTTTGGACTGCAACACACTTGAGCAGGAGATTCTTACCCGAATGGTAAAGGAACTGAAAGCGATTTTATACGGATTGGGAGTATGATTTTGTAACCCGTTGACCACATAACACAAAAACCCGCATAAGCCACAACTGCACTTCGGAGCATGCCGGGGTGCTGTCTGTGGTTCATGCGGGATGAGGCAAAAAAAGAAGCCCACCAGCGTACCATGTAAGAATTACACAGTGCGCCAGTGGGCTAGTGAACGAGTTTTCAATCTTCGTTCCGATCTCTCGGACAGGTTTTGTGTCTCTGCCCCGACATAAAGATCATTTTTACCTATGCTATTTGGTATTGTCTACACTGCTGTTATCTTCCGCTTCTAGTCGCGGCAAAGAGTCCCAATCATCCGGGTATTTGAGTTTATCATAATCTATCTTTTTGGCTCGATAGATAATTTGACTAAACACACTCTCATCTGCACCTTTTATATATGTAGCAATAATTCTGTAAGAGTCCTTTATATTGTCACGGATATCTCCCTCAAGTAATGTATCTGGGACATAATCTCCAGTTCCTGTAACATCACGGAAACCAAGTGCCCATTTTACACCGCCAACAAGTTTTTCAGTGTATAACAACGGATGTGAATTATTAAAATTTCCCATCATGCTTGCAGACAAGTTAGCGTGTTTAAAGGCAAAAGGCAAAACCGCCAGTTTTTGATGTGTCGTTCCTTTTCCCGCAAATTCAATATCGGTTTCTTTCAAGCGACCATCAATACAGAAATTATAAAAATCGAGATGCGACCATGCACTATTTGTAAGTTCCAGTCCAGTCAGATGATGAAAGTTACTAGCATCAAATCCAACCTCAAGCGATGAAACCTTCTTATGCTTATCGGTAACTACAAAGAGTAACCGCTTTCCAACAAAATTATCTTTGTACAGCCTCGCCGCTGATATTGCTATCGAAACTGCCTCTTTCTTTGTGTACTTCTTTCCCATGCTGTATATTCCAATTCATTTATGCAAAATTTAAAGGGAGACTACAACACCGCAGTGCTGTGCGCCTCCCTTTATGACTGATTTTATCGTTGTCCGCCAACACTCCAGCCCATACGTCTGGATTCGCTATCAGGTTTTATCGTTGCCTGCCAACCCTCCGGCCTATACATCCGGATTCACTATCGGATTTAAGGTGTCAGCCACACCAGCAGGATGTCGCCTACTTTCCTACTCATAGTATACTCGATAAACAGCTTTTTATCAACTGGTTTTGAAAATTTTCTTTTGAACTTTCTATTAACTTCTGACCCATCTCAAGCTCCTATACGCATCCAGCACGAATTCCAAAAACTGGGGACTCATCTGCTCCACCATGCTCTTGCCATCCACGTTCTCTAGCATGGTCACACCAGCTTTTGACAAGTCATCTTCTCTCTTCTCCAGCTCCCTGATGCTGTCTGCTACGGCCGCAGCGATGAACGCAGCGAGCTTTGCTCCGTCAACATTGCTTTGTATAGGCATCGGTGCGCCATCATCACCGGCTAACCGGATTACCTTCGGGTCAAGGATAGCCTCTACTTTTTTAAATGCTTCTTTCTCCGGCATCCGCCGCAGATACCCTTTCATTGCACTCACGACCACCAACTCCATCTGGGTCGCTGCATAATCTTCTACTGAAAGCCATGCTAATCTCTTCATGTCGTTCTCTCCTGCTATGTGTATTTCTGTACTCTCAACATATAGCAGAATTTTGCACATAGCAATGGGTTCGGAAAAAAAATCCTCCAAAAACAAAAAAATCCCCACCAGACAAGACAAAGTGTCTCATCCAGTGGGGTTCCCAAAATCACGCTTCCTGCTCCAGCAATGCTCGTTCTTGTGCTTTCCGTTTCCGGATCATCAGCGTGTGTGCCGTTTTTTCCTTTCTCTTTTCTCTATGGTACCGAATGCAGAGTCCGTTGACCTGCCAGCCGTCCATCAGCACCTCGACCGTTTTATTCGGATTGCATCTGCGGAATCCGATGAAAGCCATCAGCGTCCGGCTGTTGCCGGTGCTAGTCAGCTTGACTCCAAAATTCGTCGTGTAGGTGATCACATCACCGTCAACGATTCCTTCCTTGATGAATGCGAAGTAAACGCCCTTTTCAAATTCCAGGAAATCCGGAGCCTGTTCCACCCGGTCTGCACCCATCTTTCTTTTTCCACGCCGGATATCACTCAGGATTTTGCTCCTTGCCTTGCCGCCAAAGTCACGCAGGCAGCTTCCATCTGTATCCAGACCATTGACATTCAGCTTCATGCCGGCCTTGTTGATTTCGGGCAGGGCTTCCAGGCAGCGGATGAAAAAGTCGTAGTTGTGCTTCATCTCCGAAAGAAGCTGTTCTTCCTGGCTGAGTTGCTGCCGTTCGTCCATTTTCTCATTCAAACGTTCCCGCAGATCATCCACCAGTCTTTCGTAGGTATCAATCTCCGGGCTGGCTTTCTGGCGGCCACGCTCTACTGCTTCTTTCAGCCGCCCCTGCATCTGAGCCATTTTTTCCTCCAGCTGCAGAATCTGCTCATCCAGTTCTGTTTTTCTGGAAGAATCCCGTTCTGCGACGTGCTCCTGCACCTTCTGGTAGACCATCCGGAATTCCGAATCGATCCATGCGTTCTCCCCGTTTTCTTCATGGTCGCGCTTGATGGCGTACAACATTTCCATGAAGCTCTGCTTGACCGCCGTCTCGTATACAAAATGGGAAGGGCACTTTGCATCCCCTTCGCCGATATAAATCGGATGCCAGGCAACATCCGGGTCTGCTTTTCCCATAAATGGCCCATCGTTGGTCGGTGAGGTATCCTTAAGACTTGAGCACCGCCAAACGGGATAGGTGTAATAATATCGTTCATAGTAATCATCCGGCGAACTGCCCTGTGCCAACAGCTCACTGCGGCAGGCATCCAGACACCTGTCATCCTCGAAGTGCGTTGCTCTTGCCTGCAGGGTTCTGCGGTAAAAGGGGGCTCCGCACTTTCCGCATACCAGGTTATCAAAGACATCCTTGCCCACTCGTTTTTCCCGCTTCTCATCCTTCTTTTTTGTTCGGTTTTTCTTTCTATGTGCAAGAATTTCCTGTGCCCGCATCCATACCGCACGATTGATAATCGGGACATGGTGGTCCGTCACATAAAATTTCGGAGCTTCTCCATTGTTTGGAATCGTCTTGTGGCTCAGGAAATCGACGGTAACCGTTTTCTGCATTTCGCAGTCACCAACATATTTTTCATTCCGGAGGATAAAATCCACACTTTCGCTCTGCCATTTTGTCCCTTTGGATGAAGGGATTCCCTTTTCATTCAGTTCATTGCTAATTTTGTAAGAAGATTTTCCCAGAAGGAACTCATCGAAGATGAACCGCACCACCTTGGCCTGTTCTTCTACAATGACCCAGTCCTTATTCGTCTCACCGTCCGTATAACCGTAGACCGACCGTGGATTTCCAAAGGCAATCCCTTCCTGAAACCGCTTTTGAATACTCCAGCTGATATTCTTGGAGATCGAATTGCTCTCTTCCTGTGCCAATGCTGAAAGGATGGTCAGGAGCAATTCGCCAGATGCATCCAGCGTATCGATGTTCTCCTTTTCGAAGTACACACCGATTGGCGGGTCACACTGCCGAAGCTGTCTCACGCAGTTCAGCGTATCGACCGTATTTCGTGCAAATCGGGAAATGGACTTTGTAATGATGTAATCGATCTTCCCGTCCAGCGCATCCTGCATCATCTGATTAAACTCGGTGCGGTGGTTACGGTTGGTGCCGGAGATTGCTTCATCTGCATACATTCCGGCAAAAGTCCAGCCTTCTTTTTCATTGATCAGCTTCGTGTAATAGCTTTTCTGCCCCTCATACGAAGTCTGCTGGGCAAGCTCATCGGTTGAAACACGGCCGTAAGCGGCAACCCGGATGTCCTTTGCCTTTTTCAGCTGACCGCCGGCAGACACTCTCCGCTTCGTTGCCGGAATCACCTGCACATTGTTTGCAACCGTCCCTTGTGTCATTTGTCTGTTCATCAATACTTCCTCCTTATCATGCCAGGCTGCTGATAGCCCTCAAATACGCTATCACACTCCACTTCCGTACAGGTGTCATCAAACCAGTGGATTCTAAAATGTTTCGGTGAAAAAATGGTAACGGAAAGCACAAAGGCTTTCACATACGTTCCAACTGCTTCATCCAGAAACATCTGCGTCCCTCCCGCCAGAGAATCCAGCCATTGCAGCGTTTTCTCCCGGATTTCATGGGTCTGCTCCAGCTTCTTCCAGTAATCTTCCATGTACCGAACCTGTTCGGCCTGTTGCTGGGCTTCATGTTCCAGCTTCTCCAGCTGTTCTTCTTCATTGAGAAGTCGGTTTTCTAACTCTGTGACTGCTTCTTTATCTCTCGGTTCTCCCAGCACCTCACATCGCACTTTCAATGCTTCTTTTTCCGCCTGAATATCCCGAATGTGCTGGTGGACATCCCGAATGCTATAGTTCACTGCAGACAGCTGGCGTTTCAGAAAATCCCCTTCCTGCTCCATATGGTCGAAATCATGGATCTCTCTCAGCTTCTCAGTCAGGTTCTTTAATGCCTGATTTCTCGCATTATCAATGGGTGCTTTGGAGATCATCTGCATGACCTCATGGACTTCTGCATCCATCTTCTCACCCAGCTTGAATTTTTCGGCAAATGCTTTGCAAAGCAGCGTCTGGATCTGCTCTTCATAAATCGGTTCCATTCGGCAGCGCTTCTGTCCCTGCTGGGCGAGCTTCGTCGCACACCGCCAGATGGTTGTCCTTGTTGTGGAATGGCCTTGAAAATACCGTCCGCATTCTCCACACAGCAGGAGCTTGGAATAGTTTCTTTCGTTTCTTCCCTTTTCGATGCCCCTATACTTTGCCGTGTATGCCTTCCAGACTTCCTGTGCTTCCTGCCACAATTCTTCCGAAATGATAGCCGGATGATGATTTCGTATCAGGTATTTCGGCTTTTCCCCCTTATTGACCTTCTGTTTATGCCCATTCCTGTGATCGGTGTAGGTCTTCTGACAAAGTACGGAACCGCAGTAACGAACATTTGCGATCATGTACCGAACATCCGTTGCCGTCCACCCCCGCTTATCTTCTTCCTTTAGTGCGCCAGCTGGCAGCACAGTCGGCTTCCGCTTTTGCCGCTGTCTGCATCCGCTGTTCGGCGGCGGGATATGCAGGGCATCCAGCTTCTGGGCGATCTGTGTGAAGCTCAGCTTTTCTTTTGTAAAAAACCGGAACACCATCCGAACAATCTCTGCTTCTTCCGGGATGATGAACACTGCCCGGTATCGGTATCCGTTCTCGTTCACTGTATACTCCCCTTTGCGGAATTCGTATCCGTAGATATCCTTGTTGCAGACATTTCCGGCCGGAAACCGTTTCTGATTGCTCCATGCAATGTTTGCTGAAATCGAACGACTCTCTTCCTGGGCAATAGCAGCCAGCGTAGTAAGAATGAACTCGCTGTAAGCATCCGCTGTATCCATCGCTTCCCGCTCAAACAGGATCGTGACATTGTTTTCCTTTAAGGTCCGCAATGCCACAAGAAAGTCCTGCGTGTTTCGGGCAAAACGGCTGATGGACTTGCAGATCACACGGTCAATCTTCCCCTGCTTGCAGTGTCGGAGCAAACGGTTGAAACCTGTCCGTCCTTCCCTGCTTGTTGCGGAAATGCCATGATCGGAATAAATGCCGGCGGATGTCCACCCTGCATTTCCTGCCAGGAGTGACATAAAGTAGCGTTCCTGCATTTCATACGAATCCTCCTGTGCCGGATTGGTGGAGGAAACACGGATATATGCGGCGACCCGAACAGTCTTCTCTGAAATTGATGTTTTCACCGCTGGTATTGCCGGCCGGCATTCCTGCATCACATCGGATGCGAGCTGGGAGAATTCTTCCATACTCTCCAGCTCATTCACCGGCATTTCTTTTGTCGGTGCGTAGCTGGTTACAGGCGGCTTCTTTTTCTCAGTCTTGACCTTTTGCATGGCGGCAAGAATCTGCGCCACTGATTCACTCTGTTCTGCCTTTTTCTTTCCTTTTGCTTCCGGCAGCTTCATCTTTGACATCAAGTCATTCAGAAAAGCATTTGAATCCATATCGTCCTCTCCTTTCGTCAGATTTTCCTTCCGAAAGGAAAACGTGTGGTAATGCCACCGCCTTTTCCTATCTTCGGGTAGTGACATATTTGCTCTATCCGGCACTTATAGCAAGTGATATCCGAACTATAAATCGTAGAATATCTGCCCCTATAATCGGGCAGAACTGACGATTGCGTTGTATGTAAAAGGCTCTCCTTTTCAGGAAAGCCCATGAAGGTCAGATACGTGCTGCGAAGTCAAGTGCGATCCAGCCTGCACCGGATTTCAGCTTGCCCCAGCCTTTCACAGAACCAGCACCCGCAGATTCTGCCACGATGGTGAACACGCCCCTTCCGGTGTAATAACCGGTCTTGCCGTAGTTTGTGCCTGGTCCTTTACGGATGTTGAGGTCATTGATAGACACTCGAACCGCATACGGCACAGATGCAGTCTGGTTCACAGGATAGACCGCCTTGCCGGCCGGATCAAAAACCGTATACCCCGGATTCGCATCCGCACACTGCTTCGCATAGGACAGATCATGGAACGCCCCTTTCTGGGAAGCTGCATTCTGCCAGCTCTTACGCACACGATACCAGCCAGAGATGTTACCTCCCTGGTTCTGGGCTGAGGCATTATACTGTGTCAGGTTCCAGCGTTCGATGATATTGCAGAGATTCTGCACATAGGTGTGGCTGGTGGCATAGCCGCCATCTCTCATCCAACTCCTTCTGCAGATCTTCTGAGATTTCTGTTAGGGTGCTATACCGCTTATCCAGTTCCTCATACAGTTCTTTGGACAGCTTCTTTGCCGTTTCATACCGCTGATCGAGTGTTTTCTGAAGTTCAACAGAAATAGCGGTCGCTGTTTTGTACCGCTCATCCAGTTCCTCCAGCAACTCCTCGGAAAGCTCGGCTGCTTTCTTGTAACGGTCGTCCAGTTCCTTGAGTGTCTGCTCCAGCAGGATTGCTGTTTTGACTGCGGAATCATCTGACTCCCAGCCATATCCCCATGTCTTCCCGCCATCTGTGGAAACAAAAAATCCGGCTGGGCTATTCTTCCACGCAGCCGTTGATTGTTTCAGGGTTGCTGCGTTGAATGCGTACCGAGTCGTATTTCCCTTACTGTCCGTCTCATTCTTATAATGAAGGCCGAACAGTGCAGCAAACAGCGCACCATCATAGATAATGGAGGCCGAAATGCCGCCCATCTGCTCTCCCACTGCTGTTTCCACACGGACTGCGGTATCGTATGCGGCGGTTGCTGTATTTCGGATACTGTTAAGGGAGCTTGTCAGGGAAGAATTTCGGCTGTTGACCGTGGAATTTGACAGTGTGATGCTGTTGTACCGTTCCAAAAGCGAGTCATATTCGGTTTCTGTAACCTTGGAACTGGCTTCAATGCCCAGCTTCGAGATATACACATGAACCGTATCACAGAGCGAGACCTGTTCTGCCTGTACAACATCCTCATATCCGGGTGTATTCCAAAGCTGAATGAAGTCGATTTTAATGTCGACCTCCGGTTCTGTCAGGCTGGTCGTATCAATATAGTCCTGTGCATACTCTCGCAGAGCCGCTTCCGATGGCTTTTCCTGAAAGGCACTGGTGCAGTCCAGCACCGTAATCTTCTGATACGGCACAGATTTTCGGCTGACCATGACCACTTTTTCCGGCAGTTCCATAACCGCCTGCGTTTCGTTGTCTACCCAGTACGGATGCACTCCTGTAATGGTATTCTCGATGGATTTCTCCATCTTGAAATCCGTCAGATTTTTGCCGTAGACGATATGAACGTTGTGGTCCGCACCTCTGGCTCTGTGAAACTTGACTGTGTAGCGATCCCACTCGAACTCTCCTCCAAAAGTATCCAATACCGAGCCATCCATACCGCCCAGACAGTTACGGAAAGATGCCGGAACGGACACAGTAAACATCGCACTGGATGCCACATCTGTCCAAACTGAGAATGGACAGTCGGAAGCCGCATGGCTTTTTAGCCCCTGCACCGCTCCTGCGCACCCACTCACTGAGAACGGGGAAACTGTAATAAAGTTGAGCTGATAGGAAATATGCCGTGCCTGCACTTCCAGCTTTCCATCGATCGGAGTCGTGATCTTGTAGATTCGGAACGGCTGCGGCTGCATCGTATCGGATGGTTTGGCAAGGATGATATTTCCCTCCTCCAGCA
Source organism: Blautia sp. BIOML-A1 (assembly GCF_009883055.1). GTDB lineage: Bacteria > Bacillota > Clostridia > Lachnospirales > Lachnospiraceae > Blautia_A. The sequence continues at coordinate 265,318 of NZ_WWVR01000001.1, read as the reverse complement.
TTTCGGCATGGATGCCATCTGCCGGACAGATGAGCTTCAGCTCATAGCTTCCATTTCGCTTTTCCGTTACGGTACAAGACTGTGCATCTGCCAGTTTTCCGATGCCGTTGTGGTTGAACTTTGTTTCTCTGGAATCATATAAACATGGGATCACTGGCTGCACCTCCCCTCAGAGCGTCCACCAACGGGGAATGACTTCCACCGCCGTGATACCGCCTGTCCATGTGATTTGTGTCTTTCCCTCCGGCAGTTCCGGGAAATCATCCGAAAGGATGGTCTCATTGCAGAAGCCGGAAGCGTTGTAAGCGTTATGCGTCTCGCAGTTGAGCAGCACATAGTCTTTGATGCTGTGGATGGTGATCTTCTCTTCCCCCACATACAGCTCGCCGCCAGAATCTCCATAAACCTTGAAGATGGGCTGTGCAGGAAAAGCAAAGGGATTTTTGAGTGTTGTCCTGCTCTCCAGCCGAATACTTCGCTGTCCATCCACGCTCCACCGCTGGGGTTTACAGTTGAATGTCAGCTCCATCTCAGCAGCTTTCTGAGCTGTCACATCAAAAGCAAGGGCATCTTTGCAGACCGCCATCCGGAAAAAATCCGGGTCGTAGGTATCCTGCAATTTCTGATATCCAATCGGAGATAACAGCCATGCCTTGACTATTGCGGTCTTGGCCGGCAGACCGTTGAAGAAAAATGCCTTATACTTGATATCCACGTTCTGATACCTGCGGCGGCCTGCCTTTGCATTCTCGGTGAGGATGTCTCCGTTCCTGCCGGGTACGGAGGTACTCTCCACATCCGCAGCCGGAGAATCATACACACCGGGACCAGACAAATATAATAGGAAGTCTTTGCTGGACTTCCCGGCAAACGACAGATACTGTCTGGCATATCTGTCTTTTAACTGAAACTGTGATACTGTTTGCTTTGGGGTGTTATAGCCCATACGCATCTCCTCCTTTACTTGAAGACCGAATCATCCTCATGGATCATGCCGTTGATCTTATCGGCAACAGTCTGTGCGAGTTCATCATCGTTCCGGGCATTGTAGCCATTGACCGTGATATACACACCACCAAGGTTGGTCGTCCGGGTCGTACCGCCTCCAGCCAGAGCGGCCTGCGGGAAGTTCCATCCTGAACCATCGAAGTGTGGCAGAGTCAGTTCCGGCAGGCTGAAGGAACTGATGCCCTCCATTCCCTGCTGCACCTTTGCTGCCATCGACTTGATCTGGCTGATCAGTCCACCCTCGCCTTTCTTGATGCCGCCGGAAAGCAGCTTCATAAAGTCGGGCATATAGGTGTCCGCATCTGCTAACGGTCCTTCATCCGGCACCGAGAAGTGCAGGAACGAACGGATACCGCTCGCCACACTCTTGACCGCATTGCCGACCCAGCTCACACCCTTTTTGATGCCTCCTGCGATACCGCCAACGATGTCCTTGCCCCAACTGACTGCCGAGGAAGCCACGTTCTTGATACCGCCCCAGATGGACGATGCCACGTTTCCGATGGCAGAAGCCGCATTGGAAATACCGTTCTTGATGGCGTTTACTCCATTCGAGAATACCGAAGTGACCTTGTTCCAGATATTCGTGACTCCTTCCCGGAATCCATCGCAGTTTTTCCAGAGAGCGGTCAGTCCAAGACCGATGCCGCCAACGGCTGCCACTGCGATACCTGCAGGACCGGCAAGACCGGCCAGTGCTGTACCTGCGGTTGCGAGGAAGCCACCTGCAGAGCTTGCTACTCCTGCAAGGGCTGTACCCGCACCAGCAGCCAGACCGGATACAGTCGTACCCACAGAACCGAGCAGACCAGAAAGCGTTGTGCCGACTGTCCCGGCAATACCCCCCAGCGAAGAACCGATAGACGATACGATACCGGAAAGACTGCCGCCTAAACCGCCGATCTTCGATACCACACCAGAGAGCAGCCCGCCCAGATTCGACAGAATTCCCCCACCGCTGGAGCCAAGGCTTCCCAGCTTCGAGATGATGCCGGAGATTCCCTCTCCCAGACCGCCCATTTTGGAGGTCAGCCCGGAGATCAGGTTGCCAAAGTTCGACACGATCTGACCGCCATCTGCACTGCCGATCTTCGACAGGAAACTGCCGATGTTGGACAGCAGACCGCCTCCGTTTTCGGAGCCAAGAACATTGCCGAGGTTCTGCAACGTACTTCCGAGGTTTCCAATGGTGTTCTTCATGGAGCCGAGCTTGTCCACAAGACCGGTGACCGTATTGACCGTGTCACCGACCTTGCTGATGCCGTTGCCCAGGCTCTTTAGGAAATCCGAGTTGAAAGTATCGCCAAGGCTGCGGATCGCATTTCCAAGGGAACTGGTCTGAGAGCTCAGTTCTCCAATGGAATCCTTCATATCCGTAAAGCCCTGCTTCACTTCATCGCTCATACTGCCGACTGCAGTTTTGGTGATACCCTGCAGGTCAGTCCAGAGCTGCTGGAACTGTGTTTTCAGCCCGGAAAGCCCGGTCATCAGCTGGGACTGGATACCGCTGCCCACATCCCTTGCAGCACTGCCGATACCACTTTGGCTTCTCTTGATCGTGGAGGCAAAACTGCCAACCACAGAATCCATCCAGTCGCCCAGCGAATCCACCGGGGTTGTGAGATTGTCGCTCATTGAACCGGCAAGCCCCTGCACCGCTTTCACTACCGACTTGACATTTTTCTTAATGCCGGTCGCCAGCAGCTTCATGAAGTCTGGCATATAGGTATCTGCATCGGACAGAGGTCCTTCGTCTGGCACGGAGAAATGCAGCAGACTTCTGACCCTGCTTGCGACATTTTCTGCCGCTGCGATCACGGAACCGGCCGCTGCCCGAACACCTGCTGCCATCTGGGAACAGATATCTGCGCCCCATCGGTATGCCGAAGAAGCAATCGAACCGAGCGAGTTAAAGCTGCTCCTGATACTTGCGACACCAGAAGAAACCGTGCTGCGCAGGCTGGACATTGCCGAAGACACCGTGGACTTGATGCTGTTGAAGGCAGAGGTCGTGGTGGATTTCAGTGTGTTCCAGCCGCTTGTGACCGTACTGCGAACTGCGGATACAGAGGAAGTTGTAAGACTCTTGATGCTGTTCCATGCAGTCGTGATGACCGTCTTGATACCATTCCAGCTGGTGTTCGTCAGAGTTTTCACTGCGTTCCATGCGCTTGTCATGGAAGATTTTACAGAAGCAGTTGCCGAAGTAGTCAGAGACTTGATTCCGTTCCATGCTGTGGTGATAACACTCTTGATACCGTTCCAGCTGGTCGTTGTCAGCGACTTTACCGCACTCCATGCACTAGTCATGGAAGATTTGACAGCTGCTGTCGCAGAGGTCACATTGGATTTCACCGCCACAAAGCTGGTCTGGATGGTGGTCTTGATGCTGTTCCATGTGCTCGTGGTACTGGTTGTAATGGAACTCCATGCGGATCTCATCGCGGCACTCACACCTGCCGTTCCGGTCTTCACCGTCTGGCTGATGGCCGCCCAGCTCTTACTGTATGCCTGCTCCACTCCCCTCATGGAGTTGGTGATGGAAGTAGACAGCGTGGTGGACAGATTCTCTGCCGCCGCAGTTACAAGGCTGGTGTTGGTCGTGATGCCGTTTGCCAGTCCCTGCATGAAGTCCGGCATCCAGCTTTCCATATCCGCCAACGGTCCTTCGTCCGGCACCGAGAAGTGCAGGAAAGACCGGATACGGTCCGCCACTCCCGATACGGCGCTTGCCACATCCTGAATCCTCGACTGGATACCGGACACAATGTTGCCGATCATGTCCGAGCCCCACGAGAATGCCTGTCCAGCCAGACCCTTGATAAAGGAAACTGCACTGTTAAAGCCGTTCGTGATGGTGGACTTAATACCGGAAATGGTAGAGGAAATCCCGGATTTCATCGAGTTAAAAGCTGTGGTCGCCGCGCTCTTGATGCTGTTACTGAGGGACGAAACCGTAGACTTCATGGCATTCCAGCCGGAAGAAACCACCGATTTGATACCATTTACCACACCGGAGATTTTGCTGCTGATGGCGCTCCAGATGGAAGAAACCGTGGACTGGATTGCTGAAAGGACAGTCGAAATGACCGTCTTGATTGCATTCCATGCCGTACTCATCCGGGTCTGAATGCCAGTCAGCAGCGGAGACAGGAACGATACAATAGCGTTCCATACAGTTGTCACCGCGGTCTGGATTGCAGTCAGCACCGTAGAGATGGCTGTCTGGATCGCGGACCAAACCGTAGAGAAAGTCGTCTGCAATCCAGTCAGGATCGGAGTCACAAAGGCGACGATGGCGTTCCAGATGGAAGTGATCTTCGTCTGGATCGCAGTCAGTGCTGCGCCGATCAGGATCTGAATTGCCTGCCAGATGGTTTCAAACAGATATTTGAACGCATCCAACAGAGGTTTCATGGTGTTGTAGATGCCATTCCACACCGAAGTGATCGTCGTGCTGATGGTGTTCATGACCGTAGAAATCGCAGTCAAGATCGCCGTCCACACAGTTGTCACCATGGTATGGATCGTATTCAACACAGAAGAAACGGCTGTGGAAATGGCAGTCCAGATGGTGCTGAAGGTCGTCTGGATACTCGTAAGGACAGTCGTAAAGAAGCTCGAAACTGCAGTGAACACAGTCGTTGCCACACTTTGGATAGCAGAAACTGTGTTTGAAAAGAAGCTGCTGATTCCGCTCCACACGGTCTCAAAGAAGCTCTTGATACTGCCCCATACCGTCTGCCAGTCCGTACCGAACAGCCCAAGAAACACATCCAGTGCGCTCTTTAATGCGGTAAGAGTCGTAGAGAATACAGACTTCACGCCATCCCAGATACTGGAGAAGATACCCTTTGCCGCTTCCCATGCACCGCTCCAGTTGCCGGAGAACACATTGGAAAAGACATCGAACAGACCCAGTAAGGTATCCAGAACAACGCCAAGGATGGTGGCAATATTCTGGAATGCTCCCTCGAACAGCGGTGCAAGCACCTGACAGAATCCATCCCAGACAGCTTTCAGTACCTCGGTGACATCCTTAAAATCAAAGCCCAGCCCGTTGATCCGCTGTGTCAGCTGGTCGCAGAAGCCTTTCACCTTGGAAACGATGTCGTTCCAGATGCCGGTAATGGCAGTACGGAACTCCTCGTTCGTATTCCAGAGGTTCATGAATGCTGCCACCAGCGTGCCGATGACCGACACCACGGCTACGACAGGCCCAGACAGACCACCCAGAACCACACCCAGCTTGCTGAACACACCGCTGGCACTGCCCACATGGGTGATGAGAAGCCGGACACCCTTTGCAAGAGAACTGAATCCCCGCATCGCTGTGCCGACGGTCGATATAGTCTTACCCAGTACAATAAGCAGCGGACCAATGGATGCCGCCAGGAGTCCGATCTTGATGATCGTTTCCCTGGTACTTTCATCCATGCTGTTCAGTTTATCCACGAACTGCTGCACGGCAGATACGATCTTGCGGATGGTGGGCATCAGAATGTCGCCAAAAGAAATAGCCAGCTCCTCCAGCTGAGATTTCAGGATGGTGAGCTGACCGTTTAAGTTGTCCTGCATGGTTTCTGCCATGCTCTCGGATGCGCCGTCACAGTTTTCAATGGCACCACGCAGTTTGTTGATGTCCATCTCGCTGGAATTCATTAGGGCAAGGAAACCGGACATCGCATTCTTGCCGACCAGTGCCTCTGCGTTGGCGGCTTTCTCAGATTCCGACAGCCCGGAAAACGCCACACGGCAATCCGCAAGGATGTCGTTCAGGCTTCTCATGCTGCCATCTGCATTGCTGGTCGCAATCGTGACCTCTCCGATGTTTTTACCGACAAAGGTCACTTCACCGGAAAGGTTATTCATGATGGTACGAAGGGAAGTACCAGCCTGCGAAGCCTTGATACCACTATTTGCCATCAGACCGATGGCTTCTGCGGTATCCTCTGCCGAGAACCCAAGCGCACCGGCGATAGGCGCACAATATTTGAACGTCTCGCCCATCATGGACACATTGGTATTTGCATTGGAGGAAGCGGCGGCAAGAATATCCGCAAAATGTCCGGAATCCGAAGCCGACAAGCCGAAAGCGGTGAGGGCATCTGTGACGATATCCGAGGTCGTGGCGAGGTCTTCACCCGAAGCGGCCGCCAAATTCATGATACCCTCAATGCCGCCCAGCATGTCGGAGGTTTTCCATCCGGCCATCGCCATATACTCCATCGCAGAGGCGGCCTCTGATGCGGAAAACTTGGTCTTCGCACCCATCTCACGAGCCTTTGCTCGAAGCTGGTCAAAGTCATCCCCGGTCGCACCGGAAATGGCAGATACTTTGCTCATTTCAGCATCAAAGTCCGCTGCTGTTTTCACCGCTGCTGTACCAAGACCAGTCACAGCTGCGGTCACAGGCAGGAACTTCTTGCCGACATTCTCCACAGAAGATCCGATGCTCTGGAGCTTTTCTCCGGCTTCATCGATCTTGGCAAGAGTCGCATTCGTGGTCGCCGCCTGGTCCTGTAAGGATCGGAGATTCTGTTCGGTCTCCACGATCTCACGCTGGAGGGCATCGTACTGCTGCTGGGTGATCTCACCGTTGGCAAGCTGCTCATTGGCCTGCTGTGCGGCAGTCTTCAGCGTTACCAGCTTTTCCTTAGTGGCTTCAATGGCATCCTTGAGCATCTTCTGCTTCTGGACGACCAGTTCTGTATTGGAGGGGTCCAGTTTCAGGAGTTTGTTGACATCCTTCAGTCCGGACTGCGTCCCCTTGATTGATTTGTTTACACTTTCCAGTGCTTTGGAGAGCTTTGTGGTATCGCCGCCGATCTCAACGGTGATGCCCTGGATTCTGGATGCCATTTGCGTAACCACCTCCTTGCAGGCATGAAAAAAGCCCATCTGCACGAGCAGACAGGCTAAAGTAATAAAATACTATTGGCTGTGTATCAAAATCAGCCTTTCAGCATACAATATATTTATCAGTAAATTTATCGACCAACCGGTTGATATTTTTGCAAACATGTGCTATAATGCAATCAAAGAAAGGAGTTGACGATTATGGCTTCTGTTATGAGTGCTATTACTAACACTGTTCCAATCACCCAATTCAACCGTGGTCTTGCCGGAAAAATTTTTGAAGATGTCAAGCAGTGCGGTGCCAAGGTTGTTATGAAAAACAATGCTGCCGAATGCGTTCTCATCTCCCCGGACGAATATGTCCGTTTAATGGATGAATTAAATGACGCTCGTCTGCTGGCTGTTGCTTCTGAACGTATGGCACACTTTGATCCCACCTCTTTGATTTCTGAGGAAGAAATGAACCGCCGTCTTGGTGTTACAGAAGACGACCTCGCCGGTTTTGACGAGGTAGAAATCGAATGAGCTGGAAAGTTGAATATCTCCCTGAAGCAGAAAAAGACCTCAAAGGTTTAGATGGTAGCCAGCGCAATCTTGTTCTGAAAGCCATCAAAAAAGTTCAGCAAAATCCTCTGCCTGTTGATGAACAGGGCTACGGCAAACCGCTCGGCAATCACAACAGCACTAACCTTGCAGGACTTCTGAAGATCAAACTCCGCTCTGCGGGTCTGCGCATTGTCTATCAGCTTCGACGCACGGAGACATCTATGATGATTATTGTCATTGGAGTCCGTGCTGATGAAGAAGTGTACGAACTTGCCCAGAAGAGAGTCCTCAAGCACGAAAAGTCCGATTGACTTTCTCTGCCTAAACGACTATGCTTTGATAATGATCAGGTTTCGGTAACCTTGCGAGGTCCGAGGCCGGGAAGATGACCTTTAGGCCACCTTCTTTCTCCCCCAGTTGTGCACGGCTGGGGGATTTTTTATACCTTGCTGCCAGACGACCGTGCTTATTTCGTTCACAATATAAGCACGGTCGTCTGGTTTTTGCTTTAGAACCGGTCGAAGTCCGACTGACTTGCCAGCTCTTTGTAGGGATAGTCGTCATTCTGCCGTTCTGTGAACATATCATTGACCAACCCGATGGTCAGCAGGTCGAGGTCGGCGATGCTGATACCGAGCTGTACACAGCGCAGCAGAAAGAGCGGGGTGGTCATTTCCCGCTCACTTTTGCGAGGTTTTTTCTGGATTCCACCTCCGTCTGCACATTCAGACCCCACAGTTCGATCAGCTGGGGCAGAATCTGGTAGATGGAGAATGTGTTGAACTGGTCCAGGAACTCCTCCGGGCTGTCCGGCACCTTTGCCGGGTCTGCATGACGGGCCATCAGCCATGCCAGGTCCTCGAACATTTCCAGACTGAACAGGTCGAGGTTGGAATTGTCCTCATCGTTCTCTCCCACGCTCTTTTCCAGCTGGCGCAGGTCTTTGTAAATGTCACGGCCGAACTTGATGCGGTACAGACGCGGCACGGCGGCACTTGCCTTAAAGGTGACTTCCTTGCCATCGATCTCAATTTTCTTCGTAACTGCCATAATCGTAATCCTCCAAAATTTCATGTAAAATTGGCAGAGCCGAAGCCCTGCCGTATATCGTGTTTCTTACTCTGCCGGGTCAATGCTCACCAGTGCATTACCGCCGCTCACAGTAGGCAGCTTTCCATCCCACTTCTGGATCTTCTGGTATTCGATCAGCGTATCACACAGGCTTTCTGCCAGTTTGCGGTTTGCCTCTGCCTGTGCTTCTGCGGCAATGGAAGTCTTCTGGGCTTCCGCCTCTGCATTGGTGATCGCCACCTGCTTATCCGCTTCTGCCTTGGCAATGGCGGCTTCATTCTCGATCTTCTGCTTATCTGCATTCTGCTGTGCAATGGACTTCTGCTGGATCAGGGCTCTCCCCTTCTGCGAAATGGTCATACGCATAAGGAAGTCCCATCTCTTCCACCAGAGCTTTTACTTCTTCGTGGGTCATTGGTTCCTCCTATTTCAGTGCCTTTTCGGTCAGGGACTGGAGCTGCTCGATACCTGCCTGTTCAGCCGGAGCGATATGCGGTCTTCCCGCCACACGTCCGCCGCCACGCTTGGCATGACCTTTTTCCAGCAGATGTGCCAGCTGGTAGCGGTTCTTGGAATGCACCACCATCTGAAGGCTCTGACTGGATTCGGACTGCTTGGTCGCCACCCAGCTTCCTTTGTACGCGCCTGTCCGGGACGGTGCATTGGCCGAAATCTGGTCTTTGACCGTTTTGGCAGATTTGCGGACTGCCTTCTTGACTTCGGTGGAGGCAAGGGTCGCATATTCTTTTAAGCCCTCATTGATGGCGTCTGCCATCTCATCGATGCTGACGGTTCGGCTCATCCGGCTGCCTCCTTTCCAGTCTGCAATGAATCTTCAGGATTTTCTTCTGATAGTTCATCGGGTCAACAGATTCGATATTGTAGAGCTGCTCCCGAAAGCGGATGCGGAAACCGGTGGAAGTCAGACCTTTGGTCTCACTGCACCAGCGTACCGAGAACACCACGCTCTTCTGTTCGGCTGTGACCTCACCTTCTTCTTCCTGCGCCTGATAGGTCGAGGCGTAGGCAAAGCAGGTGAAATATTCCTCCCATGTGTTCCGATGGTTTCCGACCTTATCAGTCACGACCGTGCTTTTCTCGATCGTGATCCGCTCATTCAGTTTCTCGATCATCAGAACACCCCCTCCCTCACAGCAAACAGAATGGAACGAAGCGTCAGCATCAGCTGCTTATGGTCAGCTTCGTCCCGGTGCTCATAGAGATACCCCAGTGCATACAGAATCGCCACACGGCAGGTGCTGCGCAGGGCTTCCAGTTCCCTTGTGGGCTGTACTCCGTTCTCGGCATCCCGGTCAGCGGCATTGACTGCCTCCCACTGGTCTTCCGAAAGACGTCCCACGTCCTTGCACATCTGCTCCGCAGAAGATAAAAGGATGCCGATCAGGGCATCCTCATCACTGCTGTCCACGCGGAGATAGGTCTTCGCTTCGTAAAGCGGGATCAGTGCCATAACCGGCTCCTCCTTTCCTGACTTTCTTAGCCCTGCGGTGCCATCTGCAGAAGCTGTACAGCTTCGGGCAGGATCAGCTTGCCATCCACACGCTGGGTGGTCAGGAAACCGACCTGATCAGTACGGGCATACAGCTCGTTCAGACGGCGGAAGGTGCGGTTCTGGCGGTCAGCCACCCAGTAGTAGCTGTAATCACCGAAAGCCATGACCTTGCTGCCGCCCTTGATCTCCGGCATGAAGGCAGAAGTCTTCAGCGGACGGTTCAGCAGGGTATCAGGCTTACCGATCTCCAGACCCGGCTTCCAGATATAGTTGCCGTTGTTGTCCTTGATGGTCATCAGCTGCAGCACCAGGGCTTCGTTGCAGAGGAACTGTGCCTTCTTGCGGTACGGAGCCTTCAGTGCATAGTAAAGCTTGAAGATCTCATCGAAGGTAACGGCATCCTTCTGGGCAGCGGTCACACCGACCTTGGCACCACCAGTCTCAGCCAGCAGACCCAGAGGCTTGCCCACACCGTCACCGGTGATAAAAGCGCGCTCCTCTGCGTTGCCCATACGCACACCGAAACGGCGGGCAATATAGGTGGCAAGGTCGAATGCGGAATCGTTCAGAAGCTCATTGGAGATCTTGATCATAGTGCCCAGCTTGTACGCAGACAGCATGGTCTGACCGAAGGTGGTATCGCTCTCCGGGATCTCCTCACCCTCATCGATCCAGCTTGCCTCACCGGTATCCTCTGCGATGGGGATTTTACGGGTGCCGGAGCTGGTGCGGATAACGGTCGCCAGACCACGGAAGATGTTGTTCTCCTCCAGTGCCTCCACCAGCTTCTTCTCGAACTCATCGGGAACGGTAAAGCCGCCCTCGGTGTCCTCACCCACAGACAGGGCATTGCGGACCTCGCCGTAATGGCCGCGGTTGCGGATCATGTTCCAGAAGTTCTCGGCATACTCGGCAGTGGCAGTCGGCTTGACATCCTTCTTGGCACCGTTCTTCGGGTCAGCGTGGACAGGGCTGGAAGTCGGTGCGGACAGCTGTGCCTCGATCTGTGCCTGCTGCTCCAGACGCTCGATCTCAGCACCCAGGTCCTTGACCTCCTGTGCCATCTTGTTATACTGCTCCACGGCCTCAGCCTTTACCAGACCGTTCTCGCCGCGGTTCTTCTCCAGAAAGTCCTTGGTCTGCTCCCAGAGAGTGTTGCGCTTGGTGCGCAGTTCCAGAATCTTACTCATAGTGTTTTTCCTCCATAGATTGATTTGTGGTGATATGAAAAACAGCCTGAATGCACATCACTTCATGCACTCAAGCTGCTTCATCAGGATATTGTAGGGGATGCTGCCATCCTCGGTCTTGCCGTCCATGTCAAGGACAGGTCCCGGATTAGCGGACGGCTCTGCCGGAGGGGTCGGCTCTGCGGACGGTTTCGGGTCAGCAGGCGGCTCCTTCGGCTCAATGTGTTTCTGACCCACATCTTCCGGTTTCACACCCAGACGGTTCAGGACGATTAAATCCATCTGACGGCTGGAGAAAAGGTGCCCTGCCGTATCCTTCTGGAACGGCTTCTTTTCTTCGCCCTCGCCCGGTTCACTGTCGGGGCCTTCTTCCGGATTCTCCGGGTCTGCCGGGTCACTGTCCGGCTCCTCCTCTTTCTTTGCAAAAAGAATCTCGTCTGCAAAGCCCAGTTCCACCGCCTTCTTCGCATTCATCCAGGTCTCATTGCTCATGAGGTTGGCGATACGGGCGTGGCTGAGGCCGCTCTTCGCTGCGTAGGCATTGATGATACTTTCCTTGACTTCGGTCAGCACTTCGATGGCCTTTTCCATGTCCTTGGTGTTGCCCATTGCAACAGTGCTGGGGTCATGGATCATCAGCATGGCAACAGGACTCATCTGGACAGTATCACCGGCCATTGCCACAACAGATGCCGCAGATGCCGCAATCGCATCGATCTTGACCGTGATGCTGCCCTTGTAGTCCTTCAGCATGGTATAGATCTCGGCAGCGGCGAACACATTGCCGCCCGGAGAGTTGATCCAGACGGTCACATCTCCCTCACCGGATTCCAGCTCATCCCGGAACATCTGCGGCGTGATCTCATCGCCCCAGAATGATTCCTCATCGATGGGGCCTTCCAGCCGGAGGATTCTGGTGTCGTCACTGTTTTTGATCCAGTTCCAGAATTTCTTCATCGATTTCTCCTTCCATTTTTCCGTGGCTTACTCTCACTCAGCCGGTTATCGCTGTCAGGTTCTTCTTCCGGGTCAGGCTGTGTTTCTTTCGGCTGATTCTGCTGGACTGCGGCAGCTTTATTCTGCTGCGCCACGCCTGCATCTTTCAGCTTCACATAGCCGCCGTTCAGATAGTAGTCATCTCCACCTTCCTCTGCCGGGATCAGGTCCATGTTCTCCAGACGATGCACATCATTAGGAGAGAGGAAGCCGTTGCTGATGCCGGTTGCATAGCCGTTCATCCGGCTCTGGTAGTCGCCACGGAGCAGACCATCCACATTGAATTTCGGGAAGTAGGTATCCTGCTCCTCTTCCAGCAGCAGATCCTTGATGATGCCCTGCTCAATGCGGACAAGCCACGGGGTCAGGGAGTGCATCACGAAGTTCAGCGACTGGTATTCAATGTTGGAGAATGTGGCTCTGGACAGATCGGCTACCAGATGCGGAGGCACACGGAAGATGCGGCAGATCTCCGTCACAGAAAACTGCTTCGTTTCAAGGAACTGACTGTCCTCCGGTGGCAGAGAGATCGGTTTGTAGGCCATGCCCTCTTCCAGCACAGCCACACGATGGGCATTGGAAGCACCGCCATAAGCCGTTTCCCAGCTATCCCGGATACGGTTCGGGTCTTTCACAACGCCGGGATGTTCCAGCACACCACTGGGCTGTGCGCCGTTTTTGAAGAAGGAAGAACCATACTTATCCACAGCAATGGATGTGCCGAGGCTGTTCTTCATCATGGCAATTGGTGAGAAACCAATCAGACCATTGAAGCCCAGACCCGGCACATGAAAGATCTCGTCCCGGCGGAAGTAGAGGTCTTTATTCTGCTCTCCCGGAACTTCATCCGTGTATGCGTGGTAGATATAATAGAGCTCACCGCTCTCATCCCGGTCGACTTCGACATTTTCCGGCAAAAGCGGATACAGCCCCAGCACCGTGTTCTTGCCATCCCGGACGATCTGTGCGTAGGCGTTGCCCCAGAGAAGCAAGTGAGTCATCAGCGTTTCCCAGAAGACAAAGGATGTCATCTCTGGGTTGGGCTGGCGATACAGAATCTTGTACAACGGATGATCCCGCGCCTTTTCCTTGTTGCCGTTATCGTCTGTCATCCGGTACAGATGCAGCGGCAGTGCCGCAATGGACTCCGCCAGCAGACGGACACAGGCATACACAGTCGGGATCTGCATGGCGGCTTTCTCATCCACCTGCTCCCCGGCATTGGAACGGCCAAACACAAAGGTCTGCCCGGAATCTCGGACGTTATCCGTGACCTGCGGCAGACCTTCTTTTGGCTGTTCTGTTTTGGGAGAATCCCTTGGGTTCTCAAACCCCATCCATTCCCAGAATCCCATTAGGCCTTATCCCCTTTCTCCAGTTCCGGCAGACCGGCAAGGCTGGTACCGAGGGACGCAACACCCGCCACGATCACTGCACTGCCGACCGCCGTCCAGTCCACAGTGCCGCCGGGCATCTGTGTCACGACCAGAGCCGCGCCGGTCTGGAACATCGTCTTTGCAGCACGGATGCCGGCTGCCTTCCACCATTCTGCACTCATCAGATACTTCATAGCTTTTTCCTCCATCTTTTTCATATCAAAAAACGATCATGTCACGTTCGTCGTAGACGCTTCCCTGCTGCTGTCCTTCATTTCGGATGCAGCGGTCCAGTGCCATGATCGCAGCGACGATACCATCGATCTTCTCCGGCGACTTCGCCTTGGTCGGCTTGATGTTGCCAGCCGGGTCGGTATCCACGACCACATTCCCCGCCATCCATGCCATGACCGGATTGCCGCCGTGGATGATTCTGCCTTCCATCAGGAGCTTGTAGAACTCCTTGGTAGGCGGGCTCATATCTTTGAAACCCTGTCCGAAAGGTACGACCGTGAATCCCATCCCCTCAAGGTTCTGGGTCATCTGCACAGCTCCCCATCGGTCAAAGGCAATCTCCAAGATGTGATAGGCCTTGCCCAACTCCTCGATGACCTTCTCAATGAAACCGTAATGGATGACATTGCCCTCGGTCGCCATCAGGTAGCCCTGCTGATACCAGACATCATACGGAACGGATGCCCTGCGCACCCGCTGTGGGATCGTATCCTCCGGTATCCAGAAAAACGGAAGCATGATGTATTTCTCCTCTGGAACTCTGGGCGGGAACATCAGCACAAAAGCCGTGATGTCTCCGGTGCTGGACAAGTCCAGTCCACCATAACAGTCACGGCCCTTGAGGGCTTCCATATCAATAGGCTGGTTGCCGAGATTATAGATGTGTTCCGGGATGAACCGGGTCAGCGAGGACACCCACATATTCAGACGGAGCTGCTTGAACACATTCTCCTCTGCCGGGTTATCAAGTGCTTCCTGGTACGCATCCCGGACACGCTGGATCTGGATGGTCTGGCCGAGAGAGGGATTGGCTTTATACCAGTTGGCTTCATCGTGCCAGTCATCCTCATCGGTCAGTCCATAGACCACGGGGTAAAATGTGTGGTCGATCTTACGTCCGGCCAACAGGTCAAGTGCCTTCATGTGGAGCTCGTAGCAGATGCTCTCCTTGTCCGTGCCGGCCGTGGTGATCAGGAAGAACAACGGCTGTTCACGGGCATCACCGGAGCCTTTGGTAAGGACATCGTAGAGTTTCCTGTTTGGCTGGGCATGAACCTCATCCAGCACCAGACCCGACACGTTCAAGCCGTGCTTCGTACCAACTTCGGCAGACAGGACTTGGTAGAATCCTGCGTTCCCGTAGTTCACGATTCGCTTGGTGGCTGCCATGATCTTGCACCGTTTCAAAAGTGCCGGGGTCATCTGCACCATCTGATGGGCAACATCAAAAACGATGGATGCCTGCTGGCGGTCAGCTGCAGCGCCATAGACTTCGGCAGACGGCTCGTTATCGGCAAACAGCAGATACAGAGCCACCGCAGCGGCAAGCTCGGATTTGCCGTTCTTCTTACCGATTTCGACATAAGCCGTGCGGAACTGACGGTTTCCCCTCTCGTCCACGATACCAAACACATCCCGGATAATCTGCTCCTGCCAAGGAAGAAGCCAGAACCGCTTGCCCGCCCACTTGCCTTTGGTATGGCGCAGGTTTTCAATAAAGGTCACCGCCCGGTCTGCTTTTGCGGCATCGTAATGGCAGGTCGGAAGCATGAACCGACTTGGTTTGTAGTCCTTCAGTTTCGGATAGTTTTTCGGTCTGCACTCTGCCATCAGCTTCCACCTCCTCCCAGCAGATTCTCCATCTCATCAGCAGCATCTGTAGGACCGCCGTCCGAAGCAATGATCCGGCTTCGGGAGGACGGGGTCAGACCGAACTGCTCTGCAAACTTGTTCATGATTTTCAGATAGGTCTGTGCGATAGACACCTGCGGCACTTGCTGCCAATACCCGGACGGGGTCTTGACAATGGTGCCATGCTGGGTGATGAACTCCTCAGCCTCCTTCCATCGGGCATAGGCCTGACAATAACCGGCAAAGGCCGCCATATCCACTTCGGTCAGGATGCCGATGGCTTCCATCTGTTTGGCAAGTCTGCGCCATTCCTTCTTTGCTTCCGGCTCCAGCCACTTCGGACAGGCCGGCGCTTTCTTGTTGGGCTTCGGTTCGCTGGTATTCAGCGGATGCTTGCCCGGATTGCCTTCCAGTTCCTTCATGGCGGTGGGCTTTGGTTTTCTGCCTCTGGTAGCCATTGGCATCTCCTCCCTTCTGCAAAAATGGGTAAAGAAAAAGGACCTCCGAAGAAGTCCTTGTAATCTATATAAAAACACAGCGGATACGAGGCACAGCCCCTTTTGGGGCGTGTACCTTTTGGGTGTTGTTATGCGTTGGGGTTAGCTTCCTTCCAAGCCTCGTATTCATCGACCAGCTCCGCTTCCTCGATGACCTGCCAGACGCTGCAGAAGCGGCTTCTTTGCTGCTCGATCTCCGCTGCTGTCCAGTCTTCCGGCTTGCGGCTCATGTCGTGGTAGGCATCCATCTCCGCTTTCGTCCGGAAGAAAAGAATCTGCTTCAGCTTCAGCGTTTCTTCGTTGTTCCGCAGGCTGTACCGCCTGTCCTCTGCCGCCCTGCAAAGGCTTCCAAGGTCGCTGCAGCTGAGGGTCATGTCCTGCTTGAAGGCGATCTCGATGCCGATCAGCTTCTTCTCGGTGTCGGCCCCCTGAATGTTCTTAAGATAGGTTTTGGCTTTGTTCGTCATGGTCTGTATCCTCCGTGTGTTTTGTTTTCCGTAGGGCTTTCCCCTTCGTTGTGACTGTATATTACCGTCACTGCCGGATACTATCAAGCGGCTATGCTGCACGATCATACACACCTCTTTTTGTCGGATTTATGTGTATTTCCACGCCGGAGAAATCCGCCACTACGAGCAAAAGCTCCCGAAGGAGCTCTGCCCTTTTTCAGTGTGCGTTCTTGATGCACCACTCGATTGCGTGTCCGGCATCCGTGTAGGTCTCATCGGAAATCTTCAGAAGTTCCAGACGGCACTCAATCGGTGACCAGCCTTCCTCTGGGTCTTCCACAAAGCCGTATACCGCTCCTTCCAGCATGCCGTTCCAGTTCCAAGCCACATGGTATTGCTCACAAGCAGCAGTGAAATGCACAGATGTGCTAAATATAAATCTGGTTTCCTCTGATATTCAGTGCGATTAAGGCTCATGCCTGCGCAATAATTGATAGGGCTTCTCTACCTTCTATTGCGGCCGCACTGCAGGGTCACCTAGAATATCTGCTATTAAAAAATTCTATCTTTTATCTCTTTGTGACGTCTCATTTTCCCCCGATGTCCATGTATAGGATCATGCACCTTGAGAATAAATTCCCGCATGGATATGCTACAATTTTTTGTAACAAGGCGAACATCACCATCGCCAGTTTGGCACTTGCAGAATAATTGTCCATCTTCATTTCTAATCTCATATTCACTTGCCATAGACTGTCCTCCTATTCTGGATCATCAATGTCATCATCCCACCAAGCAGCATCATCTGTCTCCTTTTCTTCCGGCTCTGGTAGTGGGGTAAATACTGACTCACATTTTGCCTCACCAATCCAAGGAACCATAAATTCATCATCTACGTCTCCTGTTTCCAAATTGATGAGAATAATTGTTACTTCAATTTTCAAATAGCATTGTTCAAGCCTCTTCTGAATCTCACAGAACGCCTCGCTATCGTTAACTACTATTGATACTCGATCATATTTATACTGATAATCAGCAAAAAGTCCAGCAACCCTCGACAATCGTCTCATAACATTCATTGCTTTCATCGCACCAATATGTGCGTTTACTCCGTGAGGTGGAGTTTGCACTCTACAAAATTCAAACCCCCAAATGCCATCTCCCCTCGGAATAGCATCGGTTTTGAGTTCCATATCAAAGACGAAACCTCCTGCAATCGTCCTATGATATTCCGGCTCTAAACGAGCCACACTATATCCCCTGTTTAAAAGCGCCTTGATAATAATATCCTCATAGACACTTTCTATCTCCGTGCCATGAGCCAATCGATTCCGCATATTCCCCGACGAGCACATTCCATGTGCCTGCATCAGCATCTCAAACGTAATCCCACAATTCTTATCAGCGTGCGCCGCAATGTCTGCAATTAAACTATCCGAATTTGCACCCGCTGTTTTTTTGTTCACAATTCTGGATAGAGTCGAAGCGTTTACACCAATTTCCTCTGCAAACTGCCTCATACTCCGCTCAGGTCCCTTAGCTCTAACAACATACTCTGCCAGCAGATCCTTATCGGGTGGTTTTATCCGGCTGTACTGTGTTGCCAAGTTCCTATAGATTATATTTAATGGTAGCCCCTGACGAAGTGCCTCCTGGACGTTTTCCGGGTACCGGCTGATTTCTTCTTCGCTCAGAGCCACTTTCTTCTGGTCATCCATCTTATCGCCTCCAATCGCTCATGTTGCATCTGTTGCGTACATTTATTATATGCAACAGATAATATCTTGTCAATAGGTCATGCAAAATTTATTGCATATTGTTGCCTTGTGTTGCGTGTCATGTTTTTGATGCATCACCAACAACTTATCTTCATATTAAAATCTTTTGCTATCACCTCTTGACTTATACAACCTTCTATTGTATTATAGGAACAGAAGTTCACGAACTGTTGTTCTTAGTATATAGGAACAGTTGTTCCTTGTCAAGTAGGCTTTACAAAAAAAATTGCTGCTTCTCACCGGCAACTTTCCCTTCCGGCAAAAAACAGCAAAATATCCCACATGGAGGCATGACATGAAAAAAGATACGAACTTACTAGACACACAGGATGTCCGGGCTGAGGCAGCCACTGCACTTACACCGAATGCGACCAACGGCGAAAAGATCAAAGCTCTGCGAACCGCACAAGGTATGAGCATGGCCGAACTCTCCAGACGAGCATCCATGTCTGATCGTGCCATCCGCTATATCGAAGCCGGCGAACGCGAACCAAGCGTGGACGCAATCCAGAAGATTGCTGCTGCTCTTGGTGTCACGACCGACTACTTTATGGATGATGCCACCTTCCAGAAGGAACTCAGCGATGACCAATTCTACGCTGATGTCCGTAAGAAGTATGGCTCCCGCGGTGTAGCGCAGGCAAAGAAAATAAAAGAACAGACCTCTGCCCTTTTTGCAGGCGGCGAGCTGTCCGAAGAAGATCAGGCAAATTTCATTAAGGAAATGGAAGCCCTCTTCCTTGACGCAAAAGAAGAGGCAAAAAAGTTTACTCCTAAAAAATATCTGTAATTGAATTGCAGAGGAAAGGAGTCGCTGTTGGACAACTTTGCTATTACTGCCGCCGACGCTGTAAGCCGCCGATACAAAAGCAATGACCCGGAAGCTATCATTGCCCAGCGCGCCATTAAGATTAAAGACATCCGGTTCTGCGAAGAGCTCCTTGGGTTTTACACGGTGCTTCTAAATTGCGAATACATCGGCATCAATCCAAACTGCTCAAAGCAGCAACGCAGATCCGCACTGGCACACGAACTTGGGCACGCTATCTTTGACCGGAAACATGCGACATCCGGTCAGGCTTTCCAAGATACATATTTTTATAGTCTCAGCAACGCAAAAGCAGAACGCAGGGCGAATACGTTTGCTGCTGAACTGCTGTTGTCAGATGATGATGTGCTGAAACCAATCGGCTTCTATGAATTTAATGCCGACAGGCTTCAGATGGAGGCTTCTCTGCCAACCCACTGCTCCAGCACATACCGTGCCTTGAAATACCACGAGCTTCTGCAAGACTTTCAATACACGCATACAGGATTCGCCACCCTTGAGGAGATCGCACAGGTGGCTGGAGTCGAAAAAAACTTTGTTGATTTTAAACTGAACATTCTTACCGCAAAAGGGTACCAGCTTCCTGCTGTGCCGGAGCTTAAGAGCAACTTTCTGAAAGATTCCATGAAAAATTGCTCTAAGTGCTATGATTAAACATGGAGGTGACTGCTTATGACAAAAGAACGAGTCTATGTAAAGGTAGCCTCCGACTTTGATTCTACAGGCTATATGCAGCCGACATCGATCACTTGGTCGGATGGACGTACCTTCCCAATCGAAACTGTGCGTGATTTCCGCCCTGCCGGAACCGCAGACAACGGTTACTCTGGTGACTGCTTTACTGTGCTCATCCAAGGGCAGGAAAAGCATCTGTTCTTTGAGCATCTTGATCCACGCTTCAACGGTCGGTTAGGTCGGTGGTTCGTTGAGAGATCCGGACATTAACAGCAAAATAACACGAGCACATAGAAAAAAAAAGGGGGGGGAATCACACGATGCAACGCACATATCTTGCGATAGATCTTAAAAGCTATTACGCGAGTGCGGAATGCGCCGCTCGACACCTCGACCCGCTTACCACAAATCTGGTCGTGGCAGATTCCTCCCGCACTGAGAAGACTATCTGTCTCGCTGTGTCTCCTTCCCTGAAAGCCTATGGGATTCCGGGTCGCGCCAGACTGTTTGAAGTCGTCCAGAAGGTCAAGGAGGTCAATGCGAATCGGTTAAGGGAAGCGGTACGATTAAGAAAAGCTGTGTATAAGGACGGTAAACCATCCTTTTCCTCGGCCTCCTATGATTCCTTATCCCTTGCCGCCGACCCATCACTCGAACTCTCTTACCTCGTTGCACCACCCCGGATGGCATACTATGAAAAGGTGTCGCGACAGATTTATGGCATCTATCTGAAATACATTGCGCCGGAGGACATCGTGGTATATTCCATCGACGAGGTGTTCATCGATGCCACCTCGTACTTATCCCACTATAATATGACAGCACACGACCTTGCCATGACAATGATCCGGGAAGTGCTTTATACGACTGGCATCACCGCCACCGCAGGGATCGGTACCAATCTATATCTGGCAAAGCTGGCAATGGACATTACCGCCAAACACGCTGCGCCGGACAAGGACGGTGTCCGCATTGCTGAACTGGATGAAGAGAGCTTCCGCTATCTTCTCTGGGATCACAAGCCTCTTACTGACTTCTGGATGACCGGTCCCGGCACTGTCAAGCGATTAGAGAAACACGGTATTCATACAATGGGCGAGCTGGCCTATTTCAGCAATCGCCGCCAACCGTGTGGTCAAAGATGAGGGCTTCTTCCAAGTCGACCTATTCACGGACACAACTAAGCTGGAAAAAGAGAAAAAGCTGCAGAATGCGATGCTGGGACTCAAGAAGAAGTTCGGCAAGAACGCCGTTCTGAAAGGAACCAACTATCTGGATGGCGCAACGATGAGAGATAGAAATCAGCAGATAGGCGGCCACAAGGCCAAGTAAGGAGGGAGAACATGGACTACAAGAACACACCGGAAGGCAGATCCGTCCAAAGTAAGTATTACAAAATACTCCATGCTTCCCGCCCAGAACCGCCACATAATTATCCCCGGATGCCGATGTCCAATCGTGCTAAAATCTTCTCTCCGTTTGCCGCCTTGCGAGGCTATGAGGATGAGATTGCTTCTGAAGGCAGAGATCATCTCAAAGGAAACAGAATCGAGCTGTCTGAAGAAGGCAAGCAAGCTCTGAACCAAACGATCAGCCAGCTTTGGAAAGGTCAAGAGATCACAATAAAATATTTCACGGACGGCTACTATGAGAATGTAGCCGGAGTATTGGATGCTGTGGATGTGATAAACAAAGAACTACGAATTTACACAGGATTTATAAATGATACCGGCAAAGAGCTGCCGACCATTATTGCATTTGAGGATATATTAGAGATTGGGGTGAATATGACTTGAACTACTACTTTTGCGACGCATGCCGCTACTGCTTCTCTGCTGAGGAACTACCTGACCGTTGTCCTGACTGCGGAGCACAAACCTATAACGAGAAGCCGGCGGTACGCTTAGCGAGTAAAATGGAAATAGAGGAACTGCTCCGAATACGGAAAGAAGATAAGGAGGACAGATAAAATGAAAGCACATAAATATTGGTCACTCGGCGCACTTGCCTGCATGGCAGGGTGCTTCTACACAGGCTGCAAGAAGCTGATGCAAGCTCACAAGTATTTCGCTTGTGGCTCTCTGGTCTGCATGGGTATGGCAATCTACTCCGGTCATAAAATTGCACCGAAGAAGAAAGCTGAAAAGCCTGAATAATAAGAACACACACCCTCGCCGTAACAAGCGAGGGCTTTTTTGAACTCCAGGAGTTCATTTTATTTCCGTTACAAACTATACACTTCCATCATAAACCGTATCCCGACTTTCAGACCTTCCTCAAAAGCGGTCTTCTCCCATGTGCAACACACCGTCCCCTGCCGGTCCATGATCTTCTCCCAGAGTGGAATCTTATCTCCGACATAATCATCGACCAGCCTATCCATACCTTCCAAGCCACGCAGCCACTCTTCCAGTTCCTTTTCCTTGGCCTTCGCAGCTTTCCCGGCAACTGTGTTCTTCTCTACTGGATTATTCTCTGTGTAATGCTCGTAGATCAGATCCAGCAGATTCTCCACTGGCGGATAATACTCTGGTTTCGTTTTCTTAATGTAGTCTTCTAGCAGCTCCTTCAATTTTTCTATAATGCTACCATCCTTCCCAACTGAGATTCATTTCCTCAGTTACGGCACATATTACCGTAGACTTCTACACATAGCAACCTATTTTTTGCGGTCTTTCGGATGGCCCATCTTCTCCTTTATCTCGTCTGGCACGTCAATCAATCCGAACCGATAGAACATCCCATAGATGTAAGTCACTCCCCGGATATCCCCCAGAGCTTTCGGGCGGTCTACTACTTCTCCCACCTTTTTCATATTCCGTAGTGCCAGCAGCACTGAACTCCATGCCAGACTTTTACTGTTCTCTCGGCGGTCTATCCACAGTTCTTTTGTGTATTCGCCGCTTCTTCCTTTTCGTATTTCATAGGTAAAGGGTAAGCCGGAATAGGTTTTAAAGCGCACACCAGAATAAAGCAAGACCGTCTCCCACAGGTGTTCCTCTGTTGGCTCTGATCTCAGTTTTCTTACTGCTCTATATCTCCGCCGCCGTTCTGCTCCAACACTAATCTTTTCTTTATCTGCTGTACTTGGGAAGTACACACCTTTCTGATATGGTAGGTACGAGGTAACGGAGGCTTTGGAGAGTTGAAGAGTATTTGCGGTTGAGAGGATGGCTTCTTTATAGTTCTGTGTTTTCCGATACTCCTCAAAGGTATCCTGTACCTTCTCCGCCACATCCGATTCATACACACCAGCCGTGATGAGCAGCTTTCTTACTTTGATTGGATTCATAGTTAGCGCATCTGCAATGGATCGGAGGGGGCAGTCCTCCTCATAAAGCGCCACAGCACTTTCCATCTGTTCTTTCAGATTCTTCTCGGCATCGTACTCCGGCTTCATCTTCTTTCGACCGCCGCCTGGCTTCCGAGATTTATACGCTCTTTTCTCTCCCATAGCTCACAGCACCAGCTCATACAATTTGAACGTCATCTTCCCGACTACATCATAATAGAGCGTTTTTGTCTGAACATATTGAAAGCCCAGTTTCTGATACAGCTTTTCGGCAGTTGTGTTGTTCTCGATTACATCAAGCCTCAATGCTTTCCTGCCAGCTTTTCTCTCCAGTTCAATCACATTCTCCACTAATCTCTGCGCGAGTCCTTTTCCTCTCTGGCCCGGATTCACTGCCAGAACATGAAGAACAATTATCTCATCCGAATTAATCTGCCACGGAGCATCTGCATAGCCATCGACCTTTTCATCATTTGCTATCACGCATGCCGCAATTTCATCACCATCTGCCAGCACATACAGTTCTCCCTTATCAATACTGGCCTGTATCATTTCATCCGATGGATGGATTCCTTTCTTCCATTGTGGAAATGACGGGTCATCCTTCTCCTGATCAATCAAGTTCCAGTACAGGGATCTTATTTTGTCAAAATCTTCTTTTTCAGCCTTACGGAATATCATTTTGTTCACCTCTTTTTACTCGTGCAGTTCCAGCGGCAGGCCGTCTGGGTCATGGAAGAAGGTCATCTTCTTGCCGGTATAATCGTCAACACGAATCGGCTCACATTTAATTCCCACCTCTGCCAGTTCTTTCACTGTCTGCTCCACACTCTCCACGCAGAAGGCAAGGTGACGCAGCCCACATGCTTCCGGACGGTTCACACGCTTCGGCGGGTTTTCCTCAGCAAAAATCTCCAGCTCTGTGTATTCATTGACACGCAGATCCAGCTTCCAGTCTTTACGCTCTGGGCGGTAGTTTTCTCTGATGACAGAGAATCCCAGCTTGTTCACATAGAAATCCTTTGCGGCTTCGTAGTCAGACACGATGATTGCAATATGATGTATTTTTGATAAATTCATTTTTTCTCACGCTCCATTACTTTTATTTCCGTTGCAAACTATACAAAAGCCTTCAAAAATTACCGTGTGAACTCCTGGAGTTCAGTTTGTCCACACGGCGTATCATCAAAACTTGATCACTTTCGGCTCATGGGTGAAAGAACTAATGGTAGCCACACCATTCTTGAAGTAAAACACCTCAGTGTTTCCATCATCTGCGGCATACATCTTCTTCAAACTCGGATAGGCATCCAGCATAGATTCTCTCGCTTCCACACGGTCATCCTCTACCAGTTCGCCGGCAACGCGAATCCACTCGCCGCCCTTAAATGCACACAGTTCTGCTTTCGGATTGGCATGCAGCTGCTTGGAAACATCCTTCTTCTTGCCAGTCTGGATGTACAGCTTGCCTTCAAAAATATGTGCCGTGCCAAACGGACGCACTCTCGGCTGGTCGCCTTCGACCGTTGCCAAGTAATATGTTTCAGCTTCTTTTAAGAACTTTACGATTTCTTCCATTTAATTCTTTCCTTTCCCACACAGTCGTGTGTGTTTTATAGTTTTATGGTTTTATTTCAGCTTTTCCAGAATCTCATCCGCGCTCATGCCGCTTGCCAGCAACTTCTTCAGCACAGCCTCTGCTTCGGTCTTCTTAGCTTCTTCAGCAGCCTTAGCATCTGCCTTTGCTTTCTTCGCTTCCAAGGATGCCACTTCTTTTTCGGCCTTCTTCAGAGCAGTCTTCTTTTCTTTCAGGTCAGCCTTCAAAGTATCAATGTTAGCGGTAATGGATGCGATCTCGGCTGTGAGTGCTTCCTTTGCGGACTGCTTTTCTGCAATCTGTGTTGCAAAATCTGCAGTCACAGTTTTGGGCTTATTCTTACTACCTTTAGTTCTGGGCATAGGACACAAACCTCTTTCCAAAATTATAATCATTTAAATTAAGTATTGTGTAGGTATGAGAACAACATAAAAGTCTCTTTTTTTAGTATATCACAAAACTATACTCTTTTACAGACGCTTTCTTGCCTTCATCGTCGCATAGTACACCAAACCACCTACTACTCCGCCGACTGTGTTATAGAAGATGTCTGATAACTGGAACGTTCCCAAACGAAGCAATAATTGTAGCATCTCTATGCTTATCGAAAAGATAAATGCTATCTTTCCGCTATTGCACAGTATCTTCTTCCAACTGTTTCCTATCTTCTCTCCGAATGTCCACATTGCTACCGAACTAAACGGTACCATCATGATTACGTTCTCGATACACTCGGTGGTCAGTTTCTGCTCGCCGTTCACGGTCTCCCAGATGCCCCAGCCACCCATGACATCGGATAAAGGATTCATCCACAGCTGACGGTTTAACAGGGTTCGGAACAGAATAAGTGAAGTCAAAAAAGCCAAGAAGAACAGTTTCCGAAAGAACACGCTCTCTTTGAACTTCTGATACCAGGTCACTATGGCATTCTTCCAGCCTTTGCCTGCATGTATTGGCTCATAAGCATAAAGATAGAAAAACATGGCCAAAAAGGAAAGAAGAAGCGAAAAGCCAAACGGCTCATATAGCGCAGTCAGGATGTTTGTGATGATCTTTCCGAGTAAATCAATCGTTTCTTTCATCGTCGTTTACAGATCACTGAACAGGTCGGCCTTGTACACGCCATTCTCCAGCATCTTTTTAAAGCTATCCTTTACTGCTGCAACATCCTCATGGTAGGTCATTCCGTACCAGGTATCGTTCGTTTTCAGAACCTTCACAGACATCTTGCCCTGCTCCAGCAGCTCACCGATGAAGATTGGGATCAGATACTCAGCTTTCTGCGGATTGCCCGGGACTTCTTTCTCAAAGAACTCTTTGAAACCTTCTTCCAGTACATCCAAGAAATCAGGAGTCAATCCCCACATATTCATGGAAACCAGAGAATTAACATCGACAGCCACGCCTTCAGCCTCGGCTCCATTTGCACTCTTGACGATATTCTTTGTCTCCACGACTTCGGTCAGGTTGTTCTGATCATCCATCTTGCAGATGCCACGGGTCACACCACCATTATCAGACAGCGTGTTCTTCAGCACAAAGCCTGCCATGCAGGACTTGCCACCATTCACCAGATACTCATGTACGGCTTTGAAACCTTCCTTGCCATAGTAATCGTCTGCATTGATGACAATGAACGGAGTCTTGATGACCTTCTTCGCTGCAAGGACGGCCTGGCCAGTCCCCCACGGCTTTGTCCGGCCTTCCGGCAGAACTCCCGGGATGTCGTTGATATCCTGGAAAGCGTAGTCCACAGTTACATCATGAGCAGAGCAGATAGTGGAAATGCGGTCACCAATCACCTCTTTGAACTCTTTCTCGATATCCTTACGGATAATAAATACCACATGGTTGAATCCAGCTTCAATCGCATCATGAATAGAGTAATCCATGATGATGTGATTAGAAGCATCCACCGGCTCCAACTGCTTAATTCCCGTTCCAAAGCGGCTGCCAATTCCAGCCGCCATGATAAGTAATGTTGTTTTCATCATTTTTTCTCTCCTTTAAACTTATTCCACTTCGTCAATAGTTCTTTTGATAGCAAAATTAGAGCAATAACTATTCCCGTTTCTATAATAATCAATATTAATTGCCCCCCCCATTGCCTCACTTCTAAACATTTTTAGCACCTGATAAACTATGGCTAACACTACATAATGAAGTCCATAAATTGAAAGGCTGTTTCGGCCACACTTCATCAGACAATTTTTCACAAACCTATTTTTACATCCAGTCACAAATTTCGAACATAGAATAATGACAGCAGTACCTGTCGTAGCCGTAAAAATGAAGAGCGGAACATTTCCAATAATTATATCTGCAAAATAATCCACAGAATACCCTTGAGAAATCTCCACGAAGTTAACACCCGTAAATACAGTTAATGCCACTATAAAAATTCCAATAACGCTGAATTCTTTTTTGTTATCTTTTGCTGCAATTCGCCACTGCACCCCTCCAAATATAAAAGGAAGTGCTAATAACGCATTATCTAAGTTACATGGTAGTGCAATATTGAAAGTATTTCTTAATAGTAAAGCAACTCCAAAACACAATGTCACACTCATCCAACTAAAAATAGTCTTTCTCTTAGCCACAAAAAACATAAGACAATGAGCAATCAATAAACATGGCAAAAACCATAACTCTGAAATGAATGATTTTCTAGTTATTAATATTGTATTTATAATACAATTTATATTTCCGCCACTTAAAGCATTTCCTGATAAATAAGTTTTTAGAACTTTAAAAAACAACAATACTACCGCATATAAAAAATACGGTTTCATTAACGTAATATTTTTCTTTTTATAAAATGCAAAAAAATCCTCACTATCATAGCTATAAGCTGATACATATCCAGTTAAAACAAAAAAAAGCGGCATATGGAACGAATATACCACATGAACAATGCTATCAAAATTAGGGGAAAAATATGTCAATGCGTGTCCATAAACGACCAAGATTATTGCAAGCCCTTTTGCGCAATCAACCCATTCTATTCTGTTTTTCACATTTTTATTCATGTTTACGCCTTTTCTTTAACTCCATATAATATCCCGTCACAATTTCATTTTTGAAAAAAATCTGAAGCAAAAAATATGTTGGCACAGCCACAACAAGTGATGTTAAAATTATAATAATATCATCTGAAATCAAATGTTTTATTCCAAAGCAAATTAACATTATAGCCATACACCCTGTAACTATCGATATTACTAATCTAACATCAATTTTTAGCTTCACCAACTTTTGACTTGATATAATATAAATCACGAGAATCAATGCCTCAGAGATGAGTGTAGTAACAGCTGCACCATTATAACTAATAATTGGAATTAGCACAAAATTTAGCACTACGTTAAGCAATGCACTTATCGATGAAGCCATCAAACATATTTTTTCTTGTTTAAACGGAAGCAAAATCGCGCAACAATAAAAAACCGAAAGCACTGAGAAAAATAAAGCAAAACTCAGTATTTTTAAAGCTATAACTCCTGAAGTATATTCCGCACCACCTATGATTACAACGATTTGCTCACTCAGCATAAACATCCCAAAAACAGCTGGAACCACAAGCGTACAAACGGTACTAAAAATTTTGTTAGTTAAGGCTCTATATTTTTCTTCGTCTCCACTTCCAAGATAGGCTGACAGCCTCGGAAGTGCTACCATTACAATTGCATTAAGCAATTGTTTTATTACCAAATAAATTTTAGTCGCTAATCCGTAAATACCAACAGCATTTTCATTTTGTAAATAGCCTAACATTGTTGTATCGGAATTTACATAGATTGTCGATGCTATAGTATTAAAAAAAAGCATCATAATCGGTTTTATATGCTGTTTCAGGTTCAATTTTTTTGTGACTCTTAAGTGCACATATCGACGAACATAAAATACGTTCAATATATTCCCGCCAGCTGATGCGATAGTTGTTACCAAAGCATACATTACATAGTCATCTGCAGTTCTTACTAATGCGAACAACAACACAATTGACAATATTTGCATAGCGATATAGCGAATCGTTATATATAAGAAATCTTCATATACTGAGTTAATCCAATCACATCCAACTGTATTCAAAATGATTGGAATACTCTGAACAATAATCAGAAGTCGATAGTCCAATAGCTTTTTTGAAAATAAAAGAAGTACAAACAATATTGCGTACGAAACGATTGTAGATAAAACATTTATCGTAAAGACTTCATCCGTAAATGTTTGAAACTTTTTCTTATCACTTCTTACTCTCGCACCTTCTCGAATGGCATAATCGTTTATTCCTAATCCAGCGAGGAGAATAAAGTAACTAACAATTGAACTTCCAAAGTTATATTTTCCATATCCGCTCGTTTGCAGAACACGAGTCACATATGGCATTGTAATTAACGGAAAAACCACCTTGCAGAGTTGTTTCATTACATTCAAAGCGGCATTAACTTTTATGCTTTTTATCCTATGCTTTTTATCTTCCATCTTGTTCTCTCGCTATTCGATTAATTATTTTTGTGAAGTTCTCGT
The DNA here is from genome assembly GCF_009883055.1 of Blautia sp. BIOML-A1. Taxonomy (GTDB): domain Bacteria; phylum Bacillota; class Clostridia; order Lachnospirales; family Lachnospiraceae; genus Blautia_A. The sequence goes on along the minus strand of NZ_WWVR01000001.1, from coordinate 236,246 downwards.
AGTATAAACTTGTCGTATAGTTTTGAGCATGCTTTCTTTCTTGAACCTTCATGTTTTCGCATACTTCTTCATTTTCTAACAAATAGTCAATTTTGTTTCTTAGATTTTCCACCAAGTGCTCATCTTGTTCTACAAGAATACCGCAATCTTCATTTCCAATATATTCTGGAATTCCACCAACTCGAGTAGCAATCAATGGGGTGCCTGTCGCTTGTGTTTCAATACTAACCAATGGTGCAGGATCTTGAAATAGGCTCGGCATGACGGCAACATCAGCGATACTGTAATATTTATACAAGTCCGTTTGATGAATAAACCCTGTAAAAACAATATTTCGCTTAGATTTATTTATTATTGTTTCCACAGCCTTCTCATACTCAGTATTCGTTGATGCTCCAAAATTAGCACTTCCAACAATGACCAAAGTAACCAATTCTGTTCTTAGCTGATCAAAAGCTGTCAGTAATTCTTTTACGCCCTTTTCTTTTACAATTCTTCCAGTGAATATCACTACCCTATGATTTTGGGGAATACCTAATTTATTTCGCAATTCTATCTTCTCAGCTTCGGACGTATCAATATTAAATCTTTCAATTTTTGCACAATTAGGTAGCACTATAACCTTATTTTCTTCGCATCCGCTACCGTTCTTCCAACAGCGCCCAATATAATCGCTTACCGCAATCAGACGGCTAAAACAACTATCTTTCTTCTTATTTGCCATCCCATCCCAATGAATATGCACTAATAACTTTTCTTTAGGAATGAAGCGAGCAAGTAACGGCAATTGCGTTGTTTGACCGGCTTCATATATGAAATAATCAATATCCTTTTCTTTTCTTAGTTGCTTCAACATTCTGTAAAACTCAACTGAACACGGAATGTATATGCCAAAATGTTGCATAGCTCTATCCAAACGAAAAAGTATCTTATTTAATTTTCCGTCTGATTTTTCAATGTATTTAATCGTCGTATATTGGTACTTGTGAGATTTTCTCTCAGCTTCGTCATCTCCAATACTGTATACCACAAATTTGAAGTTATTTTTAATTTCATTCTCATCTAAAAGATACTCTACAAGCGTTTCAACAGCTCCACCTTTCACAGTCGGTATAGGTAATGAGCACTGTGTTATAAAGCATAATTTTTTCACAATCTTTTCCTCCGTTACATCTTATATTGCTGTTATTTCCGCCTCCTGATCATTATAGCATAATGCCAATGGGATTAAGAAATACACGAATTGGTTATCAAACAGTGTTAGTGTATTATCCAAGAAGTAAGTGGAAAACACATAAAATGTCCCGATCAGGAAAAATTTAGCTGCTGTTTCAGAATAATCTCTATACAGTTTTCTGGGAATATTTACAAAATAATACCATATCCACAAGCCAAAACCATATATTCCCATTTCTATATATACGCGCACTAAATCAGTATGTGATGTATGTAGCAGAGTAGATTCTATACCCAACCGCTGATTAATGTACGAATACCCCTTTCCCAAATAGAACGGAGAAATCGTATATTCTCCACTCAGAAAATGATATAAATTAATTCTAGCAATATCAAGAATCTTAACAAATGCCGGGAGTATATCTATGTTCTTTATTAAAGCTACATATAGCATTCCTACGATAAACATTCCGAACCCAAGAATCTGACTTGTTTTTAAAAAATCCTTTGATTTCTTTCTTATGAAAACAAGCGCAACTATGGTAACCACTACAATTGCAATCAATTCATTTCTTTTAAATCCAAGATACGACCCAATAAGTGCTACAATGATATGTAAAAGCTTCTTTTCTTCAGCAGCATTTTCATAAAAAATAAAGTACACAAGAAATATGCCCATCGCAAAGGTTGCATCATGAACCTCAAGACCATATGAAATGTTCGATATTGTTGTTCCATATGCAAATTGACTCAATGAAAATACATTTTTCAAATAAATTAACATTGAGGGGGCTCCGTATTCCTGAAAAACAACAATAAAGTTAAATCCGATTGTCAAAATCAGCGCCCAAAATGACAATTTAATAACTTCTTTTCCAAATAAGAGACACATCATAATAGCACATATAACAATTACAAGCATGCAGCCCAAATTACTTAACAGCCGAGAATAATAGTGAGCAGTCAAATATTCCGGTGTGTCTACAATCCAGATTACTATCGTATAAAAGAAAGCAAATATTATGGGAGTTGAAAACAGCTTAATTTGTCCTAACTCATAAGGCTTTATTAACCCATGCCTTTTTATAATAGCAATTAATATCCACACAATAGCAATTCCGTATTTAAGAAAAAATGGCAAAGCCACTTTATTAACTTCCATAGAAAATGCTATCGCCATCGATATTATGTAAAGAATTTTCAGCAATTTTTATCCTCCCTCTATTCTATCTTAAACCAGCCACATAATTAATCGTGCGCACTTTTTCTTTATTAATAACGTAACAATCTTTTGCCTCAATGGATTATCTTTCCATGGATACCACTTCAGTACATCCTGAATTTCTTTATCATCACATATTTCTTGAAGCAAAGTCTTTTTTTCTTGCTTGGAGTTTTCTGTCGACTGACATATCTGCTTAATACAAACACGTGTATTTCCCAAAAACATTCTTGTAGCACGAAGTCTTGTTTCTTCACAAAATTTAATTTTTGAAAGCATCTCCAATTCAACGTTATAGAGTTTTTTATATCTATCAAACTTATCTTTCGAATAAGTCTTTATGAGTGATTGAGAATTTGCATTTTCGCAATAATAATACATTACTTCTGATAGCGTACACACCCTCTTCACTTGCGATAGAACTCTAATCTGAAAGATAATATCTTCTGATATTAACTCTCTCTCCGATGGAAAGAGAATACCTTTATCTTGCAGTAGTTCTTTCCTATACACACATTTCCAAACCGACATACCAACATCTGTATCTCTAGCCTGATCCGGTTTTGACCCAAGCATACCCGCAAGAACCTTTGTTATAATATCATCATTCTCATAAACAGCTGTTCCTAATGGATTTTCTTTATGAATTTCATCCCCAGAATCTTTTTTTACGACATAACCAGTCACGCAACAATCTGCATCTGTTCTTTTCAGTTCAGAATATACTTTTTCATACATATCCTTGCTAACATAGTCATCAGAATCAAGAAATGCGATATATTCTCCTGTTGCAATTAACATACCACTATTTCTGGCATATCCTAATCCTTCATTCTTTTTATGAATCACCTTAATCCGACTATCTTTCTTGGCATATCTATCGCATATTTCAGGGCACGAATCAGGTGATCCATCATCTACTAATACAATTTCGATATCATCAAGTGTTTGATTAACAACACTGTCCAGACATCTCGATAAATATTTTTCAACTTTATATATTGGAATAATTACACTAACTTTTGCCATTACTTTCCCCTGTGGCCTTTCTTACAAAACGTTTATAGACAAACTATATAACCAATCTAACACTCTCCAGCTTTTTTTAAAAAGCATAAACAACTTACCATTTGTTTTAAAAATACAAATTCAAGCCTTTCAAGTACTGAAGGAAAACAGAAATCTGCTATCAGCACAGCAATAGCAATAATGCTTTTGTCAATTTCTCCCACAAAGACACACTCCTATTATTATGCTCTTAGCTGCACTATAATCTTTTGATCTACTTTATGGATAATATACGACAACACTAAAGTTACAACGACCACTCCAACAACATACATTCCAGAATTCAAGCTTCCACAATACGAAGTAAATAGCTCAATTACTATCACATGCGACAAATATACTTCGTACGAAATAGTGCCTAAAGCCAAAGCAGCCTTACTTTCAAATCGAATATACGCCGTAATTTTGATCAGTAATGCAATCAATACAATTGCCAGGCATGCTCTCAACACATAGTCGCCCCAAAAGAATATATGCTTTGCTTTCGCATACCCCCCCCCGATTACAATCGAGGCTAAGATGAGCAATATTGTTTTTGCATCGACAATTTTCTGCTTATTGAGAATCCCTATAATTTGTGTTCTGTTATCTGCTATAAGCATCCCATAAATAAATCCAAGACATGGCACGGGCCATACTGTAAAAGGAATATGCTTTTCAAATAAAAAAGCTAAAATGCTAAGTACCAGTATGCCTAAACATGTAATGATACTTTTCATGTGTTCATTTAATGATTTAAACTGATACGCAATATAGAAAATCACGTAACAAGTCGTAATCATCACAACAAATCCATTGACTGCAAGTAAATTATAGACGATATGGTCTGCTACGCCAGAAATCAAATTTACAGCTTCTGCCACAATATTAGTCAGCAACATAGGAACAATTAATGTTACCATTCGGTTTCTCCAAAAATGCTGCATATATCCCTTGCGTTTTCTATTTACAGACAAACCGTATCCTGAAATCATGAAAAAAGCAGTAACTGCGACAAAAGCAAAACTTCCTATCATATTTTGAAGGCGTGTTGAATGTTCGTTCGGAATATGAACCAAAATAACAACAATACAACATAGCCCCTTAAGCGCTAAAGACCAGTTTTTATCAAAGAAATCATTACATGTATCCGTAATTTTTGCTCTATATAATAATACGCCTCCTAATACTACAAAGAGAAGCAATATGCACATTTCATTAATCATCTTGATACTCTCTCCTTATTTTTTGAGACAGCCCTTGGAAATCAAGGTATTTCCAACATATTTACCATAACTCAACAAGGAATGTTTTTCTTCATACTGCTTTCTACAATTATGCGCAATTTTATCATAAAGCTCAGAGTCATTCCACAATCTATTAACAGCGGAAATCAGTTCATCCTTATCTTTTGCAACGATCAGACCGGTTTCTCCATCCGAAACATAATCATCTGCAAGGCAACTCGGTTTAGTTATTATTATCGGTTTCGAGAAGGACATTGTTTGGAGCAAAACTGTTTCACCAGATCCGATTTTACCGTCCATTATTGGAATAATCATAAATTTACAGTTTTTAATAAACTCAAACGACTCATTTCCCCAAACATCATTATATACCTTGATATTCTTTGGCAAATTATCCTTATGCAGCTCATCGCACACAATTCGAACTGGATATTCTGTTTCTGACATGCTATTAATAAGAAAATCCCAATCTCTATTACTACGCCCTAACGATAGTATATAATCGTTTGATGCTGGCCGAGTCATATCCACTCTTTTAGTAAAATCATTAACTCCAAATGGTAAAAATACAAATCTATCCAAAGGTTCATCAAACACCTTTGCGCAGTAGTCACAAAATGTTTGTGACGTACAAACAAATACATCAACATATTTACTTTTCACAATATAATTCATGAAATGGAAATATATTTTTCCCACGATTCCTTTTTTGGGTTTATATGTAAAATTCTTTATTAAAAGAGTATTTACCTTTTTTACATGGAATAATCTGCAATAAAATGCATATAGTAGTCCATAAAATGCCTGCCACCCTATTACATTGTCATATTCTTTACGATGAAGAAACACTGTAAAAGGAAATGCAAAATATTTAAAATATCTTACTGCGTTTCCGAGCTTGTTCTTTCGTCCTTTATTCGCCGTATAGACCAAAGCTTTCCATGACAAACCCGTTGACTGTTCAAGTCCCTTTATAAAATCTTCTGCTTCTTCTTTATTGCTATCAAACATTGCAATATTTCTTATTTTCATAATTCCTCCACAAATTGAATAAGTAGCATTACAGTGGTAAGAATTTCCTTTTTCTAATTACTTTTTCCAAATATTTTATAATACCTAATCGAAATGCTCTCTTAACCTTCATCTTTCGGAAATTCCCACTAAACCACTTTTCATATTTTTTCTTTTCTTCAAAACTTATCGCCGGATATTTGTCAGTATAATTTGCATATTGATTCGGAAAGATCTTAAAGTGATTTACATCATCTGTACAAATCGAAAATTTTCGCTTTGCAAAATGAGCATATACAGTTGGAATTCTATTAGTACCTGAGCACAAATAAAGTTTTCCTTTATCATACTCAAAGAATATATCATCCAGTTTTTTATTATCATAACAAAAAGTAAAATCGTATGTGAAAGGTGGTATATCCGCTAAAACACCTTTTTGGATTCCCATCGGCCATATATACATTTTTTCTTTATCGTACTTAATAATCCGCTCAATTCCGCAATGTTCATCAAAAAAACATGGGTGCTTTGTTCTAAAAACAAAACGATAATCAAATGCCTTTCCTTGTGGTAAAACTCTCAAATACAAATCATTCATTGATTTACAATTTCGGTACAGAGATAAATGCCCTTGATTATATATTTTATCATATTTATTCAAAATATCTTCTGTTAGAAAGTATCTTAAGTCTCCGAATACTAAGTCTAAATCTGCATATCCCCAAAAATCATAACCTTCAAAATAATCTTTAAACGCATTCCCATACACCGGTTTATAATCACATAACTTATACGGAGCATCTAGCACAATAGGAAAATCAAACAGCTGCTGAATTCGTTCTCGTATGTTGTCTAGGGTCATATAAACAATCTTCAGATTGTTTGCCCCCCCCCCGTATATTTTTAGCGCTCTCATCCGTAAATAGAACAAAATCAATACTTGAATTATTCCTAATTGAATTAATCCAAAAATCTATTGTATTTGGCAATTTTCCCATATATACAGAACATATACATATCTTTTTCATATTTTTTCTCAATCTCTCTGAAAAATATCTCTAGTGTAAACCTTATCCTTCACATCATCCAAGCACTTGTCATAGCGGTTCGCTATGATGGCCTGACTCTTTTTCTTGAACTCGTCCAAATCATTAACCACTACTGATCCGAAGAACTTCTCGCCATCTTTCAGCGTCGGCTCATAGATGATCACAGTTGCACCCTTAGCCTTGATGCGCTTCATGACCCCCTGAATGGAACTCTGGCGGAAGTTATCACTGTTGCTCTTCATGGTCAGTCGGTATACACCAACAACAACTTCTTTTTCCTTGCTCTCATCCCAGCTGTCGTTTGCTTCATAGGCCCCAGCAATCTCAAGCACACGGTCGGCGATGAAGTCTTTACGGGTTCTATTGCTCTCGACGATAGCTTCAATCAGGTTTTCCGGTACATCGGCGTAGTTCGCCAGCAGCTGCTTGGTGTCTTTCGGCAGGCAGTATCCACCGTAGCCAAAGGACGGATTGTTATAATGAGTACCAATACGAGGATCCAGGCAAACACCGTTGATGATCTGCTGAGTGTTCAGCCCCTTCATCTCAGCATAGGTATCCAGTTCGTTGAAGTAGCTGACACGCAGTGCCAGATAGGTGTTGGCAAACAGCTTAACCGCCTCTGCCTCAGTAAAGCCCATGAACAAAGTATCGATATTCTCCTTAATAGCACCTTCCTGCAGGAGTTCTGCAAAAGTGTGTGCAGCCTTTACCAGTCGAGCATTATCAACATCGGTGCCGACGATGATACGAGAAGGATAAAGGTTATCGTATAGAGCTTTGCTCTCGCGCAGGAACTCCGGACTAAAGATGATGTTGTCGCAGTGGAACTTCTCACGAACACTTGCTGTATAACCAACCGGAATAGTGCTCTTGATAACCATAATGGCTTCCGGATTGTATTCAATGACCAGTTTGATTACAGCTTCAACTGCACTGGTGTCAAAGAAATTTTTCTTGCTGTCGTAGTTTGTCGGTGCAGCGATAACTACAAAATCAGCATCACTATATGCTTCCTTAGCATCCAAAGTCGCCGTCAGATCCAGCTCTTTTTCTGCCAGATACTTTTCGATATATTCGTCCTGAATAGGAGACTTCTTGTTATTAATCAGTTCCACTTTCTCAGGGATGATATCCACAGCAGTCACCTCGTGGTGCTGAGATAACAGCGTAGCAATAGAAAGACCTACGTAACCAGTACCAGCCACAGCAATTTTTAAATCTTTAAACTCTCTCATTTCTCTATCCCTCTAATTCTTTTATTTATAAAACTCAGCGTACCACTCAGCGAACTTCCTCAGACCAGCCCGCAGACTTGTACTCGGCTTGTATCCAAAGTCACGCTCCAGTGCGCTGGTATCTGCATAGGTCACAGGCACATCACCAGGCTGCATCGGAACCAGTTCCTTGTGTGCCTCGAAGTCATAATCTTCCGGTAGCACCTTTGCACGAACCAGTTCTTCACTCAGAATCTGCACGAAATCCAGCAAGTTTTCCGGATTCTGATTGCCAATATTGTAAACGGCATACGGCGGAATCGGCAGACCATCCTCACCATTCTTCTTGTCCGGAGCCTTCTTCATAACACGAACTACGCCCTCGACAATGTCATCTACATAAGTAAAGTCACGCTTACAGTTGCCATAATTGAAGATCTTGATGGTTTCACCCTTCACCAGTTTGTTGGTGAACCCAAAGTAAGCCATATCGGGACGGCCTGCCGGACCATACACGGTGAAGAAACGTAGGCCAGTGGACGGAATATTATAGAGCTTCGAATAGGCATGAGCCATCAACTCATTAGATTTCTTGGTGGCTGCATAAAGGGAAACCGGATTATCAACTTTATCATCCGTACTGTACGGAACCTTCTTGTTGGAACCGTAGACAGAGGAAGAAGAAGCATACACCAAATGCTCCAGACTCTCGCAATGGCGGCAAGCTTCGAGGATATTGAAAAAGCCGACCAAGTTAGATTCCACATAAGCATCCGGGTTGGTGATGGAGTAGCGCACACCAGCCTGTGCCGCAAGATTAACAACCACAGACGGCTTGTACTTCTCAAACAGCTCAGTGATCAGTTCCTTATCGGCGATATTGCCTTTTACAAAAGTAAATGTGGGATACTTGGCCAGCTCATTCAGGCGGAACTCTTTCAGTGCCACATCATAGTAGGCATTCATGTTATCGATGCCGATTACCATCGCAGAAGGAGCTTCCTGATAGATTCGTTTCACAAGGTTAGATCCTATAAAGCCCGCCGCGCCTGTGACTAAAATTGTTTTTTTATCTAAAGTTACTGTGCTCATATTTTTACTCCTCAATTTCTTATCTTCATAAATTTATTCGGATACAGGAAGAACTCTAACCACTTCGTTTTCTTCATAATCCAAGCTGCAATGATTGGACCTAAAAAGCTAATTCCTAGTCCCAGCACCACATGAATCACAGAACTTCCGATATCCAACTTCAGTAAGACTGATCTCATTGGTGCCGCAAACAACGTATGCATCAGAAAAATCGGCATTGTGTATTTTGCAAGAATATCCATGCCTCTGCCAAATCTTCTTTCAACTCCCGCTACCATCAAGATGACCGCTACGCAAGCCAATAATCCCATTGTGAAAGGAATCACGCCACCACTAATTTCCGCCTTATACACCACCACACTCAAAATCATAAACAACAATCCGCATATCATTCCTTGCACTTTTCTGCCCTTCAGCTGCACATTAAATACACAAATGCTCATACCGAGCACAAACCAAATTTCGTTTGAGAGAACTGTTGATACTGCGTAAACGCCGTACCCCCCCCAGTTAAAATTAGACCTTTTGCAGCTAATGCAACTACCAATCCAACTGCGGCTGCTTTCACACTGTTAAAAGTCGGTGTAACAAGAAAGATGAAGAACAATGCGTACAAATACCAGTACGGGGCCGCGGGTTCGAAAATTAAAGTATCAATAAACCCACCAACTCTCCCATTTATGCTACCTGAAAACAATTTCTTCAGCACCCATGTAGCAGTCGTAAAAGTCACATAGGGTACGCCGAGTGCTAACGCCTTTTTCGCCACATTCTTGCACCAGCTACTAACACCGTTTACCTTGCTGTACTTCTGATACAAATATCCGCTACAAATAAAGAACAGCGGCACATGAAAGTAGTAAATCGTCGTTTCAAACCACTCATACAAATCATTTTCAGGCAGAATACTTGCCTTTGTCATACTTTGGAAGAAATGGCCCAGTACAACCAATATACAGGCAATGACTTTTACATCATCGACCCATTTTTCTCTTGTTCTTACCGCTGTCTTTTCACTCATTACTTTGTCTCCATCTGCTGTGCGATATCGGCATCCACAATTTCCTCGCCGGTCTTATGCTTCAGCTGCTCTTTACTCGCCTCACTCAGACCGTTGTTAATCACACAGTTCATATCGCAGGTGCTGCACTTATCCAGATCCTCTTTGGTGACCTTGCCATCACGGTAGTCACGGCAAATCTTCAGCTCATACATGCTGTACGGATGTTTGGTGAACAGAGCCTTGAACTTGTGAACCAGAACCCAAGTAGCGGGCTTCCAGATGTACTTGTGCATCGCAGGACTTACGCTGCCGATCATCCAGCAGTCACGGTCGCAGCAACGAACCTTTGCACGAACTTTCTCTGCTTCCGGGCTGTTCCACAGCTCGTCCCAAGTCTGGTTGTTCAGGTTGCCCATGACCTCTTTGTCCTTGGTGCCATTGCAAGGCATAACATCGCCATACGGATCGATGAAGAAGGTATCGAAACTCATGTCGCAAGGCAGCAGACGCTTCTGGCCGTAGATGTAGTTGATCAGACCGTGATTAAAGTATGCACGGAACCACTTCTTCGGGCTGTTGCTACGGAGCAGTTCGTTGACCAGATTTTCAAAGTTCTTTGCGACCATCGGACGGTCGTGGATGATGTTCTTGGCCTCAACGAAATAGAAGCTGTTGTGCAGGGAAGCGGTTGCAAACTCCATGCCCATCTCGTTGGAAATCTTGTACAGCGGAACCAGGTCAGGAGCATTCTTGTCCTGAACGGTCATACCGAAGCCAACGTCCTTCATACCCATCTCACGCAGTTTTTTCAGTGTGCCGTAACCACGCTGGTAGCCGTTCTGCAGACCACGGATCTCATTGTTGGTCTGCTCCAGACCCTCGATAGAGATTCGAATACCGATCTGCGGGAACTCCTTGCACAGGTCAACGATACGATCTGTGAAGAAACCGTTCGTGGAAATAACGATACGGTCAGACTTCTTGTACAGTTCACGCACGATGTCCTTCAGGTCGGTACGGATGAACGGCTCGCCGCCGGTGATGTTGGTGAAGTACATCTTCGGCAGTTTCTTGATGGTTTCGATGCTGATCTCCTCTTCCGGCTTGGAAGGTGCCTTATAACGGTTGCACATGGAGCAACGAGCATTGCAGCGGTAAGTGACGATAACCGTACCATTCAGTTTCTTTTCGTTATTGTTAGCCATTTTTCTAATACCTCTATCTCTCTTTTTATCTATAAACCTTCATAATTTTCTCGTAATACTCATCGATGGTATCGAAGCTGATGTTCTTACAGTTCGCACTGTACTCCGCACACAGCTTCTTATCACCCCAGAGCTTCTCGATCTTCTTCTTCAGATCTTCGGCATTACCGCTCTCAAACAACTCGCCGGTCTTACCAACCTGAATCAGTTCCGGGATGCCGCCGATGTTCGCTCCCAGCACCGGTGTGCCATACATCTGGGATTCCATTACGGAGAACGGGCAGTTCTCATACCACTCAGACGGGTAAATGGAGAACCGTGCCTCACGGATCAGCTTTTCCAGTGCCTCGCCTTTCTGGAAGCCAACGTTCTTGATGTTCTTAATACCATTTACTGTCTCTTCCAACGGACCAGTGCCGGCGAAGATGAACTGCACATCCGGCAGCTCCTTACAGACCTTGATGAGTGTGCCGATGCCCTTCTCCTCAGAGAAGCGGCCGAAGTAGAGGACGTAATCCTTCTTCGGAGTCTCTTTCCACTCCACCTTGTCGATGAAGTTATGCATTGCCACAGTCTTTGTCGCAAACAGCAGGTTGCTGTCCATCTTGCTCTTCATGAACTCGGAGCAACAGATCATGGTGTCAATGTACTTATAGGTACCTTTCCACTTCCAGAACTCAGCCTCCATCATGCCGATGGCAGATTTTGCCGTGGAACCGTGGATGCACTTGCCTTTCATGCAGTTCACGAAATGGCCGCCGAGGCACTTCTCACAGTTCTGGTGGGTGTTCGGATTGTTCAGCATGTGGTTCGGGCAGACCAGCTGGTAGTCATGTGCCGTGAAGATGATCTTACAATCTCTTCCGGTCTCCTTGCGCCACTTCACGATTTCCAGGATGATGGAAGGTGTCAGCTGGTAGTTAAAATTGTTCAGATGACAGACATCCGGCTTGAAGTCGTCCAGAACTTTTCTCAGCTGTACTCTTGCTTCCTTGCTGTAGATGGTCTTGATCGGGTAGGTCAGCTTGCTCAGTTTGCTGCCGCCGTGGAAGTCCATATCAGATGTATAAGCATTGACACGGTTGCCCACGCAGCGGCCTTCGTGTTCCATACCGAAGTACTGAACCTCGTGTCCATGCTGCTCCAGTGCCTCACCCAATTTGAATATATACGTCTCGCTGCCGCCGTTTCGGTGCAGAAATTTATTCAAAATCAGCGTCCTCACGTTGTATTTCTCCTTATTCTATGTTCTATTTCACTACCTCTGTTCAGATGAAGCACTTCCAATGTGTTATTCATAAACCAGAGTGCTCCATACAAACGCAGGTAGTGATACTGAAAGTCCTTATGATAAAATCATCTGCTGTTTCTGAACCTGGGTAGCGAAATAAAAACCGCTCTCGCAGCTCTACCTATCTCTCAAAAAGTGCCGTAAATACGCTATTTTTCCGGCATTTTCACTATGTACATCTCACCACCTGCGTTCGGTTAGAGGAGATTATTTATCATCAAAATTTTCATTCTTCTCTCATTCCTTCAGCCACTTCCTCATCTCTGATACAGTTTCAATGTCTTCTCTACCACATCATCCCAGTTATATTTTCTGCAGATAAATTCCTCGGCCTGTGCTTTATAGGTTTCTACCATTTCCGGATGGTCGCAGGCGTTCTGTAATTTTGCTTTCAGATCACTGACATCCGATTTTCTGAACAGTAGTGCCTTGTCTTCTACCACCTCTGCGCATTCCGGTATGTCGGATGTCAGGCAGCAGTTTCCGTAACTCATCGCTTCCAGGAGGCTTAACGGCATGCCTTCAAGGTCGGACGGAAGTGTGTAGATATATGGATTGCTGTATAGCTCTTCTAATATCTCTCCCTGAACAAAGCCGGTAAAAATAATCCTGTCATCGTCTTTTGCCAGACTCTTCAATTCATCCATGAATGCCTGTGTGTCGGAGCTTCCTCCGGCGATGACGAGTTTCTTATCTGTCTTCGTCTGTTTAAATGCTTCTATTAAATAGCGCTCACCTTTTTCCGGGACGATTCTTCCTAAGTAAAGAATGTAACTGTCCTTGGTGAGTCCCCATTTCTCGGTGATCTGGCGGGCTTTCCGTGGTTTTGCTTTATTTACACCGTTTGGAATAAACCGGGTGGTCCTTCCATATGTATTTTGAAAATAATCCTGAACGCCTTTGCTGAGTACGATGATCTCATCGGCAAAGCGGACAGCATTTTTTTCTCCGCTTCTGATATACCAGCTTGCAAATTTTCCCCACTTGGCTCTCTGATGATCGAGACCATGCACGGTGACGATCACTTTCTTTCCAAACAGTTTCGGGAGCCAGCACATAAAGGCCGGGCCTTCTGCATGGATATGTACAACGTCATAGTTTCCAAGAGCTGCCCGAAGGCTTGCGGATACGGATGCTGTCATGGCAGCAAGCCCGCGTTTATCTATTGTAAAGACTTCCTGTAAAGTGACGCCTTTGTATGTCTTAAGTTTTGTACCGTCGAATTCGCTTCCGGCTACGTTGTGTCCTTTTCGGTTATAACAGGTTACAGAATGGGATTTCTTCGCCATTCTGGTTGCCAACTCTTCCACAACAATTTCAATCCCGCCTTCTCTAGATGGGATTCTTTTATGTCCCAGCATAGCAATCCGTAAATTTTCTCTGCTATGTTTCTTCTTCATATCTTCTGGTAATTTTCCTGTGTTTCTTTGATGAACAGCAGGATTTTCTCCTCATTGTTGTTTCAAGTCTTTTTTTATATAACTTCGAACACTTTCACCATCTGACAGACGGCGGACTTCCCGGATTCCCCGTGGACTCCGGCGGGCGGTGTTCTGCCCGAAAGCAATATCCTGTAGATATCACTTTCTCTGTGATTTCTCACACACTCTATATGCAGAACGCATCCGACTGGAAGGGTTCTTTGCATACATTTTATACAGACAAATATCTCCGGATTTTCTGTTTTACACACAGGAACCTGGAGTCTTTGAGACTGTCTTCTCTTTGTTTTGCTCAAATCCTTTCAGGCATTTCTTTCCAAGATTTCGAGCTGTATTCAGATAACGGTTTCCTCTGTGTCCATTTGGACAGAAGAATTCGTTTTCTTTGTTTTTGATTTTTTCTCCACAGATACTGCAGACGGAGCTGATCTCATGCTGCTGCAGTTCGACCACCACGATTCCCTCCTGCCACGCTTTGTATTTGATCTTCTCGCGAATCGCAGTGCTTAGATGAATCGGTGAATGGTTTCCTGCCTTTGTCATGATAATTTTGCTGTAATCTCTGTCAAACTCCGGCAGGACGATGATTTTGGCATTGTTATTTTTGCAGTATTCTATAACTTGTCTACTTATGCTGTGAGAATAAAAATCGTTGAGATTTCTTAGTTTTTCCCAGTACCTTGCATTGGCGCGGGGATTATTTCCGGCACCTCCGGACACCTGAGATTTTTTTAGTTTTGCTTCAACTGTTTTACAGCGATGGCTGTATTCTGCACCGCCTCTGATGAAGCGAGTTCCTTCGCTGTTTCCTTCCGAATCCAAAATGCAGCAGACTGTGCAGGCATCCTGATTGCAAAAAACTACTGCACAGATTTTTTCTTTTGCGTTCATCCGTTCTTTGGCGGTTCTTCCGTCTTCGACCGGAGTTTTCCATGGAATATGCATCTCTGTCTGATTTCTCTTAAGAACCAGAGAGGGCGACATCATAACTCCTTTTTCCGGTATGGAATTCCCATGCAGGCGAAGCCTTGTCCATTTCCAGGCTGTTCCATTCCAGATCTTCAGGGTGATTTCCTTATTGTTGAAATCCCTGTACATTCCTTTATAGAAGGTTACGGACTCTGTAAACTGCTGCGTCCGTCTGTTCTGTGCTTCTCTTGTACGGTAGCTTCTGGCTGCTGCAATTGCGGCATTGATTGCTGCCCTGCGAAAATACAGCGGAACTTTTGTCCATGGAAGGGGATTTGGTACAGGCTGTTTATCTCTTCCTATGATCGTCATCTTTTCCAGTGTACGAAGTGCTTCCATTGCTCCCGGAGTACTGTCGATAAACGTATCCAGATACAATTCATAATAAAAGCCTAAAATTTCGTTATAAAGTTCCTGCGTCTGTCTGAGCCAGTCTGTATGTCTGCAGAAAACATTAAATTTCTTTACTGTGATTGAATAACAGGAAGTTTTTTCCATGCAGGTACCTCTGCTGATTTTTCATGAAGTATGTAACTTTGCGAAATAAAAACGAACTCTGAAAAAAGTTTTTGCTAAAAAATGCAAAAAAATTTGGGCAGAATTGCCAAGAAGTGTATCAAAACGACTGACTTTAAGTCATTTCTGTACCTTTACACATGAATTTGTGTATGTTAAAATAAGATGATCTTTGAAAAAAAGACAAAAACTTCGCAAAGTTACATACTTCACGAAGTTTTTTTGTGTGAATTTATCTTTTATTTTCTACAAAAAGCAGGTACCTTTTTCTGTTCGTCACAGAAAAACAGCACCTGCTTTTATATTTTACTTCTCGATTTTTACAATATAGGTTTCATAATTCGGATCCTGGTATACAATTTCGCCAAGGCTCTCCAGTCCTGCATTGTTGAGGTTTTCACCGTATTTTTCTCTTTCGCAGGAACCTACAAAGATATAGGAAATGTCATATTTCTTGATCAGTTCCTGGACTCTCTGGGTATCCGTAGAGGTATAAATGCTCTCGATCTCGGCAGATTTCTCATTCAGATCGGCCACATCATTTCTCCACAGCCATTCGTGTACATACCAGCCCATCACGGTAGAAAGTCCGGTCATTGCGGAAACTCGTTCATAGTTGGAGTAGCTGTCGCCGTTTGCCTCCAGAACCACAGGGGAATCCTGAATGTTTTCTTTCAGCCATCGGATCGCACCGGCATCTTCCACGAAATCTGTTTCCAGAAATGCCGTTGCATTCAAACCTTTGTACTGGGACGGATCCAGAACCTGTCCAAACCAGGAATCCACGCTTCGTCCAAAGTATCCACAGGTCCACAGAAGAAGTACAAGTCCGATCACCCCGACTGCCTTGAGGATTTTTTTGCAGTTTATGAATAACAGCCGGAAGATCACATATGCCATCGTCATTCCAAACATGATATAAGCCTGATAGGTCAGCTTGAACATGGTATTGGCACGGGCATTTCCATTCTCATAGATATCGCGGACATATACCAGCTCCGGGATTACAACCAGTCCGATCGCACACAGTCCCATGATCACCGCAAACAGATCCGGTGTGCGGACTGCCTTCATCAGGCGGTAGAGGGATTTGTGCTCCAGTTTTTTCAGTTTCTCGATAATAAGCGAGATCACAAACACAAGTGTCAGGATCGTCGGAAGTCCCCACAGGATCAGAAGCTGATGTGGCAGGGAATGGTTCTGTGCCAGTCTTACGCCCTGTACCATGGTTGTGAACTGCAGGGTGAACGGCAGAATGATCACCGTTGCGATGGCAAAGATTTCTATTGCCTGTGCTATCGTTACTGCAAGGATCCGTCTGATATCGCCTTTCAGACAGATGATGTTCATAAACAATACTGTTCCGCCGGTCACGACATAGTAGATGACAAAATCCCAGTAGTTTGTCCAGTGGAACATTCCAAGGAGCATTGCTGCCGCCAGGATCTGCGGCATCAGAAGCTGTTTCATCCAGAATTTCCGACGTCCCAGTTTCTCCACAGACGGTGTTGTGTTCCGCACCTTCTTTGTCCATGCATACAGAAGTCCCAGAAGCAGAAGGACAAACATGATGTTTACCACATGTGCATGAAGGTCTCCCAGTACGAAGGAGTAGCACGGAAATTCATGGATCGTCTTGTCCGGCACATCCGGGTTGAATCCGATATAACGAGTAGCATCCGGGAACCAGTATCCGCTCACTTCCTCGCCCTTTAATTTCTGGATGAGTGGGAGGATCTGTGCATAGACCACATAATGCATATTTCCGGCAATGGAAACCGCCAGTCCTGCAAGGAAACCTGCAAGTGTCGGAAGCTGTTTCTTCCAGCCTGTAACTTTCCTGCCCTGTAAGTCTGTTGTCATCTGACGCACCAGGGAAAACGGAAGTACAAAAGCAAAGCCTGCAACAAAGGTACGCATCAGGTTATAGGTAAGCTCCACCTGTGTGCCGGAAAGCTTTGTCAGAAATACTGCAAAGTACTGGCCGCCGTAATAGTAATTGATCTTGCCCTGAGAATACCAGAGGTCGGTTGCCGGAAGTGTCTTGCTGCGCATCATTGCTTCCATAAAGCCATAGTCCATAAACTTCTCTGTTCCATGGGCTGCCGGATGAAATCCTGCCAGATAGGTCCACAGAAGAAATGCCGCAAAAAACAGGATTTCTTCTATATAAACAAGATCCAGTCTGTCGATTGGAAGACATTCGTATCCATTTCTCCGCTGTTTCTCGTATGCAAGGATGCAGATGATTCCATACACCAGTGCAATGCCCACGCAGGCAGCTGTCGTAAATTTCAAAATCTTGACAGATACCAGAAACCAGGTCAGAAAGCCTGTGATCGTAATGGAAACAACCTTCGAAAACATCCATCCTTTGTCTTCAAAGCTTCGAAAAAGTCTTCCTGTAACTGCCATACCCACGCATCCAAGCACGGCGGCAAGGAGATACCATGTCCAGAATGTCCACACATCTCCTTTAAGGAGAAAGGCAGACAACGCGACAAGAAGTACTGCCGGTATGACTTTTAT
This sequence comes from Blautia sp. BIOML-A1, assembly GCF_009883055.1. Lineage (GTDB taxonomy): Bacteria > Bacillota > Clostridia > Lachnospirales > Lachnospiraceae > Blautia_A. Next base: position 218,230 of record NZ_WWVR01000001.1, on the reverse strand, counting down.
GATTGTTTTTTTAACTGTTTGAGGTTTCATAAATTCTTATTCTCCCATCCTCTGATTGGTACACCAGATGGAATGCTTTTGCAATAACATCTTCTCTGCATTCTGTTTCTTCGAATTTCATTCCATCTTCGAATAAAATATAGGTGATTTTTTCCTGTTTTACAAGTGATTTCACAGTATTTTCATCGGTTGAGCTGTAGATCGTTTTGGCAATCTCTGCCCGGCCGTAGGTATCATATCCGGCAGACCATGCATAGTAAGGCCAGCCCATGTACATCATGACTCCTGCCATCGTCACCTCGTTGATGCTGTACTCCGGTGTCAGGATCAGATCCTTACTTGTGAGGTTGTCTGCAAGCCACTCCGTCAGGGCACTGTTCATATTTACGGTGACTCTTCGACCGGGTCCATTATCGCGTACAATGATCACAAAATCATAGATTCCTGTGATCGTCAGACAGACTGCAAGCAGCACTGCCGCCGCCTTCTGCCAGATACCTCTGCCAAACAGCTGAACCACTGCCCATCCCCAGAACATTGCCACAAACGCATAGGAAATCATGATATATTTATGATTTACTGCGATATCCGGTGTCAGGGACATACAGAATGCAAAAATCAGCGGGAACAGAAAGCTTATGAGGATAACCCGCTGTCTTCGGTCTCTCAGGAAGTACAGAATTACCAGTGCCCCAAGAAAGAAGATTCCGCTCATCTGGAGAAGGTACCACAGTACCCCCGGCAGCGACTTATTCTCTGCCAGGAATCCCCAGTAAAAGGAGGTCTCCACGACATTTCCCCAGATAAACAGTCTTGCCTGAAGCTCTGCAAATATAACTGCTGCCGCCGCTGTTACCAGATAATCGAGTTTTCCATCCGAAAATGCGGCAAATCCAAACAGGATCAGAAGACCTCCGATAACCGCTGCCCCATTCCAGAAAGAGGTCATTCCCAGCAACATTCCGGCAAATAGTGCATTCTCCAGGTTCCGGCTCTTCCAGGCATCTCTGCTGAATACTCTGCCAATAAGCCAGTGCCAGCCTTTTTCCCTGTGTGCACATCCGGCCTCTACCCAGTCCAAAAACATCCACAGCACCAGGGCGACGATCAGAAGTCCGAACGCCAGATGTCTCTGATTCAGATAGACATTGAAATTCCAGAGTCCCCAGTTTTCGTTCGGTGTGTAGCCAATAAAGCTCATATTGGTTTTGAAGGTTTCTGCCAGGTCTCCTGCCACAAGATGCTCGATCACAAACTGAAAAAATGTCAGTGCGCTTCTGAAAAAGAAAAACAGGATCGTACATACGGAGGCTGTCAGGCTTCTGGTAATACGAAGTGCCAGATTGTAAAGCATGATGAGAAATGCCAGCAGTGCCAGGATGCTGACCAGGTTATAGGCCAGATCCAGCCGCAGTCCGAGGAATTCGAGATTTCCTACCAGGAACTGGAACATAAAATGATATTTTACATCCTGCCCTCCAAAATGCGGATACTGAGTCGGGAAATTATTTCCCAGCGAAAAGGAGCGGATCATCGCTGTATGCGGTGCGTAATCTCCGTAAACAGTATAGCCGGAATAAAGGACACCGTCCTTTATGTAAAATACATAAAACATGATCCAGCTGATAAACACGGCAAGGATCACAAAGAAAATTACTTCCACACGAAACTGTTTCGTATCTCTGATCAGTTCACGCTCATATCCAGACAGTATGGTATTGTCTCTCCGATACCTCATGGTATACAGAAAAATCAAAAAGACAAGTGAGAGTGCCATCACGAACACATTCCCGTAAAAGAGCGGTTTCTGTGCTCCGAGTGCACTCGCTGCCCAGGAGATCATATAGGTGCTCCATCCGAATATCAGAATTCCGGTCCCGAATGCGCCACAGCTCAGTATCCAGAATTTATTGTTCTTTCCGTCTCCCGATGCAAAGAACATCCCTGCTGCTTCTTTTCCGATCAGTACTGCCAGCAAACAGTAAATAATTCCTAACATAAATACACCCTCTGTATTTCTTATCTTCTGCATTGTTTCTAATCCAGTATAACAGAATACGAAATTAATAGCAAAAAAATTTTACCACTTCTGTAAATAACTATTGATTCCCTCTGCCAGTGCGGCGGCTACTTTTTCCTGATATTCTTTTGTCTGCAGAAGTTCTGCCTCTTCCGGATTCGTGAGAAATCCGCACTCCGCTATGACCAGGATGCTCTTGCTCCTCTTCAGCAGATAGTAGCTGGTGTTTCCCTTGATTTCCCGCGGCCGTTCCACCTCGAGCATCACATTCAGTCTTTCCTGGAGAACCGCAGCCAGTTCTTTTCCCTCCAGTGAGGTTTCATAGTAAAAAACCTGCGGGCCTTTGACTGTCGGGTCATGATAGCTGTTCTGATGAATGCTGACCGTCAGTACCGGAGCGGTCTCATCGATCAGGGCAATTCTTCGCTGCAGATCCTGTGCCTTTTTGTTCTGTGCAGACTCGTCATAAAGTCCCTTGTCTTCTTCTCTGGTCAGGACGACTGTATATCCCTTTTCTTCCAGTTTTTCTTTGAGAAGAAGTGTCACGGACAGGTTGATATTTTTTTCTTCCAGTCCGTCTATCCCGATCATTCCCGGATCACTTCCCCCGTGCCCCGGATCCAGCACGATTACATTTTCTTTCTTTTCGACTTCTTCAGAATTCATCCACACGGATACTGCGGCAGCCTGCCTGGACAAAAAATAAAAGCTTATCAGCAACAGGCATGCCATGATCAATTCCATCCTATATTTTCGCAAAAAAGGACACATCCTCTCGCATATTCTTTCTATATATATGCCAGGATGTGTCCGCTTATAAACAGAATTCGTAACTGTTCAGTATCCTCTCTATCTTCTGAATAGTTACCAGAATTACTTATTCATATTTTATGATTTCTTTCTTCAAACGTTTCATGATACGTTTTTCAAGTCGGGAGATATACGACTGGGAAATTCCAAGAAGATCTGCAACTTCTTTCTGTGTTTTTTCTTTGCCGTCTGCATTATTGAGTCCGAAGCGAAGCTTGATGATCATCTGCTCCCTCGGAGAAAGTTTATTGATTGCCTTACCGAGAAGGGTGATCTCTACTTCATCCTCCATCTTCCTTGATATCACATCATCCTCTGTCCCCAGAACATCCGAAAGGAGAAGCTCGTTTCCATCCCAGTCCACATTCAGCGGCTCATCAATGGATACCTCCATCCGGGTCTTGCTGTTCCGTCGAAGATACATCAGGATCTCATTCTCAATACATCTGGATGCGTAGGTCGCAAGCTTGATATTCTTGACCGGATTGAAGGTATTGATCGCCTTGATCAGTCCTATAGTCCCAATAGAGATCAGATCCTCCACCCCGACTCCTGTATTGTCAAATTTCTTCGCAATATAGACCACGAGTCTCAGATTATGCTCGATCAGAAGGGATCTTGCCTCCTGGTGCTGGTCGGTTTCCAGCTTACTGATCACATATGCCTCTCTCTTTGGATCCAAAGGTGCCGGAAGTACGTCACTTCCACCTATATAATAGACATCTCTTGATCTTGTCAGTACCAGTCTCTGAAAAAGCTGAAACGGGTTATAATCCACACTTGCTGCTGATCTTCTCATAATATGCTCCTCCTAACGCAATAATCTGGAATTCAACAATAGCCTGTATTCCCTCCCCAAAGCGGTAGATTTCGATGTCAGTGCAAAAACCGGTTCTGCTATATGGATCACATTTCCAGGAGTATGGATGCACAGGTCATCAAGCATCACTGCCAGAAGCATCTGCGGGTCGTTCCCTACTGTCGTAAGTGACAGATAATGTGGTTTCAGAGCTGCGATCTCTGTATTTGTCAGTTCCTTCGGATTCTCATGGAAGCTTCTCAGGATTTCTGCATCCTCCTTTGTCAGAAGCTTATACAGAAGCTCCGGTTCAATGATCGACACTGGTTTGCCATTCAACGGATCTGTAAGAAGGTTTCCACTGTCGTAAAGCCCGTAAGCTGACTGTACTCTTCCCTGACACCCAAGTGTCACAGGATAAATATTCTTCCGGCCCGCCCGGATCGAGTCTGCCGCAAAAAGAAAAGCACTGCTGCCTGTGTATACCACAAAAACACACAGCAGAAATATCCTGAGCGTAAGTGCTCTTTCTCTTGAAACAGCCTCCCAGAAGCCGCCGCACAGAAATGCGGTCAGATATAACATCAGAAACGCTTTGAGAAGAAGCGCTTCCTTCTGGATCTTAAGTCCGATCCGAAGCATCAGAAGTGCACAGAAGCCATGAAGAACAACTGTCAGCACCGGAGTATTTTCCGAAGGGATACAGAGGATCAGGCAGGAACCAAAAGCCCCCAGGATGGCGGCAGCCAGACAACGTCTGTGACTGGTGCGGCATCTTAAGAATCTTGCCACCAGCTCGAGGAGAAGATAATCCATCAAAAGATTTGCTGCAAAAACAACGTCTATGTAGATCTCCTGCATATGATCCTCCCCAAAGAAAATGGCATCCTGTAATATATAAAAAAAGACCCTCTGCACTTATATAAATCCTTCACTTTGGTAAGTGATCTCATTATATAAGACAGAGGGTGCAGATTTTGTCAAAACAGGAACTCAGTTCTGCAGAACTTCTCGCGTCTTATCGACAGCATGAAAGAAGTTTTGCGTTATGAGGAGATTTTTTATTATTTTTTCTCTTCCTGGACTTCGATCTTACGGATTGTTTTGTTTTTGATTTCTTCTTTGATCGCTGCAATGAATTCTCCGAGTTCTTTCATTCCCTCATCGCCAAGGTAACGGCTTCTTACGGAAACTTTGCCCTCTTCCTCTTCTTTTGCACCGACTACGAGCATGTACGGTACTCTCTCAAGACGTGCTTCACGGATTTTGTATCCCATCTTTTCGGAACGTCTGTCAACGGAGCAGCGGATGCCTGCTTCTTTCATCTGTGCTTCTACTTTGTCAGCATAAGCGTTGAATTTCTCGGAGATCGGGATCACACGAACCTGCTCCGGACACAGCCATGTCGGGAACATTCCTGCGTATTTTTCGATCAGCCATGCAAGTGTTCTTTCATAGCATCCCATGGATGTACGATGAATGATACACGGACGTTTTTTGTCACCGTTTTCGTCGATGTAGTACATATCAAACTGTTCAGCAAGAAGTGCATCCCACTGGATTGTGATCATGGTATCTTCTTTGCCATATACGTTCTTTGCGTTGATGTCGACTTTTGGTCCGTAGAAAGCTGCTTCTCCGACATCCTCTGTGAATGGGATGTTCAGTTCTTCGAGCATCTGACGAATATCTTCTTCTGTCTCATTCCATACTTCCGGATCACCGATGTATTTTTCTCTGTTGTTCGGATCCCATTTGGACAGATGGTAGGTTACATCCTCCTCAACTCCAAGTACCTGCAGGCAGTACTGTGCAAGTGCGATACAGTCTTTGAATTCTTTTACCATCTGGTCTGGTCTTACGATCAGATGTCCCTCAGAGATTGTAAACTGACGAACTCGTGTCAGGCCGTGCATCTCACCGGAGTCCTCGTTACGGAACAGTGTGGATGTCTCGCCGTAACGCAGCGGCAGATCACGGTAGCTGTGCTGTTCTGCTTTGTATACATAGTACTGGAACGGGCATGTCATCGGACGAAGTGCAAATACTTCTTTGTCTGTCTCTTCATCACCGAGAACGAACATTCCGTCTTTGTAATGATCCCAGTGTCCGGAGATCTTGTAGAGGTCGCTCTTTGCCATCAGAGGAGTCTTGGTTCTTACATAGCCACGTTTTGTCTCCTCATCTTCGATCCATCTCTGCAGTTCCTGCATCATGATAACACCGTTTGGCATGATAAGCGGAAGTCCCTGGCCGATCACGTCTACTGTTGTGAAGATTTTCATCTCACGGCCAAGTTTGTTGTGGTCACGTTTCTTGGCTTCTTCCATCTGCTCCAGATGTTCTTTGAGCTCGTCTTTTGTTGCATAAGCGGTTCCGTAGATACGTGTCAGCATGGCGTTCTTTTCGCTTCCTCTCCAGTAAGCGCTGGAAGAAGAAAGAAGTTTGAAGGCTTTCACGCCTTTTACACTCATCAAATGCGGGCCTGCACAGAGGTCTGTCCAGTCTCCCTGTGAATAAAAGGAGATTTCTTCTCCCTCCGGAAGATCCTCGATCAGCTCTACCTTGTATGGCTCGTTTTTCTCCTTGAAGTATGCGATCGCATCTTCTCTGGATTTTGTAAAGCGCTCAATCTTTGCACCTTTCTTGATGATCTTCTTCATTTCTTTCTCGATTGCATCGAGGTCCTCGCGGGAGAATGGCTCGTGAGCAAAATCGTAATAAAATCCTGTATCAATAGAAGGTCCGATAGCAACCTTGGCTTCCGGATATAAGTTCTGTACTGCCTGAGCAAGTACATGGGAAGCGGTATGACGAAGAACGGCAAGTCCTTTCTCGTCTTTGGCTGTGAGAATGTTCAGTTCGCAGTCGCTGTCGAGAACGGTACGAAGGTCTACAACCTCTCCGTTTACTTCTCCTGCACAGGCTGCACGTGCCAGTCCTTCGCTGATGTCATAAGCGATGTCGATAACTGATTTTGCTTCGGAATACTCTTTTTTGGATCCGTCTTTCAGTGTGATGATCATAATCTTTGAACTCCTTTTGTAATGAATAAAAATTGTAAGTTTTCCACAGGGACGAGTAAATAATTCTATAAAGTAAAAAAGTCCCTTACAATACATCTCTGTACTGTAAGGGACGAATGATCTACTCGCGGTTCCACCCTGCTTGCTGTATCTGTACCTCATCGGACAGACTCAGCCACTCTTATAAGATGATAACGGAATCACCGGACCGGATTAGGGCCACTCGGAGATGGTCTTCGACTGCTTCCCGCTGAAATACTCTCAGCAAATGTACTTCTCTCTGGAGCCTTCCACAGTTTACTCTTCTCTTCAACGTGTTTCTTTATTCTGTAACCCATTATATCCGCACGTTTTCCGTTTGTCAATGGGTGATTTTGTTTTTTGGTAAGACCAATTGTTGTTGTAACTTCCCACGAGTTTTTCTATCAACGCACCATAACTGCCTGATAAGGCTGCAGGGACGTCCTATTGAATTCACTGTAGTTATTGCAAAGGAGCTCTCCTTCTATAATATCTGCCTTCTGGATTTCATCGGACATATTAATCCAAATCTGGATTTTTTCACCATTTTCTGCGATACGCTCAAAAGCGATCACAGACTCCACCGCATTCTCAATCTCACGGACTTCACCGTAGATCAGGCATTCGCGGTTGGCTTCATCCTTACGGACCTGAATCAGATTTCGATAATAATACAGAAGAGAGTTTTTATCCTGGCTCTGCTTCTCTGCACAGATGGATGCATAGTCATCATTGCATTTAAGCCATGGTGTTCCGGAAGTAAATCCACCATGTTCTTCCTCATTCCACGGGAATGGCATTCTGCTGTTGTCGCGGCTTCTGTCATTGGCAAATTTCAGGGACTGTGCTACATCAAAGCCTGCCCGCAAAGCTCTTTGATACTGATCCCTGGTATTCAGATCGTCGTATTCTTCGATACTGTTGAATGTACCATTTACAGAACCAAGTTCTTCTCCCTGATAAATAAATACAGTTCCGCGAAGTCCCATCAGCAGGGCTGCAAGGGCACTTCCCTGAAGGAATCTTAAATGCAGATCATCTTTCGCAGCAGCTTTTTCACGGAAATATTTATTGAGCGAGCGGGACTGGTCATGGTTTTCCAGATAAACTGCTCCCCAGCCCTGAGTCTGCACACTGCACTGACTTCTGAACAGAAGTTTCTTGAGATCGCCGAAAGTCCACGGTGCCTGATTATACCAGTTTGGACCACAGAGATCAATATCGGCATAGCTGAAGTCAAATACCATAGAAAAATATCCATCTTCGCCTATGAACTCTGCCAGGTTCTCATAAGGGACTCCCGGAGCCTCTGCAACCGTCATGATTTCAGGATCGCTGAGGCACTTACGATTCATCTCACGAAGGAACTTATCAATACCCTTCTGGTTCTGTCCTGTCTTTTCTACTCCGATCAGGCCGTCTGTGTTATCCGGCTCATGTGATTTCAACGAATCTGCCTTTTTAATATAAGTGATCGCATCAAAACGAAATCCACTGACTCCTTTTTCTATCCAGAAATTTAGGATGTTATAAACTTCTTCCCGAAGCTGCGGGTTCTCCCAATTGAGATCAGGCTGGCTCTTGTCAAAGGTGTGATAATACCAGGTATCTTCTCCCACATTCTCCCACACGGAACCGCCGAAGCAGCTTCGTGTGTTGGAAGGACGTTCTTTGGACTGCACAAACATATAATAATCTCTGTACTTTGAATTTGGATCCTTCAATGCCTCCTGAAACCATTTATGCTGGTCAGAGCTGTGGTTCAGCACCATGTCGACAATAACGCGAATACCGGATTCATCTGCTTTTTTGAGAAGAAATTCCATATCTTCCATCGTTCCGAAGCATGGATCTATTCCATAATAATCAGCAACATCATATCCATTATCTTTCATGGGTGACGGGTAAAAAGGACAGATCCAGATAAAATCAATTCCCAGTTCTTTCAGATAAGGGAGTTTTTCCACAATTCCTTTTATGTCTCCGATTCCATCACCGTTTGTATCTTTGAAGCTTTTCGGATAGATCTGATATCCTACTGCTTCTTTCCACCATATTCTTTTCATAAATTACCCCTTTACTGCTCCTGCTGCGATTCCTTCGATGATATTTTTCTGAAGGAAAATGAACACGATCAGGATTGGAATGACACAGATTAATACTGCCGGGAAGATGAGTTCCCATGGATTTCCGTACTGTCCGGAAAGACTCTTTGCATAATACAGGCTTAAGGTCAGTGTCTTGCTGTCATTGTTTCCGATAATCAGAAATGGAAGAAGGTAATCATTCCAGATCCACATAGCATTTGTGATCACAACCGTTGCAGTGATTGGTTTTACCAGTGGAAATACAACATTGAAAAACAGCTGGAAGATATTTGCACCGTCGATAACCGCCGCTTCTTCCAGAGAAAGTGGAACGCTCTTAAAAAATCCGTGATACAAAAAAACAGTCATGCTCAGCCCGAAGCCGCCATACATCAGGATCAGTCCGAAGGTATTCTTAAGCCCCAGTGCTTCCATCAGGTTTACCAGCGGATACATAACGGACTGGAACGGAATCAGCATTGCTGCGGTAAAGCAGAGGAACAGAAAGCTGCTTGCTTTGGTCTTGTTTCTTACCATCATCCAGGCAGTGAGGGATGATATCACAACGATCAGTGCTACTGCTACCACCGTGATGATGAGTGTATTTACTACAGATTCTCCAAGTCTGATCTGTGCCGCCGCATTCTTGAGATAAGAGAAATCAAAAGAAGACGGAACGGAGATTGGAGATCCGACAATTTCTTTCTGACTCTTGAATGAGTTCACGATCAAAAAGTAGATTGGGAATAACGTATAAATACTCAGAAGAATCAGAATTGCATACATTACGCCCTGTTTTATTCTTTTGTTTGCAGTCATTATGCCTCAATCTCCTTTCTCTTAGTAACAATAACCTGAACGATGGACACAACAGCGATCAGGATAAAGAAAATAACCGCCTGTGCCTGTGCCATACCGTAGTTTGGCGGTGTGTTTTCTCTGGTTGTCAGAAGGATCTGCAGAGAAAGCATTCTCGTGCCGAAGTCTCCGCCGGTGAGGGCAAGGTTCTCGTCCAGCATCTTGAAGCTGCTGGAAAGTGTCAGGAAAAATACGATTGTAAATGCCGGCATCAGCATCGGAACTGTGATATGACGGAATTTCTGCCATGCAGTTGCACCGTCGATGGAAGCTGCCTCATAGAGATCTTCCGGAATGTTATTAAGGCCATTCAGATAGATCAGCATCAGATATCCGGCTGTCTGCCAGGTTGCCATGATTGCCATGGCAAAAACTGCTTTATTTGGATCCTGGAGCATATCGCACAGGAATGGAATATGAATCGGTGAATCCTCACCAAACAGCATCAGGGAGTATACATTCTGGAAAATGAAACTCCAGATAAAGCCCATTGCAAGACCTCCCAGAAGGTTCGGGAAGAAAAATACGGTACGGAAAAATCCTTTGCCTTTACCGACTTTTCTTACCATCAGTGCCATTCCAAGGCTTACGATATTTTTGGCCACAACAGCTACTATCGTAAACTTAATGGTATAGATAAAAGAGGTGATAAACTTCTGTGAATGGAACACTTTGATATAGTTTTTGAATCCTACCAGTGCACCATACCAGTGCTCAGAACCTTTGAAATAGGAACCTCTCCATGCTGTAAAGGAATACGCCATACCCATGATAAATGGAACCAGAATAACCACAACGAACAGGATGGCCGCCGGAATATTCAATATCTTGAACCATTTTTTGTAATATTTCTCCATGTTTCTCTCCCTTCCTTACCATTCATCCATGCCGGATTTCCAGTATGAAATACATTCATCCGCAATATCATTTAATTTATCTTCGGACCATGGATCCGGATTTGTAAACAAATCTTCCATGATATATTTTCCGTAGCTTTCCAGCCCCCAGGAAGATGGTGCTGCATCAAACGGGTTTGCCAGAATACAGTTATCACGTTTATAAGTGATCAGATCGTTGGACAGTGGGTTCTCCAGTACTGTGTCCTCGTCAGCATTGAACGGTACAAATGCAAATTTATTTACAATGTAATCCAGGCCTGTCTCTGAGGTATTCAGCCAGAGAAGGAAATCTTCTGCATCTTTCTTTTCCTGCTCGGTAGCTTTCTTGTTAACAATGTAATACTGAGATACGAACTCCGGAACAGAACGGTTCATCTGATCCACTGTCAGCCCGTCCACATGAATATCATCATCAGAGAAATTCAGCTTCATCGGAAACATGACCAGACGTTCCGCAACCTCTGGGGCAATATTCGCAATATTGCTGTAAGTCCAGTTTCCGTTTTTTATAAAGATTGCTTTGCTTTCTGCAAAGGTCTGTACTGCCTGGTCATAACCGGTCACGGTAGAATTGATGAACTGTGATCCTCTCTTTGTTGCCCCTTCCGGTCCTGCTGCATAATTGGAAAGGAAATCCAGTTCCTCTAAGGATTTCACGATGGAGGATTTCATCAGATCTGCTTTGTCCGGGGCGGATTCACGTACATCGTAAACATTCTCATATACGGTACTGATCGGATAGTTTCCGAAATGATTTCCGTATGTCCATTTCTCTGCACCTGCGATGGAAAAGACTCCGTTCAGATTCTCGGTAAGATCTGTTTTATCGGACTGTGTCTTGTAGCTGCTGCCATTCAGAGTAAAGCTCTCAGATCTGCCATCGTTGATGTAATCATTCAACGCCGTAACCATCTGCTGGAATTCTTCATAGTCTGCTTCTTTGTAATCTGCAATAAATGCATCCAGGTCTGTTGTTCCAAGAATATCCTCCAGCATCTGACGATCTGCGATCAGGCCATATCCCTCGATGTTGTATGGGATTCCATAGTTTCCTTCACCCTCAAACTGAAGTTTCAGGGCATCCGGTACACTCTCATACAAGGCCTTGAGTTCTGGATTGGAAATCTCATCGACTCCTTCCGCATATCCTGCCGATTTCCATTCCTCAAAGGCAATCGCATTAGAAGAAAATACCGTCGGATATTTCTTTGATTTCAATTCGGAACGCATAGTCTCAGAACCTTCTGTTGTTCCTACTGTAAACACTTTCACTTTCTTACCGGTCTGTGCTTCGTATTCATCAGCCAGATCGTTCAGACTATCTGCAATCTCTGATTTCTGGTTAAAAAAGTACACATCATAATCCTTATTTACCTTGCCGCAGCCGGTCACGGTGACCGCAGCTGTACCTGCAAGCAGACACACGCCAAGTGCCTTTATGGATCTTTTCATCTCCCGTCCTCCTTTTGTGTTTCGTTTTCTGTTTCTTGAAACATGTTTCATAATAGTTATTTTTTTAGGCACAGTTTCTGTAACTGAACTATGCCTTGTTTTTGAAACATGTTTCATTCGTTGCTATTAAACTACCACATTTTTGATCTGAAGTCAATCCTTTTTATTGTTTTGTTGAGAAACTTTTGGGGACTCCTATAATATCATGTCGTGCTTCCCTTTTTGAGTTCCACCGGGATCGTGATGTATCTTTCCTGTGGCATCTCTCCATCGATCAGCCTGAGTATCGTATCAACAGCCCTGTTTCCTATCTCGTGTAACTGTTGGTGGATCGTGGTGATCTCCATAATATTGGTTCTGGAGACATACGTTCCATCATAGGCGATCACGGCAAACTCCTCCGGGACTTTCTTTCCAATCTTCACAGCAGCCTTGAGAAAAGCACTTGCCGGCATATCTGCTGCCATGATACCATCAATCTCCGGGTTTTCTTTCAGGATCAGACTCGCCATCTCAAAGTAATTCTGGAAGTCAAAGGAGTTCCACTTGATATCCACTTCCCGGGTCTGAATGCCCTCTCTTTCCAGTGTTTCCCTGAGTGCCCGGTGACTCTTGTAGGAAAGAACCCTGTCCGTATCCGCCTCACTTCCGATATGGAGCACGTACCTGCATCCACTTCGAATAAATTCCTCCGCCGCAAGCCGTCCTCCCATCTCATGATCAGACACAACCACCGGTACCTCATCATTTACATAATAGTCCAGCATGACCAGCGGCTTCCCGAATTCTGCATAAGCTTCCGGTTTCTGATTGTTTACACCCATGATCACTCCATCCACGATATTGGAACGGAGTATCTTCATGTATTCTTTTTCTCGCTCCGGATCATCTCCGGTACTGCACAGCATGAGTTTACAATCGTTTTTGTACAGTTCGTCTTCGATATGTCTCGCCAGTGAAGAAAAATACGGATGACGGATATCCGGAACCAACATTGCCACGATTCCTGCCTTCTGCTTGAACATACTCCTTGCCAGTTCATTTGGAATATAATTCAGTTCCTTCATAGCCTGTTCAATCTTCATCCGCGTCTCAGGTGCTACATTTGCTGTCCCATTCAGCACTCTGGAAACCGTACATGCTGCCACATTTGCCCTTTTTGCTACATCACGAATACTTGCCATTTGTTCACTTCCTGTCCTGATTCTTTATATGATCCTGTTTTTTATACTATAAGCATTTTTATATTATGAAACATTTTTCATTCTACCAGTACGATACCGAATTTTTTTATTTTCGTCAAGACACAAATTAAGCCCCCGCCATATAAGCGAGGGCCTGATTGATTTACTAACTCTGATTATTTAAAGTACTCTACACCGGACTCGAAGATCTGGATATCCTGCTCGCCGTAGATGTTAACAGCCACACCGTCACCGCGGCGTTCGCTGTGTGCCATCTTACCGAGGATACGTCCGTCAGGGCTTGTGATACCTTCGATATTCATGTAGGAACCGTTTACGTTCCATTCTTCGTCTGCACTAAGTTCTCCAGTTGGAGTTACATACTGGGTTGCAACCTGTCCGTTTGCAAACAGTTTTGCAAGCCATTCATCGTTGGCAACAAAACGTCCTTCACCGTGGGATGCCGGGTTACAGTATACACCGCCAAGCTGTGCTTTCTGAAGCCATGGAGACTTGTTGCTGACAACCTTGGTGTAAACCATCTTGGAGATATGACGTCCGATGGTGTTGAAGGTCAGTGTCGGAGAATCTTCTTTCTGTCCACAAATCTCACCGTATGGTACAAGACCAAGTTTGATCAGGGCCTGGAAACCATTACAGATACCAAGTGCAAGACCATCTCTCTCATTGATAAGCTTCATGACTGCTTCTTTGATCTTTGCATTCTGGAATGCAGTTGCAAAGAATTTTGCAGAACCATCCGGTTCATCACCAGCGGAGAATCCGCCAGGGAACATGATAATCTGTGCCTGGTCGATCGCTTTGGTGAAGAGTTCCACGGAATCGTGGATGTCTTCTGCTGTCAGGTTCTTGAATACTTTGACATCAACCTCTGCTCCTGCACGTTCGAAAGCACGTGTGCTGTCGTATTCGCAGTTTGTTCCCGGGAATACAGGAATGAATACACGAGGTTTTGCAACTTTATGTTTGCATACATAAATGTTTTCTGCGTGATACAGTTCATCCTTTGCCTGTTTTTCGTTGTCTTCACCGGAAGCTGTCTTGAAGACTCTTTCGAGAGTTCCTTTCCATGCTTCTTCGGCTTCTTTTTCTGTAATCACGGTATTGCCGTAGGAGAATTTACCGTCATCTGTAACTTCACCGATCAGTGTATAGGTAATGGAAAGTTCTCCAACTTTGTCTGCCGGAACTTCCATGATGATATCGCCAAATCCTGGTGCAAAGAAGTCTCTTGGATCCAGATTGTGTTCGATCTTCACTCCGAGTGCGTTACCGAATGCCATCTTGGAAACAGCAGCTGCAATACCATGACGATCCAGCGCGTAAGCGGAAACAACTTTTCCAGCCTGGATATCGTTGTGGAGTTTTTCGTACTGATCCATGATTCCAGCGTAATCCGGAAGATCGTACTGATCACGCGGTGCACGGAGCCATACAAGTTTGTTTCCTGCTTTTTTGAGTTCAGGAGTGATCACATCCTGGATCTTAGCTACATCAACTGCAAAGGAAACAAGTGTCGGAGGTACATCGATCTCGTTAAAGGTACCGGACATACTGTCTTTACCACCGATGGACGGAAGGCCAAATCCCATCTGTGCCGCATAAGCACCAAGGAGTGCAGAGAATGGCTGACTCCATCTCTTTGGATCTTCGGTCATACGACGGAAGTATTCCTGGAATGTGAAGCGGATCTTCTTGTAATCACCACCTGTAGCTACGATTCTTGCTACAGATTCTGTTACTGCATAAGCAGCTCCGTGATATGGACTCCAGGATGAGAGATATGGGTCAAAGCCGTAGCTCATCATGGTAACTGTATCAGTCTTTCCGTTCTGTACCGGAACTTTAGCAACCATACTCTGAGTCTCTGTAAGCTGATACTGACCGCCGTATGGCATAAATACGCTTCCTGCACCGATAGAACCGTCGAACATTTCGACAAGACCTTTCTGGGAGCATACATTGAGGTCAGCAAGTGTCTCCAGCCATTTTGCCTTAACATCGGCAACGTCTGGTCTTTCTTCGAAGAGGTTTCCTTCCTTGTTCGGAATTTCAACCTCTACTGTTGTTTCCTGATGTGCTCCATTAGTGTCAAGGAATGCACGGGAAATATTTACGATTTCTTTGCCTCTCCATGTAAGAACAAGACGTGGCTCCTCAGTAACGACTGCAACCGGGATTGCTTCGAGGTTTTCTTCGTTTGCAAAGCCAAGGAATTTGTCAACATCTTTCGGATCTACAACAACTGCCATACGCTCCTGGGATTCAGAGATTGCGATCTCTGTTCCGTCAAGGCCGGCATATTTCTTCGGAACTTTGTCAAGATCTACGCGAAGTCCGTCTGCAAGCTCACCGATGGCAACGGATACACCGCCTGCACCAAAGTCGTTACATTTTTTGATGATATAGCTGACTTCTTCACGTCTGAACATACGCTGGATCTTACGTTCTGTAGGTGCGTTACCTTTCTGTACTTCTGCACCGCAGACTTCGATGGAAGCTTCTGTATGTACCTTGGAGGAACCTGTTGCACCACCGATACCGTCACGGCCGGTACGTCCGCCAAGAAGGATGATAATATCTCCCGGATCGGAGTTTTCACGGATAACGGCACGTCTTGGAGCTGCACCCATAACGGCACCGATCTCCATACGTTTTGCAACATAATCCGGATGATAGATTTCTTTTACATAGCCTGTAGCCAGACCAATCTGGTTACCATAGGAACTGTAACCATGAGCAGCTCCTCTGACAAGTTTTTTCTGAGGAAGTTTTCCTTTCAGAGTTTCTTTGACAGATACTGTCGGGTCAGCAGCACCGGTTACACGCATTGCCTGATATACATAAGTACGTCCGGAAAGCGGATCACGGATCGCACCGCCAAGACAGGTCGCAGCACCACCAAATGGCTCGATCTCTGTCGGATGGTTATGTGTCTCATTCTTGAAGTTGATGAGCCACTCTTCTTCCTTTCCGTCTACGTCTACCGGAACAACGATACTGCAGGCATTGATCTCATCGGACTCTTCCTGATCAGCCAGTTTGCCTTCGGATTTGAGTTTCTTCATTGCCATAAGAGCAAGATCCATCAGGCAGACAAACTTGTCGTCGCGGCCTTTGTAAAGGACTTCTCTGTCAGCAAGATATTTCTCGTATGTTTTTACGATTGGTTCTTTGTAATCTCCTTCATCAAACTTCACATCGGTAAGCTCTGTGGAGAAGGTTGTATGACGGCAGTGATCGGACCAGTAAGTATCCAGTACACGGATTTCGGTCATGGAAGGATTACGTTTCTCTTCATTTTTGAAGTAGTTCTGGATGTGCTGGAAATCCTTAAATGTCATTGCAAGATTCAGGGAATCGTACAATGCTTTAAGATCTGCTTCTGACATTTCTTTGAATCCGTCAAAAATCTTAACATCTTCCGGTTCCGGGAATACGGCAACGAGTGTCTCAGGTTTCTCAAGTCCTGTCTCACGGGAGTCTACCGGGTTGATGCAGTGATGTTTGATGGCATCAAATTCTTCGTCTGTTATATTTCCTTCTATTACATAAGTAGTTGCAGAACGGATGATCGGCTGTGAATCTCCATCAAGGAACTGTACGCACTGTACAGCAGAATCTGCTCTCTGGTCGAACTGACCCGGAAGATATTCTACAGAAAAGATTCTGGAACCTTCTGCTGCCTCAAATTTCTCAAGATAAAGATCATCTACCGGCGGCTCTGCAAATACGGTTCTGCATGCTTTTTCAAAAACTTCATCTGAAATATTTTCTACGTCATAACGGATCAGCACTCTGACATTGGATGCTGTTTTGATTCCGAGATAGCTGCTGATCTCATGTTTTAATTCTTTTGCCTGTACGGCATAGGCTGGTTTCTTTTCTACATAAACGCGTCTTACGTTACTCATAAGAAACTCCTTTCAGATAATATTCATTCGTTGTTTTGTTACTGTTCGCAAATTTCTTTGCAAACAGTAACTCTGGTGTTTGGGATAGAATAGTTGTTTTTTTACAATATCTATAGTATCATAACAAATATCATTAGTAAAATTAATATATCTTATATTATTTATTAGTTACAATAATCAATAAGGAGAGAATCTATGGATATCAATCTTGAATTATACAAAGTTTTTTATTATGTAGCTACGACCTTAAGCTTCTCGGAGGCCTCCCGTCAGCTTTTTATTTCCCAGTCAGCCGTAAGTCAGTCTGTCAAGACTCTGGAAAAAAAACTTGGACACACCCTCTTCATCCGAAGTACCAAGAAAGTCCTTCTCACACCTGAGGGGGAGCTTCTTCTCCGGCATGTCAAACCTGCCATACAGATGCTGGATGAGGGGGAATCTCTTCTTTCAGGAGATACTCTTAAAGGACAGCTCCGCATCGGAGCCAGTGATACGATCTGCCGTTATTTCCTGATCGAATATTTCCGTAAATTTCACCAGGCTTATCCGGATGTCCGGGTCAAAGTCACAAACAGCACCTCGATCGGCTGTGTGGAACTTCTCGAAAAAGGACAGGTTGACCTGATCGTATGTAATTCGCCCAACTCCCGGCTCGGAAGTCACACCCGCGTCCAGGTATTAAAGGATTTCCATGATATTTTTGTCGCTGATCCAAACTGCTTTGCCTTCAGACATCTGCCCTGTTCGTTCAGTGATCTCATGCAGTATCCGATCCTGATGCTTTCTTCCAAAAGCACCACCAGCGAGTATCTGTATCACACGTTTGCACTCCATGATCTGAAACTGCTACCGGAAGTTGAACTCAACAGCAACGATCTTCTTATGGATCTTGCCCGTATCGGTCTCGGTATTGCCTGTATTCCGGACTATATGCTGAGCCCGGCAGATTCGCTGAAACCGATTCCCATGACAGAGGTACTTCCTTCCCGACAGCTGATTATGGTTCAGAATGACAATCTGCCGGTTTCCCAGGCGGCTGAACGATTTCTTGAGTTATTCTGAAAAACAGAGCCGAGTTTTTTGCACAAAAAATCCCCGATGGTCACCAAAGAAGTTCTCTTCTGTGACTGTCGGGGAGCTTATTGTAACCTTATTTCGGCATTACTTCGATTGCCTTTTCGATATACTCATTATTGATCTGGGCAAATTCTCCAGAATCTGCCTTGGATGCATATTCCATGTCGATCGGCATCTTGCCTACAACCGGAATATTCAGCTCAGCAGCGATCTCATCGATATGACTCTCACCAAAGATCTTGAGTTCTTTGCCGCAGTCCGGGCATTTTACATAACTGTAGTTCTCTACGATTCCAAGTACCGGGATCTTCATCATTCCGGCCATGTTGTATGCCTTCTTCACAATCATCTTGACCAGATCCTGCGGTGAGCTTACAATTACGATTCCGTCGATCGGAAGAGACTGGAATACGGTAAGCGGTACATCGCCTGTTCCTGGCGGCATATCTACAAAGAGATAGTCGATCTTGTCCCATACTACATCTGTCCAGAACTGTTTGACCATGTTTGCAAGAACAGGTCCTCTCCAGATAACCGGAGTGTCCTCTGTCGGAAGCAGGAGGTTGATGGACATAACCTTGATGCCATTTGCAGTTTCCATCGGATAGATTCCATTGTCATCTGCCTGAGCTGCACCGGTAAGTCCATACATCTTCGGAATGGATGGTCCTGTGATATCCGCATCCAGGATACCTACCTTGTAACCCTTTGCTGCCATCGCGTTTGCAAGAGATCCTGTAACGAAAGACTTACCAACGCCGCCCTTACCGCTGACAACACCGATCACGTGTTTTACATCAGAAAAAATATTTGCCGGTACAAGGAAATCCTGTGGATTGCTCTTGCCCTTGCTTGCACATCCTTCACAGCTTGACTTATCGCATGAGCTGTTGTTGCATTCTTTTGCCATTTTGTATACTCCTTTATTTTCCGGTCATGGAGCCTGTCTACCGGGCTGCACGGCCTGTATTTTCCAGTTATCGCTATTTCATAAAACGGTCAATCGCACGTTCCAGTTCCTTAATGGCATCCTTGTCACCGTGCTCTACCGCATCCACAATACAGTGTTCAATATGATCCTGAAGGATGATTTTACCTGTATTATTGATAGCTGATTTGACTGCTGAAAGCTGAATCAATACCTCGGAACAGTCCCTTCCGCTCTCGACCATTCTCTTGATAGATTCCAGATGACCGATTGCTCTGGAAAGCCTATTCAAAACCGATTTTGTCTGTGCATGGCTGTGATGATGACCATGTTCTCCATGGGAATGTTCGACTACAGTCCCATCTTCCAGTACATGCACATGGGTTTCCTTTGTTTCACTCATGTCTGCTCCTCTCAGGTGTAAATATAATCCCAAAACCATATTATAACACAGCCGCTAAATCTCTGTAAAGGAACATCTCTGTTTTATCTGTGATGTTGTGATATCAAAGACGATGGTCCCATCGGCAAGAACCGTCTTGTCATAGGAGACATCCTTTCCCTGAAACTTCTTTCTGATATATTCCTCCGGGTCTTTGATTTCTACTTCCTCTACAAATACGTCACGCATCTGATTTCTGGGACATTTATTAAAAATCTCCCAGATCACCTCATATTCTTTCATAATTCCAGACTCCATTTTCCCTCAATCTCATCTGCAAATTCTGCTTCTACTGCCGCCAGTTCTCCTTTCTGTTCCAGCGGCACAGCCCATGCAAGGCCGCAGCTTGCAGAAATTTCTCTTGGTACGGGAAGCAGTCTTCCTGCGATCCCATTCTGTTTACAGTATTTCTCTACTGCCATAGCACCGCTTGTGCTGTAAAAAGTCAGAAGATATCTCGGAATCTTTCTGATCATGGTTTCACTACTTTGGACGCTTTTGCAAGAGTTTCTACGATATCATACATATTTGTAACTTCTCCGACTTTAAGCTTATCTGTCAGTCCATAATAGTTCAGACAGGTTCCACAGGTTTTGATCTCCACGCCCTGTGCTTCCAGACTCTTTATATCATCAAGAGAATCTGAACCCTCTGTCGTCAGAGTTGCACCGCCATTATAAAAAAGAATGGTCTTTGGAAGCTTTTCAAGCTGAGTCACTGCAAAAATAAATCCCTTCATCAGGACTTTTCCCAGTTCATCATTTCCTCTTCCCATGATTGCGGTATCTACCGCGATCACAAAGTCACCCTTGACATCCGGGATACATTCTGCGGTTTCTTCTCCTCCTTCAGCTGGTTTCCGATCTTTTACACGAATGACAACCTGAAATTCATTGTCGGATTTTTTCTCTGAAAGTACTTCTGCTCCTGCATGTTTCCCCATTCTGGTGAGATTCTGCACTGCGGTCTCATTATCCACCAAAACTGTGATCTCAGCATCTCCCAGAATGCCATCCAGAACCTTCTTGGTTCTGACAACCGGGATCGGACACTGTTCGCCTCTTGCATCTACTGTATATTTCTGTTCCATAAGAGCAACCTCCCTGTATTCATTTTGCGATACTTTCCTGCATTTACATTGTTTTTATTGTACCAGACCTTTTGTTTTTTTGCAAATCTGCCTTCCACACAATCTCCGGCTTTTCTTTCACAAAAGAATACCGCCTGCCACATTCACAGCGAAACATCTTGCGGAATATTATCTGTAAACATTAAACAAACTTTTTATTTCTTTATAAAAATTTGTCGAAAAGAATTGAACTTCTTCCAAGAATAGAGTATCATAAATATAATTTTACATAAACGAGAATTTAGTTAAAGGAGATAAAACATGCAGCTTTTAAAAGACCGTATACTGAAAGACGGAATTGTAAAACCAGGAAATATTCTGAAAGTAGACAGCTTTCTGAATCATCAGATGGATATTGACCTTATCAATGAGATTGGAAAAGAATTCAAAAGACGTTTTGCAGACTGTCCGATCACCAAAATTCTTACAATCGAGGCATCCGGTATCGGAATCGCATGTATCGTAGCACAGTATTTTCATGTACCTGTAGTCTTTGCCAAGAAGGCACAGAGCCTGAATCTCGATGGAGAGATGTACTGTTCCAAGGTAGAATCTTTTACTCACAAGAAGGTTTACGATGTTATCTTATCCAAGAAATTCCTTGGACCGGAAGATCACGTTCTCCTGATCGACGATTTCCTTGCCAACGGATGTGCACTGCTTGGCCTGCTTGATATTGTCAAAGAATCCGGTGCAACTCTTGAGGGTGCCGGAATCGTGATCGAGAAAGGCTTCCAGCATGGTGGCGAGAAGATCCGTGAGATGGGCGTTCGTCTGGAATCTCTTGCGATCATTGATTCTATGACCGATGATTCTCTTACCTTCCGTGACTGATCCTCAACGCAGTTTCCATATCCATGTACAAAAACACAGCCGAAACAGAGTTTGTTCCGGCTGTGTTTTTGTGTATACTATATTATTTTTTTGCTTTTTCTGTCGGGGTCGGAGAAATCTCCTCCGGTGCTTCTGTCGGTTCCGGTGTCTCCGTTGGCGTAATAGCCTCCGGTGTCGGCGTCACTGGTTTCTCAGTTGGTGTCAGTGCTGCCTCCGTCGGTGTGACTGGTTCCGGTGTTGGAGTCTCTGTCGGATCCGGTTCTACTTCCTTCTCTGTATAATAACCATTGTCGATCAGAATTTCATAATTATCTCTGTCTATCATCTGAGGATCACAGAGATAAGTTCCTATGATCTTCACACCGTTATCATACTGCTCGTAGTCATTTACCTCCGGATCATCCTCTCCATGGAGATATACATTTACCATCTCTTCACACTGAGCCGCAAGCTCGCGGGAATCCATAAACACACTGAAAGCCTGTGTACCCATCGCAATTCTCTTGACCGCATCTTCCTTGCAGCCATTTCCCGTGATAAACGGCCAGATATCCGTTCCCGGGACGACTCCTGCCTCCAGAAGTGCCTCCTGTGCTGCTCCTGCCGCATCATCAAATCCGGTACAGATGATATCCGGTGCTGCTCCATCCGGATAAAACTCCTCCAGAATTTCTGCCGCTCTGGACTTTGCGGTGGTTTTACTCCATCTTAAGATACCTGTATCATCAAAGGAAATCTTTCCTGATCTGCATACCAGAGTTCCGTCATCCAGATACTCCTGCAGTACTTCCATCAGTCCATTGTACAAAAACAGTGCCTGTGTGTCATCCAGTGAGCCCATAAAGAATTCTATGGTTCTGGATTCCTTTGCCTCGCGAACCTTATCCAGTTCCTGGGCATCTACGATCTGCTTTCCTATTATCTGACCGACCTGACGTCCGCCAAACGTCACATAATACTTGACTGCACTGGTATTCATGATCAGATCATCGTAGGAAAATACCGGAATGTCAGCCTCCTTCACGGTCTCAAGGACACTCCCAAGACTATAAGGATCTACCGGTGTGATAACAAATGCAGAGACCTCTTCTGCTGTCAGATCCTGAATCTGGGAAACCTGTCTGGATACATCATTCTCTGCATACTCGATCACAGGCTCATATCCGTCCGCCTCCAGTTCACTCTTGAACTTATCTGCATCTCTGCTCCATTTTTCTTCATTCGGAAGGAGAACCGCAATTTTTTCTCTCGGCTCTTCCACAGGAGCACTCTCTTCCTCTGCTTCATTGCTCTGTGTGGATGCCTCTGCATCCTCAGAAGAGTCTGCTTTCTTCTCTGTATCCTTCTCCTCCTCAGGTGTCGGAGTTACCGTCAGTTCTTCCGCCTCACCGGCTCCCTCTTTCTCAGTCTGTGCACTTTCACTTGCTGCTTCTGTTGCCTTGTTTTTGGAACCACAGCCTCCAAGTATGGAAGTGGTCAGAAAAACACCTAATAAAATATATGCTGTCTTTTTTTTCATGTTAAATTCCTTTATATTCCTTTGCCAGAAGTTTAAGATAATCCCGGTACGCCGCTGCCGTTTTCTTTGGCTTGACGATCGTGATATCCCTGCCCATTGCAGTGAGCCATCCAAAAAACTGTGGTCCTGCAATCTGAGGCGCTGTAACAGATATATAGCCGGATTCTTTGTTCTTATAAGTTCCATAAGAGCCAAAATATTCCTGCACTTCTTTCTCTATCGTCTCTCTGCAGAGAAGCTTCATAGGTTTCTCGACATCCTGGATCTCATTCTCATCCAGAGTAAAACGCCTCACCAGTATTTCCTTAATAACCGGTTCTGCCTTCTCTTCTCTCCTGGCCGGTCGAGGCTCCGACTTCGGTACTGTCTCATTCTTTTCGGCAGCAGTCTGTCCGGCAATGTAATAGCCTCCCGGTCTTCCTCTCTTGTATTTGACATCCAGCCCGAAATCTCTCAGTGCATCCAGATCATCATAGATGCTCTTACGCTCTGCATTGATTCCACATTCTGCCAGCTTATCAAGAATTTCCTGCATTGTCACTGCACGATTCTCCCCGGTCTCACACAGAAGATGTTCCAGCACCAGTATTTTTGCTTTCTGATTACGTGATTTCGCCATTTTTATCCCCTTGTCCGCTCTTATATACCTGAATTATATCCTCACCATATGTTGAATACAAGTACTATTTGAGGAATCTGTGACAGATGTAATCGTTAGCTTCTTTTTCCTGACTGTCATCAAGCGGAGTAAGTTCTGTCTGTTCTCCGTATTTTTTCTGCAGGGCATGCAGGATCAGCCAGTCTGCCAGCTGTGGATTCTTAGGGAGCAGTGGCCCGTGAAGGTAAGTTCCGATCACATTTTTGTATACAACGCCCTCATAACCGGATTTCCCATCATTTCCAGAACCATGCAGAACCTTCCCCAGAGGCTTGTTGTTATTGATGCAGGTTCTTCCGCCATGATTCTCAAATCCAACGACCGGCATATCAAACAGCTCACTCTGAAGAATGATATTGCTGATCAGACGTCCCTCTCCCTGTTCTGTATACATATCTACCAGTTCCAGTCCTTTGATCATTCCCTGGTCTGTCTTATAGTAGTTTCCCAGAAGCTGATAGCCTCCGCAGATTGCAATGACTACG
Organism: Blautia sp. BIOML-A1; assembly: GCF_009883055.1. Lineage (GTDB taxonomy): Bacteria > Bacillota > Clostridia > Lachnospirales > Lachnospiraceae > Blautia_A. The sequence continues at coordinate 194,067 of NZ_WWVR01000001.1, read as the reverse complement.
CCGTTATTTTCCACATATTCCTTAAAGTCCTTCTGGATCTCCTTCAGTTTCTCACAGACCAGCATCTGCTCTCTGTCAGAACCACCTCCGAGAAGTACAATATCAAGCCTGGAAAAATCAATCTTGTCATCCATCTCATATGCGATGGTTTCTGCTTCGATTCCTCTCCACTGGCATCTCTTCATCAGACACTGGATATTTCCTCTGTCCCCATAGAGATTCAGAAGATCCGGATATAAATGTCCTATCGTCAGTTTCATTTCTGCTCTCCCTCCAGCTTCTTCAGTATATTTCTGGTACTGAACAGTGCGGTATAATTTACCAGCACATACAGATTCCCGGTTCCGTCAGCCACTCGGCTGCGGACTGCCTTCTCAATATCTGCTTCCAGCATGGAAGGAATGTCTACATATTTCAGACGAAGCCGCATATCCTGACAGCGGATTCCACTGACCGTGATCGAACGGATGCTTTCTTCCCTGAAACGGTCAAAATCTACATCCCAGAGCCAGGAAATATCGATTCCATCCTGAGCATTGTCATTGATGGCAATGATTACATCCTTTGGCTCGCTGTCCTGCATGACAGCAGAAATATTCTGGTTAAATCCGGCCGGATTCTTCGCAAGATTCAATGTAACGCTGGTTCCCTGAATACGGAACTGCTCCATACGGCCATTCTCCGGATTAAATTTCTTGAGCATATTCTGGAAGTGCTCTGCCCCGAAACCAGCTGTACGGATTCCTGCATAAGCAGCGAGAATATTGTACACATTATAAAATCCCTTATAATTCGCAATAATCTTTTTATCCTCGACACGGAAAGAAAGCTGATCGCCCACCTGGACATCAGAGGCATCGTATTTCGGAACCGGTCTGGAGAAACCACACTTTGGACATTTATAGTCACCCAACTGACTATAATGATAAAAGCTGTACTGCAGTCTCTCACCACAACGCTTACAGAAACGTCCCTCGCGGATCTCATTTGTCTTGCTTTTCATGACAGGTTTGCTGATTCCATAATAAATACTGTCGTTTCCACTGTCCATGGCAAGGTATGCTGACAGTGCATCATCTCCATTTACTATGAGCTTCATCTTCGGAACCTTGCGGATCATTTCTTCCAGGATGTTCATAGTAATATCAATTTCTCCATAGCGGTCGAGCTGATCACGGAAAAGGTTTGTCATTACCATATAATCCGGTTTAATCTGAGGAAAAATATATCTTGTGGATGCCTCATCTACCTCAATACAGGCATAATCGGCCTTAATATGTCCATTCAGACCTGCTCCAAGGACAAATGCTGCCACAACACCATTCAGCATATTGGAGCCTGTATGGTTACAGATCACCTTCTGTCCTTCTGCCTCCAGTGCCGCACAGAGCATATTATTGGTCGTTGTCTTTCCATTTGTGCCGCAGACTACAAAAATGTCTTTCTTAACCTCTGATGCCAGTTCCTTAAGTACCGGAGGATAAATCTTGAGAGCGATCTTTCCCGCCCAGGTTACCCCCTGACGGCCCATCTTCTTGCAGGCAAATCCAGCTGCCTTGGCAGCCCAGACTGCCAATATTCTTCTAATATTCATATGATCTATTCCTTTTTGCTTTTGCTTTATCGTTCCTACTGATTTTACGACAATTTCAGGAATTTAGCAACCATCTTCCTCCGCAATGTCATTATTCCCCAGATACTTCCTGTACTGCTTCTGTGCTTCTTTCATATAGGTTCTTGAAATTGGAACTGTAAAGTCCTTCATAATAAATCCATCTGTTTTCATTCCTATTACTTTACTGATATTTACAAAAAAGCTCTGATGGCAACGGAGAAACATACTGTCTTTAAGCTGTTCGTCAAAATCACTGAGTTTTCCTCTGCAGTGAATTTCGCTTCCATCATCCAGATAAAAAGTTACGGTATGAAGACTACTGGATATGTACTGAACCTCATTATGTTTGATCGTATAAAGCTGTGAACGATATTTGAAACATATCACACGTTCTTTACGAATAAACTCACTGTATTTTCTGACATTTATATACAGAAACTCAAGAACCTTCTTCAGTTTCTCTACATCGACCGCTTCAGAAGATACTGAAATGCAAATACATCAAAGGCTTCTCTGTAATACTTTTCTGTTCCCGTTACAAAAATAATCCCCGCTGATTTGTTTAACTTCCTGATTTCCGCGGCGATTCGGATTCCATTATCATCTGGAAATTCAGTCTCCATAAAAATAACCTGAAACTGATTTGGATTCTCCACCACCTGGTCAATCAACGACTGTCCCTGTGTGAAGCTTGTGATTTCCGCATCTGGAAATGATTTTCTTATATGTGTTTCAAGAATTTCCATATCTCTTTCATTTCCATCACAAATAGCAATCGAAAGTTGATCCATAAAAGCAATCGTTCTCCTTCTGATAAATATTTTTCTTTTAGAATCTTATTATATCATATTTTTGCTATTACTTTTACCCCCCCGCCCCATTTTTTTTTGCTAATTGTGAAAAAAAAGAGAAGATATCCCGTTACGGATATCTTCTCTGATTTCTGTCAAATTATACTAACTCGATCAGAACTTCCATTGCTGCGTCACCTTTACGCGGTCCGATCTTAACGATTCTTGTGTAACCACCGTTACGACCAACATATTTCGGTGCGATTTCTTCGAACATCTTCTTTGTCATATCGATGTCCTTTGTGTTTTTCTTCTTTCCTGCAGCTTTAGCCGGAACTTCTTTTACAGGGTAGAATACTTTAGCCATCTGACGACGAGCGTGCAGTCTGGACGGAGCATCCTTTGTAATTTCTTTCTGAACTTCGTCATATACGGTAACTTTCTTTCCGTCTACAACTTCTTTTACTCTCTTACCATCAGCATCTTTGCGAGCAACTTTAGCAGTTACAGTAACTGTTTCGAAGTTGTCTTTCTCGCGAACTGCCATAGCAATAAGTCCTTCAGCGATTTTGCGGATTTCTTTAGCTTTTGCTTCAGTAGTAACGATTTTTCCGTTGTAAAGAAGGTTTGTTACCTGGTTTCTTAACAGAGCTTTTCTCTGATCAGCAGTTCTGCTTAATTTTCTATATTTTGCCATGTTGTTTTCCTCCATCTGCGGGACATTTATACACGCTTGTTCGGTCTTACTGTATAAATGCTTAGGCATCCCCGCTCAAATTATAAGAAGTGCTTATTCTTCAGTTGGCTGAAGCTGTAAGCCCAGTTCTTTCAGTTTAGCAAGTACTTCTTCTAATGACTTGCGACCAAGGTTACGAACCTTCATCATATCATCGGAAGTTCTGTTGCACAGTTCTTCTACTGTGTTGATTCCGGCTCTCTTCAGGCAGTTGTAAGAACGAACAGAAAGTTCGAGCTCATCAATGCTCATCTCCAGAACCTTTTCTTTCTCATTGTCTTCTTTTTCGATCATGACTTCTGCAGTCTTAGCGTTCTCAGAAAGATCAATGAACAGGTTCAGATGCTCACTCAGTACCTTAGCAGCAAGGCTGACAGCTTCATCCGGATCCAGTGTTCCATTAGTATATACATCTAATGTAAGTTTATCGAAATCGGTAACCTGACCTACACGAGTATTCTCTACTACCATGTTTACACGGTCAACCGGTGTATAGATTGAATCAACAGCAATCACACCGATCGGCATGTCATCAGTTTTACCCTTATCAGCACTGATATATCCACGGCCACGGGTGATTGTGATCTCCATAGCCAATCTGCAGTCTTTGCCTCCGTTAAGAGTAGCAATAACCTGATCCGGATTCATGATTTCGATATCCTGATCTGCCTGGATGTCTGCAGCTGTTACGACACCGGAACCTTCACACTCAATGTATGCAGTCTTTGGTTCGTTATCTGTGCTGGTATTTTTGATAGCAAGGCTTTTCAGATTCATAATGATTTCTGAAACGTCTTCTTTTACGCCCGGAATTGAGCTGAATTCATGAAGAACACCATCAATCTTAACCTGGCTTACTGCTGCTCCCGGAAGGGAGGACAGCATAATTCTTCTAAGAGAATTACCAAGTGTAGTACCGTATCCTCTTTCAAGAGGCTCTACTACGAATCTGCCAAACTTTTTATCTTCGGAAATTTCCGTAATTTCGATTTTTGGTTTATTAAAATCAAACACTATAAGGTTCCCTCCTTCTGGGTATTCAACATTTGAGGGTATTAACGAATGCTGTAACTGTGAAGATACTCCCCACAGTTACAAATCGTACACTAATTATTATTTAGAATACAGCTCGACGATAAGCATTTCGTTTACCGGAACATCGATAGCTTCTCTTCTTGGAAGTTCTTTTACAGTTCCGCTTAATGTTTCCTGATTAACATCGATCCATTCCGGAACAAGTCTTCCGCCTGTTACTTCCAGGATTCCTTTATATCTCTCAGAACCTTTGCATTTTTCTTTGATTTCAATTGTGTCACCAGCTTTTACAAGGTAAGACGGAATGTTTACACATTTGCCGTTTACAAGTACATGCTTGTGGTCAACGATCTGACGAGCTTCACGTCTGGTTCTTGCAAGACCCATACGGAATACTACGTTGTCAAGTCTGCTCTCCAGGATAACCATAAGGTTTTCACCAGTCTGTCCCGGCATTCTGTCAGCTTTGTTGTAGTAGTTGTGGAAAGGTTTTTCCAGAACTCCGTAGATGAATTTTGCTTTCTGTTTTTCTCTTAACTGTAAACCGTACTCAGACATCTTTCTGTTTGCACGTTTTAACTGTCTTGTGGATTTTTTATCAATTCCTAAATAAATCGGATCCAGGCCAAGGGATCTGCATCTTTTCAGAACAGGAACTCTATTTACTGCCATTTCAAGCTACCTCCTAAATTAGACTCTTCTACGTTTTGGTGGACGGCATCCGTTGTGCGGAACCGGTGTTACGTCACGGATACTTGTTACTTCAAGGCCGCAAGCCTGAAGTGCACGAATTGCAGCTTCACGTCCTGATCCCGGTCCTTTAACCATAACATCAACAGTCTTTAATCCATGAATCAGAGCAGCTTTTGTTGCAGTCTCTGCTGCCATCTGTGCTGCATAAGGGGTAGATTTTCTTGAACCTCTAAATCCCAGACCGCCGGCACTTGCCCATGAAAGAGCATTTCCTTCACTGTCAGTCAGAGTAACAATTGTATTGTTAAAGGAAGACTGGATATGTGCCTGTCCGTGTTCAACGTTTTTCTTAACACGACGTTTTGTAGTCGCTTTTCTGGTTGTCTTTGCCATTTTAAAACTAACCTACACTTTCCTATATATAATCAATTAATTCGTTTCGTAAGGAAGTTCGATTCACTAAATTCAGTCTGCGCTTACGCTTGCCTTCATTAAGTTCCTTCGAACAATATTTACACTAAACTCATGCTGCATTTACATTTGCATTCGTTAAGTATTTATTATTTCTTCTTATTTGCAACAGTTCTCTTAGGACCTTTGCGTGTTCTAGCATTTGTTTTGGTCTTCTGGCCACGAACCGGAAGTCCTTTACGATGACGGATACCACGGTAGCATCCGATTTCCTGCAGTCTCTTGATATTCATAGCGATTTCACGACGAAGATCACCTTCTACTGTCATTGTTTCATCAATTACAGCACTGATTTTCTTTACATCATCGTCTGTCAGATCTCTGACACGGATGTCAGGATTTACTCCTGCCTGTGCAAGAATCTTGTCTGCACTTGTTCTGCCGATACCATAAATATAGGTAAGGCCGATTTCGATACGTTTGTCTCTTGGTAAGTCTACACCAGCTATACGAGCCATGTACTGTTTCCTCCATTTTCTTCTTGAAAGCTATATGAACCGTACCACTTGCAGTTTCGCAAGGTGAAATGGGGTACATCTTCAATACTTTCTGTTTTCTAGTTTCCTAATTGGGGTGCCTCGGTAAAACACCCAGCCGCCTTTGGCGAAAAGCGACCTTTCCGAAAATTTGTTGCCTCTCGGTATTAGGCAATACATGCTTCTTTAATAAGATATTAAAACAGTCCGAACAACCCTTCCGGGTGTATCAAACTGCAGCCGCACGTTTCACAAACTCGGGATTCAATCAACCCTGACGCTGTTTGTGTTTTGGATTTTCACAGATTACTCTGATAGATCCTTTTCTTTTGATGATCTTGCATTTTTCGCAGATCGGCTTTACAGATGATCTTACTTTCACTGGAAATCCTCCTTTTCCGTAATATAGGCTTGATTCTGCAGTTCATACACGCCTCAGCGCGTACAACCAGTATAATAACATTCTATTCCGGAAAATACAACCCCCTAATTTAATTTTTTTATTTTTTTATTTCAGTGTAGTAACGATCAGTTTACTCTCCAGTGCGGCTGCGATCAGATCCTCTTTGCAGCTGTATCCTGCCCTGGCAATCATCTCCTGAAAATTCCATCGTACTCCTGAAGTGGAACAGTTCATTTTTTTTGCAATCTCTGAGTAAGACATCCCACAGATATAAAGACGCAACATTTCCAGCTGCCTTGGACTTATTTCTCCACTGGTGATCCAGTTTAATTCCACATCCGGCGTCATATCCGGAAAAATCCTTTCCCCCTTCAGTGTCCTATTGATCACATCACTGATTTCCTCTTCTCCGTGATCCTTATACCACAGACTGTCTGCACATCCTGCCTTTGCCCGCTCCAGTACTTTAGGATCGATCAGCGAGGTCACAATAAGTATCTTCGTACCCGGATGTTCCTCCTTTATGGTCTTTCCTGCTGTCAGCCCATCATGATTATGAAAGGTCTGCACGTCCATCAATACCAGATCGATCACTGAATAATTACAGATTTTTACTGCTTCCCGGGCATCACTGACCGTACCTGCCAGTTTGAACTCCGGATTTTGTAAAATTATATATTCAAAATATTTCTGCATGATCTTCTGATCTTCCACAATAAGTACCCGTACCATAACCTCATTCCCTTCTCATACTGAAGTCATCTGATATTTTTATGACTTTAACGGAAAATTCAGAAACAGATAAAAAGCAGGTTCAAAAAATGTCTTCATAGACCCCTGCTCTGCTTCTACCGCTTTCCTGAGTGCAGATAATCCACCGCCTTCTTTTGCATTTTTCACTGGCGGTTCACCATCATTGGTAATCTGGATCTGATATCCTTCTCTGTTTTCTTTCATATTTACATAAACTATGCTTCCGTGTGCATGACGGGCACAGTTTGTCACACATTCACGGATTGCCTTATCTGTAAGAAGCCTGTAGATTGACTTCTCCGGATAGCTGCCCCGGATCTGAACTGAAATTCCAAGTTCTTCTGCCTGTTTTTCTGTATCTTTATACTGCTCTTCCTCGTTCTTGACGGTTGTGCCGGTAAGAATGTAGACCAGCTGTTTCAGTGCTTCCAGCTGCTTTTCCATGTTTTCCGGTTCTTCCTTCTTTTCCAGGATTCTGCGGATTGACAGAAGACTTCTGCCGAAGCTGTCATGTATCTTCATTTTCATAGAAAGCGTTTCCTGCTCACGTATTTCATCGCCTATCTTTTCATACATTTCTTCCAGCTTTCGATTTAGAAGTTCCAGCTTTTCATTGTTTCTCCTGATTTCTTCACTGTTGTGATAAATTTCAGATACATCAACTGCCACCGTCTGGATGTATCCTGTAAAAGAAGCCTCTTTCAACTGATACTCCTGAAACAGCCAAACAGAACCATCCGGGAAATAAAACACATTACTGTCCGAGCTTAATTTCCGGACCGGCTTCTTCACAGAATCTGCCTTCAGTACGCTATGTAGCGTATGATAATTCTGCAGACAATTTCCGATAAGCACTCTGCTCAGTTCCTGCATCTTAATGTTACACAGGATAATACGTCCCAGAGGATCTGAAATACAGACACCACAGGGAACATTATTCACTGCCTCATGAACCGACCAGGGAGACAATACATTTCTGTATTCCTTCAGTTCTCTGCAGAGTGCCCGGATAAGATAAACTGCCAGAAAAATTACAAGAACTAACATTATATCTGCCGGAAATAAATAGAACAACGGTCTGTATCTTTTGTCTCCCATGCTGCAGCGGTGATCATTCAAAAGTCCCGTCATAAAAAGAAACGAAAAAAACAATTCGGCAGTGCTCACCAATATCTTCTCTTTCCCCACCAGACTCATAATTCTAAAAATCAACAGGATCAATTCAAGGATCAGACAGATTTCCATGAGGATCATGATAATATCCTGAAGTATTATGCTGCTTTCTACGAAACCGGGCATCGAATAAACCATTCCTGTTCCTCCTCCTGCTGTATCAAGAGCTCCGGCCTCTCTGTCAGATAAATATGAATATCTTCCTGACATGCACATACGACATGGACGGAAATCTGCAGTTTTTTTTCGATCTGAGTCACGCGGAAAAAAACTGAAGTCACAACATCAAACAGTTGCTCTGTCAGCCATTCAAAAAATTCATAACATTTCAGGACATCATCTGCATGGAGTTGTTTTTCTTTGTCCTGCACAAAATAAGCTGCACGGACCTTACATAACTTCAGACTTTCGCAGGATTCTGCCAGACTTTGCTTCAGGTCCTCCATGGTCAGTTCATCCTCCTGTGAACTGTACCTGGTCAGAATCAGATTTTTCCAGCGTTTCAGATACGTTCCCACTACTACTACTTTGCACAGGATCCTGTCATATTCTTCCCTGGTTTTCGCCTGCTCCAGACTTTTCATATATGTTGAAAGCAGTTCATACTGTTTTAAGGTCTGACTCTGTATCATATTTAAAAGCCGGTTCTGTTCTTCTGTCTTTCTCCGCTCAGCCTCTTTTTGATAAGCTTTCTGCAAAAGATGATTTCGTGCAGTCAGTTCTTCCTGCTGCTCCTGGATATCCAGATACTGATCCAGAAGGACAGAGATATCTTCTGCCCAGAACAGGTGTCCGCCTTTGACCGGAATATGCCTGATCTGTGTGCCCTGCTCCTGAACGGTTGATTTTGCAATGATACACTCCCGCATTTCCCTGGACAGTCTGGGAAATTCTCCTGAGTAATAGTAGCGTTGAAAAGAATTGTCCGTTATTTCTGCATGAAGTCCACCCGTTGCCTGAAACAGTTCAAAATAACGACTGTTGACAGGTATCAGCCCGCACAGGATACAGCTCTGAAAAATCGCCACCATAAGCAGACAGCAGACAGCGGTCATATCTCCTGCAATGCTCAGAATAAAAGGTACACGAAGAATATTGCAGATATTCCAGCCGAGGAGGAGAAGCCCTGGAATGATCGGCAGCCAGAACTGTTTCCTTCCGGGAATCCTGCTCTTAAAAACAAGTATTACTTCCATTGCCGCCAGACAAACTATGATCCAAAGCTGGATCACAAAAAAAATCTTTCCATAATGATAGTTTTCATCTGAATACGGCGGTTCCATCAAAAAGCGAAAAACCTGCTGATGCAGATCATTGGTAAGGACACATACAATCAGTACTGCTGCCGGTAACAACAATGCAGTACTGATTTTTTTTATTCTTTTTTCCTCTCTTTCTTCCATCAGCAAAGTGGCTGTCAGTCCCAATGTCGGGATCAATATCATCGGTACATAATACAGATACCAGCATATATGTCCCCCCAGTGGATCCTGAAAAATATGATATTTTATTGTGCGCAGGAAAAACCAGAATACCATCATGCAGCCAATCGCTGTCAGATACTGACGCATACTTTTGTGCACGACATGCTTATTCAGATAAATAACCCAGGCACAGTATATTCCCAGATAAAGGCAGGTACGAAGCTGATCTGCCAGTGTTCGCAGAAGATAACTCTCCGGTCTCAGCATTCTGCATATGTATGCCAGCAGGACACACAGCAGAATTGTCATACAGGATAAGGTTTTCTTTTTTTGGTAAGGCATTTCAATCCCTTTCAGCCAGAATTATTTATTACCATTATACACCAGAGTCTGAATCTTGGGCAATCAGAACTTACCACTGCTTCCACCGTGAGACCTTCCGGAAGAGCTTGTATGTGAAGAACTTCCGCCTGAAGAACCGGAGGAACTGTCCTTCTCATTTTTGATTGTTCTTTGCGTAACAATTCTGTTGACAAAACTGTCCGTCGATCTTCGCAGCGACAAGGAACCACTGCGTTCATATGCTTTCGCTGACTCCTGTTTTTTTACAGATTTCAGATTCCTGGATTTTCCTTTAACGATTCCAAAAGAAATCAAAAAAGCAACAATCAAATCTGTGTATAACCAAAAGGGAGAAACCTTCCCCTTTGGCATATTGTCGACATCATAAGGTTCACCGGTTGCTGCCTGTGTCAGGAAATCATCGCACAGATCTGCAAAACATTCAAATGCCTTTGCATACTCTCCACTGCTGAGTTTGCTTCGAAATTCGCTGCTGATATAATCAAGACCTGCATCTGTAAAAGCTACGGTATGACAGTAGCCATAGGTTGTGATCGCCCACTCTCTTTCTCCCATACTCACCAGAAGCAAAAGGCCATCATCGTTTTTTCCATAGCCATAGCCATTATAATCATAGTAATCATCTGCATATGCCTCGGCTGTTTTACCCTCCAGTGAATTGACTGTAACAACAGCAACCTCATTCTCCTGCCTCTGACTAATCTCTTCAAGCTTATTTATAAGTGTGCTGCTCTCTTCTTCACTAAGCAGACCGGCTTCATCTACAAGAAGCGACTTCTGACGTTCTGTCGGAATATCAGGAATCTCAGAGGCCATCACCGGAAATATCAGAACAAATATCCAGAGAAGCGAAAACAGGCAGCACCATATTTTCTTTTTTGTCTTCATTTCACCTGCTCCTTCCTGCTACAGAAATAGTTAGCTTGCCATAAATAAACACTTCAGGCCGTACAATACGCCCCAGATCAGAAGTGTACGGATACCTACAGATTTCCAGAATCTTGATCTGTCTATTGGAAGATCACCGACCATTTTTCCGGTCTGACCATTCATTGCAAAAATAAATTGCTCTCCCTTCCATGTCGTATTCAGAAGCCATACCGGATACATGGCATACCAGTAACTCGCGTTATGGATCTGCACATTTCTGTCTTTTACACTTACTCCGCCATTATATCCCCGCACGGTCTTCCGAAAAGCCTGTTCAGCGCAGACGCTGATTCTCTCACGGGCTCTGTCTATCCGTTCATCCACATTCACATCATAACGGTCAGCAAGGTAGCCTGCCAGATAGGCCTGCTGAAATGGTACAGCATCCTTAAAATCATAGGGTTCAATAGATTCCATCAATGTATCATCCATTTTTCTGGAACCATCTGCCGGAACATGATCGAAACTTATCGTTCCTTCACGATAAACCTGATAGATCTCACGAGTTGTATACTCCGTGTCACCGCTTCTTGAGACATGGACTTTTTCTGCCTCATATGTTATCCGGGCATCTGCATCTGCATCAAACAGCCAGAATGGGATATATACCCCCTTAATCTCATCTACATGGTTTTCTTTTTTGAATACCTTCGGAAGATATTTCTTGCCTTCCAGATGTTTATAATACTTCTCTTTTGCGGCCTTCTTATCCAGTTTAAACGGAATAATATAGTCCGGCTTCAGATCACCGGCAAACTGACCCTTCATCGTTATTTTATTATTGCAGAACGGGCAGGTCGTGGCTCCTGTCGTTTCATCGGCAACAATTTCACTGCCACAGGACTGACAACTGTAAACACGCATACCATTGATCTCATCATTCTGCCATTCTCCGGTGCTCATAGAATGCCAGTTTTCTTCAGAATCCGTCTGTGTATCTTCAGATTTCTGTGTACGCTGAAATTCTTCGACCGTCATTTCCGTATCACAGTACGGACACTTCATATGTTGAGATTTTGAATCAAATACCATCGCACCACCGCAGGCTGGGCACTTATATTCTATAATATCAGACATATTCTCTTCCTCCATATACCGGTGCAGGAACACCTGTAAGTGCTGACACGATCTGGTTTCCAAGCTGTTCATACTTCATCATTTTGGCACGTTCCCAATCTTCTACAGAAAAAGTATTCAACTGAAAATCCATATCATCAAACCACGGTGTATTGACACTCAGTTTTATCTTATAATCATAGGAATATGTGTACCTAGGCGGCACATAAGATCTTGTTTCTCCGTCCTGATCTGTATATTCCTCTTCCTCCCGCTGCTCATCAATCTCCAGCCGGCATGAGGTTATTGCTGACAATGGCACGATATCCGGGTTATTCTGCTCACTCATGTTAAATGCCACAGCAAACATCCCTTTGTTGTCATCTATAAATACATGATATCTGTCCCCTGAAAACTCACGTGTAATCTTAAAATTTCGTACTGCATTCTTGTTTTCTTCTCTGTAATCCAGCTGCTCTTTGATATCATCTATGGTGCTGTGACGCCTCTCCTCAAACCACGGTGAAAGTTTTCCTGCACACTTCTTGCACAGATTACCATTGTCCAGCTTCCGGTTCCCCAAAATACCAATCTTCTCACCGCAAATGTCACAATTCTTTTTGTCAAATAATCCCATACCCGAACCCCCTTCCATCAGAGAAACATATTACTGTTCACAGCAGCTTGGTCTAAACCTATTCCACCACTAATTTGTCAAAATATACCTTAATCGTCCAGTCCATAGAATCATCATCTTCTTCTGTCTCAGCATCAGCTTCTTCTGCATCCAGACCGTCACCTGTCGTGAAACATAATTTACCATCTTCCAGCAGATAGAATCTCATCGTATCTGTACTGAACAAAGAATAGTCCTCAGAATCATCGTCATCCTCTTTCTCTGTTGTGGCATTTAAAATCAATGCATTTTGATCCAGTTCACCCTCAAGTTCAATTGTCGTTTCCGTTCCGCCCTCTGTTGTTACAAGAGTTGCTTTGCCACCTGAAATAGTAACATCCAGTTTCATGTCAAAAAGTGTTCCTGTGGGTACCTGCATTCCAAAAGCAGACATCAGTGTGCTGTTCCATTCGCCATCAAAATCTTCGAGTTTGACATCCTCAAGTGCTTTCCCAGGTTCATAAGGTACATATTCCTCTTTTTCCTGTCCCAGAGTCATCGTCATCCCGTCCAGATCAATGGATATAGTTCCATCTGAATAAACACCTTCCATAACTTCGTCATCTGAAGTTATAACAATGTTATCACCGTCAATCTTCCACTCAAACTCATCAACGTCCGGTCCTGACTCCTCAGAGGAAGTTGTCACTTCGCCTTTGCCGCCTTCCTTGATCTCCATTGACATCTCCATCATGATCGCACCTGGGTGAAATACATTCAGACCGTCTATGGTAAGACTGTTGGCATACCACGTACCAACCACATCCTTATCGTCCAATGCATAGACATTTACACACACCAGACCCGCCATCATAACACCCAGCACACCCATCATCCAAAATCTCATTCTCTTACTCATAAACACCGCTCCTTTCTCCTTCTTATATTTGTTATCTACTCCTCCATTTTTTTTCAGAAATCTTTCCTTCTTATTTGTTATTATACACAATATTTTCATCTTTTCACTATCACTTCTGACAGTAATCGTGTTTTATTTGAATATTTATTATTGAGAGCTTTTTGCATAAAAAAAGAACCAGAGACTCTATACGAATCTCCAGTTCTTTCGGTTTTATCCAACCAACACACTCCCCCACACCACCACACGCGTGGCCGAGAGGGGGAGTGTGAGGGGGACATGCGGCCTTCGCGTAACTTCGAGCCTGTCCCCCTCACGGTTTTACTTATCTCTCCAAATAATACGTCCCTTGGAAAGATCATACGGAGAAAGTTCAATAGTAACTTTATCTCCAGGAAGAATACGGATAAAGTTCATACGCAGCTTTCCGCTGATATGAGCCAGTACCACATGCTTGTTTTCCAGTTCTACTTTGAACATTGCATTAGGCAGCTTCTCCAATACAGTACCTTCCACTTCAATTACATCTGCTTTAGACATTATAAACCTCCTGTGTCATCTGTCATTTTGTAAGAGTCAGAATTTCCGGTTCTCCATCCGTGATCAGAACAGTATTTTCATAATGTGCTGAAAGAGATCCGTCCATAGTTACAACTGTCCATTCATCATCCTCCCACGCAACATCTGCGCGTCCCAGATTGATCATCGGTTCAATTGCAAGTGTCATACCTGGCATCAGTTTGATGCCTCTGCGCTTCTGCGGGAAATTCGGGATCTGCGGATCTTCATGGAGATGTGTTCCGATTCCATGACCAACCAGGTCACGAACGATACCATAGTTGAATTTCGCTGCATAAGCACCGATTGCCTTGGAAATATCATTCAGATGATTTCCTGCTTTTGCGAATTTTATACCCTCAAAGAAGCTCTGCTTTGTCACTTCCATGAGCTGTCTTGCTTCCGGTGAAACCTCACCTACTGCATAAGTACGTGCAGCATCCGAATGGTAACCCTTGTAGATCAGTCCGGCATCGATCTTGACAAGATCGCCTTCCTGAATGATTTTGTGTCTGGACGGGATTCCATGTACTACTTCATCATTAAGACTGATGCAGAATGATGCGGGAAAGCCCTGATAATTCAAAAAGTTTGGAGTGCAGCCCATAGAGCGAATCATATCCTCACCAATACGGTCCAGTTCTTTTGTGCTGATTCCCGGCTTAATATGAGAAGCCAGTTCATCATGAACCTTTTCCAGTAAATGGCCGGCATGTCTCATAAGCTCAATTTCATGTTCTGACTTAATAGAAACTGACATTTTTTATTCTCCCAAGATCTCGACGATAGCCTGGAAAACTTCATCCAGGGAACGAGTTCCGTCTACTGTCTTTAATACGCCCTGCTCTGTGTAGTAATCGATCAACGGCTGTGTCTGCTCATGGTAAACCTTCAGACGTTTGGAAACAGTTTCCGGCTTGTCATCGTCACGCAGTACCAGTGCTTCGCCACAGGTATCGCATACGTTCTCTGTCTTCGGTGCTGCATATTCGATATGGTAAGTAGCACCGCATTTCAGGCAGGCTCTTCTGCCAGACATACGATTGACAATATTTTCATCCGGAACATCTACATCGATTGCATAGTCGATGCCGCTTCCCAGTTTCTTAAGAGCTTCTGTCAGGCATTCTGCCTGAGGAATAGTTCTCGGGAAACCGTCCAGTACATAACCATTTTTTGCATCGTCCTGCTGAATTCTGTCTACTACAAGATCACAGGTTAATTCATCTGGTACCAAAAGCCCCTGATCCATATATGTTTTTGCTTTTTTTCCTAACTCAGTACCATTTTTGATGTTTGCACGGAAAATATCTCCTGTGGAGATGTGCGGAATCCCATATTTTGCGGCAATTTTCTTTGCCTGAGTTCCTTTTCCTGCACCTGGTGCACCCAACATAATAATTCGCATAACAAATACCTCCTTTTTCTTTATGAAGCCATATATTGCAGGCATCCAGAGGATGCTGCCTGTACAGAAGAAACTTGTTACTGTTCACTCCGTTCACAGTAACTTGGTCAAAATGCATTCCAAATCACCTTCGGTGGTGGCATTTTGCCCCGTATGTCTCGGGATTTTGCCATATCCCTGGCAAAACACCTCGCGGGATATTACCTGTGAACAGTTACAGAAACTTCTCCTGTACCAAATCAAGGCTGTGACGCTTTCGCACCACAACCTTCATTTTTAGTTGTTCAGGAAGCCCTTGTAATTGCGGACAAGCAACTGGGATTCAATCTGTTTCACAGTTTCAAGTACAACACCTACAACGATGATGATAGATGTTCCACCGAAAGAAACATTTGCCCCAAAGACTCCGTTAAAGAAGAACGGAATAACTGCCACAATGATCAGACCTACCGCACCTATAAATATAATATAATTCAGCATTTTAGTCAAATAATCTGATGTAGGTTTTCCCGGACGGATACCCGGAATAAATCCACCCTGCTTTTTGATATTATCTGCAACTTCCAGTGGATTGAATGTAATGGAAGTGTAGAAATATGCAAAGAATACACATAAAACTACGTATACCAGCAGACCCCAGCTGTATTTAATCTGAGATGGATTACACCAGTTACTTGAAGAGAGACCTCTCAGAATTTCACTTCCAATGCCGGTTCCATTTGCTTTTCCAGCAAACTGTGCGATAACACCAGGGAATGACATAATGGAAGAAGCAAAGATGATCGGGATAACGCCGGCAGTGTTGACTTTCAGCGGAATGTTGGTGGACTGACCACCCATCATTTTTCTTCCCACCATCTTTCTGGAATACTGAACAGGAATTCTTCTCTCTGCTCCATTAAGAATAAGGACAAATACTACTACAACAAGAATAATTGCAAAGATAATAAGTCCTGCAAGTGTTCCTTTTGCAATTGTTTTCCCCTTAATAAAGTTCTCATAAAGAGTTGTCATATCACTCGGAATACGAGAAATGATATTTACCGCAAGTACGATAGAAATACCATTTCCAACGCCCTTCTCTGTAATACGTTCACCGATCCACATTAACATTGCAGATCCGGCTGTCAGACTTACGACTACAACAATTCCCTTAAGCACGGTCATATCATGTACGATATTTCCACGGGCAAATCCGATAGTCATGGCAATGGACTCGAACAGTGCAAGTCCGATTGTGACATAACGGGTAATCGCTGTCATCTTCTTTCTTCCCTCTTCACCATCTCTGTGCATCTCCTCCAGAGCAGGAATTGCAATTGTGAGAAGCTGAATGATAATGGAAGAAGTAATGTACGGTGTAATGTTCAATGCGAATACGGACATGCTCTCAAAAGAGCCACCGGTGAATGCATCAAAGAAATTGAATGCATCACCGGTATTACTCCGAAACCACTGTTTGAATACATCACTGTCCACACCCGGAATCGGGAGCTGTGAACCGATACGGATGATCAGGATCATCCATAAGACGTAGAGAAGTTTTCTCCGCATCTCTTTTACTCTAAAAACACTTTTAAGAGTTTCAAACATTAGATCACCTCTACTGTACCACCTGCAGCTTCGATTTTTGCTTTTGCGGTTTCACTGACAGCGTTTACTTTAACTGTAAGTTTCTTTGTCAGTTCACCATTTCCAAGAATCTTAACACCGTCTCCTGCTTTGGAGATTGCACTTGTAGCAAGTAAAGATTCAACTGTAACTTCTGCTCCGTCCTCAAAACGGTTCAGAACGTCAACATTGATTGCAATGATCTCTTTAGAATTTCTGTTCTTGAAGCCTCTCTTAGGAAGACGTCTGTATAAAGGCATCTGTCCACCTTCAAATCCCGGTTTCTTGTGTCCGGAACGAGCTAACTGTCCTTTATGTCCTTTTCCGGCTGTTTTACCGTTTCCAGAACCATGTCCACGGCCTCTTCTGAAGTTATCGCTGTGTTTAGAACCATCTGCTGGTCTTAAATTTGATAATTCCATCTTTGGCACCTCCTTTTATTATTTAAATACTCTCTGGATATCTTATGCTTCTTCTACCTTAACAAGATGCTGAACCTGCTGGATCATTCCTCTGGTTGCTGCATTGTCAGGCATTTCAACTGTTTTGTGCATTTTGGTAAGTCCCATAGCTTCTACAGTCTTTTTGTGTTTCGGAACTGCACCGATAGGAGACTTAACAAGTGTAACTTTTAATGTGTTTGCCATTATTTTGTCCTCCTTATGCCAGAATCTCTTCTACAGATTTTCCGCGAAGTTTTGCAACTTCTTCCGGAGTTTTCAGTTTGCTTAATCCATCGATTGTAGCCAGAACTACGTTCTGTTTATTTCTGGATCCCATACATTTTGTACGGATGTTTTTGATTCCTGCAAGCTCGATGACCGCACGCGCCGGACCACCGGCGATAACTCCAGTACCTTCCGGAGCACGTTTCAGAAGCATCTCAGCACTTCCGAATTTACCTACATAGTCATGAGTGATGGAATTGTTCTCATCTCTTGCAACTGTAACCAGTTTCTTCATAGCATCTTCTTTTCCTTTGCGGATAGCTTCCGGAATTTCAGCTGCCTTTCCTAAACCTGCACCAACATGTCCGTTACCGTCACCTACTACAACTAAAGCTGTGAAACGGAAGTTACGACCACCTTTAACAACCTTGGTAACACGTTTGATTGACACTACTTTATCTTCTAATTCTAACTGACTAGCATCAATAAGATTATGTTTCATGTGTCTTTTCCTCCCTTTTAGAATTTCAGCCCAGCTTCTCTTGCTGCGTCTGCCAGTGCTTTTACTTTACCATGATAGATGTAGCCTCCTCTGTCGAAGACAACGCTCTCGATACCTGCTTCAACTGCTTTCTTACCGATTACAGTTCCAAGGTATGCTGCTGCTTTTACATCATCAGTGTTTTCAAGTTCAGCTTTTACATCTTTCTGAAGAGTAGAAGCTGATACTAAAGTTTTACCTACTGTGTCATCAATGATCTGTGCATACATATGCTTGTTGGAACGGAATACTGCCAGTCTAGGAGTAGTAGCTGTTCCATTGATATGATGACGGAGTCTTCTATGTTTTTTCTCGCGAATTTCCGCTCTGGATGCTTTATTAATCATATTCTCACTCTCCTTATTTATTTCTTACCAGTCTTACCGACTTTACGTCTGATAACTTCATCAGCATACTTGATACCTTTGCCCTTATATGGCTCCGGTCTTCTCTTGTCTCTGATTTCTGCTGCATACTGGCCAACTTTTTCTTTGCTGATACCGGAAACGATGATCTTGTTTCCATCAACTTTGGATTCCAGACCTTCTGGATCTTCCATCTCTACCGGGTGAGAATATCCAAGTGCAAGAACAAGTTTCTTGCCCTGTTTCTGTGCTCTATAACCTACACCGTTAACCTCAAGCTCTTTTGTGTAGCCTTCGCTTACACCAACAACCATGTTGTGGATAAGGCTTCTGGTCAGACCGTGTAATGCTTTCATTTTCTTAAGATCGCTTGGTCTTGTAACTACTACATGACCATCTTCTACTTTGATTTCCATTTCGGTTGGAAGTGCTCTTTCGAGTGTTCCTTTAGGACCTTTAACGGTTACTACGTTGCCTGCAGCTACGTTTACTTCAACGCCTGCCGGGATAGCTACCGGAAGTCTTCCGATTCGTGACATAATATTGTCCTCCTTACTTAAATTGTCGGAGAGAAAAGATTTAATTTCTCTCTGTTTTCAGTGCATTGAACACTTAACAAGTACAGGCATAAGCACTGTACGAGTTTAGTGTGAAAGTACACCTCGACACTTAATGAGAGAGTCGATGCATCGCGTCGGCTGTCGAATTTAGTGACGATGGTGTTTCCTTCATCTATTAAAAATCTGCTCGCAGATTTTTTACCTTATTACCAAACAAATGCAAGAACTTCTCCACCAACCTGAAGTTTACGAGCTTCTTTGTCAGTGATCACACCTTTGTTTGTGGAAAGGATTGCAATTCCAAGTCCGCCAAGAACTCTCGGAAGCTCATCTTTACCAGCGTAGATACGAAGACCTGGTTTGGAGATTCTCTTAAGTCCTGTAATGATCTTGTCGTTCTTTGTCTCACCGTATTTCAGTGTGATGTGGATAGTTTTAAATACACCATCCTCAACCAGATCATATTTTGCAATGTATCCTTCGTCAAGAAGAATGTTTGCGATAGCGATTTTCATTTTGGATGCCGGAACATCTACTGTATCATGTTTTGCAGTGTTAGCGTTACGGATTCTTGTAAGCATATCTGCGATCGGATCTGTCATTGTCATGTTAGTTTCCTCCTAATTATTCACTCTTTTCAGACTTTACATGTACGTTAATTACATTTTTAGATTTGCACCACTTCCCTCAGCTAAATTCAACCTTCGTTTACACTCGGTTTCATTAAGATTCGGGAAGGACCTCGCACTAAATTCACTCTGCGCACAAGTGCTTGAGTTCATTAAGTTGCTTTCGGCCTACCAGCTTGCTTTTTTAACACCCGGGATCTGACCTTTGTAAGCCAGTTCACGGAAGCAGATACGGCAGATACCGTATTTTCTCAGGTATGCATGTGGACGTCCACAGATTCTGCAGCGGCTGTATTCTCTTGTGGAGAATTTCTGTTTGCGCTGCTGTTTGATTTTCATTGCTGTCTTAGCCATTCGAATTCTCCTCCTTATTTAGCAAAAGGCATATTGAACTGAGTTAACAGCTCACGAGCCTCTTCGTCTGTCTTAGCAGTTGTAACGAAGATGATATCCATACCTCTTACTTTGTCTACCTTATCATACTCAACTTCCGGGAAGATAAGCTGTTCTTTGATTCCCAGTGCGTAGTTTCCTCTGCCATCGAAAGCGTTCGGGTTAACACCACGGAAGTCACGTACACGAGGAAGAGCAAGGTTGATAAGACGATCAGCGAATTCATACATCTTCTCGCCTCTTAAGGTAACCTTACAACCGATTGGCATACCCTCTCTGATTTTGAAGTTAGCTACTGATTTTTTAGCTTTTGTAGCGATTGCTTTCTGGCCTGTGATCAGTTCCATATCAGCGATTGCTGCATCAAGAAGCTTAGCATTTTCTTTTGCTTCACCAACACCCATGTTGATAACGATCTTATCGAGTTTTGGCACTTCCATAACGTTTTTATATCCGAATTTCTTGGTCATGGCATCCATAATCTCATTTTTGTAAAGTTCTTTTAATCTACTCACCTGTCATGCCTCCTCTCTTAATTAATCGATTACTTTACCTGTTGCTTTTGCAACACGTACTTTTTTGTCTCCATCCATCTTGAATCCAACTCTTGTTGCTTTTCCGTCTACAACGAGCATTACGTTGGAAACATGAAGAGCAGCTTCTTTTGTTGTGATTCCGCCAGCCTGGTTTGCTGCTGATGGTTTGTTGTGCTTTGTAACCATGTTGATATTCTCAACGATTACAGTGTTGTCTTTTACGTTAACGGCAAGAACTTTTCCTTCTTTACCTTTATCTTTACCAGCGATTACTTTAACAGTGTCGCCTTTTTTAATTTTCATAGCTGACATCAGGCACCCTCCTATAATACTTCCGGAGCTAAGGAAACGATCTTCATGAATTTCTTCTCACGAAGTTCTCTGGCAACTGGTCCAAAGATACGAGTTCCTCTCGGAGTTAAGTCATCTTTAATGATTACGGCTGCGTTTTCATCGAAACGGATGTAAGATCCGTCTTTACGACGAGCGCCTTTTTTGGTACGAACAACAACAGCTTTTACTACATCACCTTTTTTAACAACGCCGCCTGGTGTTGCATCTTTAACAGTAGCAACGATAGTATCACCGATGTTTGCATATCTTCTTGTAGAGCCACCCATAACACGAATACAAAGGATTTCTTTTGCACCAGTGTTGTCGGCAACTTTCAGTCTAGTTTCCTGCTGAATCATACTGGTTTCCTCCTTATTTCACTTTCTCTACGATCTCAACCAGTCTCCATCTCTTGTCCTTGGACAGCGGTCTGGTTTCCATTACTTTAACGGTATCACCGATATTGCACTCATTGTTTTCATCATGAGCTTTGAGTTTATATGTTCTCTTTACGATTTTTTTGTAAAGAGGATGTTTTACATGGTCTTCGATAGCAACAACAATGGTCTTGTCCATCTTATTGCTGACAACCTTACCCACACGGGTCTTTCTCAGATTTCTTTCCACGATTATTTCCTCCTATATATCACTACTTCGCAGCGTTTGTCTGCTCAGTGATTACTGTCTGGATTCTGGCAATATTCTTGCGAACCTCTTTGATTCTGCTTGTATTGTCTAACTGATTGGTTGCATTCTGAAATCTCAGATTGAAAAGTTCTTTTTTAGCAGCTACTAATTCTTCATTTAATTCTGCAGCTGATTTTGCTTTTAAATCTTCTACGAATTTATTAATTTTCACTGTTATCACCGCCTTCTAAGTCTGCACGAGAAACGATTTTACATTTACATGGTAACTTGTGCATTGCAAGACGTAATGCTTCACGAGCGATCTCTTCAGAAACGCCTGCGATTTCGAACATTACACGTCCTGGCTTAACAACTGCTACCCAGTATTCAAGGGTACCTTTTCCGGAACCCATACGTGTTTCTGCTGGTTTCGCTGTTACTGGTTTATCCGGGAAAATCTTAATCCAAACCTGACCACCACGTTTGATGTAACGTGTCATGGCAACACGGGCTGCTTCGATCTGATTAGATCTGATCCAGCAAGGTTCGGTAGCAACAAGACCGAATTCACCATAATTGATTTTATTACCTCTAAGGGCTTTACCTCTCATGGAGCCACGGAACTGTTTACGACGTTTTACTCTTTTTGGCATTAACATTATTTATCGCTCCCTTCCTTATTTCCTTTAGTAGGAAGTACTTCACCATTGTATACCCAAGCTTTTACACCAACTTTTCCGTAAGTTGTGTCAGCTTCTGCAAATCCATAATCAATGTCAGCACGAAGTGTCTGAAGCGGGATTGTTCCTTCGCTGTAGAACTCTGTACGAGCCATATCAGCTCCGCCAAGACGTCCGGATACGGATGTTTTGATTCCCTTTGCTCCTGCTTTCATTGTTCTCTGCATTGTAGATTTCATAGCACGTCTGAAGGAGATACGGTTCTCAAGCTGCAGAGCGATGTTTTCAGCAACAAGCTGAGCATCTCTGTCCGGTCTCTTAACTTCTTTGATATCTACGATGAGTTTCTTATCTGTGTATTTCTGTAATTCAGCTTTAACTTTTTCGATCTCAGATCCGCCCTTACCGATTACGATACCCGGTTTAGCAGTGTAGATGATGATCTTAACTCTGTCAGATGCTCTCTCGATCTCGATCTTGGAAACACCTGCGCTGTAAAGTTTTTTCTTTAAAAATGTTCTGATATTATAGTCTTCAACCAGGTAATCTGCAAAATCTGCTTCTGCATACCATCTGGAATCCCAATCCTTGATAACACCGACTCTAAGGCCATGTGGGTTAACTTTCTGTCCCATGCTTTTCCTCCTTATCTTTCATCCAGCACGATGGTGATATGGCTTGTTCTCTTTTCGATTCTGTAAGCTCTACCCTGTGCTCTTGGCTGAATACGTTTCATTGTAGGTCCTTTGTTTGCATAGCACGCTGCAACGTAGAGGTTATCTGCGCTCATTCCGTTATTGTTTTCTGCGTTTGCAATTGCTGACTCAAGCAGCTTCTTCAGAACGCTTGAAGCGTATCTTGGATTGTATGTGAGGATACCAAGTGCTGTCTGCACATCTTTACCGCGGATTGCATCTAATACATAGCATGCTTTCTGAACAGAAATTCTTGCATAAGATAATTTTGCAGACGGTCTTGTCTCTCTATTACTCTCATTTCTGGCTCTCTTAATCTGGCTTCTATGTCCCTTTGCCATTTTAAAGTGCCTCCTTTCCATTTAATCGATATCTGGTAACACCGCCTTGCTGCCCCCTTGCGGGACAACAGGCAGATTATTTATTTAAATTAATTCTAGCGAACGCCGGATTTCTTTTCGTCTTTTCCGTGTCCTCTGTAAGTTCTTGTTGCTACGAACTCACCAAGTTTATGTCCAACCATATCTTCTGTTACATATACCGGCACATGTTTTCTTCCATCATGTACTGCAATTGTATGTCCTACGAAGGACGGGAAGATAGTGGAACGACGTGACCATGTTTTGATCACAGATTTATCATTTGCAGCATTCAGAGCGTCAACCTTTTTAAGCAGGCTTGCATCTGCGAATGGTCCTTTTTTCAGTGAACGAGACATTCTGTACCCTCCTTATTATTTTGTTAAAGCTTTTCCATCGCGTCTTCTTACGATGAGCTTGTTGGACTGTTTGTTTTTCTTTCTGGTCTTCAGACCAAGAGCAGGTTTGCCCCATGGTGTACACGGACCTGGGCGACCGATTCCGGTCTTTCCTTCACCACCACCATGCGGATGGTCATTCGGGTTCATTACAGAACCACGAACTGTAGGTCTGATTCCCATGTGACGTTTACGTCCAGCTTTACCAACGTTAATAAGGTTATGATCGCCGTTACCAACAACACCGATAGATGCGCGGCATACAAGCGGAACCATTCTCATTTCACCTGACGGTAATCTTAATGTTGCGTATTTTCCTTCTTTAGCCATCAGCTGAGCACCGTTTCCTGCGGAACGAACCATCTGTCCGCCTTTTCCAGGATGAAGCTCAACATTATGAACCATAGTACCAACCGGGATAAGTTCCAGCGGCAGGCAGTTTCCTACACGGATTTCTGCTTCCGGACCGTTCATAACTTTCTGTCCGACTTTCAGTCCTTCCGGTGCAAGAATATATGCTTTCTCGCCGTCTGCATAGCAGATCAGAGCGATGTTAGCTGTTCTGTTCGGATCGTACTCAATTGTCTTAACTGTTGCAACAACATCATCTTTTCTTCTCTTGAAGTCGATGATTCTGTATTTTCTTCTGCTTCCGCCTCCGCGGTGTCTAACAGTGATTTTACCCTGGTTGTTACGTCCAGAGTTTTTCTTCAGAGATACGACTAAGGATTTCTCAGGGGTGCTTGTTGTGATCTCAGAGAAATCAGATCCAGTCATATGTCTTCTGGAAGGTGTATATGGGTTATAGGTTTTGATTCCCATGATGTTTCTCCTTTCGAATATTAGTTATCATGCTTTCCAGCATATATCTTCTGAAAGCTGAGGGATTATAATTCCTCGAAGATCTCGATGTCTTTGCTTTCTTCTGTAAGAGCTACGATCGCTTTTTTGGTTTTAGCTGTCTTTCCAACAACTGCACCACGGCGTTTTTTCTTACCATCCATGTTCATGGTATTTACGCTCTTAACTTTTGTTCCTTCGAACATTTTCTCAACAGCCTCTTTGATCTGAGACTTGTTTGCTTCCGGATGTACCAGGAATGTGTATTTCTTTTCTCCCATGGCGTTCATGGATTTTTCTGTGATAACCGGTTTCAGGATCACATCATAATACTTAATATCTGCCATTATGCGTACACCTCCTCGATGGATGCTACTGCATCTTTGGTAACTACTACTGTATTGTGTTTCATAACATCATATACATTCATAGTACTTACTGTTGCAGTCTGTACATCTGCGATGTTTCTTGCTGCAATAACTACGTTCTGGTCATCAGCTGCTGTGATAACAAGAGCTTTGTCTGCTTTGAGGTTTGTAAGAACCTTCTGCATTTCTTTTGTCTTTGCTTCTGCAAGTGCAAGGCTGTCTACAACAACCAGTTTATTATCCTGAACTTTAGAAGTCAGAGCTGATTTCAGAGCTGCTCTTCTTTCTTTCTTGTTCATTTTTACTTCATAGTCTCTCGGAACCGGAGCGAATACTACACCGCCGCCAGTCCACTGTGGTGCACGGATGGAACCCTGTCTTGCATGACCTGTTCCTTTCTGTCTCCACGGTTTTCTTCCGCCGCCGCTTACTTCAGAACGTGTTTTAGCTTTCTGAGTACCCTGGCGTTTATTTGCAAGCTGACGAACAACTGCGAGATGAACAAGATGCTCGTTGATCTCTACTCCGAACACTGCATCGTTCAGTTCCATTGTTCCAACTTCATTGCCTTCCATATTAAAAACTGTTACGTTTGCCATTCTGATGCTCCTCCTTTCTCAATTATAAAGACTTTACTGTCTCTTTGATGGTAACCATAGATTTCTTAGGTCCTGGAACAGCACCTTTCACTAACAGTAAATTGTTTTCTGTATCTACACGAACGATTTCAAGATTCTGAACAGTTACCTGTACATTTCCCATATGTCCTGGCATGTGTTTTCCTTTGAATACTTTACTCGGATCGGAGCAAGCACCGTTGGAACCTGCATGACGATGATATTTGGAACCGTGAGCCATAGGTCCTCTGGACTGTCCATGTCTCTTGATGGCACCCTGGAAACCTTTACCTTTGGAAACTGCTGTAGCATCGATGTGATCTCCAGCCGCAAAGATATCAGCTTTGATTTCCTGTCCTACTGCATATTCTGCAGCGTTTTCGAATCTGAATTCTTTAACGAATCTCTTAACAGCAACTCCAGCTTTGTCGAAGTGGCCTTTTTCCGGTTTGTTCACCAGTTTTTCTCTGATGTCGCCGTATCCAACCTGAACTGATGCATATCCGTCGTTTTCCTCTGTTTTAACCTGAGTTACAACGCATGGACCAGCCTGTAAAACGGTTACCGGAATTAACTGTCCGTCTTCATTGAAGATCTGAGTCATTCCGACTTTAGTAGCTAAAATAGCTTTCTTCATTTCTTTCTTCCTCCTTATAGCGGATTACCATAAAGGCAATCATATAGTTTTTTGAAATGCCCAATGGACATTTAAAAACGAGTTAATTATTTGTTTTTCATCTTGATATCGATGTGAACACCTGCAGGCATTTCCAGTCTGGAAAGTGCATCTACTGTTTTCTGAGTTGGTGTCATGATATCGATGAGTCTCTTATGAGTTCTCTGTTCGAACTGCTCTCTGGAATCTTTATATTTGTGAACAGCTCTTAAGATTGTAACAACTTCCTTCTTAGTCGGAAGCGGAACTGGTCCGCTAACAGTTGCTCCGTTCTTTTTAACAGTATCGATGATTTTTGCTGCTGATGCATCTACTAACTGATGATCATAAGCCTTTAAAGTGATTCTCATTACCTGATTTGCCATAAAAAAAGTCTCCTCCTATTCGTACTCAATTATGCAGTACGACAAGCGGCGACTGTACACATCTCCGTGTGTGTCATGCGACATTTATCCACACGTCCATCCCGATGATGGTTTCTGAACTTGTACAGTGACTTGTCGTCAGTTTCCTAACTTGACATTCGCTCCACGGAAAACCTGCCGGTAATATGGCAGCAACCTCGCGCTTCATAGCTATCATGTCACAGCAGATATTAGTATATACGATGATTCTTAATTATGCAAGTCTTTTTTTTATTTTTTTGAACAAATTTCTGCACAATATTTTTATCTGTTTTCTTCTTATTATAGTGCAAAATGCAGCGAAAGGTTTCTTTGCCCTTCGCTGCATCTGATTTAGTGATTTTCTTTCTATATATAATAAAGAAACATCATTCAATTATTTATTCCTCTGACTCCTCATCACCACCGATAATATCAGAGTAGTCAAATAATGTAACCTTTGTGATAGAATCTCTGACGATATCCGGAGCATCTCCGGCCTTTCTCGCTTTGTCCGCGAGCTGAGAAGCAGTATAATGCGGGATTGCAAGTTTCTTGATCTCTACCGGTTTCTCTTCAGGCTCTTCTTCAGCCTCCTGGATGTTCGGAATCTCTTCTGTATGGCCGCCGGCACTTCCATATGCATCCTGCTCATCATCGGAAAATTCCTCTGCCGTCGCTGCCGCGATTTCCTTCTTGAGAAGTTCATGCGCCTCGCTGGTTGCAGTCTGCATGTTTCTTACCGGACGAGTCTTCTTCTGTACCGGTGCTTCCTCCTCCAGATCATCCTCGTAAATCTCATCTACGAATCCACCTGTACGGATCTTCTTGCGTTTCTTTTCTTCTTTCTTAGCCTGTTTGCGTCGTGCCTTCTCTCCGTAAAGAAGTTCTCTGTCTTCTTCATCCATTCGTCTCGCACGTGCCTTCTCTTCCATGCGGAGTTCCTTCGCAGTCTTTACATGTCTGCGGTCTCCAAGAAGATCCTCATATTCATCTTCCGGTTCCTTCTTAAGAAGCTCTGCCACAACATAAAGAATGATGAGGAAAAGAACAATCAGTCCAAGAACGATCAGTCCCTCTGTGCTCTCCGTTGCTGTCAGGACATATCCTACAAAAGGAATCGTAACAACAACCTTTGGAACCCAGTTCTTAACAGCTACTGAGATATTGCTCTGCTCAGCCACAGTCGGATCAATAACTGTACCTATGTTATTATCTCCTATGCTTACAAGGTTATAACGATAGGTAGCAGAGTCCTTCTTCACCAGGAGCGGAGTTCCCGGTGCATTCTTTACTTCTTCGGTCCTCACCGGTATCGCATATGTCACAGAACCCATGGGCAGATTGGTAACCTTATCGCTGCTGTCCACGATCACAGTAGAAACCCCAAAAAACGGCGGCAGTGCCATACCGAGTATCAGTATGATCGTACATATGATCACAAAATGTACAATAAATTTCAAAAATTTAGACATTGGTATCTCCTTCGCTTTGGTTTACATTCATTAACATTTTATTATTATACCCTGTTTTTGTTTTATGGTCAACTTATAATCTTGCTTTTTGCCAGATGCAAAAAGCATTGGCCGGACTGGTCTTCTTCCGGTCAATGCTCTTATTACTCCGCTCTTAATTCTTATTATTGATTACTCAAATATTTCTCAATACTTGTCATTGCCGCTTCTTCATCATCACCATTTGCGGAAAGTGTGATCTCTTCACCTGAATCCAGCCCTAATGTCATCATTCCCATAATACTTTTTGCGTTTACCTTTTTTCTTCCAATCTCAACATAGATCTCACTGTTGAACTGGCTTGCAACCTGTACCAGCTGCGCAACCGGACGTGCCTCCAGCCCTGTAGACAGTTGAATAGTGATTGGTTTTTTAATCATAATAAATCCTCCTCGTTCATCCGCAGTCCATCAGCAATCTCGCTGAGCTTTCTCAGGCGGTGATTGACCCCCGACTTTCCTACCTGCGGATTTAACATCATACCTAATTCTTTTAGTGTAGCTTCCGGATACTGCAGTCTCAATTCCGCAATTTCGGCAAGTCCCTCATTCAGGTTGTGAAATCCCATTCTTTCCTCGATCAGCCTGATGTCCTCTGCCTGTTTCACTGCTGCATTCACCGTTTTGTTGATATTTGCTGTTTCACAGTTTACTTTCCGGTTGACGTTGTTTCGCATTTCCTTGACGATCCTTATGTTTTCCAGATTCATCAAAGACACATTTGCCTCCATAACCGCCAACATTTCAACAATCTGTGCGCCCTCCTTCACATAGACCACATATGACTTTTTGCGCGTGACAATTTTGGCATCAATATCAAAGCTGCGGATAAGCTCCTGCAGCTGATCTGCCTTTTTTTCTTCTGAACAGACGATTTCCAGATGATACCCCTTTTCCGGATCGCTGATCGATCCGGATGCCAGAAACGCGCCACGGATAAAAGCCCGCTTGCAGCATACCTGCTGGGTAACGAATCCGTTACCCGCATCCAGCATACCTCCGTTATATTCATCTGCAGAAAGTTTCGTTCCCTGAAGTACAGTTTCTATCTGTTCCGGGTCTGCAATCTCGACGAAATATATCTTTCCTTTTTTCATCTGACAGCTTTCCCGAATAGCTATTGCTGTCTCTATATTAAAGGTTTTTGTCAGCAATGTAAAGTACTTTCTTACAACAGCATAATTTTCGGTCTGAAAATGTAGTATCCCTTCTGCTGTCATTCTTCCACATGCACTCAGAAGTGCCGTAATTTCGGCAAGCCTGCAGTGCCTTGCCATGCTGATCTGTCTGGAAAGTTCTTCTTTCACCATCCCCGAAAAAGACATTTCCATTCTCCTATCTCATATCATTTATTTTTACGCAGTGCATCTTTACCTATATCTCTGTGTTCCAGGCGAATCCCATAACTCCGCTCTGCATGCAGCCGGTCATAGAGCACTCTTGCCAGAGTAACCGAACGATGCTTTCCGCCCGTACATCCGACCGCTATCACAAGGTTTGTCTTCCCTTCCTTTGCGTAGTTCGGAATCAAGAACTTCATCATATCTTCCAGCTTATCTGCAAAATCCTTCGCCGTCTGGTTCTGCATCACATAATTGAACACGCCGTCATCCATTCCTGTCTGCGGACGCAGTTCATCCACATAATAAGGATTCGGAAGGAATCTCACATCAAACACAAGATCCGCATCCTCCGGTATCCCATATTTAAATCCAAAGGATAATACTGAGATCATCATATTGTCGAACTTACCGTTCTCCACAAAGATCTTGTCCAGTTCCTTCTTAAGTTCCCTGGTAAGCAGATGCGTTGTATCTATAATATAGTCTGCACGTTCTTTAAGGAAGTTTAATCTCTTTCGTTCTTCCCGGATTCCCTCATCAACACGCCCTGCCATAGCCAGCGGGTGCGTTCTTCTTGTTTCCTTGTATCTCTTAACAAGTGTACGATCGTCTGCATCAAGAAAAAGGATTTCGAACTTGTGTCCCATTTCTTTAAGCTGATCCAGTACTTCTTCCAGACCTTCCAGATATCTGCCGCTTCGGACATCCAGCCCGATCGCTGCGTTCTGAATATCCTCGCCCTGATTTGCCGACATCAGAGAAACAAACTTTCCAACCAGCTGTATCGGCAGGTTATCTACGCAGAAATACTGTGCATCTTCCAGCATTTTCATTGCTGTGGATTTGCCCGCTCCGGACAATCCTGTAACAATTACCAGTCGCATTTCTTATCAAATTCCCCCAAAAATTTCACTTCCGGTTCCAGAGTTACTCCATACTTCTCACGGACCACTTCTGTCACATGCTTCATCAGGCTCACAACATCCTCTGCTGTCGCATCTCCGGCATTGATCACAAATCCGCAATGCTTATCTGATACTCTGGCACCACCGATCTGACAGCCTCGAAGCCCGCTGTCCATGATCAGCTTACCGGCAAAGTATCCTTCCGGACGCTTGAACGTGCTTCCTGCACTCGGAAACTCAAGCGGCTGTTTTGAAGTACGCTTCTCACGGAGTTCTCTCGTGAGTGTCTTGATTTCTTCCAGGTTTCCCTCCTTAAGAGAAATTGTTGCCCCAAGTACCAGATAACCGGCTTTTTTGATAATGCTGGTACGGTATCCCATCTCAAGTTTTGCTGCCGGGATCACACGAACCTCACCTTCCCCGGTCATTACCGTTACATCCTTGAGTACATCCTTCATCTCTCCGCCATAGGCACCTGCATTCATCACAACAGCTCCGCCAAGCGTTCCCGGAATGCCTCCCGCAAACTCAAATCCCGTAAGGGATGCTCTTCTGGCTGCAACCGCAATAGAAGAAAGGAGTGCTCCCGCTGCTGCACGGATCTCAGTCCCTTCTACAGTGATCTGCTCCATATTGCGATCCATCTGGATGATCACGCCTTTGTAGCCCTGATCACTTACCAGCAGGTTGCTTCCGTTTCCAAGTATAAAATACGAAAGCTTCTCCCTTCTGCATATTTCAAGAGTCTTTTGTATTTCTTCTATTGTTCTCGGCATCACGAAGACCTCTGCCGGTCCGCCAATGCGAAAAGTTGTGTGACGTTTCATAGGCTCTTCAAAGAGCACCTGCTCTTCTCCCAGCTCCTGGCAAAATTTCTGCTTGATCTGCTCGTTCACAAACACTGTCCTCAATCTTTCTATTTATTTATCAGGTTCACAAACTCCTGATTTTGTTATTTTTTGTGTTTTTCAGCAAGAATATCCCTGACTACCTCACCGGCAGTCATAAGACCTGCCACTCCCGCTACAAATGAAATACTTCCCTGGATGTTTTTCTCGACACTTGGTTTGATCTTTCTGAATTCAAATCCTCTGTGTGAATGTTCTCGTGAACAAATCACCTTAAGTCTTCTGACGCCTCTCTTCCGGAGTTCTGCACGCATCTTCTTGGTCGCAGAATCTGCCGCGACACGAGAAATATCCATGATCTCCAGTCTCGAAGGATCTAACTTATCTCCCATACTCAGACATGAGATTACCGGAACCTTATATTTCCCCGCCTGCTCTATCAAGAGTATCTTAGATGAAACCGTGTCCATTGCATCCACGATATAATCGTACATTCTCAGGTCAAACAGTCCCATAGTATCTTCATTATAGCAACTTTCGTATGTGTGTACCAGAATATCCTCATCAATATTACGTATCCGTTCTTTTGCGATCTGCACTTTCTTATGTCCGATCGTAGACTGCAGTGCATAGAGCTGTCTGTTTATATCTGTCACGGATATCTCATCATAATCCACAAGAGTAAGACTTCCTACTCCACAGCGTGCCAGTGCCTCCACTGTATAGGAACCCGCACCGCCAAGTCCGAAAACTGCGATCCTGGCGTTACTCAGGCAGTCTACACCCTTCTGCCCCAATAATATTTCCATTCGAGAATATGCATCATACATGCAAAACCTCCCTATACCATTCTTGTAGTTATTACTGTTCACTCCGCTCACAGCAACCTGGTGAAATGTCACGCACCCTCATTTTTACTAATTATACTATCTCCTCAGATAAAAGTACAGTTTTTCATAGTTTTTTAAGAATTAATGTATGATTCTATCAAATTTTCACATACTAAACATAAAAGTCAACCGAAAAGGAGTTTTTTTATGTGGCAGCAAATTTTTTTAGGTTTTCTTGGACTGTGCTCAGGTATCATCATCGCCGGCGGTGCGGTCGGACTGATGATCGGCCTTTCCATCGTGCCCAGATATGCCGGCATCACACGTACCGCAGATTCTGTCCTTCTTTATGAAGATATGACTCTGCTTGGTTTTGTCTTTGGCAATGTGTTCTGCCTGTTTCACTTTTCGCTGCCTCTCGGCATTCCTTTTCTGATAGTATATGGTGTTTTTTCCGGCATTTTTCTTGGAAGCTGGATCCTGGCTCTGGCAGAGGTAGCCTCTGTCTTTCCTGTCTTTTTCAGGAGGATCCACCTGACGGAAGGATTCCCGGCAGTCATTCTCTCTATCGCCGTCGGGAAATGCATCGGTACACTCATTTTTTACTTTTTTGGCTGGCAATAAGCCTCAATCATTATATGCATAAACCACATAAAAGTCAAACCGAAAGAGAGGAGTTTTTCATGACAAATAAACAACAGCTCCAAAAGCAGAAAAAATACGAACAATATGTCAAGTCCGTTACACCAACTCACAGCCTTCCCATAAATATGGCAAAAGCCTTTCTCACCGGCGGACTCATCTGTCTTCTGGGACAGTTCATCCTGAACACTGCACAATCCATGGGTATCGATCAGGAAAGTGCCGGAAGCTGGTGCTCTCTCCTTCTGATCTTGCTGAGTGTCCTTCTGACAGGGTTCAACCTGTACTCCAAAATCGGAAAATTCGGAGGTGCCGGAAGTCTTGTCCCTATCACTGGATTTGCAAACTCTGTTGCAGCTTCAGCCATAGAATTCCAGGCCGAAGGACAGATTTTTGGAATCGGATGCAAGATTTTTACCATCGCAGGTCCTGTGATCCTGTACGGAATCTTAAGTTCCTGGCTCCTTGGCATCATCTACTACATTCTTAAACTTATGGAGGTGATCGGATGAGCAACACAGTTCAGATGGGAAAAGCAAGCCTTGCATTTCATGAACCAGTTTATATCCAGAGTGCTGCTTCCATCGTAGGAAAAAAAGAAGGCGAAGGACCATTAAAGCACTGCTTCGATATGATCAGTGAGGATCCCCGTTTCGGAACGGACACCTGGGAAAATGCAGAAAGCACACTCCAAAAAGAAACTGCGATCCTGGCAATCGGAAAAGCCGGGCTTAAGCCCTCCGATATCCGCATGGCCTTTGCCGGTGATCTTCTCGCCCAGACAATTGCCTCTTCTTTTGGCATTGCAGAAATAGGCATCCCGTTTTACGGGCTGTACGGTGCCTGCTCCACGATCGGAGAATCTCTCTCCCTCGGTGCCATGTCTGTAGCTGCCGGTTATGGTTCACACATACTCTGTGCTGCTTCCAGTCACTTTGCTACTGCCGAAAAAGAATTTCGTTTTCCACTGGGGTACGGCAACCAGCGTCCCCTGTCCGCAACCTGGACAGTGACCGGAAGCGGAGCCTGCGTTCTCGGAGACAAGCCGCCTCTTTCTGGTGATTTTCCCAATGCATCCCCTCTGCGTCACGAGAACGGATGTGCTGTGATCACCGCTGTCACCACCGGAACCGTGATTGATTTTGGATTTCGTGATTCCCTGAACATGGGCGGATGCATGGCTCCTGCCGCAAGCGACACTATTTCTCGCCATCTGACCGACTTCCGGCGTCAGCCTTCTTATTACGACGCCATCATCACCGGAGACCTCGGCAGAGTCGGACAGCGGATCCTGTTTGATCTTCTCGGCGAAAAAGATATCTCCATCTCTTCCCGCCACTATGACTGCGGGCTTCTGATCTTTGACAATGATGCACAGGATACCCATTCCGGAGGCAGTGGATGCGGATGTGCGGCCGCTGTTCTGGCAGCCTTCATCCTTCCACGCGTTGTCAGCGGACAGTGGAAAAAAGTCCTTTTTGTCCCCACCGGTGCCATGCTCTCCAAAGTCAGCTTTAATGAGGGCGAATCCGTTCCCGGCATCGCCCATGGAATTGTTATTGAACACGTGCAATTATCCTGAAAGGAGTTTCATATGGATTATTTTAATGCCTTCTGGGTCGGCGGCGTCATCTGCGCCCTGGTCCAGATTCTTCTTGACAAAACCAAACTGATGCCCGGCAGGGTTATGGTTCTTCTTGTCTGCTCCGGTGTCCTCTTAAGTGCTGTCGGAATCTATCAGCCATTGGTCGACTATGCCGGTGCAGGTGCTTCGGTCCCCCTTCCCGGATTTGGGCATCTTCTCTGGAAAGGCATGAAGACAGCCATTAACCAGGATGGTCTTCTCGGACTTTTTACAGGCGGCTTCACTGCCTGTGCCGCAGGTGTGTCCGCTTCTCTGATTTTTTCATACCTGGCCAGTCTGATCTTTAAACCTCAAATGAAAGATTGATTATTTCCATCGCATCAAAGGAGTTTTCTTATGAGTGATACTTTATATTTACAGCTTGATACAAATATTCAGGTACAGCATCCGCATATTTATCTTCAGGACATCGCAAAGCTTGCCTGCAGCAACGCAAAAGTCCTGAACCGTCTCCGTGTTCTTCCTGTTGCCAGCCTGGATCACATGAAATCCGGTCAGTATGTCATGTCCGTCATGGATCTGATCGATATGATCCAGAAAAAAGAACCTGATCTCAGCATTTCTCATATAGGAGAACCCGATTTCATTCTTACCTACCACAAAAGCTCTGCATCCGGCACTGTATTTCGCTGGCTCAAAATCTTTTTCGTCTGCCTTGCTACTTTTTTCGGAGCTGCTTTTTCCATCATGACCTTTAATACAGATGTGGATGTTGGCAGGTTATTTCAGCAGGTTTATTTTCAGGTGACGGGAGAAATCTCCAGCGGTTTTACTGTCCTGGAGATTTCCTACTCTATCGGCCTTGCCGTCGGAGTTCTGTTCTTCTTTAATCATTTCAGCCGTCTGAATTTTTCGGCCGATCCTACTCCAATGCAGGTACAGATGCGTAAATACGAGGATGATGTCAACGCAACCATCCTCGAGGATCTCAACAGGAAAAATCTCTGCAAAAATCCAAATGAGAAGAAGGCTTCCTGATCTCTCCCTCAACAACAAAGGACAGAACACGGTCTCCCGTTTCTGTCCTCTGTCTGCCGAATGATTTCTTTCCCTGACTGTAAATGATCAGTCCTCAAAACAACTGATCATGTAGCCGTCATTTTCGATGACTACATCTGAAACATTATCTCTGTCCCAGATTGCATCACTGATGATAGATCGTAAGCTCTCATCCATCTGAATGTTGAAATTTTCTTCAATAATCTGAAATGGAACATTCTCATGTTCCTGTGCATACTCCATGATGAAATCAAGAATCTTCTCTTCCATGTCTATAAATCTGCCTTTCTATAATTAACATCTGTACCATCTTACCTCAACTTTTGAAATATGTCCATGGAAATTTGTGATTTTATTTTAGTACTTATCTTTTTCGTTTCATCCACTTACAGGATCCTTTTTGTCTTGCATTTCTTTCTCTCCTGTGCTATACTCTCTACCGTCAAAGCCCATAAAAACAAGGTCTTACAGGGTTTGACCGGCGGTCACCGCCGTAAAATGTGCTGAGTGTTCGTGACCTTCCACTCATAAAACAAAACTAAAGGAGAATTGAATAATGAAAAACAAAAACACTATGTTCCTTGTGCAGGCAGCTGCCATCGGTGCTATCTATGTAGTTCTGACTCTGCTGTTTGCTCCATTAAGCTATGGTGAAGTTCAGGTCCGCTTCTCTGAGGCACTGACTATTCTGCCATACTTTACACCGGCTGCAATCCCGGGATTATTTGTAGGATGTATTCTTTCCAATCTTCTTGGCGGTGCGATTCCTGTAGATATCATTTTCGGAAGTATTGCAACACTGATCGGTGCAATTTTTACTTACAAGCTGCGCGGCGCCAGCAAATGGCTTGCTCCATTGCCGCCAATCGCCGCCAACACAGTGATCGTACCTTTCGTTCTTTACTACGGATATGGTGTAAATCTTCCGATCCCGCTGATGATGCTGACCGTCGGTGCCGGCGAAGTCATTTCCTGCGGAATCTTCGGAATGATCGTTCTTACCGCACTTTCCAAAGTAAAAGGATCTGTTTTTGGAAAAACAAGTTACAGTAAATAGTGATTTTTTAGGTAGCTGCTGTTTTTTCAGCAGCTACACTTCTTATAAGACTTATTGTTTATTTCATCCCTTATGCGAATTTCTCATCTTCTCCAATATCCTCTTCTCCATCCTCGACACCTGTACCTGTGATATTCCCAGAACTTCAGCCACCTGCGTCTGGGTCATATCCCGGAAGTATCTCATATAGATCAGCCTTCGTTCTTCGCTCTTAAGTTCCCCCAGAAGTTCTTCCAGAAATATCCGGTTCAGTAAATTCTCCTGTTCGTCTTTTTTCTCTGGGATTTTATCGATCAGTGAAATATCTGTTCCCTCTCCTTGATAAACGGTTTTGTAAATAGATTCTACATTTACAGCGGACTCCAGAGCCATGGCAACTTCTTCCGCCGCGATTCCGAGTGTTTCCGAAAGTTCCTGGATCGTCGGCTCCCGCCCGGATTCTCTCTCAATTTTCTCCCGTGCCTGATAGACTCTGTGTCTGCATTCCTTTATAGCCCGGCTTACCTTTATCATCCCGTCATCCCGGAAGAAGCGTTTCATCTCTCCAATGATCATTGGAATAGCATACGTTGAAAACTTTACATCAAATGCCGGATCAAATTTATCCACGGCTTTGAGAAGGCCGATACTGCCAATCTGAAATAAATCTTCCATCTCCACGCCCCTTCCAAGAAATCGCCTGGCAGCACTGTAGATCAGTCCTGTATTTTCTTTAAATAAAGTATCTCTTGCCTCTTTATCTCCCTGGTGTGCACGCCCGATCAGGGCAAGAGTATGCTCCATATCCCCTCCCTATCGACCGATGATTTTTTTCATGCGCACGCGGGTTCCTTCTCCGACCTGTGATTCCACCTTAAGGTCGTCCATAAACGCCTCCATAAAAGTGAACCCCATGCCCGAGCGGTCTTTGTCTGCCTTTGTAGTGTACATAGGCTCCATTGCTTTCTCTACATCTTCAATCCCCTTTCCATGATCCGTGATCTCCACATAGATTTCCTGACCGGTAAGCAGAAGTTTCATTTCTATCTTATGTACTTCTCCTTCATACCCATGGATAATGCTGTTAGTCACCGCTTCTGATACTGCGGTTTTCAGATCCGCCACTTCCTCCAGCGTCGGATTCAGCTGTGTGCAGAAGGATGCAGCTGTGATCCTCGCCAATGCTTCATTCACCGGCAGACTGTCAAAAATAAGTGTTATTTCATTCGTCCTTTCCATAATGTCCTCCCTCTTCGATTTTTTTCTGAATTTCCATGTATCTGTGAACTCCTGACAGGTGAAGCAGTTTATCCATATACCTGTCCACATTGACAGCTGCTATACATTTCTGTCCCATCCCAAGGGCACGGTATCTTCCCATGATCAGACCAATACCGGAGCTGTCCATAAATTCTGTATTCTCAAAATCAAATATTATTTTTTTGATGTAGGCTCTGCTCATGATCCTGTCGGTTTCTTTTCGGATCCTGTCCGACTGCGGATGATCCAGTTCCTGTGGAAGATGAATGGTCAGAACCGCTTCTTTGAATTCAAATATTTCGCTCATTTTGTCCCCCCTTCTCAGATATGTCGAAAGAAAAAAGGAGATGTACTCTATGTACATCCCCTTCTCCGAGGTTTTTCTTATATCGTTTCGCTTATTTCTGTCTTACAGTTATTCATAACTGTTCAGCACCCTCGCGGGATACTGCCTCCTGAATAGTTACTATTATTATAACTGTTCAGTATCCTCACAGTTACGAGTCAAAATGCATTCCAAATCACCTTCGGTGA
The DNA here is from genome assembly GCF_009883055.1 of Blautia sp. BIOML-A1. GTDB lineage: Bacteria > Bacillota > Clostridia > Lachnospirales > Lachnospiraceae > Blautia_A. The sequence continues at coordinate 155,813 of NZ_WWVR01000001.1, read as the reverse complement.
TGGCATTTTGCCTTGTATGTCTCGGGATTTTGGCAAAAAACATGCCAAAACGCCTCGCGGGATACTGCCTCCTGAATAGTTACTATTATTCATAATATTCCGAATCGTCGTATTCTCCGCTGTCATCGCTTCCATCATCTGATGTATCTGATGATCCGGTGTTTCCGGAATTTACAGCCTGACTGATCGTATTATAGATTGTTTTCTGTGAGTCGGAAAGGACATCCTGCTGCACATTCTGCAGTTCCAGGGCCGCATCATCAAAACTCTTCTGCTGATAAGCCGCATATGCCTGGAGCAGTGCCTGATAGCTTTTGCTCTTTGTCTGCTCTGATGTAAGCTGCTGGCTTACCTCATCCGCGGATTCTGTAGCTTCTTTTGCATCACTCTGTGCTTTGGTAAGCTCAGCTGCCTGGCTCGCAAGCGACTCACTGTACTGAACAATCTGCTGATTCGCTTCCTTGTAAATGCCCTGGCGGATTGCCGGTGCTGCAAGAAGCCAGAACGCTCCTACCCCTGCTGCAATTCCTGCCATCAGGATAAAAAAGGCTGAGAGTCCTGAACGTTCCTTATAAACCGGCTGCTGCACAACCTGCTCCGATGCAAAAATATCCGTATCCTGTTTCGAAGCCTTATTGGAATGAAAAAGTCCTTTTTTGCTTTTTTCCAGATTGGTCGTTACACCGGTCTGCTCATCCACCTCTCGCAGGAAGCGAAGCGTTGTCGTATTTGTCTTGTCAATGCGTGCAGCTTTTTTGAGGGTTCTTCTCGCCTTGTTCCATTCGCGATTCTTCATCTGGATCAATGCCAGAAGATGATATCCCTTGATCAGTTTCGGATTCTGAGACAGAATCCTGCGAAGCTTAATCGCCGCCATATCTTCATGTCCTTCACGACACAGCATCAGCGCGTTGTTGTATTTCCTGATTGTTTCATTGATCGCATTCAGACGGTTTCTGTTTGCCTGAAGCTTATTGATATATTCTGTTGCAAGATTTCTGGCTGGCTGCAGATTCTTACTGATGACCCATTCACTGAGTGCGGAAACCACTTCTCCTGTCTCAAAATACACAAGTCCAAGAAGGTTTCTCGCTTTGATGTTTCTTTTATCATAGATCAGACTCTGTTTCAGACATGCAATTGCACCGGAAAGATCACGAATACTTGCTTTTTCCAGCCCCTGATTATAAAAACTCTTTGACAGGTAATCCACTTTTTTCTGAATCAGAACATTGTATCCGCAGTTCGGACAGTAGTCCAGATCCATGTCTGTAAGAAATGCCCCACAGTTCACACAATTCATTCAATGTTTCTCCCTTTGTGTATTGATTTGTCTTATTTTACACGTCTATTGCTTTTTGCTTCTCTTAAGACCTCCTGAAGGACATCCAGAATGTCTGTCAGTTCTCTGTCATAAATTGCACCCTCTGCGTCTGTAACATCCAGACAGGGTTCAAATTTCTTCAGTTCCTCTTCATAATCGATCATAATAATTTCTCCTTATTTGCCGATTCCCTTAAGAATGGCGGTTTTAATCTCACCCACCAGATAAAGGGAACCTACACAAAACAGCAGTCCATCGTCTCCTTTTTCCGAGAGTGCTTTCCTGAATGCTTCTTCTGCATCTTCACAGACCTCTGCCGAAGTACATCCATTCTCCTTAAAAATCTCCGCCAGCTGCTCAGCCGGTACTTTACGATAGCCGCCTACCTGAGTGACCACTACATGTCTGAACTGGATCTTGTCCAGGATGGTGCGGATCATATCCGTATAATCCTTATCATCCACAGCAGAAAACAGCAGAGTAAGCGGATAGTCCTTCTGAAAATGTGCTGCCGTTTCTACGAATCGTGCAACTCCATCCTCATTATGGGCCCCGTCTACAATGACTCCCGGCAATACAGTTTCCATTCTTCCCTGCCAGCGTGTCTCAATAAGTCCTTTCCTCACAGCTTCTGCCGATACCGGAATCTCCTCCTTAAGGACCTCCATCGTCTTGAGAGCAAGAGAACTGTTCATCACCTGATACAGTGCAATGAACGGAATGGAAAATACTGTGTTACCATAATACTCATTCTTAAATGAAAAATCAATGCCGGAACAGGTATTTCGTATAATTTCCGTATCTTCCCTCGTAACTTCATAGCATGGACTGTTCAGCTCCTGTGCCCGTTCTCTGATGACCTTTGCCGCCTTTTGATCGTTTCCGTCATAGATCACAGGTACGCCCGGAACAATGATCCCTGCTTTCTCTCCCGCAATTTCTTCGATCGTATTGCCGAGATACTGCATATGATCAAAGCTGATCGAAGTGATCACACAGGCTACAGGATTTTCTACCGCTGTTGTTGCATCAAGTCTTCCGCCAAGTCCTGTCTCCAGTACTACATAGTCCACGCCTGCATCTGCAAAGATCACCATTCCCATCAGGAATAAAAACTCAAAATAGGTAGGATGATAGTTTCCTTCCTTTACCAGTTCATCTGCCAGTTCTTTCACCTTGCAGAATGCATCCAGAAACACTTCATCACTGATATTCTTCTCATTGATCTGGAAACGTTCATTGATCACAACCAGATGCGGCGAGGTAAAAAGTCCGCAGGAGTATCCTGCTTCTCTCAAAATGGAAGTCAGGAATGCACAGGTACTTCCCTTACCATTCGTACCGGCCACATGGATCACACGGAATTTATCCTGTGGATTTCCAAGGCGTTTCAGACATTCCTTTGTGTGTTCCATTTTATTTTTGGTCGTAAATTTCGGAGTTTCTTCAATATAAGCAACTGCTTCTTCGTAATTCATAAAAAAATTCACCACTTATCCTATAATGTATTCGCAGCAGCAGGAAAAAATTCCCCTGCTACTACGATATCCATTATATATGAGTGGTGAAAGATGTCCAGTACCAATCGTAATCTTTTATTCGTCAGAATTATGAATCTTCTGACGGAATTTTCCATTTATTCTCATTATACAGCATATAGGCAGAACGGTCATAGCTCTTGCTCAGTGCTTTTCTGGTAGAACTGTTGCTTCTCTGAACAACGGAAAGACGGTCAAAATCGTTGATCTCTGTTCCGGAGATTATCAGCGTCGTCGGATTTACATATACTGTATCATACCAGTCTCCATTCAGTTTAACCTGACTGGATGGCGTAAAGTTTGTTCCTTTGAGGCGATAGGTGTAATCTGCCGTCGAAACCATCTCCATTGAATCCAGTGTCACGTCATAAAGTCCCATACGCATCTTGGTCCTCTGAAACGGATTCTCACCATCATAAGAATATTGTTTTCCGTAAAGCACATCATACTGAAGGGTTTCCAGATCCACCTGATAATTTCTTGTGTTTCTTCTTGCCTGATGATAACGAAAAACAGTACCCTCATGGATTCCTGCACGGTCCATAACCTCTGCCGCCATCTGATATGCTGCCAGGTTCTCGTCCTTTTTCTTAAGCCCAAAATTGTCCCACATAACATACTGTGTCTGGAAAAGATATTTGTTCTTAAGATCTTCTACGGTGAGTCCCATAGTCGGAAGATGATCTCCATACATAACAAGAATCACATCTTCCGGATAGTCAGCAAGCGCATCTGTCAGTTCCTTGACAAACTGGTCCATCTCATGAATCTCATTGCAGTAGTATTCCCACTGGTTATTCTGGTTTTCGGTAGCTGCACCTGTAACGGTGATCTCCGGATCATCCAGCACGGATTCTTCCGGATAACCGCCGTGCCCCTGCACCGAAATTGTATATACATAATCCGGTTCTTCTGTGGAGTCCAGGCATTTGATGATCTCATCTGTCAGAACCTCATCCTTTGTCCAGCCAAGTGGATTTTTGTCCTCTTCCTCCGGCATATATTCCGCAGAGGTAAAGGTGTCAAATCCGAGATTCGGGAAGATACTTCTTCTTCCATAGAAGTTTGCCTCATTGTTATGTACTGCGTGAGTCACATATCCCAGATTCTTAAGTACATATGGTGCACTCTCGCAGGTGGTTTCCTTGAGGATACTCTTGTAAGGATACTCTCCCGGTCCGAAATAGTGAAGGCTCATCCCTGTGATGGACTCAAATTCTGTGTTGGCAGTTCCTGCTCCTACAGAAGGCACCTTATAATATCCTGAACTGTATTCTTTCATCAATTTACGGAAGTTCGGGATTGGATCCTCTGAAATATTAAGATAGTTTACCAGTGTCGGATCAAAAAACGACTCCAACTGCAGAAAGAGAATATTCGGTTTGCTGTCTTCCTTTGTGGCAGGAAGATTATCTTCTGTCTTCTCGATCCGTGTAATCTCCTGTTCTGAGTAATCTCTCGGACAACTGATTCCTGTATCAAAGATCGTAACCGCCAGACAGTATGGGTAGCCATAGTCCTCGTATGCGAATGCAATGTTTCCAAAGTAGTTGGACAATACTCTTTTTTCCAGTGCCAGCTGCGTGGCTCCGGCAAAAAGTGCTGCTCCGACAACGACAAGCAGAAGGTCATAACGAAACTTCACCTTTCGTTTATAGCTCGGTGCTTTAATCAGAAGTACGAGAAGAAGAAGTACAAAAAATCCCAGTATGATCAGTGCCACTACAACTCCCCAGGACGGAAGATATTTATTCAACACTGCCATTCCATCTGTCAGAAGATGAAGGTCCGGTCCGGTAAACGGAGTAACCCTGTTTAACAGAATCACTCCATTGACAATGCCCAGCAAAAGCCACAGAATTGCTATCAGCACACGCCAGAAACATCTCTTGCGAAAAAGATACACCAGCAATGACGTTGTAAAGATCAGTGCGGCATTATATGCAAAGATAAGTGGTTTTGTGGTCATGTATGTCCATGCCGCCGAAAATGAATGACGGCTGATCGCCTCGATCAGAAAATATCCTGCCGTACTGCACAGTGCATGAAGCAGCAGTGAGATCCGGTTACACACTTTATACCATTTCATCCGAATACTCCTTTATTAATTCTCCATCTGTTTAAGCTGTACGTTTACCTTTTCCATCATTTCTTCGTATTTCTGAAGCTTTTCTTTTTCGGCATTTACCTTTGCTTCCGGTGCTTTGTTGACAAAGTTCGGATTATTCAGCATGCCCTGGCATCTTGCGATTTCCTTTGTGAGACGTTCCTGTTCTTTCTTGAGACGTTCCATCTCTTTTTCTCTGTCTACAAGATCTTCCAGAGGCATATATACAACTGCATCAGATACAACAACGGATACTGCATCTTCACCGATTCCGTCTTTGTTCTCCTGTACATGGATTTCTTTTGCAAATGCAAGGTTTACAAAAGATTTCTTGCATGCTTCGTATCTTGCACAGGTTTCTGCATCCTTGCCAACAACGTAGAGATGAGTCTTACGGTTCATCGGTACGTTCATCTCTGTACGTGTATTACGGATTCCGCGGATTGCTTCCTTGAAGCTCTCAACTGCTTTTTCTGCCTCCGGGAATACCCATGCCTCCTGATATACCGGCCAGTCAGAAATCATGATGGACTCTTCTTCCGGAAGAAGTGTACAGTAGATTTCTTCTGTAATAAACGGCATATATGGGTGAAGCAGTTTCAGGCCTTCTGTCAGTGCTGTGCGCAGTGTCCAGAGTGCATCGTTTGCAGCTTTCGGATCCTCATCTGCCTTCCAGAGACGTACTTTTGCCATTTCGATGTACCAGTCACAGAGTTCATCCCACAGGAAATCATAAACCTTCTGAACAGCGATTCCCAGCTCGTATTTGTCCATGTTGTCAGTTACATCACGGATCACTGCATTCAGCTTAGAAAGGATCCATTTGTCCTCAAAGCAGAGCTCGTTCAGATTTTCTGGTTCTGTTACTGTTTTGCCTTCCAGGTTCATCATAATGAAACGGGATGCATTCCAGATCTTGTTTGCAAAGTTACGGCTGGACTCTACACGCTCCCAGTAAAAACGCATGTCGTTTCCAGGTGCATTTCCTGTGATCAGTGTCAGACGAAGTGCGTCTGCACCATATTTATCAATAACCTCCAGTGGATCGATACCATTTCCAAGAGATTTACTCATCTTACGTCCCTGAGAGTCACGTACCAGACCATGGATCAGTACATGATGGAACGGTACTTCTCCTGTCTGCTCCAGAGCAGAGAATACCATACGGATAACCCAGAAAAAGATGATATCATATCCTGTTACAAGAACGTCTGTCGGATAGAAGTATTCCAGCTCCGGTGTTTTGTCCGGCCATCCAAGTGTGGAGAACGGCCACAGGGCTGAGCTGAACCAGGTATCCAGAGTATCCTCATCCTGATGGAAATGTGTACATCCGCATTTCGGGCATTTTTCCGGCATTTCTCTTGCCACGACCACTTCACCACACTCATCACAGTAGTACGCCGGGATTCTGTGTCCCCACCAGAGCTGACGGGAAATACACCAGTCACGGATATTTTCCAGCCAGTGCAGATATGTCTTTCCGAAGCTTGCCGGAACAAATTCCAGTTCTCCTGGTTTCAGAGCATTGATTGCAGCCTTTGCCATTTCATCCATGCGTACAAACCACTGTGGTTTGATCATCGGCTCTACGGTTGTGCCGCAACGGTCATGTGTGCCGACACTGTGGCTGTGCGGAACAACCTTAACGAGAAGTCCCTGTGCCTCAAGGTCTGCTACCATTGCCTTACGTGCCTCGTAGCGGTCCATGCCTGCATATTTACCGCCAAGAGAATTGATGGTTGCATCGTCATTCATGATATTGATTTCTTCAAGGTTGTGGCGCTTGCCTACCTCGAAGTCATTCGGGTCATGTGCCGGTGTGATCTTAACGCATCCTGTTCCGAATTCCTTGTCAACATATTCATCTGCGATAACCGGGATCTCACGGTCAGTCAGCGGCAGTTTCAGCATCTTGCCGATCAGGTCTTTGTATCTTTCATCCTCCGGGTTTACTGCAACTGCAGTATCTCCAAGAAGTGTTTCCGGACGGGTAGTTGCAATCTCTACAAATCTTCCCTCTTCTCCCACGATCGGGTAATTGATGTGCCAGAAAAATCCGTCCTGATCCTCATGCTCTACTTCTGCATCTGAAATAGAAGTCTGGCATACCGGACACCAGTTAATGATTCTGGAACCCTTGTAAATATATCCTTTTTCGTATAAGCGGATGAACACTTCCTGTACAGCCTTTGAACAGCCCTCATCCATGGTAAAGCGTTCTCTTTCCCAGTCAGCGGATGCTCCAAGCTTCTTAAGCTGGTTGATGATCTTTCCGCCATATTCTTCTTTCCATGCCCATGCATGTTTAAGAAATTCCTCACGTCCGATGTCGTGCTTGTCGATGCCTTCTTTTTTGAGCTTGTCGATAACCTTGACCTCAGTTGCGATTGCCGCATGGTCGGTTCCCGGCTGCCACAGTGCTTCATATCCCTGCATTCTCTTGAAACGGATCAGGATATCCTGCATGGTCTCATCGAGTGCATGTCCCATGTGGAGCTGTCCGGTTACGTTCGGCGGCGGCATAACGATTGTAAATGGTTTTTTATCTGGATTTACCTTTGCATGGAAGTATCCGTTATCCATCCATTTCTGATAAAGACGTTCTTCCAGCCCTTTCGGGTCATAAGTCTTTGCAAGTTCTTTGCTCATAATATCCTCCTGATTATATAGGCTATTTCCTTTATTGTATATAGGCTATTTCCTTTATTGAAAAAACAGCCCCTCACACTGCTTGTGTGAAGGGCAGTTTGCCTGACTCTGAAAACTACTATAATTGCATTTTGGAACCTTGTCAAGAAGGATTGATGAAATTTCACAGATATTCTCTTCCATTTTTGATCTCAGATTCCAGGATCTGTCCTATTCTACAGATTTCAGAGATTCTACCATATTTATCTTTTTGAGTTTTTTGTGCATGAACAGATTCACTATGGCTGAGAAAACACAGGTGAGCAGTGCGCAGTATACGAAGCTCACCGGCCGGATATTTCTTCCAAACATAACTGCATCCACTTCAACTGTCACAATGATATACCTATGCAGACCAATACCGAAGACCGCTCCGAAAAGAATCCCGACTGCAGTAAGGATAATGTTTTCTCTCAGCACATACTGCGAAACCTCTTTGTCAAAAAATCCCAGTACTTTAAGCGTTGCCAGTTCCCTCTGCCTCTCTGTGATATTGATATTATTGAGGTTATACAGCACGACAAACGCCAGCATTCCAGCTGATACGATCAGGACTACAACAACGATTCCCAGAGTGCTGAGCATACGGTTTACCATCTCCATTGTGCTGGCTGTATAACTGATACTCAGTACAGCTGGAGACTCCATGATCTTCTGACCGATTTCTTCCGTCTGATCTTTATACTCATCCCTGACCAAGAATACAATATCTTCATAATCGGGTTCTTCTCCAAAGACATCTTCATATACCTTCGGTGTCATATAAACATAATGACCGGCATAGTTCTCTGTGATCACGGCTATTTTTGTCCGATATTCCCTGTCGTCTTTTTTGAGAATCAGTTCGTCTCCTGCCTTAAGATCCAGAAGTGCTGCTGTTTTTTCGCTGACTGCCGCCCCCTCATCTGTCAGTTCGTACTGTTCCTTTGTTATGCGGTTTCGAAGGGTAACATCCTTTTGGAAATTCTTAAGATTCTCCGGAACATAGACATATACACTTAAATTTGCCTTTCCATTCGGTGCAGTGAGCTTGGAAAGCTGGATTTTGGTATAATGATCCAGTTTTGAGTTCTGATCCAGTTCCTTTATAAGTGCCTTCTTATCCGTCTCAGCCGCGTCACCATCAGCAATGATCGTTCCATCATAATGCTGCAGATTTTTGTACTGCAGATTCACAATATCTGAGATGGAATCCTGGATCCCATAACCTACCAGCATCAGTGCCATGCTGCCTGCGATGCCGAAAACTGTCATAAAAAGTCGTTTCTTGTAGCGGAAAAGATTTCGAAGCGATGACTTCCAGGTAAAGTTCAGATGCTTCCACAAAATCGGAATGCGTTCCAGAAAAATTCGCTTTCCCTCTTTCGGTGCCGGCGGACGCATCAGAGCCGCCGGTGTTTCTGCCAGTGCCTGCCGGCAGGAAATAATGGTTGCTCCCACCGTACAGATCAGTGCTGCTATCGAAGCGGTCAGTGCATATTTCCACTCGTAATGAATCTGAAGATTATTGGAAACATTGTGGTACATCATTCCATATGCCTTGATGACTATATATGGAAGCATTTTTTCGCCAATCAGAATTCCTGCCACGCTTCCTCCGGCTGTTGCCAGGAATGCATAATTCAGATATTTGGAGGCGATATCCATCTTTTTATATCCGAGTGCCTTAATCGTTCCGATCTGGGTCCTCTGCTCTTCTACCATTCTTGTCATGGTTGTGAGACTGATCAGTGCCGCTACCAGGAAAAAAATGACAGGAAAAACCTCACCAATACTCTTGATACGGTCTGCATTATCACCATAGTCCGAATATTCCGGAAGGCTGTTCCTGTCTGTAATGATCCATTCAGGCTCTTTGATGTCGTTCAGTTCTTCCTTCGCATCGTTGATCTTCTGTTCTCCGTCACGGATCTCATCCTCTGCTTCTTTCTTGCCATCCTGATACTCTTTCTTTCCATCTTCTAATTCTTTCTCTGCATCCTTAAGTTTCTTCTCAGAATCCTTGAGCTTCTGCTCATTTTCCCGGATCTCTTTTTCACCATCACTAAGCTTCTTCTCATTTGCAGCGATTTCTGCCTCACCGGAAGAAAGTTTCTGTTCATTTGCTGCAATTTCCGCCTGTGCCGCCTCAAGTCTTGCCCGGTTTGCGTCCAGCTCAGCCTGACCGCTCTGAAGCTTTTGAAGGCTTGCATCCAGTTTCTTCCGACTCGCCGTCAGAGTTTTTTCGTTTGACGCAAGTTCCTTCTCTCCTGCTGCAAGCTTTGCCGATTCGCTGTCCATCTGAGTGCGGCTCTGATCAATGGTAGTCTGTCCGGCCTTCAGGCTCTCCAGTGCAGCTGCCAGTTCTGTTTTACTGGACTGAGCCTGTGAAAGCCCGCCCTGAGCCGCACTCAGATTGTTCTCAAGCTCTGCCTTCTGGCTGACTGCCTGCTGACAGGCATCCACAGCTGCCTGCGCCTCGTTTAAGGCACTGTCCGCTGCCGACAGTTGTCCCTGTGCCTCATTCAAAGCCTGTTCATAGACTGCAAGTTCTTCTTCCGAAAGTTCTCCTGCTTCAGCTTTTTGCTGTGCTTCGTCATAGGCTGTCTGCGCACTGTTTACATTTTCCTGTGCTGCCTGAACTGCCCCGAGAGCCTGTTCCTTCGCCGCCTGTGCCGCTCCCAACTGTTCTTCGACCCCTGCAAGCTGTTCAAGCCCGGCCTGAATCTGTGCAATCTGCCCTTCCAGCTGTGTGATCTGTGCATCCACCGCTGCCTGCCCGGATGTCACCTGTGCAATTCCATCAGTCAGTTCTTTTTGCTTCTGCTCAAGCCCAGCACGTCCATCTGCGATTTTTTGTTTTCCTGCTTCTATCTGTTGTTTTGCCTTGTCAAATTCAGCCTTGCCTTCCTCATATTGTTTCTTTCCGGCATTGTACTGTGACCATCCGTCATCCAGTTTCTCCTGGGCTGTTTCCAGCTGTGCCTGTCCGTCGGCAACCTGTTCTCTGGCTGAAGAGATCTGGGTTCTCCCGTCAGCCAGCTGGGCTCTGGCATCCTCCAGCTGTTTTTTGCCATCGGCAAGTTCTTCTTTTGCATCGGCAAGTTTCTTCCTGCCATCTTCTAATTCTTTCTTTCCGTCACGGATTTCTTTCTCACCGTCAGAAAGCTTTTTGCTGGCATCGGCAAGCTCTTTATCTGCTTCCTTTCTTCCATCGGCAAGTTCTTTTTCTGCATCGGCTATCTTATCCTGTGCTTCTGACATTATTTCATTATAACGAAGTTGACAGCGTTCTTTCTCAATTCCTTCAACCCGCTTCTGAAGTTTCTCGACCAGATTATCATAGGCATCCGTGTAACTGATCACCTTATCCGTCCCATGTGCCAGGATATAGATCTGGGTAAAAACCTCCTGATCAAAATCTTCCGGAAGAACATATGCAAAGCCATTTACCTCCCCGGAGCCAACCGTTGTATTTCCCCTGTTGAAGGAAATATACAGAGGACTTTTGCCCAGCCCGACGACCGTATAGGTCTCTGTATTCAGAAGCCTGCTGTCTTTATCCTGACGCATCTTTATCGTGCTCCCGATCTCATATCCCTGCCCTGATGCAAAAGCCGAATCCAGAAAACATTCTCCACTCTTTTGAGGAAGCCGTCCCTCTGTCACAGTGAGCTGGTTCACATTCTGATCCACAGATTCTATATGAAGAACCTTCTGCCTTTCCTCGCCGCAGATCACATCTGTACAATAAGCACCTTCTGCACTCTCTACACCGTCAACTGCCCGGACTGCTTCTATATCATCCTCCGTCAGCCCAAGAGTTCCCACGATCTTGAGATCCATAAGCTGTACTTCATTATAATAATCATCTCCTGATAATCTCATATCCGGCGATGATGCCTGGATCCCGGAAAAAAATGCAACTCCCAGTGCCACGATACAGAATATCGAAATAAAACGTGCCCTGCTCTTTCGGATCTCCTGCCAGAAATCTTTGTGCAATGCTTTTTTTCTGCGTTTTCCTACCATTCAATCTCCTCCACCGGTGTCGGATGATCATTCTGTTCCATCGAAGAAACCGTTCCGTTCTTGATATGGATCACCCGGTCTGCCATAGGGGTCAGTGCCGAATTGTGCGTGATGACGATCACTGTCATATTCTTCTCCCTGCACATATCCTGAAGAAGCTTCAGAATCGCCTTACCTGTCTGATAATCCAGTGCACCTGTCGGCTCATCACAGAGAAGAAGCTTCGGATTCTTTGCAAGTGCTCTCGCTATGGAGACGCGCTGCTGTTCCCCACCGGAAAGCTGTGCCGGGAAATTTCCCATCCTCTTCTCAAGTCCGACCTCTCGCAGGACCTCCTTTGCATCCAACGGATTTTTGCAGATCTGCATGGCAAGTTCTACGTTTTCCAGGGCAGTCAGATTTGGCACCAGATTATAAAACTGAAACACAAAACCGATATCATCTCTTCGATATGCGGTAAGCTGTCTGCTGTTGTAGTCTGTGATATTTCTTCCGTCCACCTGAACAAGACCTCTGGATGCGGTGTCCATACCTCCGAGAATATTGAGGACGGTCGTCTTTCCGGCACCGCTCGGTCCTACAATGACCACAAATTCGCCTTTGGCAATTTCAAAGCTGATCTCATCAACTGCACGGATCTCAACCTCACCCATCTTATATATTTTGGAAACTTTATCTAATTTCACGTATGCTTCTTCCCTGTTCATTCACATCTCCCTGTTGTTTTCTCTGTTTTTACAGTTTCTTCATAACTATTTACAGACAAACCCTTTTATTTCGTAACTGTTCAGCACCCTCACAGTTACGAGTCAAAATGCATTCCAAATCACCTTCGGTGATGGCATTTTGCCTTGTATGTCTCGGGATTTTGGCAAAAAACATGCCAAAACGCCTCGCGGAATACTACCTTCTGAATAATTACTTTATTTCTTAGTATACCACAAAAAGCACTGACCGGAACAGTGTCCGTTCAATGCTTTTGTGAATTTTCTGACTCAGCTGCCAGATACAATATTATTATTTTTTACGTCCCGTCATCAGTCCGCCGATCCTGCCGGTTTCCTTTGCAGAAAGACTTTTCCACCCATTCTCAAGAACTTTGTCGAGAATTCCGAGTTCTTCTGCGATCTCGTACTTGATCCTTTCTTCTTCCGGAAGTTCGCCTCTAAGATAGGCTTCTACCTCTTTCTCCTTATTCATGTCCGTTCACTCCTTTATTATGACTGTCAGTTACGTCTTTTGGAAAGTATGGACAGTTTTGAAGAAATTTATTCATCCGGTATCAGTCTTTTGGGATTACAATTGCCGCAATGATATATGCCCAGATTCCGGCTCCTCCAAAGCAGGTAAAGATGATCCACGCCAGACGTACCAGTGTCGGGTCAATATTAAAATATTCTGCGATACCTCCACACACACCGCACAGCATATAATTTACAGAGGATTTGTAAAGTCGTTTGTTATTCATAGAAATCTGCCTTCTTTCTTAAAATCTTAACTGTTCAGTACCCTCACAGTTGCGAGTCAAAATGCATTCCAAAACGCCTCGCGGGATACTACCTTCTGAATAGTTACTTAAAATCTTAATATTTATAGTTTCAGCATACTATCTCTTATTCTGTAAATGTAACCGTGATGTTACCCACACCGCAGTTCAGTTCCATATCACCCTTTGCATTCGGGTTTGTAATTTCTTTACTGTGTCCGATACCGCTGTAGGAACTGCCGCCGATTTCCACCTCACCGGCCGCACAGGAAATCTCATAATTATAATCTGTTTCTCTGCCTGAAATATTCAGTTCGATATTTCCCACTCCACAGTCAGCCTCCAGTTCCTTCGTATCCAGTTCTGACAGTTCTACGTTTCCTGCTCCAACTTCAATACTCACTTCTCTGGCTGTAAGCCTGCCTGTATTGGTAAATTCTCCGGCTGCCACGGAAACATCCAGCTCACCGGTGTTAAATCCATCCTTCAGAGTGACAGTGCCTGCGGCGATCTCTATGGATGTCTCATCAAATGTATAACCCTGAGGATAAGATACCAGGATCTTTCTGTCCTGTGTTCTTCCGGTTGTCTCAAGGACCAGACTGCCGTCATCCTTACCAACCCTTACCTTATCCTTCTTCGCACCGGATACTTCTATAAGGATCCTGTCTCCGTCATAAGGCTGAAAACTAAGTTCTCCTGCACTTAAAGAGAATTCCAGATCAGCAGACGGATCTGTCTCAAAAACTTCTTTGTCCTTATCTGTTTCTGTCGGTTCAATGCGGGATATTTCATCCCAGTCCTCATCCCAGACATCACTGCCCGTTGTCCAGGCTGAATTTGCAACCTTCTTAATGGTCGTATTAACTCCGTACCTTGAAAGATCAAAGCCTGTGATCGTAGCTCCCATAACTACACCTCCTATACAAAGACCTATACCGGCAACTCCCAGACCCAATGCTGTTTTTAAAAGAACTCTGGAAATTTTTCTCATAATCCCGCCTCCTTTTTCATATTTCTGTTAACAAGCCGACTACAAAAATCTACAAACTTCCGAAGCAGCATCGGCAGAACCCTGGTAGCCGTCCAAATCAGAAATACCAGACCTGCCAGTGCCACCGCAAGAACTATGCAGCCGATTCCGGCTCCCAGAATGCCAAATCCTACGCTGCCGGAAAAGCATGCTCCGATACCGGCACCAAAAGCTGTGATTCCGACTGCAAAAAGCACCAGTACCGCTGCACCGATTCCAAACACAATCAGAAACGGAAGAAGTGCCAGGGTGACAATAACTCCAAGAATTCCGCCAACCGCTCCCTTGATAAGCGGAGAAACAAACACCAGAAGGATCAGTGCCAGGATCACACCTGCATTGCCTCCCTTACGTTCAGCGTGATAGCCACGCTCTGCACGGCCGCCTCTCTTCTGCATCATCTCCGGCTCCGGTCTGACACGCTCATCCTCAAAACCCTTCTCTGTGTATTCTCCGTAATCCTGCGAGCTGTCCTTAAGATCAGCCTTGATGATCGCGGCCACCTTACCCGGACTTCCCAGTTCCCTGATCACATTTGCTTCCTGGTCTTCCCCGGCGTCATCAAAATAACTCTCATAATAGTCAAGAGCCTCCTGGCGTTCCTCCTCCGAGATATCAGAAAGCAGTTTCTTCAGTTGCTCCATAAACTGCGCTCTGTTCATAACTCTATGCCTCCCTCAAACAATTTCGAAATCTTCGTTGAATAATTCTTCCACTCAACTCTGTAAAGATTCAACTGTGCTGTTCCCTTCTCTGTGATCTTATAGTATCTGCGATTCCTGCCCGCATATGCCATATCATATGTCTCCAGACATTCATCCTTCTGAAGTCTGCGAAGAACCGGATATAGTGTGGACTCAGATACCTCCAGCACGCTCCGCACATCCTGGGTGATCTTGTAACCGTAGGTTCCTTCCTCCTCCTTGGAAACTACCGCCAGTACGATTGCATCCAGAAGTGCTGCACCTGTATTAAATACCATGTTCTCACTTCCTGTTCATATATTCTATAATATTATTGTTATGTATAATATTATTTTGTTACTAATACTATATAATATATAATATAGTTTTGTCAATAGTATTTTCTATTTGGTCGGCCTGATTTATACTTTTATCGTAGTTTGATAGCTATTCAGAAGGTAGTATCTCGCGAGGTGTTTTGACATGTTTAGCTGTAAACAGTTACAATTGTTCCACAGGATACAATCCTTCCGATACTTTAATAAAACAGGAGATTCTTATGTCAGAACAGAATATTACAGAACTTCTTCATCCTGCCTTTCTTGCACGAATGAGAGAAATGCTCGGCGATGAATACGATTCTTTTATCAGAAGCTATGATTTACCAAGAACCTACGGCCTTCGCGTCAACACTTCCAAGATCAGCTGCGAGGAATTTGAAAAACTCGTTCCGTTCCCGGTAACGCCGATTCCCTGGATTCCAAACGGTTATTTTTATCCGGAGGATGTGCGCCCGTCTTACTGTCCGTTTTATCAGGCAGGGCTTTATTATCTTCAGGAACCCAGCGCCATGACTCCTGCATCCTGCCTGCCGGTCCTCCCCGGCGAAAATGTGCTGGATCTCTGTGCCGCCCCGGGTGGTAAAACAACAGAGCTTGGCGCACGGCAAAACGGCGAAGGACTTCTGGTCGCCAATGACATCAGTGCTTCTCGTACCCGTGCCCTGCTTCGCAATGTAGAACTTTTTGGCTTCACCAACACCTTTGTCGCCAACGAGACACCTGCCCGCCTCAGGGAACGCTTCCCGGAATTTTTCCATAAAATCCTTCTGGATGCCCCCTGCTCCGGCGAAGGAATGTTCCGCAAGGAAGAAGCTCTTGCCAGAGACTGGTCTCCTGAGAAATCCAGGGAGCTTGCCGGTATACAGCGGGAACTGATCCTTCAGGCTGCCGATATGCTCCGTCCCGGTGGACAGCTTCTTTATTCCACCTGTACCTTCGCGCCGGAGGAGGATGAGGGCGTTGTCTCCTGGCTTCTTGAAAATCGCCCGGAAATGGAACTGATCGAACTCCCATCCCATGAAGGATTCACTCCAGGCGTTCCGGACTGGGGCAACAAAGATCCTCGTCTCAGCCGCTGTGTACACCTTTTTCCACACAAAACGCAGGGAGAGGGACACTTCATGGCACTGTTTCAAAAGGAAGGCCGCACAGATCTGATCGCCTCCCCGTCCTTAGCAAAGCCAAATCCGGAAACTCGGAAATGGCTGGAACTTTTCCTGAAAGAAATCGGCCTTAAGATGCTCGGCGGAAAGCCTTTTGACTGGAACCGGGTGGAGACGCGAAAGGACAAGGTGTATTATCTTCCGCCGCTCACCGGCGATTTCCGCGGACTGACCTTTCTTCGAAACGGACTTTATCTCGGTGATCTCAAGAAGAACCGCTTCGAGCCGTCAGAACCTTTTGCACTGGCTCTGCATAAAGGTGATGCCGAAGCAGTCATTTCCCTCTCCGTGTCGGATGAGCGTCTGACACGTTATCTGAAAGGCGAAACCCTGAATATCGAACCGGAAGAAGCAGCCCATGCAAAGGGGTGGCATCTTCTCTGTGCAGACGGCTATCCCATCGGATTCGGCAAGCTGGTCGGCCAGACCCTCAAAAACAAATATCCCGCAGGCTGGAGAGTTTGATACTCTCCAGACGCAGGATATTTCCATCTCATGCCTTACAGCAGCAATTCCTTACGAAGTGCAAAGGAATAAATATATTTCTGTTTTACTTTTTTGTGGAGCATCCGTTCCAGTGCCGAGGCATAATCCTCCAGCTGTGTCTTATATCGTTCGATCAGCTTATTTTCTTCTCCCCGGGCAATCCGGTCAGTCTTATAGTCCACCAGCACAATGTCCTCACCTTCCAGGAAATACGCATCTATGATTCCCTGTACAAGAACCGTCTCATCGCCGCTCCAGGAAGCGTCCAGCTCCTTCCTGTCTACTTTCATCACAAACGGCTGCTCCCGGTAAAGTTTCTTATCCTGTGCCGCCCGCTTCATTCTCTGTCCCAGTTCTGACTCTGCGAAACCAAGGATATCTCTTCTGTAGATGCATTCGCCCTCCTGCGGTGACATCTTGTGCCCTTCCACCAGGGTTCTGATCTGTCCGTCAATCTCCCGGATTCCATCCAGACGGGTATAGTCCAGACATTCCATCACCCGGTGATAGGCTGTTCCACGAGCTGCTCCCTGCGTCACTTCTCTCTCGCCGGAAATAAATCCCGGTACGATCCGAACCATCTCCGGCTCCGGATAAAGAGCAGATTCTTTTTCTTCCTCGTCTGCATATTTTCGTTTTTTCAGTTCTGAAACACTTACCTTCACCGGCAGTTCTCTGAGGTATGCATACGGATAACTGAAGTCAAATTTCTCTTTCAGCACCTGCCGGATGTTTTCATCGTAAATTTTTTCACTGTCCCATTCCCTGAAAAACGCTTCCCGAAGCTGTGCATCTGTCTGATCCAGTATCTCTCCCTGTACCAGTTCTCCAAGTGTCACCTTGCTAATCAGAAAATCTGCATTTTCTTCACAGATCTTTTCCGGCTTCCCAAAAATCCCGTACTCCGCCAGAAGTTCTTTCATTGCCGGATGACGGACCAGTGCCGGAAGGATATAGGACCAGTAGCTTCTGGCTTCCGAACGCACGCCCAGTGGAAGCAGGGTTTCTTCACTGTGCATATAACGGGACACGCTTCTTAATGCAGCCTCTATATTCCCCATCGAACCGGTGATAATAAGTTTTTCTTTTGCTCTGGTCAGTGCCACATAGAGAACTCTCAGCTCCTCTCCCAGGCTCTCTCTTTTCAGTTCCCTTCTGATGATCTGCTTCTGCATTGCCGATACGATCAGTCTCTTTTCCGGAAAGATCGCATCCACCCCAAAGCCAAGCTCCGGATGAATCAGAAATTTCGCATTGATGTCCTGGAAATTAAACTGTTTTCCCATCCCTGCCGCAAACACGACCGGGAACTCCAGTCCCTTGCTTTTGTGGATTGTCATGATCTGCACAGCACCGCTGCCTGCATCTGCCAGATTGACTTCACCGAAATCCACCTCATATTTCTGAAGCTTTTCGATATAACGGATAAAGTTAAACAGTCCCCTGTAACTGGTTTTTTCATAATCCATTGCCTTTTCGACCAGCATATGCAGATTTGCTCCTCTCTGTGCACCTCCCGGAATTGCCCTTGCATATCTGCCATATCCCGTGTCTTTGAGAATGTACAGGATAAGCTCATGGATCGGTGTATAAGCCGCCATATCACGAAATTTTGTGAGCTGGCTCAAAAACAGTTTCAACTTCTGCACAAGTCGGAGTTTTTCCACGTTTTCTTCGGATATTTCCTCTGCCTTTTCCACGTAAGCGCAGATACTGTCATATACTCTTCCATCCGGACATTCACTTCGAAGCATCGCAAGCTCCTGTGCTGTACAGCCTACGATCGGGGAATGCAGTACGCCTGTCAGCGGAATATCCTGCAGCGGATTGTCACAGACTCTCAGATAGTTAAGAAGTGTTACCACCTCCTGTGCAGAAAAATATCCTGTTCTCGACGCAGAGTACACCGGAATCCCTCTGGAACTTAAAACCTGGCTGAAGGTTTCTGACCAGCCCGTGGCACTTCGCAGAAGAATTACAATATCTCCATACCTTATCTCGCGATATTCTCCGGTTTCTTTATCCAGGATCCTGTCCTTTCCGATCATCCTGTGGATGCGCTGTGCGATTGCCAGGGCTTCCATCTCTCTCGCATTTTTCTGCTCCTGCTCATCCTGTGCTTCCTCGCCGTCTTTTTCTACAATGAGAACCTCTGTGCGGACAAACTCCGGATCTTCTCCTTCCAGAAAGGATGCTCCCGGATACAGAGCATTATCGTCATCATAAGTGATTCCTCCAAGATCCTCTCCCATGATCTGACGGAATATATAGTTGACAGAATTCAGTACCTCTGCACGGCTTCGGAAATTTTTGTGCAGGTCGATTCTCTGTTCCTCGCTGTCTTCCAGAGAATAACTATGATATTTCTCCATAAAAAGCTCCGGCCTTGCCAGACGAAAACGGTAGATGCTCTGCTTGACATCACCTACCATAAAAATATTTTTGCGCTTTGACACCCAGCCGGATACCATCGTTGTGATAAGCTCCTGCACAAAGTTACTGTCCTGATATTCATCCACCATGACCTCTTCATACTTTTCGGATAATTCACGGGCCGCCTGTGTGGGTATCAGTTCTTCATCCACTTTTTCGACAAGTATCCGAAGTGCAAAGTGCTCCATATCCGTAAAATCCAAAAGATTTTTTTCTCTTTTCTTCCTGGAAAAAGCCTCCTTAAACTGACGTGTAAGCTCTGTCAGTCCTTCCAGCGGCTCTCTTGCACAGGCGATCAGTTCCAGAAGGATTTCTTCCTTCTGATTAAAAAACTTCGTCGAAAGCTCTTTACAGATTTCTTTTTCTTCATCCCGAAGTTCCTTCGCCTGCTCTTTTTTGAACGGATCTATGGAACTGTCCCTCTTTGCTGAAAGTTTCGCAAACGTATGACCTGCGAGAGTCTCTGCCACCTTGTCATAATCTCTGGTATCCTTAAGCCGTCTTATCTCTCTCCAGAAATTCAGATCGTCTGCCAGTGCTTCCTCATAGATATAGGGACCGTCCGGCTCTTCACACAGTCTTCTGGCACTCTCTGCCAGTGCTTCTGCCTGTATGACCTTTTCATCCAGCGTTTCCCAGAGAAGACGGATCCAGTTTGTTTTGCGGAGATCTTCTATGTTTTCCACCTGATAGACATTCAGACATTCTTCCAGCCACTCTTCCGGAAAAGGATGACTCATCGCCGCATTATAAAGCTTATAAACCATCTCTCTGATCTCATCATCGGATTTTCCTGATGCATAGCACTCAACCAGACTCAGAAATTTCGGATCTGCTTTCTCATATGCCTCTTCCAGAAGATCCTTCATGACATCTTCCTTGAGAAGCTTCAGTTCTCCCTCTTCTGCAGTACGATATCCCGGATCAAGATCCACCATATGAAAGTAATTCCGGATGATATAGGAACAAAATCCATCGATCGTCGTGATCTGGGCATTATGGATCAGTGTTGCCTGCTTCTGCAGATGTTCATTGTCCGGATTTTCGTACAATGCCTGATCGATCGCATTGGAGATTCTCTCTTTCATTTCTCCTGCCGCCGCTCTTGTAAATGTCATGATCAGAAGCCGGTCGATATCCACCGGCCTTTTTGGATCCATGATCTTACTTAAGATCCTCTGTACCAGGACGGCTGTCTTTCCGGAGCCGGCTGCCGCACTAACCAGAATATTTCTGTCACGCAGAGTGATAACCTTCCTCTGCTCCTCGGTCCACTTCATTCCCATCTCACTCTGCCTCCTGTTCAAAATTCTTCCAGACTTCCTCGTCTGCAAACTGCTTCAGTCTCCGGAATTCATAGCCCGGGATCTTACGGTCAAATCCACAGCTGCCCTGGTATGCACAGTAGGTACAGGCATTTTTGTTTCCTATCTCATATGGAGAGGCATCTGCCTTTCCTGTCAGGATAGAATCCTGTACTTCTGTAATCTTTTTCTTCACATAGGCATTCAAAAGCCGGAATCTCTGAGGACTTGCCACAGAAGAACCCTTACGCAGTGCCCCCTTTGTCGTATAGGACAGAGGAAGTGAGGCAACCGATGCATCCAGCTTCTGGATCACATCCGGATCAGAGGATACCAGCCCATTCATCTTCAGTTTTTTCATAATCTCCGGATCCAGTTCATCCAGATCTTCCTGAAGCGTTTTCTGTATCATAGGATCCTTGACATTGTAATAAAAAATTCCTGCCGGCTCTACTTCACACTCCGGGTAGAGCCTCTTTTCTGCCTGCATGGCCGCATCCATATAGACCACCAGCTGCAGCTGCAGTCCATAATAAATACTCACCAGGTCAAAAGAAGTGTTTCCTGTCTTATAGTCAATGATCTTCACATAAACCCGGTTGTCCTCTTTCAGAGTATCCAGTCGGTCGATCCTTCCTCCACCTATGGAAACCTCAAATCCTTCCGGCTTAAACTTACCGTTTTTGAGCTGCTCCTGCAGTGCCCATACCGTCCTTCTCAAGATTCTTCTGGTACGTTCGATCATATAGTGGTTTCTGAAACTGCTCTGAAGGATCGTATTTCCATAATCTGCCGCAACCTTGTCCAGACACTCATCCGCGATCTCATCCCTCACTTTATCATCCAGACTGCTCCAGTCCAGTTTCTTCCTTCTCAACTCCACTGCAAAATTTTCCAGGGCCTGATGAATGACATTTCCCATATCCATCGCCTTGAATTCATATTCCACTCGTTCTGTCACGGCAAGTCCATATTTCAGGAAATGTGCAAATGCACATGCCGAAAAACGTTCCAGCCTTGTCGCTCCGTGCGGAGAAACTTCCCCATACAGTGCCTTCGCCACACTCTCGCTGATTTTATCCTCCGGTTTTCGCAAAAACACTGCATCCGTCAGTTTTTCAGCCAGTGGTCTGTACTTTGGACTTCTCAGATACCAGCTGTACAGTTCCCGAAAAACAGGACTCAGTTCATCTGTGTTTTCCTCTGTAAGTCCTTCCAGAAGATATTCTATCGAGGTTTCCGGTGTCTCCAGAAGCTCCATCTGACTCTCCGGCTGATCCGCCCGCACTTCGTTAAGCTTTGGGAACATTCTTTTGATCGTATGGAGCAGAAAAGCCGGACTGCTGGCTTCTCCTCTTCCATTCGACTGACTGTAAGAAAGACACAGCTGTTCCTTTGGCTTTGTCAGGTTCAGATACAGATAAAACCGCTGCATGTTCATAAGCTCTTTTGGTCCCGGTGCAAGCTCCATACCCTGGTCCTTAAAGAACTCTCTGTCCATCTCTGTCAGGATTCCTCCTGTCTGTGTGTTTTTTGGAATATTTCCCTCATTCACTCCGACAAAAAACAAGGCTCTTACATCCTTCAGTCGTGTACGCTCCATATCACCAACCAGAACCTGATCCATGCTTGGAGGAATCAGTGCAACCTTTGCCTGTGTCATTCCCGTTTCCAGAATCTGCAGAAACTCCTCCGGAGAAACCATCTCATCACCAAGAATCTCTGCCATCTTATCCAGAAGTTCCATCATGATCCCAAAAATCTGGGCATATTCCTTCTCCATCGACTTGTTTCCAAGATCACCAAAGTAAAGCTCCTGTGTCAGAAGTTTTTCCTGTATCCTGCTCTGTACGATAAATTCATACAGACACCGGCAATATTCTTCCACCGTTTTCTTTCTTCCGGAAAAACCTTCAGCAAGAAGTCCCACTTCTTCTGCAAATTTCTCACGGATCTCATTGATCTCTTCCATCTGTTCCGGATCCATGCCCCGATAGACACGCACCCATTTCTCCTGCCACTTCCGGATTCCCCGGATTCCAAGTGCGATCACATAATTCTCCAGTATATCTGCTTCTTTGCGGGAAATATCAGACATTCCACAGCGCAGATAACGGAATACACTCTCATAGCTGAATCCCTGAACCACCATCTCCAGTGCCGCCCTGAGATATTCTACAAATGGATTCATAAGAATGGAATGTTTTTCATCAATAAAATATGGAATTCCGGCATCCTCAAAGACCTGCCCTGCCACACTTCCATATTCCTCAAGATTTCCGGTGATCACTGCGATCTGACCATAATGATAATCCTTCTCTCTGACAAGCCGCAGAATTCTTCTGGCTGTTTCTTCCATTTCCTTCTCCGGATCCCGTGCAGAAAAAATCTGAATCTCCTGCTGCTCTTTCTCATAGACACTCCTGTGATAACGGAACAGATGCTGCTCCAGAAAATCCAGGGCCGGAGAATCTGCAAATCGAGACTGTTTTCCCGGTGCGATCCAGACAGGTTCTTCCATATCTTTTGTGAGCTCTGCAAGAGACCGGATCATCTTATGACTCATATAAAACAATTCATGCGGTTTTCCCATCGCCAGAAACTGTTCTCTGACATCCATGGTCACTGTCACAGAAACCTTTGAACAGACTGCCAGAAGTTCCCGGAGAACTTCCATCTGGACCGGCGTGAATCCTGTATAACCATCCAGCAGAACGACACTTCCCTTCAGTTTCTCGGAAAACGGGATTTCTTTTGCCAGAACCTCCAGCACTTCCTCCGCCGTCATAAAATGCCCGGAAAGATATTCCCGGAAAGCCTGATACAAAACCTTTACATCCTTGAGTTTCATCTGGAGAAGCGTTTTGTCCTCACTCTCACGTATCATCTCATCCAGTTCTTCTTCCCTGATCTCATACTGCATAAACTCTGAGATCAAAGATTTTATTTCATCCAGATAACCTGGTTTTTTCATCTGGTTCTTCAGATATCCCAGTTCCTTCTGATTCATCTGCACCAGCTTCTGAAGTACCATATTTTTGCCGGTTTCCTCCATAAGCCTGCGTGTATCACCGCCTACCTCTTCAAACACGCGATAGGCAAGGCGGTCAAAGCTCAGGATATCAATGTTCAGAATGCCGCCGTCCGGGTGCATTTCCACCAGTGTCTTCTGCGTCTGCATGGTGAACTGCTCCGGAACGATCACATAATAAAGCCTGTCCGGATTCATCCTGGCATCCCGGATAATATTTCTATATGCGGTGCTGGATTTTCCCGCACCGGAATTTCCTATAATAAACTGCAGGGACATATTTTCCACCCTTTCCTGTTGACAAAAGTAACATAAATTCAGACAGAGCCTAATAGGATATATAAAAAGCATCCCTCAATGTGCTCTGCAGATTTAGCTATACCGGGGTACCGCAGCCGCGAATCAGGAGGCGCAGACTATGAGCTCCAAAACAAAAATCATCGTCTTACATATGAAAGAGGTCATCTACACCTGTATCTTTCTTCTTCTCCTCATCATCCTGGGTGTACTGGTATTTTTTATGTTCGGTCCCGGAAAAGCAGCGAACACTTCAAAAAAGACCGATTCCAGATATACCCCCGGCATTTATCGTACTTCCATACAGTTAAATAATAACTCCTTTGATCTGGAAGTAGCTGTGGATGCTGACCGCATCCGTTCCATTCATCTGGCAAATTTAAGTGAAAGCACCTCCGCTATGTTTCCTCTTGTAGAACCGGTTCTGGATTCTCTTGCCAGCCAGATCTATTCTACACAGTCACTGGAGAATCTTGATTATGCCAGTGACCAGAAATACACCGCGCAGATGCTTATCCATGCGATCGAAGAGACTGTCCAGAAGGCAGCTTCTTCCTGAAAAACACATTGAGGTGTGATAAATCACACCTCAAGTTCCTCAATCTGTTTCATCCAGAGTTTTGCACATGCATCACTCGGCATTCTTAAGTCTCCCCTCGGAGAAACTGCTACACTTCCTACTTTCGGGCCATCCGGAAGACAGGAACGCTTGAACTGCTGCATAAAAAATCTCCGATAGAAGGTTTTCAGCCATTTCAGGATCACAGCATCATCATATTCTCCCTCAAATGCAATCTTTGCCATACGGAAGATCTTCTTCGGTGGAAATGTCCAGCGAAGCATATAATAGAGGAAGAAATCATGAAGTTCATACGGTCCCACGAGATCCTCTGTTTTCTGTGAAATCACACCATCTTTTGGCGGAAGAAGCTCCGGACTCACCGGAGTATCCAGAATGTCCAGAAGAATCTCTGCAAGCTTTGCATCCTCACAGGTATCTGCATAATATCTTACCAGATGACGGACCAGGGTCTTTGGTACGGATGCGTTCACTGCATACATGGACATGTGGTCTCCGTTATAGGTCGCCCATCCAAGAGCAAGCTCGGAGAGGTCTCCTGTTCCGATCACAATACCGCCGGACTGGTTTGCAATGTCCATCAGAATCTGTGTACGTTCGCGTGCCTGTCCGTTCTCATAGGTGACATCATGTACCTCAGGATCATGTCCGATATCGCGGAAATGAAGATTTACCGCCTCACGGATATTTACCTCCTTAAGCGATGCTCCAAGGCATTTACTTAACTGGCAGGCATTGTTATATGTCCGGTCTGTGGTTCCAAAGCACGGCATGGTTACTGCCGTGATCTTCTCTCTTGACATTCCAAGCATGTCAAATGCACGGACAGTCACCAGAAGTGCCAGAGTAGAATCCAGTCCGCCGGAGAGACCGATCACTGCATTCTGGCAGTGGATATGTGCAAGACGTTTCTTAAGTCCCATCGCCTGAATGTTCAGGATCTCATCGCAGCGACGTTCTCTTTCTTCTCTGACTCCCGGTACGAATGGTCTGGAATCAAATTTCCGTGTAAGTTCTGTGGTTCCTCTGCTGATATTAAAATAAACTTCATTATAGAATACATCCTGTCCTTCCGGAGCCAGATCCGGTGCAAAACGACAGGTTGTCATTCTTCTTCTCTCATTCTCCAGTCTGTGGATATCCAGATCTGCATAGAGTGCACCGTTTACAAAACGTCTGCTCTCTGCAAGAATTGTGCCATTTTCTGCAATCAGATTATGTCCTCCATAGACAACATCCTGTGTGGATTCTCCCTCACCTGCAGTCGCATAGATGTAGCCGCAGAGGAGTCTTGCAGACTGTGCACTTACCAGACTTCTGCGGTAGGAATCCTTACCGACAACCTCATCGCTTGCAGACAGATTTACGATCAGGTTTGCTCCATGATAGGCGTGTGCCACACTTGGCGGATTCAAAACCCAGAGATCTTCGCATATTTCTGCTGCGATCCTGAGCTTTGGCATATCCGGACAGGTAAACAGTACGTTGGATGAAATCGGGATATCCTGTTCCATCAGTTCTTCTTCATCTTCATCAATATAATCCGGGTCGTCCTCAACCTCTTCCAGTTCCTCGAATTCCGCTTCCTCCAGTGCTTCGATCTCTGCCTCAAGATCAAATTCCACATCGTCATTATCGTCAAGTTCATCCATATGGCAGAATCCATAATCTTCTGTGCGGACAGTCACTGTTCCGTCCACATTCTCTCCGGAAGTAAAATATCTTGCCTCATAGAATTCATTATAGTTCGGAATATGGATCTTCGGTACGAAACCGAGCACCTCTCCATGATTCAGACCAGCTGCCACATTATAAAGCTTGCCCTTGTATTCCAGCGGAAGTCCTACGAAAATCAGCGCCTCTACATCTTTTGTCTCTTCTGCAATGCGGACTAACTGTTTCTTTGCTTCCTCCAGAAGGTTTTCCTGCCAGAAAAGATCCCCGCAGGTATACGCTGTGATACATAATTCCGGGAACACCATGACCTTTGCTCCCTCTGCTTCCATCTCATGAACCATCTTGATGATTTCCGATGCATTGAATTCACAGTCTGCCACCTGTACATCCGGTGTTCCTGCTGCTACCTTGATAAAACCGTCCTTCATGTCCCTGTTCCTCCTTTATGTGAACAATTACCTTTTATTTACATTTTCTGAGGATTTCTTTAAGTTCTTCTACGCTGAATTCATAATTTGTGTTGCAGAAATGACAGTTCAGTTCTATACTCTTACCTTCCTGGATCATCTCATTTAAATCTTTTCTTCCAATGCTGATCAGTGCTTTTTCCACACGCTCTTTGCTGCAGTTGCAGTAGAATTCTGTCGGGATTCTGTCGTTGATCTCAATATCGAAGCCCTCAAGCACCTGCTCCAGAAGACTCTCCGGAGTATGTCCCTGCTCCAGAAGTGTTGTGACAGACTGAATCTTCTGTACGTTTTCTTCCAGCTTTGCAATGGTGGCTTCCTCTGCAAAAGGCATGACCTGAACGATAAATCCTCCTGCCTGACGTACCGTATTATCTTTATTCATCAGAACACCAAGACCTACCGCAGACGGAACCTGCTCACTTGCTGCGAAATAGTAGGTCAGATCCTCTGCGATTTCTCCGGTCTGAAGTCCTACCTGTCCAACATATGGTTCTTTGAGCCCCATATCCTTTATGACCTGAAGGAATCCGTTTCCGACTGCTCCTGATACATCCAGTTTACCGTTGGCATTTGCCGGAATGATCACATCCGGATTTCCCACATATCCTTTTACTCTTCCTTTGGAATCTGCTGTTACTGTAATTCCCTCGATCGGACCGTCACCCTTTACCTGAAGAGTCAGGATATCCTTGTCACCCTTCATCATAATTCCCATCATGGCCCCGCCTGTCAGAAGACGGCCAAGTGCTGCTGTTGCAACCGGGCTGGTGTTATGATCCTTCCTTGCTGTCTCTACTGTCTCTGTTGTAACCGCCGCAAACGCACGTATCTGACTGTCTGCTGCAATTGCTCTTACTATATAATCACTCATGAATCTTACCTCGTTTCTTATTTTGCTTTTCCTTTTTCTCTTGCGATAAAGAATAATCTCTCACTGTCGTCGGCTGCCGGTCTGCCTGTATATGCATCGTACACTTCCAGAAGCTCCATTCCCGCCTCACGGATCAGTTCTTCTATCTCCTCCTGCGAGTAAGCCTTCTGGCAGTGAACCTCCTCTGCCTTCTCATAAAGGCCGTCCTCTCTCGGAAGAAAGACTGCCAGTTCATAGATATTCAGTCCATTTTCCGGGTCATAGCTGTTGTCCCAGATAAAGCTCCCTTCATCCCGATTCTCCGCAATGGTGGTATCTCCAAGAATATCTCTGTATTTATGTATTGTGTTCATATCAAACAGAAAAAGTCCTTCCGGATCCAGATAATTATTGACCAGACGGAAAACCTGAAGAAGTTCCTCTCTCTCCGTAATGTAATTCAGACTGTCACAGACACTGACTATGGCACGGACAGTTCCATACAATTCAAACTCCTGCATATCCTGCTGAAGATACAGAATATCCTGTCCGGACTCCATC
This sequence comes from Blautia sp. BIOML-A1, assembly GCF_009883055.1. Classification (GTDB taxonomy): domain Bacteria; phylum Bacillota; class Clostridia; order Lachnospirales; family Lachnospiraceae; genus Blautia_A. Next base: position 127,747 of record NZ_WWVR01000001.1, on the reverse strand, counting down.
CGTTTCTCCATAGCCTCTGCAAGCATCTCTCCGGAATTGTCCACTCCAATCATATCATACCCCCTGTCTGCAAGCAATCCCGTCATCGTTCCGGTGCCGCAGCCAAGTTCCAGTACCAGACCATCCTCGATGCCATATTTCTTAAGATGATCTGTAATATAGTCTGCCCATTCTTCGTAATCGATATTGTCCATGAACAGATCGTAAACCTGTGCAAATTTCTCGTATGCGCCCATAGTCGTCTCCCCTGCTTTTATTTTATGAGGAAAAAGGCAGATGATCGCTCACCTGCCTTTTTGTTCTCAGCCGCTGAAGCGGCAGCTGATTCTGTTCTCTTTGTGAATTATTGCGGAACAGGCATATAATATACGTCTGCACCCTCACCGTGCCAGTAATAGCTTGTGCCGTTCTCATCATATGCATCTTCATCACTGGTGAAATTATAAGTATTTCCATCAAAGTCAACCCAGCTTCCGTTTCCATCCGGTGTGATTACAAGCGGATGTCCGTCAGAGTTACGATAGATGGTTCTTGTCTCATCTGTGTTGGAAAGCTGTTCATCTGTAAATCCTGCAGAATTGGAGATTGTTGAACCAGAATCACCGGAGCCATCGTCATAGCTTTCGGATCCGTCACTGCTTCCATCAGTACTTCCTGTAGTATCCGCTGCACTGCTGTCAGCTGCGGCTGCAGAAGCATCTGCTCCGGCTGCATTGCTGTCAGTTCCTGCAGCTGCATTTGCATCAGAAGAAGCTTTCGCATTATCTGTCTTGGTCTGAGCTGCTGCCTGCTTTGGTGCAGCTTCTTTCAGAGAAGAATCTCCAAGGATCTGGAAAGAATCTACAGCTGCTTTCACTTCAGAAAGAACATCTTCCTTCTTAACAGATGCCTCGATGCTGTAGTATTCTGTGTCATTTGCAATGACTTTATGGAGTACATACAGACTTCCATTGCTCTTCTCAGTATTCAGCATCTTGGTTGTATAGGTGTAAACACCAATGCCGTTGACATCCTTGGAATTATACTCCTGGATCTCAAAGTCAGTTCCCTCTGTCTTGTCTCCGTCTGCCTGCTCAAGAGAAGTGGCCATATCCTGTGAACTCGGGATCACAGTTGCCGCCATTGTATCCTCTCCCTGTCCATGGAGGATCAGGATGTTGCCTTCGTCCGGAGATTCAAAGCTGAGTGTATTCGTCTCATCTGTCTTATTTGCCCAGGTTGCATTCGGCAGATTGATCGCTACGGATTTGTCTGCTGATGTATAGGTAGTAGCCTGTACATTCGGAGCGATCGTCGGTGTCGGTGCCGGTGTCTCGGTTGCAACCGGTGTAGGTGTTACACTTACTGCAACAGATTCATCCGGATCTGCTCCGCCAAAGCCGCAGGCAGCCATGAAAACAGATGCTGATATGGCAATTGCTGAAATCGCAAGTATTCTTTTGTTTCTCATAATACCCTCCTTATGTCGGTTATGATTATAGTTCTTTTTAAGACCTTTGTGCTATATTTTACAGTTTTATTACAGACATGTCAATAAATTTTCCCTGGTGGATTATGAATTTCCTATAAATTAATGTGAATTTTCTGTGTCGCTTTCTGTTTTTTCTATAACTTTCCTACTGTGTTTTTTGCTGAAAATATGCAAATCTTACTGTCCCTGATATTCATACATATGAAGCTCATGCAGTGCCCTTGTTGCTGCAATATACTTTGCCTGTCTGATAAGTCCGTCATCTGCATTTTCCGCAAAAACGCCAAATACCTGGTCAAATTCCAGACCCTTTGCAAGATAAAAGGTGGTGACTGTCAGACCCTTTTTGAAACTCTGGCTGTCACGATTCATATAATTCAGCTGATATTCTCCGTCCGGATCCAGACTTTTCAGTTTTTCTTCTATATACAGATATGCCCGCTCTGCCTCCCTCTCTGTAAAAAGAATCAGTACTTCGGTTTCATAATCTGCCTTCTTTGCTTCCCACCGCCGGATCACTTCATCCAGGGCTTCTTTTTGCTGTGCAAACATCCTCTCTTCAACCGGAGCTCCGTGACGCTCAAACAGTTCCATATCCTGAATACCGGTGAGTTTATTTGCATACTCTGCAATCTCCATCGTATTTCGGTAACTTCTGTTCATGATGATCTTACGGATATCTCTGCCAAAAATCTTCGGAAGAAATTTCAGGACATCCTGCTGCTGTTCTTCCATCGTCTGCGCCTTGTCTCCGAGGATCGTCATTCTGCACGGAAACAGTTTCTTGAGAAGTACATACTGGATCCAGGAATAATCCTGCATCTCATCCACTACAACATGCTTGATGCCGTGGTGATTTTTGCAGCGGAAAAGAGAGTACTTCAGATAAAGGATTGGATACACATCCTCAAACTTCAGTTTTCTTTTTTCCAGAGGAACTCTCGGAAGAGGATCATATCCCTCCTGCTCAAGGAAACGACTGTACAGTATATAGCAGTCCCTGGTTTCGTACATGCGGTTAAACCGTCCAAGGAGTTCTTCCTTTTCTTCGTCCACAAGGTCTCTGTCCCTCAGTGTCTCCACCTGATCAATAAAATATTCTGCCACTGCTTCCATTCTTGAGAGAAGCGGGATATCCAGAAATTTAAAGTAAAACAGATCAATGATCTCTTTCTCAGAAAGTGTACTGCCCCTGTATTCTATATCCCGGAAATTCATCAGCTCGTCTTCCAGACCAAGCATATATCCATCCAGCCTTCCAGCAAACTCTGCGGACTGCTTTTCTCTGCACAGTTCCTGGGACTTTGGCAGCAGAACTGCTCTTTCGATCTGATCGTATCTGTCCTCACAGTCCGAAACAATTCCCTTCAGTTCCCGGTAGGCAAACAGATCAAAGCTCATCTCCCGGATGTTCTCCTCACCCAGTTCCGGAAGAATATGTGAAATATAATCCGCAAACACACCATTTGGTGAAAGTACCAGGATATTTGAGGACTTGAGATTCTCCCTGTCATGATAAAGAAGATATGCGATCCTGTGCAGTGCAACCGAGGTCTTACCGCTTCCTGCCGCTCCCTGGATTACCATGATTTTATCACTTGTGTTTCGAATGATTGTATTCTGCTCTTTCTGGATCGTGCGGACAATGTTCTTGAGCTGAACCTCTCCCTTACTTCCAAGCTCCGCACCAAGGATCTCATCATCGATTTTGACATCGCTCTCAAACTCATAGAGCATCTGACCATTGCGGATCTTGTACTGCCATTTGGATGTGATCTCTCCTTCAAATATACCGGAGGGTGCTTCATAAGCTGCAGGTCCTTTGTCATAATCATAAAAAAGTCCGCTGACCGGTGCTCTCCAGTCATAGACCAGAGGGCGGCTTCCTGCTGTCTCGGAAAGATTTCCGATTCCTATATAAAAAAGTTCCGGCTCCTCATCTCCGTCATACTGAAAATCCACTCTTCCAAAAAACGGAGAATCCATCATTTTCCTGAATCGTTTACGCAAAAGAAACTGCTCTTCATTTGCATTCATCTGACGGAACAGTGCCTGCTGGTTATCATAATTTTCATAACCATACTCGTCCATCTCTGTATAGTTTTCCCAGTAATATTCATGCATATCCTCGATTTCTTTCTCTCCTTCAAGGATTGCCGTATCGGTCTGGGCAAGACGTTTCTTCAGACATTCCATCACATACTGCAGGTACTCTCTGCCACTTTCTATACTGCCGTTCATCATAATACCTCCCTTTCCTGCCAGACTTAATAATAGTTGTAACTGTTCAGTACCCTCACAGTTACTTAATTTTTTCATTATACTCAAAAAGACAGCAGTTGACAAGAGTTGTCTCCTGTCAGGAGCTGTCTTTTCAGGACGGTTGTTACTGTTTGTTTCATTCGCAGTAACTCTGGTCGTCAGACGGATATTTGCTATCCGCTATATTGGGATTTTTCTTTTTTATGAGCAAAGTTCAGAGGATTCATTGTCAAACTGGCTGTTATAAAGATCTGCATAGAAGCCTTTCGCTGCCAGCAGTTCTTCGTGGCTGCCCTGCTCGATGATATCTCCATCTTTCATGACAAGGATCAGATCTGCATCCTTGATCGTAGAAAGTCTGTGGGCGATAACGAAGCTTGTTCTTCCCTTCATCAGATTGTCCATCGCTTTCTGGATCTGCATCTCTGTTCTGGTATCTACAGAAGAGGTCGCCTCATCGAGGATCAGAATCTTATTGTCTGCAAGAATAGCTCTTGCGATCGTGAGAAGCTGTTTCTGACCCTGAGAGATATTGCTTGTTTCCTCATCCAGTACCATCTGGTATCCACCCGGCTGCTGCATGATAAAGTTGTGGATATGTGCGGCTTTTGCTGCTGCAATAACCTCCTCATCTGTTGCATCCAGGCGTCCGTAACGGATATTTTCCATAATTGTCCCGGAAAACAGCCAGGTATCCTGAAGCACCATTCCAAACATCTCATGAAGTTCGCTTCTGTTAAAGTTCTTAACATCATGACCGTCTACCTTGATTGCACCCTTGTTTACATCATAGAAGCGCATCAGAAGTTTTACCATGGTGGTCTTACCTGCTCCGGTCGGACCTACAATGGCAATTTTTTGTCCGTCCTGTACATCTGCAGAAAAATCATGGATAATGATCTTATCCGGGTTATAGCCAAACTCTACATGTTCGAACTGAACATTTCCATTTAGTCCTTCGATGGAATCCGGATTCTCCGGCTGCTGTACTTCTTCCTCCTCATCGAGGAATTCAAAGACTCTCTCAGATGCAGCTGCGGAAGACTGCAGCAGGTTTGTAACCTGTGCGATCTGCTGGATCGGCTGGGTAAAGTTACGGATATACTGGAAGAAGGACTGAATATCACCGACCTCGATGGAACCTTTGATAACAAAAATGCCGCCGAGAAGTGCAACCATAACATATCCAAGGTTTCCTACAAACTGCATGATCGGCATCATCATTCCTGAGAAGAACTGTGATTTCCATGCAGATTCGTAGAGATGCCTGTTGTCTTTTTCAAATTCTTCCAGAACATCGTTTTCTTTATTGAATACTCTTACTACATCGTGACCACCGAAGTTCTCCTCGATCTGTCCATTGACTGCACCGAGATATTTCTGCTGTGCCTGGAAATATTTCTGGGAGTGCTTCATCACTGCCTGAATGATGAACATGGAAACCGGCAGGATCAGAAGAGCAGCCAGTGTCATCCATACATTAATGGACAGCATCATGATAAATACACCGATCAGGGTTGTTACAGATGTGATGAGCTGTGTCAGGCTCTGGTTGAGGCTCATCTGCAGTGTATCCACATCGTTCGTTACTCTGGAAAGGATTTCGCCGTTGGTTCTGCTCTCAAAGTAGTTGAGTGGAAGTCTGTTGATTTTCTTTGAAATATCTTTTCTTAAATTATAGGTTACATCATTGGAGATTCCTGTCATGATCCATCCCTGAATGAAAGAAAAGCAGGCACTTGCCAGATACAGGCCCAGTGTCCACAGAAGGATCATCCCAATCTTCCCGAAATTGATGCCTCCTATTCCGTTTACTTTTGCAACAAGACCTGTATAAAGTTCTGTCGTTGCTTTACCAAGGATCTTCGGTCCTGCGATGTTAAAAACGGTTCCTGCGACTGCAAATATAAATACCATTACAAAGCGAAGTTTATAACGGCTCATATAACTGAAAAGCTTTCCCATTGAACCTCTGAAGTCTTTTGCTTTTTCTGTCGGGCGCATTCCCGGTCCATGACCGCCCATCGGTCCACGTCGTTTCTGTTCACTCATGCCAATTCCTCCTCTGACAGCTGGCTCATTGCAATCTGACGGTAAACCTCGCAGTTCTCCATCAGTTCTTTATGAGAGCCGATTCCTGCCATATGTCCGTCATCCAGAACAATGATCTTATCTGCATTCAGGATTGTGCTGATACGCTGTGCAACAATGATCGTTGTTGCATCTTTTGTATGTGTTTTCAGTGCCTTACGCAGGGTACTGTCTGTCTTGAAGTCCAGAGCTGAAAAGCTGTCGTCAAAAATAAATATCTCAGGTTTTTTGGCAATTGCTCTTGCAATAGAAAGTCTCTGTTTCTGTCCGCCGGAAACGTTGGTACCTCCCTGTGCGATCGGAGAGGCGTATCTTTCTGGTTTTGTCTCAATAAATTCTGCTGCCTGAGCAACCTCTGCGGCTTCTTTTACTTTCTCTTCAGAAATATCGGTCTTGCCGTATCGGATGTTGGAATCGATCGTACCTGAGAAAAGGACTCCTTTCTGTGGTACATATCCCAGTCTGTCTCTGACATCTTTCTGTGTCATATCACGGACATCTACACCATCTACAAGAACACGTCCCTCTGTCACATCATAGAAACGTGGAATCAGATTGACCAGGGTACTCTTACCGCTTCCGGTACTTCCGATCACAGCGATCGTCTCGCCTTTTTCAGCCTTGAAGGAAATATCTGTCAGGACATTTTCTCCTGCTTCCGGATAAGCAAAGCTTACATGATCAAATTCAACAGTTCCTTTGACATCTTTTGCCGGCTGAACTGGATTTTCCGGATCTGTGACGCTTACTTTTGTCTTAAGTACATCATTGATACGAAGTGCTGCCACATTTGCTCTCGGGAGCATGATGGACATGGCTGTGATCATCAGGAAGGACATGATGATCTGCATTGCGTACTGGATAAATGCCATAACGTTTCCGACCTGCATGGTTCCATTGTCTACGGCATAGGCTCCGCTGTAGATGATCAGTACGGAAATTCCATTCATGATCAGCATCATGGTAGGCATCATAAAGGTCATGCATCTGTTGACAAAGAGGTTTGTTTTTGTCAGTCTTGCATTTGCCTCTTCGAAACGTTCTTCTTCATGTTTCTCGCGGCTGAATGCACGGATGACTGGAATACCTGTCAGAATTTCTCGTGTTACCAGGTTCAGTTTATCAACTAATGTCTGTAATACTGTGAATTTTGGCATAGCCACCTGAAACAGAACAATGATCACAACAAGAATCAGTCCTACTGCAAGACCAAGAATCCATGTCATGGAAGAATCTGTCTGTAATACACGGATCACACCGCCGATGCCAAGGATCGGGGCGTAGAGTACGATACGGAAAAGCATTGCCATTACCTGCTGTACCTGCTGAATATCATTCGTGCATCGTGTGATCAGGGATGCTGTGGAAAACTTATGGTATTCGCGGCTTGAGAAGGTGATAACCTTACGGTACACTGCATTTCTCAGATCATGGCCGAGTGCTGCTGCCACTCTGGAGGAAAGGAACACTACGCAGATTGCACAGAGCATGGTGATAAGTGCCATACCGAGCATCTTGACACCTGACATCTTGATATAATGCATCTGGATCGCATCTACATCTTCCCCTATTGCTTCATATTCACTCTTTACATAAGATACACCAGCCTGGGTGATGATAGAATCCTGCATACTGTCGATCTTCTCGCTGATTTTCTCCGTCATCGCATCAAGTGCTTCTTTTGGCATCATAGTGATTGCCTGCATCGGATCTGTTCCTTCCGGAACTCCCATCTGGGAGAGCATGGCTGTAACTTCATCACTTCCGGATAAAAAGCTTGCGGCGATCATCATCGGTTTTGCCAGAATATCATTTAGTTTATCACGTTCTTCAGATGTCACATCATTTTTCAGTACGAGATTATCTCCGTCTTCCTCATAAAAGGAATCTACGGTTTCTTTATCATTTTCATCCATAAACAGCTTAAGACTGTCCATTGAGGTCTTTCTGATTTTTTCGGGTACACTGTCTTCGATACCGCTCTGCTGGATTCCTACATTGACAATTTTGGATGTGTAATCCGGAAGAGAGAGATCACAGTATGCCTGAAGAAACAGAAGTGCTATGATCAGAATTACATAGCCGGCTGATTTTTTGAGATATTTCATCAGTTTGATCACTTTTGCTGTCCTTCTTTCTCTGTATTATTTTTTCCAGAGGATACTGGTATTTTTTCGATATTTTCTGTAATCTGTTCCAGGAATCTTCTCAGAAGACAAAGTTCAGTATCGTTGAAACCGTCCAGAAGAATTTTTTCGTTTTCTTCTACTTTTTTCATACCGTTTTCTTTTGCCTGTCGTCCCTTTTCAGTGAGGTAGATTCTGGATATTCTCTGATCTTTTTCATCTGCTTTTCTGCACAGGAATCCTGCTTTTTCCAGTCGTTGAACAGTTACATTGACCGTTGGCGGTTTGATTCTCAATTTTTCTGCGATCTCGCGCTGGCTGAGTCCATCTTTATATGCCAGAAGTCCAAGTACCGGAATCTGTCCTGGATAAATGCCCAGTTCCTGCATCTGTCCAAAGCACTTGCCCATAAAGCGGCGGTCGATTCTCATCAGCATGGACAGATAACTTGTCTTATGCTCTGCAGAGCAAAACTCTGGTTCTCCTTCTGTAAACAATTCTTCACCTCCGTATAGTCTTTTTTCGTTAGTTGGTTATTCATTAGCTGACTAATTATTTATTATATGTATTTGCACAAAAAATGCAACTGTTTTTTGTGTATTTCACATAATTTTTATATTTTATTCCCAATAAACATTTTGCCCGGCTAATCATATATCCCACGCCATATATAGAAACTCCTGAATTGGAAACGGCTTCAGAGTTTGGTGCTGATATTATATATCCCACGCCATATATAAAAGCTCCTGAATTGGAAACGGCTTCAGAGTTCAGAAATACTAAGAATATACCCTGTCTGCTAAGATCATGGATAGAAAGTGCATAACTCGCTTACGCTCAGACAATGCACTTTTTATCCATAACACAGCCAGGGTATCTTCAAGTATTTCTATGAACTCTTGCAGATGTTTCCTGCTCAGGAGTTTTTATATATTGGCTGTTAATCTATATGTTATCAGCTCACGGTGGGGACCACACCCCCGAACACGCTAACGGGTATAAAGTACGGTGATAGGAAAGAAAAAAAGACTTCTGTCCGGGACGCACGTGATTATCTTCTGCTTTTGTTTCGCCTGAAGAACTTCGTTTAGATACCGGATCATACAGGTTTTTGCGTTAATTCAGAAAATGCTGCTGTCTGAGCATCTATGATGCGAGTTCAGCATTTTCTGAATTGTACTTAGCAAAATTCTGTATATCCTGGTATCTCAGAAGTTCTGAAACGAAACACACACAGAAGATAATTCACAGGGTGTCCACTAAACAGAGTCTTTCTTAAATTTCCCATCACCGGGAATTCTTTATACAAACTGATTGAGTTCCGCATCGTACTCATAATCGATCGACGCGAGTTTCTTTATCAGGCTCTCTCCTGACAATTCCTTATCCTTAAGGAAATCATCAAGAGAGTCATAATAATCTCTGAGCTGTGTATTAACGTAACTCAACAGCATCACCGGATCCTTTGGTATCATAGCTGCCTCCTGCAATTTTCCTGTGACTGTCAGTTACATCCACAGTCACATCTATTTTGTATTGATCACAAACTCACCGTCTTTGACATCCAGCACAAGCGTATCGCCCTGATGTACATCACCGGAAAGAATCTTCTTGGCTGCAAGTGTTTCCACATAGTTCTGCAGATAACGTTTCAGCGGACGTGCTCCATATACCGGATCATATCCATTTTCAATTACCTGAGTTCTTGCCGCATCAGTCAGTTCCAGGGAAAGCTCCTGATCTGCCAGACGGTCGCTGAGTTCTTTGACCATAAGGTCGACTATGCCACCAATGTTCTCTTTTGTCAATGGTTTGAACATAATAATTTCATCCAGACGGTTCAGAAACTCCGGACGGAAATGTCCACGCAGGTCATTCATAACCTGCTCCTGAGCCTCCGGTTTGATCTCACCCTTCTCATCAATACCATCAAGAAGATATGGCGAACCAATATTGGAAGTCATGATCAGAATCGTGTTCTTGAAGTCTACCGTTCTGCCCTGAGAATCTGTGATACGTCCGTCATCCAACACCTGAAGAAGTACATTAAATACATCCGGATGCGCCTTCTCAATCTCATCAAACAGAACAACGCTGTATGGTTTACGACGAACAGCCTCTGTAAGCTGACCGCCTTCTTCGTATCCTACATATCCCGGAGGCGCTCCGATCAGACGAGATACAGAATATTTCTCCATGTACTCACTCATATCGATTCGTACCATATTCTGCTCATCATCAAACAGAGTTGCTGCCAGTGTCTTGGCAAGTTCTGTCTTACCAACACCGGTAGGTCCAAGGAACAGGAAAGATCCAATCGGTTTGGACGGGTCTTTGATTCCTGCTTTGGAACGAAGGATTGCATCTGTAACAAGACGTACACCTTCATCCTGTCCGATCACACGTTTATGCAGTTCATCCTCCAGACCAAGAAGTTTCGTTCTCTCACCTTCAGTCAGTTTCGTTACCGGAATACCTGTCCAACGGGAGATAATCCTTGCAATCTCATCATCTGTGACAGCTTCATGTACCAGACTGCGGTCACTTTCTTTGACCTGTCTTTCCTCTATCTCCAGCTGTTTCTGGAGTTTCGGCAGTTCACCATACTGCAGCTCAGCTGCTTTTTCCAGATCGTAATTCTGTTTTGCTTTCTGGATCTGTTTATTGATATCCTCGATCTGCTCACGTAATTTCTGGAGTTTCTCTACGGAATGTTTCTCATTGTCCCACTGTGCTTTCTGAGTATTAAAGGTATCACGCATCTCTGCAAGCTCTTTCTGCAGATCTGCAAGACGCTCCTTGCTCAGATTGTCTGTTTCTTTCTTAAGAGCAGATTCCTCAATCTCAAGCTGCATGATCTTACGTCTCTGCTCATCCAGTTCTGTCGGCATGGAATCCAGTTCGGTCTTGATCAGGGCACAAGCCTCATCTACCAGGTCGATTGCCTTATCCGGCAGGAACCTGTCTGTGATATATCTGTGTGAAAGTGTAGCTGCTGCTACCAGTGCGCTGTCTGTAATCTTGACACCATGGAAGACTTCATATCTTTCCTTCAGTCCACGAAGGATGGAAATCGTATCTTCTACCGTTGGCTCATCGACCATAACCGGCTGGAAACGACGTGCCAGTGCGGCATCTTTCTCGATGTACTGCCGGTACTCGTCCAGTGTGGTTGCACCAATACAATGCAGTTCACCTCTGGCAAGCATAGGTTTCAGCATATTACCTGCATCCATCGCACCGTCTGTCTTACCGGCTCCGACGATCAGGTGAAGCTCATCGATGAAGAGGATAATCTCTCCTTCACTTTTCTTCACTTCTTCGAGGACTGCTTTGAGACGTTCCTCAAATTCACCACGATACTTGGCACCTGCAACCAGTGCTCCCATATCCAACGCAAAAATTTTCTTATTCTTAAGGCCTTCCGGAACATCGCCGGCAACGATTCGCTGTGCCAGTCCTTCGATGGCTGCTGTCTTACCAACACCAGGTTCACCGATCAGCACCGGGTTATTCTTGGTCTTACGAGAAAGGATACGGATGATATTGCGAATCTCCGCATCTCGTCCGATGACCGGATCCAGTTTCTGGTTTCTCGCCTTCTCGACAAGATCTTCACCGTATTTGTTCAGGGTATCGTAAGTTGCTTCCGGGTTGTCGCTGACAACTCTCTGGTTGCCTCTCACGGTAGAAAGTGCCTGAAGAAATCTTTCTCTGGTGATACCGAATTCATTAAAGATCTTCTTCATACTCGGACTCGGCTGTGTCAGAAGAGACAGAAACAGATGCTCAACAGAAACATATTCATCTCCCATTGCCTTCGCTTCGTTCTCTGCATTTACAAGAGATTTGTTCAGATACTGTCCAAATCTCAGATCACCGCCGGATACTTTTACCTTAGCATCCAATGCTTTCTTTACTACGTTGATAAAATATTCTTTATTGATATCCATCTTCTCAATCAGTTTGAGAATCAGGCTGTCCTCCTGTGTTAACAGTGCATACAAAAGATGCTCCTGCTCTACTTCCTGGTTGCCATACTCATAAGCAACCTTCTCAAGGTCCTGAACAGCCTGTACAGATTTCTGAGTAAATTTACTGATATTCATAGGCTCTCCTCCTCTATATCGTAGGAAAAGGATACCGAAATTTCTTTCCGTACCCTTTGGGTTATCTTTGTTATGCTTGTACTATAACACATATTGTTAGCACTGTAAAGAGGTGAGTGCTAATTATTTGTGAATATTTTGTGAACACAAAAACAGAGCCGACAATCCCTAACAGACTGTCAGCCCTACTTTCATCTACGCATATTCACATTAACTATTACCTTATTTCGTCAGAATCCTGTAATTCTCTTCCTTGTCATAATCCTTATGGATTCCGTCATCTTCATACAGAGTATAGCTGCTGCCTTCGTATCCAAGCATCTTAAGGTGCTCTGTATCAATATCCTTCACGCACTCTGCCACTTCTGCGATTGGGATGCATTTGCCACTTCGGATGAAGAGCGGTACTTCGTTGAGTGCCACGTCTACATAGTGAACTCCTTTTGCGAGGATTTCTTCGGAAATGGTTCCGTCTGGCAGGAACTTGATGAATTTCATTGGACGAGACGTTCCGCTTGTTGAATAGACAGCGGGGTCAGTAGCCGTCCGTAAAAAGAAAAAGCTACTGATACAACTGATATGGTGTTGTTCAAATGAAGGGGTAACGCCCTGAAGGGACACACGTAAACTCCCTACAGCGTGATAGTTGTGCAAAAGCTATCGGGTTGTCAAAAGTTAGGGTGAAGAGCAAAAAGCAGGTCCTAACAGGTAAGGCTGAGGAAAGATTCACAGAGGTGTGGGTTGCCTGTGATTATGTAGTGAAGCTGTATATGGTGAGTATCCACGGAAGTGGGGACGAACTGACGATTTAAAGAGTCTAAAATTCGAATGCGTTGAAAAGCGCATGCCAACGGTTTGGCGCTGATTACCGAAAAGTAACTGGGTGGAAGTGAAAGTCGGAGCATTGTTACAGGCAATGGAAATTAGCAGGCTCAAAGGAGGCACCTAAGTACAGTATATTGCACCATATTGGAACGTCGAAAGCAACGAACAGTGAGCAGTTGCACATGCTATGACCTGTTGGTAAGGAAAGCACACTGTATAACTTACCTTTATCGTTGTGAGAGCGGAGGCACGAGCGATGAAGCTCCTGTAATGGGAGTGGAGCAATAGCCTCTAGTGGGACGACTGGTCTGTCTGCCAGTCGACAAAACAAGTTTAATAAAGTAATGCAGTTAATATTCATAGGTTCGAGTATGACTAAGAGAAACAAGTCTTGCGAGAGTGAGGTGATGTTGACTATGCAAAGAAAGGAATTGTTAAAGAAAAGTGCTATCCGTCATGCTGAGTATTACGGCATGGTCGAAGTACAGGATGCATTATATGCGGATAGTGCGAACAAAAAGATTTTCACGGATCTGATAAGTATTATCGGTTCAGATGCCAATATCAAAATGGCATATCGTAATCTCAAATCAAACAAAGGAAGCAACACGCCCGGTGTCGACGGTAAGACCTTTAAGGACTTAGCTGAGATGTCAGAGGAAGCATTGGTTCGATGCGTTAGGGACAAAATCCTTAACTATCAACCCAAAGCGGTCAGAAGGGTGTATATCCCAAAGCCGAATGGAAAAATGCGACCATTAGGAATTCCTACTGTAATAGATAGGATTGTACAACAAAGCGTATTGCAGGTTATGGAGCCTATATGCGAAGCCAAGTTTTATCGGCACAGCTATGGTTTCAGACCGAATCGTAGCACTAAGAATGCCGTTGCCGTGTGTTACAAACTGGCGCAGGTGGACGGATTCCACTATGTAGTTGATGTAGATATCAAGGGATTCTTTGATAACGTTGACCATGGGAAGCTACTGAAACAGATATGGACGTTGGGAATTCGGGATAAAAGGCTGATTTCCTTGATAGGAAAGATGCTGAAAGCCCCCATTGAAGAAAACGGGGTTAGAACGGTACCCGATAAAGGCACGCCTCAGGGTGGTGTACTTAGTCCATTACTGGCAAATATTGTTCTGAATGAGCTTGACTGGTGGATAGCCAGTCAATGGGAGGAAATGCCTGCAAAGCATCCTCTGAAAAGCGATATTTATATGAACAAAAATGGCACTCCGAATAAAGGAAACCTGTACAAGAAGTTGCGACAGTCCCGCTTGAAAGAGTGTCACATAGTGAGATATGCGGATGATTTCAAGATATTTTGCAAGTCGTATTCTGACGCTGTCAAGCTGAAGCATGCGGTCGAGCAATGGCTGATGGACAGACTAAAGCTGGAAACCTCTCCAGATAAGTCACGAATTACGAATCTTACCAAAGGCTACAGCGACTTCCTCGGCATAAAATTTAAGCTTTACAAGAAGGGAAAGAAATGGTCTATCAAGTCTCATATGACCGACAAAGCCATCAATTCTCAACAAGCGAAGTTGAAAAATGCCATGGCTCAAGCCTGTAAATCTCATGAGAGTGAACAATCACAGCACGATGACCTCATCAGATACAACCAAGCAGTTATTGGTATGCACCAGTACTATAACATGGCTACCATGATAAATGCGGATGTTCACAGACTGTTCCCGTCGATTGATATAACCATGAAGACGAGACTGAACAGTCGTGCAGACCTCTCCAAGGAAAGACCACCGACATTGAAAGGTGCAATGGACGAATATTTCTATCAGAAGTATGGGGAGTCGAAGCAGGTTAGATATATCAATGGAATGATTGTTGTTCCTGTAGCTTACTGCAGAACGCAGAATCCGATGTTCTTCCAAGTGGACACCAATCGTTACACCCCACAGGGACGTGAACGTATTCACCGCATGCTTGCTAAATCTAAATACGGAGAAACGCTGTTGAAGTTAAGCAGAGACAACGATACGAAACATAGTATCGAATTTTGTGATAACCGCCTGTCACGATTTGTGGCATCTAAAGGTAAGTGTGAACTCTCAAAGGTGTCCCTTGCGTTTGAGGATGTGGAGTGCATATATCTTAATCCACCAAGCCAAGGTGGTACGGATGAATATGCCAACCTCAGAATCGTTCACAAGGATATAAAGCGCCTTATCTATTCTACTGACGTGAAAATCATCAAGTCCCTCATTGATTTATTCGATTGCAGGGCACCTGCCAAGATTGCCAAGCTTAACAAATGGAGAGCCAAAGCAGGATTGGAAGCAGTTAACCTTATAACAATTAACCAGACTTTGAAGTAACTGTATTAGCAATAAAGACTTATCCCATGGAACGCCGTGTGCAATGAAAGTTGCTTGCACGGTGTGGGCCGGGGCGAAAGACCCGCAAGGGTCTGACCTATCGGCATTCTTCCGGCAGGTAAACGTAGCGTCCTCTTGCATTCTGCTCGTAGACCGGTGCGATCATGATCTCGTTTCCGAGGATGAGCTGGTCTTCTACGCGAATCGCCATCTTGTCATCCGGATAAACGAAGCCGAGCGGTTTGAAGTACATGTCATCGTTCAGTGCAGCTTTCATGTACTCGCTGTACAGATACGGTACGAGACGGTATCTGGTATTAATGACATTTCGGAAATCCTCGATGTTTTCGAACTGGTAGCATTCCTGCTCTCTGGTTCCTTCTGCCGCATGATTACGCATTAACGGGGTGAATACACCCAAAGCAAGGAAACGGAGCACCAGATCTCTGGTTGTATCTGCGCCAAATCCGCCAAGGTCGGCACCTGTGTACATGAATCCACACATATTCAGAGATGGCATCATCTTCAGATTAAGAAGGATGTGTGACCACCAGGATTTATTGTCACCGGTCCAGATTCCACCGTAACGGTGCATTCCGATATAGGAAGATCTGGAGAACATCAGGAAACGTTTTTCCGGATCAATACGCTCAAAGGCTTCCCCTGCTGCTCTTGTCATGTTGTAGCCAAAAAGGTTATGCACTTTGTCGTGACGGATTTTTTTGCCATCCACATTGTGGTAAAATCTTCTGTAATCCTCCGGATTGTTTGCAATGCCCTTCATCTTTGCCTGCATATCCCACGGATGGACCCTGCCTTCTGTGTCTTTTGCAAACTCTCCGGCAAGTTCTTTTGCTTCTTTAAGTCCTTCAGAGGAATAAAAGATTGCCGGCTCGTTCATATCGTTCCAGAAGCCTTCAATTCCCTGTTCAATAAGGAAACGATATTTGTCTCCGAACCACTTTCTGGCATCCTTATTCAGCATATCCGGGAAGTGGGTATCTCCCGGCCACACGGCTGCAACGAAATCACTTCCGTCCTCTCTCTTGCAGAAATAGTTGTTTCTGACGCCTTCCTCGTAAACATCGTATCCCGGTTCGACCTTGACTCCGGCATCGATGATTGGAATCAGACGAAGATCCTGGTCCTTCATTTCCTGTACAAATTCCGGAAAATCCGGGAAGTTTTCTTCGCTCAGTGTGAAATCCTTAAAAGACTGCATATAATCAATATCCATGTAGATCATATCGATCGGGATGTGATTCTCGCGATATCCTTTTGCAACAGTGCGGAAATCTTCCTTTGTGGTGTAACCCCAGCGGCTCTGTCCGAAACCAAAAGCAAACTTTGGCGGGATGTAGCTGCGCCCGATCACATGACGAAACTGTTTTACGATATCATAAGCATTTTCGCCCTCGATCACGTAAATATCCAGATCTACATTTTCGCAGGATACTTTAAGGGTATCCATTCTGGTATATCCGATGTCAAAGGTCAGTTTTGACGGATAGTCAAAAAATAATCCAAACGTCGTCTTGCCGCTCACGATAATGAAGTTGTGAGCTCCGTACAGAGAACGCTTGTCCTCTGTATGCTCCGGATCATCTGTGCAGTTGCTGATGTAGCAGTAGCCTCTTTTGTTAATTCCGCGGTTGGATTCACCCAGGCCATAGACGATATCATCTTCGTCCATGATATAAGTAAAAGCAAATCCCTCTTCCTGACTGATTTCTCCATATGGAAAAACGCCCTCAGTTGTTTCAATTTTTTCGGTCAGTGCCTCCGTGTCAAACGGAGTTCCATATCTGTATTTTCTGATCATCTCTGTGTTACCTCTTATTTATATAATACAAATGCCTCATATGGTTTCAAAACAATTTTACCTTCAAATACAGTTCTGTCAAGATTTGTGATCAGGCATTCTGCACCTTTGAATTCTTCCGGAATCTCCATCTCTGCATTTCTTTCACTGAAATTGCAGACTGTCAGAAGTTTTTCCTGATCCAGTTTTCTTGTGTAAACAAAAATCTGCTCGTCGTCACGGTAGAGCGGTTCAAACTCACCATAAACGATGATGTCTTTTTCTTTACGCAGGCTGATCAGTTTCTGATAGTAATGGAAAATAGAGTTCGGATCTTTGAGCTGCTGCGCCGCATTGATCTCTTTATAGTTCGGGTTCACTTTGATCCAGGACTCGCCATCTGTAAATCCGGCCTGTTCTGAATCATCCCACTGCATAGGGGTTCTCGCATTGTCACGGCTTCTCAGCATCAGACATTTCATCATGTATTCCGGAGTCATAAGTCCTGATTCCGTAAGTTCTGTAAAGAAATTGATACTCTCAATATCACGATAGTCTTCCAGTTTATCGAAGTAGACATTTGTCATACCAAGCTCTTCACCCTGATATACATACGGCGTTCCCTGCATCATATGAAGACAGGTTGCCAGCATTTTTGCGGAAGTCTCTCTGTATGCCGGATTGTCATTTCCAAATCGGCTGACACTTCTCGGCTGATCATGATTTCCAAGAAACAGGCTGTTCCATGCTTTGCCCTGAAGTTCTTCCTGCCATTTGATCATGATGCGCTTGAACTCTTTGAAATCATATTTCTCAGTTGTCCACTTTCCGTAATCACCGCTTCCATTATCCACATGCTCAAACTGAAATACCATATTCAGTTCTTTTCCGGCTTCTCCCGCATATTTCTGTGCCTCTTCGATAGTAACTCCTGAAGTTTCACCAACTGTCATGATATCATATCTGGAAAGTACTTCTCTGTTCATTTCCTGAAGAAATTCATGAACCCTCGGACCATGTACGCAATATGGTCCAAAATCGCCATAGAGGCTATTGTTCATTTCTCCGTCCGGAAATGCCTGATCTTTGGAAATCATACTGATAACATCCATACGGAAGCCATCGATTCCTTTTTCACACCAAAATGTCATCATATCATAAACTTCCTGACGTACTTTCTCGTTTTCCCAGTTGAGATCCGGCTGTTTCTTTGAGAACAGATGCAGGTAATACATCTGGGTCTGCGCATCATATTCCCATGCAGAACCGCCAAATGCACCGCCCCAGTTGTTTGGTTCTTTTCCATTGACAGGATCTTTCCAGATATAATAATCACGGTACGGATTGTCTTTGGACTTGCGACTCTCAATGAACCAGTTGTGTTCATCAGAAGTGTGGTTGACTACGAGATCCATCAGGATCTTGATGCCACGTTTATGTGCCTCGGCAAGCAGTTCTTCGTAATCCTCCATTGTTCCGTAGTCTTTATAAATCTTCTGATAATCTGAAATATCGTAACCATTGTCATCCTGTGGAGACTCAAGCATAGGAGAAATCCACAGCACATTTACGCCAAGTTCTTTCAGATAATCAAGTTTCTGTATGATTCCTCTGATATCTCCAATGCCATCTCCATTGCTGTCATTAAAACTTTTCGGATATATTTGATATACGACGCTTTCTTTCCACCATTTTTTCTCCATGCTATTTGAGCCTCCTGTTTCTTATGATTTTATTCACCAATATTTTAGAATTACTTCGCTGTGGCACAAATCCTGTAACTCTGAACATTTACTCCTTACATCATCATTTGACTGCTCCGGCAACAACACCGTTCATGATCCATTTCTGACAGAAAAGATATACAAGCAGTACAGGAATAAGTACCAGCAGGTAAGACGCGAACGCCAGGTTGAAACACTACCCTGGACACGTCTGTCCTGTTCCCTTTTGGTGACTTTATCATAACTCCTGTATCACTGGAAAATCAACAGGTTTCTCGAGAAACTTAAATTTTATCCAAAGTTTGCGAGGCGTTTTTATGCATTTTACACAAAGCTTTTCTCTTTACTTTCTATCTATGAGTGAAAAAAAGAAAGATCCTGTCATTCCCTGACAGAATCCCTCTTTACCAGATAAACCGGACTTTTTATATTTAATTCTTCCAGCCTTTCTCCCTGGATCAGTTTCATCAGACATTTCAATGCCACATGTGCTTTTTGTCGGACATCCTGATGAACAGTTGTCAGTTTCGGGCGAACCATGCTCGCATATATGCTGTCATCATAACCTGTAATAGATATCTGATCCGGAATCCTGATTCCCTTATCAAAAAAGAAATTCATCGCCTCAATTGCATCATAATCTGAAGAAAAAGCCAGTGCTCTGGCTTCAAGAAATCGCGGAAGAAGTTCTCCGTATTTCCTGAGACGTAAATGTTTTTCACCCGGAACAACTATATATCGGGAACGACTGCAGAATTTTCCCCGCTTTTCCATCGCCTGTTTGAATCCCATCCATCGATAGTAATCAGTATCTTTATCTGTCTCCGCAACAAACAGAGCTTTCTCATATCCACGGGAATAGAGATATTCTCCTATCTGATATCCTCCCGAGTAATCATCTACACCGACATTTGGAAAGGTATAGGCACCTTCGGGGTAAGTATCGATCATAATCATCTTTTTATTCAGCTTCCGGGAAAGTCTGCGATACTGTTCTTCATTATATCCAAGGATGATCAGCCCCTCGACATTCCATTTTGAAGCAATGTCCACTACGTTCTGGATATTTTCGCCGCCGATGAGCATAACGTAATAACCTTTTTCTTCAGTTTCCATCTGAATGGTTCCAACGAGTTCGCCCACAAACGGATCCTGAAGGGACTGCATGCCATGTGCATAATGAAATCCAAGTACTACACCTATGATTCTGGAGCCATGACCGGATAGCATCACGGATCCCATATGAGGAACATAGTTCTGTTCTTTAAGGATTGCCGTGATTTTATCAATCGTTTCCTGGGAAACTCTCTTGGTATTGCCGTTTATCACATTTGATACGGTGGTGCGGCTGACGCCTGCCATTTCTGCGATATCCTGAAGACGAATCATCTGTTGTTCAAACTCCTTTTATATCTTATATACTACGATATTATCAGTTTAGGATCCCGATGGAATGCGTACGATCAACTTCTGCCCATCTTTTTCTGCCGACACCAGCACCGGGATATGCTTTTTACGCAGTGCATGTACAATTGGATATGCTGCAAACAGATTTTCTCCGACAAAAACGGCTTCTGGTTTGTATTTCAGAATCTGTTTTACCTGCTCCTTGATTCTGGATTTCCACTCCTGTTTTTCCATGGCTGCCTCAGCGTAAATTCCCTGGATTTCAAGTTCAGGAATATCCGGGAAATCTATGCAAATAATTTCTGCTGCCTGCAATTTAGGGAGCTGATGGAGCAGTTCATCATATTCGATATCTCCGCCAAAGCTTACGATCACTGGTTTTTCCTGAAATTGTTCCATGCTGAGCTTACATGCCTGTACTGCATCCGCAAGTTCTCCGGTTGTCATAAGAAATCCGCCTTTGTGGCAGAAATTTGCTGTTTTAAGACCGGTCACTGCTTTAAGTTCTTCATTTTCGAGACCAAGCCATTCTGATGGGAAACTGCATTTATAATTCATGGCGTATTCTTTTTTCTGCGGCTGGATGCAGTAACCGCCTCTGTTGGACGGGAATACCACAAATGCAATTGGTGTCTCAGATAAGAATTTCTGGCAGGGAACAAACTCTGGAAGAATCAGAATTCGTGCATCCTCGCAGTGTTTTTCTCTGTCATGAAATGCCTGCATATGTCTTTCGTAGATTTCTTCTACTCGTTTGTCTGCACGCTCGTTTCCTCTATAACGGTCGAATTTGTTTTCCAGGATCATTCCGGCAACACTGACTGCCTGGAAAAAGGCTTCGTCGTTGCTTCCTTCGGCATCCCAGGTTGGATTAAAGTTCCCGATCAGTGAAGCTAGCTCGTTTTTCTCACCGGTGTTATCGTTGTTATCCAGTGGCTGCACAAAGGATTCATCAAATTTCTGTGCCAGTTCTTTGCCAAGGATTTCTACTCCAAGTTCCTCCCAGAGAAGGCCAAATGCAGCATATACAATACCGTTCTCTCGAACTCTGCTGTCCTTCTGGTGATGATCGTATCTGCCTCTGCCGATATCAAATACGATACCGTCAAAATCTTCTGGCACGCGGTTGCCGCGTATGATCGTGATCTCCGGGTTTAAATATAATAATAACGCAGCAGAAAACACATCATCTGCGTGGAATTTACCGCTGTGGGTAAAAGCAGTGGCGTTTTGCTGATGGATTTTATCTAGTAAGTTGTTCATGTAAGTACTCCTTTAATACATCCAATATCTATTTTTAAGCTGCCAATGCATTGGCTGTGAACTGTTCTTTTCCCACAGGGCTTTCCATTACAAATCCCCGTGAAACTTCATTTTGAACAGTATAGCACGATAAGGTAAACATGTCATGAATTTTTCTGCCCACCTCCCCCATTTGACAGCCCACCCGTATTGTGCTTTAATAGAATTATCAAAAAAATCCGGAGGTGTTGCATATGGGACTTATTATGATGAGCTACATGATGGTATTAGGCGGTATCTATCTGATCTTTGCACTTGCCTGGTGGATATTGCAGATCATAGCAAACTGGAATATTTTTACCAAGGCCGGGGAGGCCGGATGGAAAAGCATTATTCCGATCTACGGTGATTATGTTTCTTACAAGATCGCATGGCAGACATCTTATTTCTGGCTGAGCTTTATCCTTGGGATTGTGGTTTCCTGTATATCAGAAGCCGATCCAGCTGGAGATAATATGCTTCTTATGCTGATTGTTGCACTGCTCAGAATTATAATCGCCGTTATCAGCATCATGTATTGTGTAAAACTGTCAAGAGCCTTTGGCCGCGGGATTGGTTTTGCAATTGGTCTTATTTTTTTACAGCCGATTTTTTTACTGATTCTTGGCTTCGGTGCTGACCAGTACTACGGTGCTGATAAATAACTCATATAAATGAATGAAGATATCTATGGTTTCTCCCAGATGTCTTCATTTTTTATTTGCTCAGAATTCGCTCTGCTTTTATCGTCCAGCACATCTTGGTCAATCTGGCACGTCCGTTCTGGGCACATTCCTGTGCAGATGGACGTACGACATCTCTGGCATAAAGGAATTATCATCATGGCAAACAATGCGACTTTCTATAATGTACGCGAAGTTTTTGCCGTTCTGGACGGAACTCTTGCCAGACTCGGCGTTCCGCTTAAAGCAAGTATGGAAAAAATCTTCTGTGAGAACATGAGATAATAATTTCCGTAAATTCTATTTTCTTTTCCAGTTTGTAAAAATATCTGAGGATTCTTTCAGGAAATCATAGGAAATCTGTATTTCATCCTCTGCCACGGTTTTGTCATCATCCATGATCGGGGATGGGTTGCAGCCTCCTGCTGTCTGTCCGACCTGATCCATCGTAAAGGAATTACCGCAGTTCTGGCAGACCAGCGTATCGCCTTCCTGCTTGTAATAGCCATTGCCGGAATCATAACAGATCTGGCAGGTATTGAATGCGGTACGGATGTTCCCCTCTGAATCCTTTACCGCGATCACTTCCATCTCTGTTCCATCTACTTCAATTGGATAAAACGCTGCATCTTCGGAAAGATCATCTGTTTTAATGACCAGACTGTCACCTTTTTCTATTTTTGCTGTTTCTTCTTTGTTTTCTTTATTCCCTGTTGTTTTTGTTGTCTTTTTCTCTGCTTTCTTTGTGGTACTGGAGGCTGCTGCCATTACATTTACTACGCTTCCATATTCTGCTGCTGTTGTTATTAACATAGCTGCCATTACTGCTGTTATCATAAATTTTTTCATCGTTTTTTCCTCAACTTTCTACATAAATCTTTCCTGTGATCATTCCCATCCAGCAGGTGTAGGTGTAAGTTCCTGCTTTTTCCGGTGTAAATTCGATTACATTTTCGCCCTCGTCAAAAGCATACTGGATTCCCAGATCCTGCTGTATGATCATGTAATTGCATCCGTTGACACTTCCATCCGGAGCATCGACCGTCCATTTTACAGGCTCTCCTGCTTTAACCGTAATGTCCGGATAACTTCTACCCGGCTGTAAGGTACTGGTGACGTACTGCATTTCGTCTGTATTTGCGGATGCGTCTTCTGATGCTGTAGTTGTATCTGCTGCAGTTGTCGTCTCAGTTGTCTGATCTGGGTTCACAGTTGCTTCACTTGTTGTGGTATCTGCATCTGTATTCGTATTTTCTGCTATAAGTGTACCTGTAACTTTACCGTTCAGACCTGATAAGTTACCGCCCTGCACCATCATAGATAGTCCCATAACTACCACCAGAATCGCACCGACTTTCAGAACCTGCCTTGTGAACCGTTTTCCAAGTATGGATACTGCTGAACCGAATCCAAGCATCAGCGGGACAGTTCCCAGGCTGAAACAGAACATAGACAAAGCTCCTGCCATCGGATTTCCGGATGCCAGCGCAACGACCTGCATGGACTGCAGCGGGCCGCATGGCATGAAACCATTGCAAATCCCAATGAAAAATGGAGTTCTAGGCTTTCTGCCTGGTTTTTGTTTTGTGTTTTTATTGAAATTCGGGATGTGTATCGTCAGCTTTCTAAGCCCTGGAAAAATCCCGAGCATATTTATGCCCATCACTACCATGATAATTCCTGCAAATAATTTGAGCATTCCCTGAAAAAATGTGGATGTCTGTAAGCTGCTTCCAATCCCGGCCAATGCCCCGATTTCTCCCAGCACACCACCGATTACTGTATACGCGATCACACGCCCGGTGTTATATTCCAGGGTATTTCGGAACATGGCTCTTGAAATTTCTGTCGACGTATCTTTCCGTAATGTCTGAGACAAGTTGATTCCGCCGCACATGGCAATGCAATGGATGGAAGTGATTAGTCCGATCACAAACAGCATCCCATATCCCATCTCACTGTCCGCAAGAGAATCCGGCACAAGCCGGTTCAAAATCCCGAATCTCTGCAGCAGTAAAAACAGCACCGCAATAATTGCAATTTCCCGCACAGTATTCAGTATGACTTTCTTTTTTGAAATGTTCTGTGCCGATGCTTCGTAACCGAGATTTCCTATGATTTCTATGATCTGCTCCAGAGAAATCTTCGACGGGTCATAGGAAAATTCTGCCGTATCGGTTTCGTAACTGACGGAAATTTCTGTAATTCCACTTCGAGCATTCAATGCTGAGGCTATTCTGGTCTGGCAGTTGGTACAGGTCATTCCGCTGACATATAGTTTCTCATGTTTCATGATTTGTTTCCTTTCTGCAGCAGTATTACTGCTACCTTCAGTTACAACGCGTGAATTTGAATGAACTCCATAGCAGCAAAACAAAAGACTGTCACAATAAATTTTAGTTCTACTGTAACAGTCTCATTCAACATACTTTTATGATAGGTTAATTGTAATAATTATTCTCTTCGCTGTCAATGCTTTTAAAAAGCATTTCACAGAATCTTCATTTTTTATGTATAGAAAACTATTCTGCTTTCACTGCCCAGCGCATCTTGGTCGATCTGGCACGTCCGTTCTGAGCGCATTCCTGTGCGGATGGACGTACGACATCTCTGGCATAATCAGAATAGATTCCTGCCTTGTATCCGGCCTTGAGGGCTTTTTTGACCAGTTTATCCTCTCCGGAGTGAAATGTCAGGATTGCAACACGTCCGCCCGGATTAAGGGCATCCGGAAGTTTTTCCATAAATTCATAGAGCACTTCAAATTCACGGTTTACATCGATACGAAGTGCCTGGAAAACACGCTGGCAGGTCTTGCGGACGGTATCCTTCTTTTCTTTTTCCGGAAGGAAAAAAAGCGTCTTCTCTATGATCTCACGCAGTTTCGTAGTCGTATCTACACGATTCCCCTTGCGTATCTCATCTGTGATTGCTTTGGCGATTTCCTCACAGTATGGCTCATCGGAATTCTCATACAGCATTCCGGCAAGCTCTTCCCTGCTGATCTTGTCCAGCCGCTCCGCTGCACTGATTCCCTTTTCCTGATTCAGACGAAGATCCAGCGGTCCATCTGCACGGAATGAAAAACCTCTCTTTGGATTGTCGATCTGCATGGAAGACACGCCAAGGTCCGCGAGTATAAAATCAAAACCGCCTGC
Organism: Blautia sp. BIOML-A1; assembly: GCF_009883055.1. Taxonomy (GTDB): domain Bacteria; phylum Bacillota; class Clostridia; order Lachnospirales; family Lachnospiraceae; genus Blautia_A. The sequence goes on along the minus strand of NZ_WWVR01000001.1, from coordinate 102,464 downwards.
TTCTTTCGCAATCTCATCAATCGTGCAGAAATTCTGAAGCTTCACGGTCAGGATATCCTCCCCAAATCCCTGCTCCGCCAGACGCCTGCGGGTTTTGGCTGATTCTTCCGGATCTACATCCGTCGCATACATATGTCCCTCTCCATGCAGGCACTCCATCATTGCCTTCGTATGTCCGCCATATCCGAGAGTTGCATCAAATCCTGTCTCTCCAGGCTGGATTTTGAGGAAGTCCAGAATTTCCTGTACCATAATAGAAATGTGCATTCCGACCGGTGTATTTCCCTTACTGATGACATGCTCAATGGTATCCTTATATTTCTCCGGATTCAGTTCTTTGTATTTTTCCTCAAATTTGCGTGGATATTTTCCTTTATATCGTACTCTTCGTTTGTGTGTGGTCTGTGTTTCCTGTTCCATTAAAAATCATTCTCCTTATCTCTACAACTCCTGTTTATCATACCATGCAGTCTGAACCATCACAACCTGAAAATCTGTTTCCTCTGCATGGATATTGCTGTAATTTAAACTGTCCCCTTATTTTTTATCAAAACTGCCTCTTTATTCATGTACAGTTCTGTTGTAAAGTATACCCATCAAAAACATAGTTAAACGGGAGGTTTTATATCTGTTTCATAAAACAGATTCAGACTCTTACCTTCCAGGAAAGGAATTATCATCATGGCAAACACAAATGTACAGACAGCAGCAGGTGAACGGGAATTTTCTTCTTCCGTTCAGTTTCTTACCGTAACAGCAGTCTTCGTAGCACTGACTTACATCTTTACGGCATTCATCAACGTCCGTCTTCCGATTGCAGCAAACGGCGGACTGATCCATCTCGGAAACGTTCCCCTTTTCATTGGTGCGATCATCTTCGGTAAAAAGACCGGTGCGATTGCAGGTGGTGTCGGAATGGGACTTTTTGATCTGCTCTCCGGCTGGACTTTATGGGCTCCATTTACCCTTGTTATCGTCGGACTGATGGGATTTACTGTAGGTAAGCTTACCGAAGATGAAAAACATCAGAATTTCAAATGGTATGTGATCGCAATCGCAGCTGCATGTGTGATCAAGGTTGTTGGTTACTACATCGCAGAAGTTGTTATTTACGGGAACCCACTCTCACCGGTTGCTTCTATTCCGGGTAACCTGGTACAGATCGGTGTTGCAGCCGTAATTACACTCATCGTAATCGCACCACTGAATGTTGCAGCCAAAAAATCTGGTTTAAAAAAATAAAAATTTAAAAAGGATCTGATCTCATGTATAAAATTATGACCCCTGGGCCGACACAGGTTGCCGAAAATGTGCGCCTGGCCCGCAGCAGAGAATGCACCAACCCTGATCTTGATACAGATTTTGTAGAATTTTATAAGGAAACCTGTGAAGAGATCAGCCGTCTTCTTCACACAGAAAACGAAACCCTCATCCTTGGCGGAGAGGGGATTCTCGGACTGGAAGCCGCCTGTGCTTCCATGACTGAACCTGGTGACCGTGTCCTCGTTCTGGACAATGGTATTTACGGCAGAGGATTCGCTGATTTTGTTTCCATGTACGGTGGAAAACCGGAACTCTATTCCAGAGATTACCGCGAGACTCTCGATGTGCAGGAACTGGAAAATTTCCTCAAGGATCATCATAATTACAAATATGCAACGGTTGTCCATGGAGATACACCTAGCGGTATGCTTAATGATATTTCCGCTATCTGTCCATTGCTCAAAAAATATGGCATTATGACAGTAGTAGATTCTGTTTCTGCTTCCTTCGGCGAGCCGATGCGGATTTCTGACTGGAAGGTTGACATTATGTGCGGCGGTTCCCAGAAGGTCGTTTCTGCCCCTCCGGGACTTACCTTCGTAGTCATCAGTGATGATGCCAAAAAAGCTATGGCGGAGCGTAAGACACCAATTGCTTCTTTCTATGCAAACCTGACTACTTTTGCACATTATTATGAAGAAAAATGGTTCCCGTACACCATGCCGATCAGTGACATCTACGGACTGCGTGCAGCAATCGACAATATTGCTGCTGACCCGGATATTCTGGATCGTCATGAAAAAATTGCCATGGCAGCACGCAAAGCAGTCACCGGTGCAGGTCTGAAGCTTTACCTCAAGAGTGGATTTTCCAGCACGGTAACTGTATTCGAGGTTCCAGAGGAAACGACTGCCGATGCGATCCTGGATGGCGTCAAAAAGGACTATAACATCATGCTTGCCGGCTCTTTTGATGTTCTGGCAGGTAAGGTCATCCGCATCGGCCATATGGGAAACAATGCGACTTTCTATAATGTACGCGAAGTTTTTGCCGCTCTGGATGGAACTCTTGCCAAGCTCGGTGTTCCGCTTAAAGCAAGTATGGAAAAAATCTTCTGCGAGAACATGAGATAAATTATTTAAAGAAAAGAGAAAAATAGCCTAACCCAAAAAAGGATTTCAATTCTGAAAATCTGGAATTGAAATCCTTTTTCTATTATGATCAGATAAAATACTCGATAACTTCCTCCGGTACTGTCTTTGTCTTCTCATTGAAGATAAGGACTGCTTCCCTCTCTTCTACCGGTCCGAGAGAGTAAATTTCCTCGTTTTCCTGATTAAAGTATTTAAACGGAATCACCCGATTGTAACTTCTCGGGTGATTCCAGTCCATCAGGATATCCTTCTGTTCATACGGTTTATCCCAGTAATAGGGATCAAAGAGAAGAATATTTCCATTCTCCACTCCAGTCATCAAAACATAGTGCTCCTCCTCAAGATACAGACGCACAACAGCCGCCCCACCATGATTCAGTGCATGGTTGATGCGGCTTTCTTTATTTATGTAGACACTTCGCCCCGACAGATATTCACTGCTCACAGACATAATCCCCAGTTCACCGTATTCATTGAGCCAGTTACTCAGAAACATCATAGCTGCCCTGGAAGTTCCCCGCTTACCCGGGATACCCTCTTTGCTGTGGCAGTCCAGACAGTAAAGCATCATATTTCGAATCGCTTCCGGCGGGATTTCCTCCCGTTCAAAAAGATATGCCAGTGCATTCATCATAGATGTCGGTCCACAATCATATTCTGATAATTGGTAGTGTAATGGATTTTTCATCGCAAAATCTCTCTCTTCGGTAAAAATTACGGAAACTTCGTCAGAAGGCCTGTTCCCGTTTCTGTATTGCTGTTCGAATTTCTTCTTTGCTTTGTGCACTGAGAAGACCCTTGAGAATCTCTTCATCTCTGAGCACATTCAAAATCTGCAGCAGACGGTCTATCTGCTTTCCGGATCCTGCTACTGTGAACATGATTACAATCTTAACGGAAATCATACTCTTTTGCTCGCCCATTGCTCCAAACTCCACCGGATCCTTCAAAATCGAGATCGCAATGCCCTCTTTTTTGACGTGATCTGCATCCGCATGCGGAATTGCTACTCCGATTCCGTCAATATCCAGTCCCGTCGGATAGTCCTTTTCTCTCTCCAGTACGGCTTCTGTAAAACCTTCTTCCCCATATCCTGCCTGAATCATAGCATCTCCCATGCTCTGCAGGACCTCTTTATAATCCACCGCCTGCAGATCATAAAAAATCAGATCATCTCTCAGTTCTTCCCATATCATGTTGAACCCCTCCTATATAGTTTCTGTTATTTTCATTTCCCATATTTTTCTATGTACGCAAGTATCTCTCCCGGATCATCCATAAACTCACAGAGCTTCAGATTGGATTCATCCATAAATTTCTCATCTGCTGTGTGCTGGAGCAGTGCCTTCATCCCATCATAATATCCGTTGATATTGTACAATACAATCGGGCGATCCAGTCTGTGCAGGCTTTTGAGTGTCAGAATCTCAAAAAATTCTTCATAAGTTCCGATCCCACCAGGTGTCACGATGGTTGCATCGGAGCGTTCTTCAAGAAGTTTCTTGCGTTCCCGCATGGTTTCTGTAAAAATAAATTCACTGCAGTTCTCATACAGGACACCCGGGTTGTCAAAGAAACGCGGTGCAATGCCGAGGATATATCCCTTTTCGGCATCGACACCTCTCGCTGCCGCGCCCATCATTCCGGTCGCTCCGCCACCAAAGACAAGACCATGGCCACGCTTTGCCATCATCCTTCCAAGTTCTTCTGTCCTGTCATAATAACTCTGCTCCAGCTGTGCACTGGATGCTCCATAAACACATATGTTCATAAAAATTCCGCCTTATTTTTCGACTTTCTGCTGCCGTATTATTACTTTATTCCAGTCCGGCAAAGAACAGTTCATAAAAATCATCTTCGCCTTCCAGCATCGGAGAGTTCTCGCCTCCTCCGTTTGTACTCCTTCTCATAGTAGCATAAAACTCTTCGCCTGCTGTAATCAGATCCATATCATAGACTTCATATCCCAGTTCTCTGCATTTCTGACAGAATGCACTGAGCGGCTGTGCAGCCTTACGTGTCTGGAGAAGTTCTGCCCGAAGCGCCGGGTCACGGAGAGCTTTCTGTTTCAGTTCATCAAGCATTTCTGTAATTTCCATGTTGTCATCCTCCTGTATACTCATAGATTAGCTTATTCTGCCGGTTTCTGATAAAATCTTCCGGAAACCTGCTCTGTTCGGATCGCATTGATAAATGCCTGTGGGTCTGTCTCCCTGACAGCTTTGATGACTTTCTCGCTTTCTGCACTGGAAACAACCGAATAAACAACATAGCGCTCACAATGTTCGTAGGAACCCTCCCCTTCCAGTATCGTTGCTCCATGGTTTGACACTTCTGCTATCGCATTACTGATCTCCTGCGGATGATTCGTCACCACAAAAAGTGTCTTCTGCTGATACTTCTTGTACAGTACATGCAGAACCTGCGTTGATGCATACTGAAAAATAATAGAATACAGTGCTTTGTCCCAACCAAAGAGGATTCCCGCCGCCACAAGGATTACGGCGTTCAGGCCCAGCACGATATTGAAGGAATCAACCCCCTTCTTATCCGACAGATAAATGGCAATAAAATCCGTTCCTCCTGTTGTTGCATTCATCATAAGACAGATGCTGATGACCAGTCCATTGATCATTCCTCCGAAAATACTGATCAGCAATGTATCATATGTGATCGTCCAGCCTGGAATGATATCGGTAAAGAAACCGGTAAGAAAAATCATCAAACAGGAATACAGGGTAAATTTCTTGCCAATAAAACGGAACCCGATATAAACCGGAACAGCATTCAGAATCACATTGACCAGCGTATAGGGAATTGCCACATGAAGAAACATCTCGGCAATACGCTGGATCAGGATCGTCAGGCCGGTTGCCCCGCCTGGATAAAGACCTCCTGTCCTGACAAAAGATTTGATATTGAGTGCCATCAAAAGTGAGGCCAGGAAGATCACCAGGATTCTTTTTCCATCTTCTTTCACACTAAACTTCATAGCTTGATTTCCTCCGCTGTGATTTATACAATCATCATACCAGACCAAAGCGAACAAGTCCACTTCAAAGTCCCTGAATCCCTCAATTAAAGAAAAAAAAATCCCTCCTGTGAACGAACTCTACAGAAGGGATCTTTTATCATATTATATTAGGTGTGAGTCCGAAACAGCTTATTTCTCTTCTTCTGCTGTTTCTTCCTCAGGTGCTACTGTTTCCGGTACAGCTCCGTTGTGGACTGCAACGACTGTCAGTACAACCGCTTCCGGATCATCCTTAATGTCAATGTCTTTATCCTTCGCAATGCTCAGGTCTTTGATACGGATGGTATCGCCGACTTTAAGTCCGGATACATCTACTTCTACTTTGTCAACCAGTGCGGACGGATAAGCTCTGTAGTTTACTTCTTCCATGTTTTCCTGAAGAACACCTTCCAGAACTTTGTCGTGATTTACGATCACGATCTCAGCTACGGAATGTACCTTCTCATTGCTTACCAGTGCCTGGAAATCAATCTCGTCAACTCTGCCTGCCAGTGGGTTAAAATCAACCTCCTTGATCAGTGCATCGTATGTCTGACCATCTATCTCCAGCATAACCTGGCTTCCTTTGTGGTCAGTCTTTAACAGTTTATCAACCTCTGTCTTCAGCATCTTTACCGGAATGGATCCTTCAATCTCACGGCCGAATACGTTACCTGTAACATATCCTTCTCTTCTCAGTCTTTTTGCTTTGACGTCCATGCTTCTTTTTTCAGCTTTTAAAGTATTCATTTGTCTTTTCCTCCAAAAATCTGATGCTTAGCAGCCTTCAACTTTGTTTTGTGAAAGGAGGTTTTGTTAAGTTCTGTCTTCTTTTTACGGTTAGAAGTATAGCACTGAGCTTCAAAACAGATTAACCAAATATTATTTTTTTTGTGCTTTAATTTTGTTGAAATTTGAAGCCGGTATCATGAACAGACCGAAGAAAAATCCCCTCCTGTCAATAATATTCATGATCTATCTGGATCACTGCAAAATATCTGCTTCCCGACAGTTTATGTATCTGCTCCTTCAGGGAATTCATAATCTCATTGTCTGTATAAGAGGTCTTTCTTGGAACTTCTACATCAAAGATAAGATTTGTTCTGGTTGTTCCTTTGACCATACGAAAATCATGAATGCTGAATGTCGCATCCAGGTTATGGACAATTTTTTCCACCTTGTCCTTCATCGCCAGGACTTCCCTGTCATCTGTTACGATCGGATCCATATGGATGGTCGCGGAACAATGAAGCTTCTCCTGCAGTTCATGCTCAATGTGGTCAATCTGCTCGTGAATATCCTGGATATCTCCATCCACGGCAACCTCGGCATGAAGAGAGATCATAACCCGTCCCGGACCATAGTCGTGAACGATCAGGTCATGAACTCCATAGACCAGAGAATGTCCAAGTACGATTTCTTTGATCTCATCGATAAATTCCTGTTTCGGCGGCTGGCCCAGAAGAAGATCGATGGTTTCTTTCAGTGTGGAACCGCCTGTATAGACAATAAATAATCCAACCAGAATACCAAACCATCCATCCAGGATCAAGCCTGTGTATTTACTGATGAGTGTCGCCGCCAGAACCAGAGTTGTTGCCACGGTATCACTGAGGCTGTCTGCGGATGTCGCCTTCATCGCTGCACTTTCAAGCTTTTTACTCAGAGAACGGTTGTAATAAAACATGTACAACTTTACCAGAATCGATGCAATCAGGATCACAAATACCACGGTACTGCTCTCGATAGGTTCCGGATCTCTCAGCTTCCCGATGGATGTCACGATCAGTTCAAATCCCATAACCAGAATCGCAACTGAAACCAGAAGTCCTGAAATATATTCCATTCGGCCATGTCCAAACGGATGCTCCGGATCGGGTGCCTGTCCGGAAAGCCGGAATCCGATCAGCGTAATGATCGAAGAGCCTGCATCTGACAGGTTATTGAAGGCATCTGCCGTGATTGCAATGGAACCGCTCAGCATACCTGCGATCCATTTGCCGAAAAACAGAAAAATATTTAAGCCGATTCCTACTGCTCCACTCAAAACCCCATATGCCTGCCGGACTTCCGGTGATTTATAGTTACGGCTGTCTCTGATAAAAAATGACGCCAGAAATTGAATCATACCTATCCCTCCTGAATAGTTTCATACATTGCTCCTGTAACAATTTTCCCTCGATAATACCACAATCTTATTCGAAAATCCAGAATAATTTGGAATCAATCTGGAAAAATTTTTACGAAGATGATATAGTTCTAGTAATGATGTTTTTTTATCATAAGGAGAATAAGTCGAATGAAAAATCTTAAAAATATAGCAATGTTGATTGATGCAGACAACACCCAGCTGTCCAAGCTGGAGTCTGTGATCCAGGAAATTTCTGCCAATGGGCGCATCGTTGTAAAGCGTGCCTACGGCAACTGGCGTAAGGGTTCTCTTAAGAACTGGGAGAACGAGCTGAAGCGTCTGGCGATCAAAGCTGAACAGCAGTTTGATTATGTTGCCGGCAAGAATGCTACAGATATGGCACTCGTGATAGATACCCTGGATCTTCTTCACAGCGGAATCTACGATGCCTTCGTCATTGTTGCCAGCGACAGCGACTATACACCTCTGGCGATCAAGCTTCACGAATCCGGCGTCTATGTCATGGGTGTCGGTGAAAAGAAAACCCCGGAGCCTTTCCGAAATGCCTGCGATGAATTTGTATACCTTGAGAATCTGAGCAAGGATACGGACACTCCGGAGCCACAGCCTGCCCCTGTTTCTTCCAGGAAGTCGCACAGCAGCAGACGCAGCCAGGAGAACGCCGAGGAACGTCGTAAGGCAAAGGAGTTAAAAGAAATCCACAAGCTTCTCCGTATTGCCTGGGACAAGTACCAGGATGATGACCGCTATGTCAACGTCAGCTCTGCCGGTCAGTACATCAAGCGTGCAAAACCGGATTTTGATGCCCGTACCTATGGTTTTCTGAAGCTCCCGGATCTGATCGAAGCTTATCCAAATAAATATGCAATGAAGCGCTACCCCGGCAAGGGAACGGTAACGATCATTGCATATAAATGTATCTGATTATTTTGTTACTGTTCACTTCGTTCGCAGTAACCTGGTCAAAATGCATTCCAAATCACCTTCGGCGATGGCATTTTGCCCCGTATGTCTCGGGATTTTGCCATATTCATGGCAAAACACCTCGCGGGATATTACCTGTGAACAGTTACGATTATTTTCCTTTATTTGTCTGTAAGACATAATATCTTCTGAAAATTGATAACAGCGTCCATACGATACAGATTCCGCCTGCAATGGACAATGCATACTGAAGTGTCAGACTGCCATAGTGTGACACTTCTTCTGTATTTCCCTGTACAGCCGCACTCATTGTATAGTACAGAGTACTTCCCGGAATCAGTGGGACAACAGATGGAATCAGAAACAGCGGGACCGGAGCTCTTTTTCTGGCCGCAAGGAGTTCCGCATAAACTGCCGCCAGTGCTGCTGCTGCCAGTCCGGAAGTAAATATCTGACCATCACTGAAATACATCACAAGAAGATATCCTCCCCAGCAGAAAACTCCTCCCAGAGATGCTGATATCCATAATGCTCTCCTTAAACGAAACAGCATGGCAAAGCCCAGAGAGCCGACAAATGCCATGACCAGCTGCAAGATCACATTCTTCATACTCTCACCATCCATATCGCTGCCATAAATCCACATGCAAGTGCTCCTGCCCACAGAATACTCTCAATCAGTCGCATCATTCCGGAGATCGTATCGCCCATCAGCATATCACGGATCGAGTTTGTCGCCGCAATTCCCGGGATCAGAAGCATGATATCACCTATCATGATCTTATCAAGATTCAGAAACGGAAAAAGCTTTACTGTCAGACAGATAACAATTCCCACAACAAAAGACCCAAACAGATTGAACATGATCGTATTTACAAAAAGCTTTGTCATTTTTTCCTGAATAAAGCAGATCAGAACTGCTACCAGTGCAGCTGCAATCCCGTCCGCAAACGTTCCGCCAAAAAATACTGCAAAACTGCCTCCAGCCAGAATACTGCCAATATAAAGTTCGCGTCGTCCCTTGGGCTCTGCGATCTCATGAAGTCTTCTCTGAAACTGATCCATCGGAATCGGATTCATGCAGCAGTTCCTGCTGAGGGCATTCAGCTGTTCCAGTGCAGTAAAGTCTGTACTGCCCGTATAATTTACCCTTTTGGTATGCGTAAGCAGTTCTCCGTTCATTTTTTCCATTGTTATCACGATACTGGATGTAATAACAAACACATTCATCCTGGCTGCGCCATAAGCACATCCAATCCTCTGCAGCGTATCTTCAACACGCTTGATCTCCGCTCCGGAGTCAAGGAGCATTTCTCCCATATCCAGAAGCAGGTGCAGAAGCCTGTTCTCATCATAATTTCCAGTTTTCATCTTTGTTTCCATCCCTGATTTCTATATATTCTGTAAAAAAATATCCACTGCAATACGTTAATTATCTAACATATGCAGTGGATTTGCAACCGGTTTTTAATTAAATCAAAGAGACTTGTTACATCTCAAAAACAGTTTTTTATCCGATCAGATCAGCAATGTCTTCTTCAACAGAACGGATTCCGCCGATCCCGAAATTATCTACCAGGATCTTTGCCACGTTCGGAGAAAGGAATGCTGGCAGAGTCGGTCCCAGGTGGATATTTCTCACTCCGAGGGAAAGCAGAGCCAGGAGTACGATCACTGCTTTCTGCTCATACCAGGCAATATTGTATACGATCGGAAGGTCGTTGATATCTTCCAGTTCAAATATTTCCTTTAGTTTCAGTGCGATCACAGCCAGTGAATAGGAATCATTACACTGTCCTGCGTCAAGTACTCTCGGAATGCCGTTGATATCTCCCAGATTCAGTTTATTATACTTGTATTTTGCACAGCCGGCAGTCAGGATCACCGTATCTTTCGGAAGTGCCTTTGCAAAATCTGTGTAGTAATTTCTGGTCTTTGCACGGCCATCACAGCCTGCCATTACAACAAACTTGCGGATGGCTCCAGTCTTAACCGCCTCTACGATCTGATCTGCCAGTGCAAGAACCTGTGCATGGGCGAAACCTCCGACAATCTCTCCACTTTCAATCTCCTGTGGCGGTGCACATTTCTTTGCATGCTCGATCACAGCAGAAAAGTCTTTCTCTTCCCCCTCTGCTCCCGGAATATGTTTGCATCCCGGATATCTGACTGCTCCGGTCGTATAGATCCGGTCTTTGTAGCTTTCCTTCGGCGGTACGATACAGTTTGTGGTCATCACGATCGGACCATGAAAGCTCTCAAACTCTTCTTTCTGTTTCCACCACGCATTCCCGTAATTTCCTGCAAAGTTCGGATATTTTTTGAATGCTGGATAGTAATGTGCCGGAAGCATCTCAGAATGTGTATAGACATCCACACCTGTTCCTTTCGTCTGTTCCAGAAGCATTTCCAGATCACGGAGATCGTGTCCGGAAATCAGGATTCCCGGATTGTTTCGAACCCCAATATTTACTTTTGTGATCTCCGGATTTCCATAAGTTTCTGTATTTGCCTTATCAAGAAGTGCCATCACCTGTACACCATATTTTCCGGTTTCCAGCGTCAGAGCTGTCAGTTCTTCCTCACTGAGAGTATCATTCAGTGTTGCGGCAAGTGCTCTCTGAAGAAAAGCATCCAGTTCTTCCTCATTATGAAGAAGTGCAAGTGCATGTTTCTCATAGGCAGCAAGACCTTTTAACCCATAAGTGATCAGTTCTCTTAAGCTTCGGATGTCCTCATTTTCGGTAGAAAGAATTCCAACCTTTGATGCTTTTTCTTCAAATTCCTTCTCTTTTCCATTCCAAACTGCTGCCTCCGGAAGCTGATCTTTGTCTTCCACTTCTGAAAGCAATCTTTCCTTTGCCTTCAATGTTTCTGTAATACGTTCTGTAATGGATTCTCTGTCAAAATTTACATTTGTAATGGTTGTAAAAAGATTCATCACCACCAGATGATCAATCTCATCCGGAATCTCTTTTCCTTCTTTTCGAAGTTCTGTTGTAACTGCAGAAAGCCCCTTTATATGTGGTCATAACCACGGATATAAAATATCGCAGAAAAAAAGACGGATTTTTATCATCCGTCCTTTTCTGTCGTTTCTTTTATTGTCTTACATTACAATCCATTTTTCAGAATAACAGTTTCGCAAAATCTCGAATACAACGTCTCCATACATTCCAGTTATGCCCGCCCTCATAAATGATTCTGATGCATGAAATATCTTTTTTACTTAAAAGTTCATCTTCCTCCAGAAACTTCTGGATAAAAATATCATTCTCTCCCATTGCACGAAAAAAGATCTTAAGATTATTTTTAAATGTTTCTTTACTGTCCAGAATTCTCAGATGTTTATCAGAGACCTTTCCTCTCTGGACCATGTCCATAATTTTATCTCCCTGAATAAAATCACGAAGAAATCCACTGAATAATCCAATATAGGAAAAATATTCCGGATATTCAAATGCCGTGATACTCGTCTGAATAGACCCCATGGACAGACCTGCCATTGCCCGGCTGTCCTTGTTTTTAATTGTACGATATTTCTTTTCTATGTATGGAATCACATCTTTTATCAGATATTCAGGAAATATCGTATGATCTACTATTCGCTTTCCTTCTGCATTTTTCGTTTGAACCATTCCATTATTCATCACAATGATAAATGGCTTTGCTTCTTTCGCCTGAATCAGATTATCCATAATGAAATGGACTTTTCCTTCTTCGATCCATCCGGTTTCATTTTCTCCATGTCCATGCTGCAAATACAAAACCGGATATCTCTTTTCCGGACACTCCTCATATTCCACCGGTGTATAAACAAAACAGCGTTCCCATTCTCCGGTTATATCAGAATAAAAATATTCCTGTCTCACAGTTCCATGTGGTACATTTTTCAGATAATAGAACTCTTCTTCTGTTTCTATTGAAACATAATTATATGGTCTACTATATCCATAACATATCGGAAGGTAGGGGGTAAGTACATTCATTCCATCAATCTGCAATTGTACAAGAGTTATTCCATCCTTTCCCGGATATTTCAACTTCCATATTCCTTCTTCTTTAATAAACGGAAATTTTTGCTCGTAGATGATCAGACTGACATCTGAAGCATGATCTGCCTTAATCTGAATCCATACATTGCCTTCTGCATCTCTGATCTGTCCTTCTGGTTCATCAGCTGCCGGTATAACCGGACAAAATGAAAGAGCCTGTGACGTTATCGCCTGATTCATGACGTTTTCCTCTCTTTGCAATTTATTTAATTATGATTTTCGAGTATTAACCTTGTTTTTGTGCCCGGCTCGATCTCTGCCAGAAAAGAAAAGACCGGATCCATCTGATCTTCCCAATACGCCATTTCATGATTTCCCTGACCCATTCTGTCAATAAAAGGTATCTCCAGTTCCTTAAGCTTTTCACGGAAATCTTTTACTCCCTTTCCAACCAGATCATCCTGCTCTCCACAGGCAATAAAAAGTTCCGGAATCTCTTCTTTTGGAACCTCTGAGTAAAATTTACAGAGATTTGTATCATTCTCATAATACTTTTCTTCGCTGCCAAATACATTTTCAAATAATTCCCGGTCAAACATCTCTTCATGTCCACAAATCAGATCATAACAATCTGCACTTGGAGATAATGCTGCTATTTTTGAAAAATACGAACGAAATCTGAGTCCATTTAATAATGCCCCATATCCACCCATTGAAATTCCACCTATAAATGTGTCTTCTCTTCTTGTTGAAAGGGGCAGAAGTTTCCTTGTCATATCCACCGTTTCTTTTATAAATGCAGAGTAATTGGAAAGCCTTCTGGAATGATCTACATAAAAAGAATTATCTCCATCTACCACTACTACTGCGATTCCTTTTAACTCACATTCCCGTCTGAATCCCAGATAGGTCATAAGCGTTGTTGCATCATTACTGAAACCAGGAAGAAAATATAAGGTTTTATACGGGGGCTCAAAATTTTTTCCACTCATTCCGTCTGTAGGCAGATAAGCTTTAACCGTTGTAAATTTAGTAATTGTTGATGACAAATATTGTAATTCTATGTATGCCATAATAAAATCCCTTCTATTAATACAATCCTCATCTTTTCTTTTTCATCCATGCAGATGGAGTACATCCATAAAATCGTTTAAAAGTTTCGATAAAAGATTTTATATTTGGAAACCCATTATTCAGTGCTATAACCGTAAGCTGCATTTCCGGATGTATTTTCATCATTTCCACACAATTCATAAGACGAAGATACTGTAAATGATCATGAAAATTAATTCCTATATGCTTTTTAAATAACCGTGATAAATGTGCAGATGTGTAATGAAATTGTTCTGCAACAGCAGCAAGTGTCAGATTTTCTGTATAATGTTTGTCAAGATAATTCGTGATTTCCTTAATTTTATTAATGCTGTCTTCTCTGTTACGCCTGTTTTCTGTTGGTTTCTTCACACAGGACATACGAAGAACTCCAAGTAACCGAAACAACAGTTCCATTGCCCGGATTCTTGACAGATCATTTTCAACAGCTCCATCCAGATTTTCTCCAAAACCAGCATAACCATTCTGTTCTTTCTTCTGCTTCAGTTTTCCAAATTGCAGCAGAACATTTATCATCTGCTGCATATCTTCCGCTTTCTCAGGTATACTCAAATAAAAATCTCCTCCAAGCCAGCGTTCCATAAAACTTTTGGAAATCTGAACAGTAATACCCTCAAAATGATCTGTCTCATCAATCCAGTGATCCGCATGAATTTCTCCACTGTTAACTATGAAAATATCTCCTTCCGTCTGACCATACTGTATTCCATCTACAATCCGACGGATTCTTCCACAGGTCACAAGATTAAATTCAATATTACGATGCCAGTGAGTAGGTGTAAAAATCTCTATTCCATCAAAGCAATGATTAAAAATACGAATAGGTATCCTGTTATAAATAAAATCTTCACTTTCGTATAATTCTGACATAAACACCTCCGGCAAAATATTGTTTTACCTCATTATAGCATACCTTCTGACAATCTCACACAACGCCACGCTTTTATTTCAGCAGCCATTCCACCGCTTCTGGCAAATATTTATTCCAGAACGACCAGTCATGAATTCCCTCTGCCTCGTGATACGTCACTTTTACTCCTTCTTTTTCCAGATATTTTTTCATCATACGATTTTCTTCGATCAAAAAGTCTTCTGTCCCTACTGCCTGATAAACCTCCGGCATATTTTTTTGTAAAACTGCTTTTTTTACACAATACATCGGATCTTTTTCAGAATCTTTTAAACAATCCAGATTTCCAAACGTACGCACATAATAATCATAATCTGCAATGCTGTCTGAATATCCGGCCTTCTGACCAGAAATCTTGTCAATGATAAACGCACCTGATAAGGTAAACAGCTTTCCAAATGTTTCATGATAAAGACTTCCCAGTCTCAATGCACCAAAACCACCCATGGAAAGTCCACCAATGTAAGTGTCCTCTCTCCGTTCAGAAAGAGGAAACATTCTTCTGGTAAAATCAACAATTTCTTTCCCTGTAAAATCACTGTAACGACCTGCAATGCTGTTCATATTTTCATAAAAACTATTTTCCCCGGAAGGAAGAACAATCGCAAGATTATACTTTTCGGATATTGCTCTCAAATTGCTATAATCCATCCAGTCATCCTGACTTCCGCCAAATCCATGAAGCAGATAAAGAGTCTTAAATTTTTCTGGTTTTTTTACGTCAGTTCTTCCATAAGTTTCTATAGGCACAATAACATTTAAATTAACTGTGCGAAATAAAGTCTCAGATGCAAATGCAATTCTAAAAACCGCCATAGTTCATTTCCTCTCTCTGTTTTCTATATAAAATTAATTTTCTGTTACCATAGCATCTCTTTTTTTATTAAGATCTGCACGAATCTGAGGGTAGATTTTGTCAAGCTTATAAAATCCATTTATTATAAATACGATAACAAACAAAATTACAGGAATCCAGACGTAACAGAATTCAATCGCGTTTACAGCTGATGCAGTCTGCACTTCTGCCGCTCCGTTATAACCACCTGCATTCAGAATGGCTGTAGTTATCATCTGAACAATAGAGTTCGCAATTTTTACTGCAAATCCGATAAATGCCATCAAAAATCCCTGAACTCTGATACCGCTCTTCCATTCTCCATAATCAATACTTTCTGCACACATAACATATATAATTCCGTTCACGAATGCAGTTCCCACAGACGCAATGACCGCACAGGCAATTACTGCAATATTATTAAATTTCAAGAAATAAATACCAATATTTCCTAATACACCAAATACAGATCCAACCCATACAATGTTTCTGTTTCCAATTTTTGCTGCAATAACAGGAATAATCAGTGTGATCGGAATTCCAATAATATTTGCAACAGAAAGCAAGCTGGAAGACATCCCGGCATTCTGTAAAACATTGGTGGAATAATAAACAGTTGTAGAAGATTTGACAACTACCTGGGCAATAATAAACAGCGTAGTAACAGTACATATGATCCAAGGGGTATTTTTCATGGATCTAATGGTATCAGCTGCTGATATTTTCTGCTGTGCGGCAGTTCCCATATTCATTCGTTCTCTTGTATTAAATCCATCTACCATAGTTAATGCTGCACCACAAATACCAAAGATCAGTATCGTTATATTGTATCCACGGTACTCAGAACCATGCCCCAGCACAGAAACAAGTGTCAACGCAAATGCACCTGTAATCAGCTGTCCAATATTTGTTCCAAGAGTTCCAAACATATTTGTTGCAAGTCGATCCTGTGTATCATCTGTAATTGCAGAGATCAATACATTTTGTGGGATCAGTACAGTTGTATATGCTAATGTATAGATAACATATGTAATCAAAGCATAAATATATTTTACTGTGGCACTTGCATCCGGAACATGAAGCACAAAGAAACAGGCTGCTGCCATAGGTATCGCTCCAAAAATAAGATACGGCCGGCATTTTCCCCAGCGGGTATTTGTATGATCTACAATGATTCCCATTACCGCATCTGACACAGCATCTGCAATTCCACCGATCAACATGATCGTTCCAACCTGAAGTACACTGATCTTAACAACATCTGTATAGAAATACATAATAAATGTAGTGATAAGTGTAGTACACAGACATATTCCCATATTTCCCGATCCATAACTGATTTTTTCCAGCAAAGACATCTTTTTGTTAATCTGATTCATATTTTTTCTCCTCGTATTTTTAATCATCCAACCCTGTAAGCATACTCAAATCCACACATTCCGCAAGGATTTTTCCACCCATTGTATTTGGATGTAATCCATCTCCAATATGAACTTCTTCTTTGAGATAAGCCGGAACTGTATCATTTTTTAATATATCATCAAAATCAAAATATCCATCATAAACACTTTGTGTTCTGATCCATTGATTCACATCTCTTCTTGTTTTTTCAAACGCCTGCATCCATTTCTCTGAATACTCTGTATTTCCACACGGCATAATAGTTGCACCATAAATTCTGCTTCCATGATCGTGTGCTTTTTTTGCAAGATAACTGAAGCCCTGCTCCAGATATTCAGCGGAAACAGATTCTTCTGCTTTTTCAAACTGAAGAGGATGCATAATATCATTAATGCCCATCAGGCAAAAAATACTGTCAACTTTGTCCCTCCCAAATACATCCTTCTCGAATCTTCTCACCCCTGCTTCTCCAAAAAGCCCTCCTTCTGCAGGAGCATCTGGTATCCATGTAGCATCATGAAGCAGTCTGTTCCCTCCGATTCCTGCATTAAGCAAGGTTACCTGCCCCGGATATTTTTTATACAGTCTTTTCTGAAGTGCATTTGTGAAAAACGCCATTGCTGTAATAGAATCCCCAAAAGCTGTTATTACTTTGACGTCATCTTCTGTCCAAACCTGAACAGCCGAAAAGCCAAAGAAAAACTGACCTTTTACCGATGAAGGATCTTCTTTTACAAATTTATAGATTTCCTCCATAGATGTACTTGAAAAAGCGTTTCCTCTCGTATCATCTCCTTCAATATTACATCTGACTTCTGATCCGCCTTCTGCCCAGTATCCACATAAATTCTGAATTTTCTGCTGCTGGTCAATATAAATATTTACTGCGATCCGATCTCCGGCTTTCACTGTAACTTCAACTTCATCACTGTAAACTTCTGCTCCTGCCGGAAGTACGATCTCTTTTGTTCCTCGAAGTGTTACTTCCCTTATTCTTTCCACTGCTCCTTCATTTTCAATCCCAATGGTTACCTTTTTTAAGTTCAATGTTTCTTTTGCGTATTTATTTGAAAATAAAATACGCACTTTATTTCCATTTAAATTATTATCAAACAGAACTCTCTGGGTTTTGTCTGACAATGTTGCCAGTGTCATTCCGTAATTAATCGGAAGATATTTAAAACTGCTTGTCCATTTCATTTGTTGTACTCCTTAACTTACAGACATCGGATAGTTGCTGTTTACTCCGATTTCTGTTCAAACAAACTCTTTTTTGTCTGATACTTCCACATATCACCAGTTGGAACATAAAAAACTGATACTTTATTTTCAGTTAATTCCATAAGCCAGTCTTTTGCATATCGGGCACCAAGTTCTTCCCAGTTAAAATGTCCTGGATTGATACATGCAAGATTTTTTCCCAGAGAAATTCCATCGCGGATATACGATAATACCGTCCACTCGATCACTTCCCCCGGAATAATACATTCAACCCCATCCTGCTCCATTTCACGAATAATCTCCGTCGCATAATCACTCCAGCTTCCGTCTTCGTTAAAATGCTGCGGAATAAACGCATCCGGATAAATATGTCCTGTAAATGCTATTTTTTTTAATTCTGCTTCTGGATTTCCTATAAAGCGAAGTCCTTGCATTCCAATTTTTTCTATCAATTCCTGATTGATCTCTCTAAGCTTTTTTGCCTTTGGAAAACATACTGTATAACCAAACGGAATCTTCTGCTCTTCTGTAAGATATTCCATCCAGCCCAGGTATTTCAGCACTCCTGTAAAAATGCTGTCAGGTTTATGGGCATGCATATGATCATGATCCCGAACAAGCACAATCTTATTCTCTTTTAGTAATTTTAATTTTTCATCATAAATTCTGCATTTATAATCTGCCTTCCACTCAGGCCAGTCAGGGGTCAAATAGGATACCGGCTCATGAACATACAGAAGATTTGCTTTAAGTTCAACCGCCCTTCTGATCACATCAACTGTCGGAACCAATGCAGAAACAATTCCTGTGCATTCCTGTGAGCAATCACCAAACTTTACTTCATCACATCCATGGTAATCTTCTCCCAGATCAGGATGATATTCAGAAACCCGATCTAATATTTCCTGAATTGTCATTTGTTCTCCTTTTCCTTTTGTGATATTTTTCTTTTTTTATTATGATAGCAGTAAAAAAGAGCTTTTTCTTTTCCTTTTTTTTCTATATAATTGTCATTTTTTGATATTTTCATTTTCAGACAAACTAAGGGAGGGTATAACTCTTCCTGAGCTATACCCTCCCTGTTTTTATGCTGTCCATTTCCAGACAGTCGCTTTTATTGTTTCAACCCACAGTCGGTAATTTCACAGAGTCTGACTTATCAGCAGAATGCTGACTGTGGTTTGCCTCATGTCAGTGGGGGATACCGATTTCTCTCCGCCCTCCACTGCCGTTAATTTTTTTATTTGCAATTCATCTCACCACCTATAGAGGTGGGGAGAATCCTTGCCATTATTTGTTAAATAAGACTGCTTTTCAGTCAAAAAATTCAATTCCCATCAACGTCAGTCCATGAGCCGGTGCTGTCGGCCCGGATACAGATCTGTCGCAGGCATCCAGGATCTTTTTGACACGTTCCGGCGGATATTGTCCATTCCCTACCTGTATCAGCGTTCCTGCGATAATACGTACCATATTGTAGAGGAATCCCTCTCCTCTGACCTGTATCGTCACGATATCTCCATCTCGCCAGATATCGATTCCTGTCAGTGTACGGACCGTTGACTTCACCTGTGCTCCTGTTCCGCAGAAGCTGGCAAAATCATGCCGTCCGATCAGATAGGAGGTTGCCTCTCGCATTTTGTCTATATCCAGCTTATAGTGATAGAAATACGAATACAATCTCTCTGTCGGCACTGGAAACTTCCTGTTCAGGATGCGGTATTCGTAGGTTTTTTCACTGTCACAGTAGCGCGGATGAAAATCCGGCTCCACTTCCTCAGAAAGCTGAATACGGATGTCCTCCGGCAGACGCTGGTTCAGTGCGTAGGATATTTTTTCTCCGGGAATGCGTGTGTTCGTATCAAAAACGGCTACATTTCCCAGGGCATGCACACCGGCATCTGTACGGCTCGCACCCATGATCTCGATTTTTTCTCCGAGTAATTCTGTCAGTGTATCATTCAACACACCCTGGATGGTGACTCCATTCGGCTGAATCTGCCATCCGCTGTAATTGGTTCCATCATATGCAACCACAAGTCCGATTCTCTTCATTCCATCACCATCCCATCACGCGAAATCCAATTGCAACAGCAAGATATACAAATAATACCACATAAGCAATATGATCTCTTCTGGTATAGTGCAGCGGCTTCATCTGTGTACGGTTATCACCACCATGATAGCATCTTGCCTCCATCGCCATTGCAAGATCATTGGCACGGCGAAATGCTGAGATAAACAGAGGCACAAGAAGCGGAACCATGTTTTTGACCTTCTGGATCAGATTTCCACTCTCAAAATCTGCACCTCTGGCAATCTGTGCTTTCATGATCTTATCTGTTTCCTCCAGAAGGATCGGTATAAATCTCAGGGCGATTGACATCATCATAGCAATCTCATGTACCGGAATATGAATCTTATTTAATGGACGAAGACTTTTTTCCAGACCGTCTGTGAGCTGGTTCGGTGTCGTTGTCAGTGTCATAAGAGAAGAACCGATCACCAGATAAACCAGTCGGATCGCCATCCGGACTGCCATGGAAATTCCCTCTCTGGTGATCTTAAAGATTCCTATCTTCCAGAGTACCTCTCCCGGCGTCAGCAGAATATTGAACACCATTGTGATCATAAGGATCATAAAGATCGCCTTCAGTCCTTTGAAGATAAACTTCACAGGCACCTGGGAGATGATGATCATTCCCGCCAGAAACAGCGTTGCCACGGCATATCCTGCCACACTGTGAAACAAAAATACAGAAATGATGAATATCAGAGTTCCAAATAATTTCGTTCTCGGATCCATTCTGTGGATTGGAGACTTGGCCGGATAATACTGACCGATCGTGATATCTCTAATCATTCTTAACCCCTCCTTTCAGTAAAGGAGAGTTTATTTTCTTAAGTGCCTCCAGGATGTCCTGCTTTGCCTCTTCAACCGTAGTATCAGAAGGGTCTACATCGAGTCCTTTTTCCTTCAGTGCGTGCATGATATAGGTGATCTGCGGAGCTGCCAGTCCCATAGGTTCCATTTCTCTGAAATGAGCAAAAACCTTCTTTGGGGTGTCATCAAAGGCAATCTCTCCATGATTGACTACAATCAGACGCTGTGCATATTTGGCTACATCCTCCATGCTGTGAGATACCAGCACGATCGTGATTCCGCGTACTTTGTGAAGCTGAGCGATCTGATCAAGAATCTCATCCCTGCCCTTCGGATCAAGACCTGCTGTTGGCTCATCCAGGATCAGGATTTTCGGATTCATGGCAAGTACACCCGCAATGGCAACCCGTTTCTTCTGACCACCGGAAAGTTCAAACGGTGATTTGTCAAAATTTTCTTCTTTGAAGCCGACGTGATGAAGTGCTTTGCGTGCCTCTTCCTCTGCCTGCTCTCTTGTCATTCCCTGATTCATAGGTCCAAAGCACACATCAGAAAGAACATCACTCTCAAACAGCTGATGCTCCGGATACTGAAAGACCAGTCCTACTTCGCTTCGAAGCTTCCGGCGGTCATATTTTTCCGCCCATACATCCTCGCCGTTGTAGGATACCGTTCCTGATGTTGGCTGGATCAGTGCATTAAAATGCTGGATCAGTGTAGATTTGCCGCTTCCGGTATGTCCGATCACACCGATAAACTGACCATCCGGGATTTCCAGATTGATGTCTTTAAGTGCATGGATCTGATAAGAGGTTCCCGGGCTGTATGTGTATGTTACGTTTTTTAATTCTATTGACATAAGGCATTTACCAGTTCTTCCGTAGTAAGAATTCCATCCGGAATCTCTACTCCGGACTGTTTGAGTTCATGTGCCAGCAGAGTGACCTGCGGTACATCAAGACGATATTTCTTAAGCGTTTCTACCTGAGAAAAGATTTCTCTCGGTGTTCCCTCCATGACTACATGTCCGTCATCCATGACAATAACATGATCTGCATCTATGACTTCCTCCATGTAATGTGTGATCAGCACCACTGTAACGTTTTCCTGCTTATTCAGCTGGTGAACTGCGGCCAGAACTTCCTTACGTCCGTTCGGGTCCAGCATGGCGGTCGGCTCATCCAATACAATGCATTTCGGCCGCATCGCCATAACTCCTGCGATGGCAACACGCTGTTTCTGTCCACCGGAGAGCTTATTCGGTGAATGATGTCTGTACGCTGTCATTCCTGTCTTTTCAAGGCTCTCATTGACCCGCTTCCATATGTCCATTGTGGGAACTCCCATATTCTCAGGGCCAAATCCGACATCCTCCTCCACAACGCTTCCAATGATCTGATTATCCGGATTCTGAAAAACCATTCCGGCCTTCTGGCGTACCTTCCACAGCTCCGGTTCCTCCAGAGTATTGATGCCATCGATCCAGATTGTTCCGTCCGACGGCAGAAGAAGTGCATTGATATGCTTTGCAAATGTAGATTTACCGGAACCATTATGTCCCAGGATCGCTACAAACTGGCCTTCCCTGATATCAACATCCACACCGTCTACTGCTCTCTGTGTTTCCTGAACATTGCCGTCTTCATCATATTTCAAGTAATCGAATGCAAGTTTTACTGCTTTGATGATTCCCATCTTTTTAATCCTTTCAGGCTTCTTCTGTCGGTGTCAGACCGGTCAGAGAATCCATCAGTTCCCATATCTCTTCTCTTCCCTGCTTTGTTTCCGCAGAATACGGAATGATCTTCGTACCTTTTGTCAGTTTAAGTTCTTCACGGATAACTTTGAGGCATTTCTGAACCTGGCTTCGTTTGATCTTGTCAAGCTTGGTCGCTATGATGATCGGTTCATAACCATTATGCAGGATCCAGTCATACATCTGACAGTCATTTGCAGATGGTTTATGTCGGATATCGATAAGGAGGAACACCGCCTTGAGATTTTTGGAACTGTGAAGATAACGCTCGATCATCTTTCCCCATTTTTCTTTTTCGGCAGGTGTGACCTTTGCATATCCATAACCCGGAAGATCCACCAGAAACATCTCATCATTTATCTTATAAAAGTTGATCGTCTGTGTCTTCCCCGGCTGAGCACTGGTGCGCGCCAGTGCTTTGCGATTCATAAGACCATTGATCAGAGAAGATTTTCCTACATTTGATTTTCCTGCAAAAGCCACCTCCGGCATCCCTGTATCAGGAAGTGTGCTGGTGACTCCGCAGACTATATCCAAAACTGCATTTTTTATAACCATAAATTCCTCTTTTGATAACTGTTCAGTCCCTTCATGGTGACGCTCTGCTGAAAAGCTATCTTTCTTATTTTGCCAGTGCTTCGTGAAGCACTTCCTTCATGTTATCTACATAGGAAATTTTCAGTCCATCCAGGATCTCAGCATCAATTTCCTGGATATCCGGTTTATTTTCCTTCGGTACAAGTACCTGTTTGATCCGGGCATATTTGGCTGCCAGAAGTTTCTCCTTAAGTCCTCCGATCGGAAGAACTCTGCCGCGGAGAGTAATTTCTCCTGTCATGGCTACATCTGCTCTTACTTTCCTGTCGATGATCGCAGAGAGCATAGCTGTCGCCATGGTGATACCCGCAGACGGGCCATCCTTTGGAACGGCTCCCTCAGGGATATGTACATGGATATCATTCTCCTGGAAGAACTCCTGCTTGATATCATACTGATCTGCCACAGAACGGATATAAGAAATACCTGCCATCGCAGACTCCTTCATGACATCTCCAAGCTGACCGGTCAGTACCAGTTCTCCCTTACCCGGCATCACATTTACTTCTATCTGGAGAGTATCTCCTCCAACCTGCGTCCAGGCAAGTCCTCTTGCGATACCAACCTCATCCTTTTTGTTTGCCATCAGATAGCTGTATCTGGACTTTCCAAGGAAGGTGTCGAGATTTTTTGTATTTACTACAACCTTATCCTGTCCGTTTTCCATGATCTCACGGGCAGCTTTGCGGCATATTCTGCCAATAGTCCTCTCAAGCCCTCTTACTCCCGCCTCTCTGGTGTAGAGAGTGATCATCTTGCGGAGTGCCGCCGGCTGTATGGTCAGTTTTCCCTTCGGGATTCCATTTACTTCAAGCTGCTTTGGTATCAGGTGTTCTCTGGCAATGTGTTCTTTCTCATTTTCAGTATACCCGGAAACCTCGATCACTTCCATACGATCCAGAAGAGGTCTCGGGATTCCTTCCATGTCATTTGCAGTGGCAATGAAAAGTACCTCTGAGAGATCCTGCGGAACTTCTACATAATGATCGTTAAAACGACTGTTCTGCTCCGGATCCAGCACCTCAAGAAGTGCAGCCGAAGTATCACCCTTATAATCACTGCTGGTCTTGTCAATCTCATCCAGAAGCATCAGCGGATTGCTTACTCCCGCCTGCTGCAGTGCAACCGTGATACGTCCCGGCATTGCTCCCACATAAGTCTTACGATGTCCGCGGATCTCAGCCTCATCCCGTACACCGCCAAGGCAGATCCGTACATATTTCTTATGAAGGGCCTCTGCCACAGATTTCGCGATAGATGTTTTGCCGGTTCCCGGAGGACCTACAAGACAGAGGATCGGGCTCTTGCCGCCGGAAGTCAGTTTGCGAACAGCAAGGAATTCCATGATACGCTCCTTGACATCCTTAAGACCGTAATGTCCCTCTTCCAGGATTTTCCATGCTTCCTCAAGATCCATGGAATCTTCGGATTTCTTATCCCATGGCAGATCCAGCAGAGTCTCAATATACGTGCTCAGCACACTGCTTTCTGCCGCACTGCTGTTCATGCTCTTAAACCTGTCGATTTCCTTGCTGATCTTGTCCCTGACTTCTTTGGAAGCCTGAAGCTCTTTGAGTTTATCCCGATATTCTTCTGCCGTGTCAGCCGTATTATCCTCTCCAAGCTCCTCACGTATCAGCTTAAGCTGTTCTCTCAGAATATATTCTCTCTGATTCTTGTCCACCCGGGCTTTGAGTTTATGCTGCAGATCGTGTCCGATCTGCAGCACCTCGATCTCATTTGTCAGGATTGCTGCAAGAACTTCATACTGTTCTTCCAGAGTTAATGCCTCCAGAATCTTCTGCTGATTCTGATAGGACAGAGGTACATTCACGGAAATCTGGGAAACTAATTCTTCGAGATTCTGGATATTAAGGATTTTGGCTGCAAGATCTTTGCTGATTCTGCCGCTCTCCAGGCAATATTTCTGGAACAGTTCCCGGATGCCCCGATACATTGCCTCTCTGAGAGACCGGCCATATTGGGCACCATCTTCTTCCACTCCTACGGTTTCTGCCATAAGAAATGGATCCTCCTGTTCCAGTCCGACAAGCTCAGATCGCTCCAGACCTTCAACCAGAACGCGCAGCAGATCGTGTGGTAATTTTACCACCTGCTTGATATAGGCTACCGTACCCACCTTATATAAATCCTTGATCTCCGGTGTTTCTATTTCCGGATCCTTCTGTGTGACCAGAAAAATCTTCTCATCCTGAAGCATTGCAGCTTCAATTGCCTTCATAGAACGTTCTCTGCTTACATCGAAGTGAACAATCATATCTGGAAGGATCGTTGTTCCCCGAAGTGCCAGTGCAGGAAGAATGCTGATTGGCTGTTTCATGTGTCTTCAGTCCCTTCTTTATGCCGTTTCCGGTTTGCCTTTCTTTCTTGAACGGGAAGCTTTCTTTCCTGCCGCAGGTACGCTTTCTCCATGGATCACTTCCGGCTCTGCGGTTCCCTCCACTGCATCCTTTGTGAGGATACATTTCTGGATCGTCTTGTCAGAAGGTGTGCGGTACATCAGATCCATAAGAGATTTCTCCATGATAGATCTTAATCCTCTGGCTCCTGTTCTGCGCTCCAGTGATTTACGTGCAACTGCTTCCAGTGCTTCCTCCTGGAATTCCAGTTCTACTCCATCCAGCTCAAACAGCTTATGATACTGTCTGGTCAGCGCGTTCTTTGGCTCTTTGAGGATACGGATCAGTGCTTCCTCATCCAGTCCGTCAAGAGTCACAACGATCGGAACTCGTCCGATAAATTCCGGGATCAGACCGAATTTGACAAAATCCTCCGGCATAACATCTTTGATGATCTCGCCGATGTTTCGTTCTTTCCTGATCTCTATTTCCGCACCGAAACCAATGGATTTGGTGTTCTGTCTTGCTTCGATTGCTTTCTCGATTCCGTCAAAAGCACCTCCGCAGATAAACAGGATATTGGTTGTATCAATCTGAAGGAATTCCTGATGCGGATGCTTACGTCCACCCTGCGGCGGTACATTCGCAACCGTTCCCTCAAGGATCTTGAGGAGTGCCTGCTGAACGCCCTCACCAGATACATCACGGGTGATCGACGCATTCTCAGACTTTCTGGTGATCTTGTCAATCTCATCAATATAAATAATTCCATACTGTGCACGTTCAATATCATAATCTGCTGCCTGAATCAGCTTCAGAAGGATATTTTCTACGTCTTCACCGACATAACCAGCCTCTGTAAGAGTTGTTGCATCTGCGATCGCAAACGGAACATTCAAAAGACGGGCAAGTGTCTGTGCAAGCAGTGTCTTACCGGAGCCGGTCGGTCCAAGCATCAGAATATTACTCTTCTGCAGTTCCACATCCATGTTCCTGGATGCCGTGATCCTCTTGTAATGATTATAGACAGCTACAGAAAGAGCTTTCTTGGCCTCATCCTGTCCAATAACATAGTCATCCAGAATCTTATGGATCTCTTCCGGCTTCAGCAGATTGATGTCTGTATCATAGATATCCTCCTGCTCATAATCTCCCAGTTCCTCTTCCATAATCTCTGAACAGATACCTATACACTCGTCACAAATAAATACCCCTTCCGGGCCTGCGATCAGCTTGCGAACCTGATCCTCAGATTTGTGGCAAAAAGAGCATCTGACTTTTCCATCTCTTATTTTTTCTGCCATAGATAATTCTCGTTTCCTTTCAGTTTGATATGGCACAAAAGGAACCCCCTGAAAAGAGGTTCCTTTTGTCTGCTTTATTTATGCTCGACAACACCATCGATCAGTCCGTATGCCTTTGCTTCTTCAGCAGTCATATAATTGTCGCGGTCTGTGTCTTTTTCCACTACTTCATAAGGCTGTCCTGTGTTTTCTGCCAGGATCTCATTCAGAGTCCGCTTTGTCTGTGCAATATGATCTGCAACAATCTGAATCTCTGTTGCCTGACCCTGTGCACCGCCGGACGGCTGATGGATCATAATGGTAGAATGCGGCAGGGCAAATCTCTTGCCTTTGGTTCCTCCTGCCAGAAGGAATGCACCCATGCTGGCTGCCATTCCGAGACAAATGGTAGATACATCACATTTGATATACTTCATTGTATCGTAGATTGCCATACCAGCTGTTACAGATCCTCCCGGACTGTTGATATATAACTGAATGTCTTTACCAGGATCTTCTGCTTCCAGAAACAGGAGCTGTGCCACGATAATGCTGGCACTTACATCATTTACTTCCTCCCCGAGAAAGATAATACGGTCTTTCAGAAGACGGGAATAAATGTCATAACTTCTTTCGCCTCTGCTTGTCTGCTCAATGACATAAGGTACTAAACTCATATAAATATGCCTCCATTCGTCGCCTGACTGTGGATCATAATCGTTCTTGCTTAGGCTTCTTTTGCTTCGTCAGCTACGAGAGTTACAGCTTTCTGTACAGCCATATCTTTCTTCATCTGCTCTAATTCACGCTCGCCAAGCAGTTCTTTGATCTTGTCAGCTTCCATCTTGTATGCTTCAGCCATCTTGCTGATCTCTTCGTCAACTTCTTCCTGTGTCGGCTGAATGTTCTCAACTTCTGCAATTTTCTCAAGAACCAGTCTTGTCTGGATTCTCTTAAGAGCCTGCGGTTTCATTTCTTCCATCATCTTCTCAGCTGTCATTCCTGTAAACTGGAAGTACTGTTCCATTGTAAGTCCCTGAGACTGCATTCTTCTTGCAAAGTCATCCAGCATCTGACGTGTCTGAGTATCAACCATTGCATCCGGGATTTCCATCTCAGCGTTCTCGATTGCTTTGTCCACTGCTGCGTTTTCTTTTGCTGCACGTGCTTCTTTTTCTTTCTTTTCTGTCAGGTTCTTCTTGATGTCTTCTTTGTACTCTGCAAGAGTATCGAACTCAGAAGCATCCTGTGCAAAATCATCATCCAGTTCCGGAAGTTCTTTTGCTTCTACTTTCTTAACGTCACACTGGAATACAGCTTCCTTGCCAGCCAGTTCTTTAGCCTGGTATTCTTCCGGGAATGTAACCTTAACTTCTACGTGGTCTCCTTCTTTGGCACCAACGAGCTGATCTTCAAATCCCGGGATGAAGGATCCGGATCCAAGTGTCAGCGGATAGTCTGTTCCTTTGCCGCCTTCAAATGCTTCACCGTCAACAAATCCTTCGAAGTCGATGGTTGTGATGTCACCGTTCTCTGCTCCACGGTCTTCTACTGTAACTGTTCTGGAGTTTTTCTCCTGCTCTTTCTTAAGCTCAGCTTCAACATCCTCATCTGTTACTTCTGTCTCAGACTTCGGAACCTCTACACCTTTGTACTCACCAAGAGTAACTTCCGGTTTAACAGCTACTTCTGCTGTGAAGATGAAAGCTTTTCCAGGCTCAGCCTGTGTTACATCGATCTGCGGCTGAGATACGATCTCAAGTTCGCATTCCTCAAGAGCTTTGCTGTAGTGCTCCGGAATCAGAGCGTTTGCAGCATCCTCAAGGAAAATTCCCTTGCCGTACATCTGCTCGATCATTTTTCTTGGTGCTTTTCCTTTACGGAAGCCCGGAAGAGTGATTCTTCCTTTTGCTTTCTGGTATGCAGCCTGCATAGCCTTCTCTAAATCTTCAGCAGAAACTTCGATTGTAAGTTTTGCCATGTTTTTTTCCAGTTTTTCAACCTGTAAACTCATGTTTCCTGTTCCTCCTTAATTTGCGGGTAAAACCACTGATTATTCTATCTATTGCTTATCCCTGTCTGCAGATAATGCATACAGGAAGCTGTATCCCAATATCAAGAGATACAATTACAGTCATTATCGTAGTATAGCACAACAGGTATAAAAACACCAGTATTTTTTTGCAGAAAAGTCCTGTTTTGCCTTATTTCCGGGAATATACCACGGATTCTGCGATCTCGTCTGCCTTTTCGTCTCCGAGAAGCTGTCCGATGAGGCTTAAAGCAAAGTCTATAGCAGTTCCAAGCCCTCTGCTTGTCGTCACATTGCCATCGATGACAACACTCTCAAGTGATGGCTTCGCACCAGCCAGTCCTTCCATACAGGACGGATATGCGGTTGCATTTCTTCCTTCAAGGAAACCAAGGGAGGCAAGAACTGTCGGTGCCGCGCAGATTGCTGCTACTTTACCGCCCCTTCCGTAAAAATCTCTCAGAAGATCACAGAGCGGCTGATATTCTCCGAGATATTTGGTTCCCGGCATTCCTCCCGGAAGCACAAGCATATCTGCATCCGAAAAATCTGTTTCTTTGAACACTCTGTCTGTTTTCATCTCGATTCCATGGGATGTTGTGATCTCTCTGCTTTCCCTGATTGAGACAGTCTCTATGTCAATCCCCGCACGGCGCATCAGATCTACCACTGTCAGTCCTTCAATATCTTCAAATCCGTCTGCAAGAAAAATATAAACTTTTTTACTCATGAGAACCTCCGATTCTATACGTATTTTTTTCTGATATCATTTGTTAAGTATAGCATTTTTGAGAAAAAAGATATATACTAATCTACAAATTCTAATGAATATTTTTCCCAGATTTAAAGGAGAATCTAGTATGGAAATCGAAAGAAAATTTCTTATAAAAAAAGAACTGCTTCCGGCAGAGCTTGAAAGCTATCCATTTCACGAGATCGAGCAAGGCTATCTCTGCACAAATCCGGTCGTGCGGATCCGAAGACAGGATGACGAATATTATCTGACCTACAAATCAAAAGGCCTCCTGTCCAGGGAAGAATACAATCTTCCGCTGACCCAGGAAGCCTATGAACATCTCAGACCTAAGGCAGATGGAATTGTCATCTCCAAGACCCGCTATCTGATCCCGGAAAAAGACGGTCTGACAATCGAACTTGATATCTTTCACAAAGACTATGACGGTCTTTTTCTTGCTGAAGTTGAATTTTGTTCAGAAGAACAGGCCAACGCCTATGTTCCGCCGACATGGTTCGGTGAGGATGTCACCTACTCTTCTAAATATCACAACAGCACTCTGAG
The DNA here is from genome assembly GCF_009883055.1 of Blautia sp. BIOML-A1. Taxonomy (GTDB): domain Bacteria; phylum Bacillota; class Clostridia; order Lachnospirales; family Lachnospiraceae; genus Blautia_A. Next base: position 72,271 of record NZ_WWVR01000001.1, on the reverse strand, counting down.
CAAAGGAAAATCCTAATCCTGCTCTTCTTCATCGCATTTCTTAAATGGTGAATGAGCCATATCGCTGTCCTCTGTCATCAGAAACTTCCTGATGGCAAAGAGGATGGCAATAGCGATGACACCGATCAGTGTCTGTGTCGTTTTCATATGCTCTACCACCATCTGTCTCGCCGTCGCAAACATCAGGACCTCAACCACCGTCTGTGCCGAATGCTGACAGAGCATCTTGACAAACTCGACTCCGACTACCAGCGACAGTGCATTTGCAAGAAACTGTGTAAAAAAGTCGATATCCATATCCATAATGGGTATCTCTGTGAGTTCGTAAATCAGCCGGACACCGGCCAGTGCGATTACGATCAGAATGACAATGGAAAGCACAATCTCTGTATAACGTGCAGCATTGTAGATCCACTCATTAAAGTGCTTCCGTATCCTGTGATTTACATTTTTGTTCATAAACCCTCCATAATATAATGCTCTGTTGAACAACTACAGTTTTAGCTTATCATGAGGATATATGCCCTGTCATGTCCTTTTATCCGTACATTCATTTTTATTTATAATGAACTTACGTTTAAAAAACCTTTGTGGTCCATTTGCTCATATCCCAGACTTCATTTACCACATCCTGATAAAATTCCGGTTCATGGCAGATCAGAAGAATACTTCCTCTGTATTCCCGGAGTGCACTTTTTAATGCTTCCTTTGCGTCCACATCCAGATGGTTTGTCGGCTCATCCAGAAGAAGAACATTGGTATCTCGATTAACCAGCTTGCAGAGACGGACCTTTGCCTGTTCTCCACCGCTCAGTACCCGTACCTGACTCTCAATATGCTTCGTGGTAAGACCGCATTTTGCAAGTGCTGAACGTACTTCATACTGTGTATAGGACGGGAATTCCTGCCACAATTCCTCGATACAGGTAGTCTTATTATCTCCCTTGACCTCCTGCTCAAAATATCCGAGCTGGAGATTTTCTCCTCTCTCACAGCTTCCCTTGAGTGACGGGATCAGTCCCAGGATACTCTTGAGCAGTGTTGTTTTTCCAATTCCGTTGGTTCCGACCAGAGCGATCTTCTGTCCGCGTTCCATGGTGAAGTTCAGAGGTTTTGATAATGGCTCATCATAGCCGATCACCAGATCATGCGTCTCAAAAAGCAGCTTACCCGGGGTACGTCCATAGCGGAAATGGAATTCCGGCTTCGGCTTCTCCGCCGCCAGTTCGATCACATCCATCTTGTCCAGCTTTTTCTGCCTGGACATTGCCATATTTCTTGTAGATACACGGGCCTTGTTTCTCGCCACAAAATCCTTCAGTTCACTGATCTCCTGCTGCTGACGGCGGTACGCAGCCTCAAGCTGTGCTTTCTTCACTGCATAGACCTCCTGGAAATGATCATAATCACCCACATAACGGTTCAGTTCCTGGTTTTCCATATGATAGATGATGTTGACCACCTCATTTAGAAATGGAATGTCATGAGAAATAAGAATAAAAGCGTTCTCATAATCGAGAAGATAACGTTTCAGCCATGCGATATGCTCTTCGTCGAGATAATTGGTTGGCTCATCCAGAAGAAGAATATCCGGTTTCTCCAACAGCAGCTTGCCGAGGAGCACCTTGGTCCTCTGACCACCGCTCAAGTCTGTCACATCCCGTTCAAGTCCCAGGTCCAGAAGCCCAAGTGCTCTGGCAACCTCCTCTACTTTTGCATCGATCACATAAAAATCATGCAGTGTCAGTTCATCCTGGATCGTCCCGAGTTCTTCCATAAGTGTATTCATCTCTTCTTCATCTACACTGCCCAAAAGGTCACAGATTTCATTCATCCTCTGCTCTTTCTGAAGAAGCGGGTCAAACGCAGATTTCAGAACTTCCTGGATCGTCATCCCTTTCTCAAGGACAGCATGCTGATCCAGATATCCTGCATGAACATTCTTTGCCCATTCTACCTTGCCCTCATCCGGCATCAGTTTCCCTGTAACAATACTCATAAAAGTAGACTTACCTTCGCCGTTGGCCCCAACAAGTCCGATATGCTCTCCTTTCAGGAGTCTGAAAGAAACATCTGCAAAAATGGCCCTGTCGCCAAACCCATGTGTCAGATGTTCTACATTTAATATGCTCATAGTTCATTCTCTCTTTCATTCATACTGATATCTCGTATTATAGCCGAAGCCCGACAGCAAATGCAACCTGTTTTGCATCTCTTATATTGAGACAGAAAAAACGACCATACTTTTGCGTACAGCCGTTTTCTGTATATTGATCTTTTTATTCAGTTTCGTTAAATACTTTCTTATCGAGTGCACCATTCTGATGAGCAACGATCGTTGTGCAGACCGCATCACCTGTGATGTTGACTGCTGTTCTTGTCATATCAAGAATTCGGTCGATACCCATGATCAGACCGATGGCTTCAACCGGAAGTCCGACAGAATTAAATACCATGGTCAGTGTTACAAGACCAACACTTGGAACACCTGCTGTACCGATAGAAGCGAGGGTTGCTGTTCCGACAACGGTCACGTAATCCATCGGTGTCAGATGAATACCAAATGCCTGTGCCGCAAACACAACCGCAACACCCTGCATGATGGAGGTACCATCCATATTGATGGTCGCACCAAGCGGAATGGTAAAGGAAGAAATCTTCTTTGATACACCGATTTTCTTGGAAAGTGTATCAATAGAAAGCGGAATGGTCGCATTGGATGTCGCTGTTGAGAATGCGAATGCCATAACCGGGAAGAACTTCTTGATAAATCGGATCGGATTCAGCCCTGTAAATATCTTCAGCAGAATCTGATATACACCGAAACACTGGATTGCCAGTGCAAGCAGTACACCGATCATATATTTTGCCAGCGGAATAAAAGCACTGAAACCGATGTTTGCAAAGGTACGGCTGATCAGGCAGAAAACTCCGATCGGAGCAAGGCTCATGATCATCATGGTCATTTCCATCATAATATCATTGAACTGACTGAAAAAGTTTGCTACTGTCTCGGCACGTTCTCCCATCTTTGCAAGGATCACACCAATGATCAGTGCAAATACAATTACCTGCAGCATGGTTCCGCTTGCCAGAGAATTGATCGGATTATCCGGAATGATATTCAGGATCGTATCTGTCAGAGATGTAGCCTCCATCGTCTCCACAGAAGCTGCGGAGGTCTGGATCGCACTCATATCGAGTCCAACGCCAGGATTAAGCAGATTACCTACAGAAAGTGCGACAACAACTGCCAGCGCTGTCGTAAACAGATAAAATACCAGTGTTCTTACACCAACGGTTCCAAGCTTCTTGGTATCTCCGATTGCCATACTTCCGCAGACCAGAGAGCAGAATACCAGCGGTACAACCAGCATCTTCATCAGACGGATAAAGCCCTGTCCGATCACATACAGAATACCTTCTACGATCACATCTTTCTTAAAGCTGCTGTCCGGAACCAGATAGCAGAGTACAATACCCAGGATCGCACCTGCAAGCAGGGCAATAAAGATCTTGGTAGTCAGGCCAAGTGCCTTTTTGTTCGGAGTTTTTGTTTTTACGTTTTTTTCTTTCATCTCAGTCCTCCGTTCTTTCATCCATGTATACCTTCAGTGACTCTTTCCAGTCAGGCATATTGTACATTTCAATAATACGAAGGATAAAGTTATCCAAAACTGCATACGGAGGTCTTACAGAAGAAAGATCTGACTGTTCCGTTGGAACGGCTTTAAGCTTCATACTTTTTCCTGCAAGCTTCAGAATTTCCTGTGCAAACTCATATCGGCTGCATACTCCTGTGCAGGTCACATGGTAGGTTCCATACTCGTTGGTGCTGATCAGATACAGGATCATCTTTGCCAGATCCTCTGCGCTTGTCGGAGATCCAAACTGATCAGATGCAACGGATAACGGGTTTCCCTTATCTGCCGCTTCCAGAACACGGTTTACAAAGTTATTGCCTTTATGGCCATACACCCAGTTGCTTCGAATGATAAAGTGCTTATGTGTAAATTCTTTGACATAATTCTCACCGGCTCTCTTAGATCTTCCATAAACAGTCAGCGGATTTGTATCATCAAATTCCGTATAAGGTTTCTTACTCTTTCCATCAAACACATCGTCTGTGGAAATCTGTACGATCTTTGAGCCACATTTACGGGCTACGATACTTAAGTTTCTTGCACCAAGTGCGTTGACACGATATGCGTGTTCCGGATTTTTTTCACATTCATCCGTATTTGTGATACCTGTACAGTTGATGATCACATCCGGGCGGTTGATCGTACCGAAATTAAGGACTTCATCCGTATCGGTAATGTCCAGCTCATCAATATCTGTATTCAGAGCCTCGATTTCCATCGGATCAAGCATGTCATTCAGTGCACGGCCAATCTGTCCATTTGCACCTGCAATCCAGACTTTTAACATCTCTCTGTTTCCTCCTCATAATAAATTACGGTGCTGATTCAGATCAAATCAGCACCGCTTCAATCTACATTCGCAAATATTTTATCAATTGTGTATATCCATGTCAAGAAAAAACATATTTTTCCTGTCATTTTGGACATATACAAATTCTTCAGACTCTGGCCTCTTTTCTTACAGACTGCATGGCTGCAAGCCTGTCGATCGTCTTGTTGCAGATGATCGTATAGACAGCACCAAATACATTGGCTCCGATACGAAGTGCTACTGCCGCCGGCATTCCGAATAATCCCGCCGCAATGGACAGTGCACCAAACGTATTGAACGCTGTCTGCCATGCATAACCTGCTGAATATCCGACACCAATTCCCCCGATCATTCCAATATACGGATACATGGATTCCGGAAGAATCAGGTACAGTACAACAAACAGGGCACATCCCACGATGTTGAACATTCCTCTCTTTCCGACACGTCCCATACAGTCTTCCGTAAACGGAAGACATACAGACATACAGGCAATTCCTGCCCACATTGCTCTCGGCAGTCCAAGAAGATTCATAAAGAGCATCGCACTGGAAACAATAAGGGTCAGTTTGAGATACCATCTGCCCCGCGCAGAATGCAGGTCAAATTCACGAAACAGATCCAGAAAGGTTCTTCTGTACGGACGGTTTTTCTGGTTTTTGTAAAAAATGATCATACACAGGATCATTCCCACTGCAAGCCCTTCTACTCGCCTGATATATTCTGCTCCTGTCACATCGTAACCAAGCAACAGCAGATATCCAAGAACAAAGGTAGAATGGTTATACATAATCACATTATGACATCCCAGAATCATCAAAAGAAGGATTGCGGCCACATTTACGACAAATGCCGGCAGCGGTGACAGCATATTGGAAACTCTCGGCGCAATCATCAGAATCCCGTAGATGCCTGCTATGGAAAGCAGTCCATGTGAGGTCCTGATTCCAAAATCTGCCTGTCTGAGAACAAGAACTGCGAGCAGCACGGTAACTCCTACAACACTGTTTGCACTTCCGGTCAGCTTGCTGTACAGAGAAACTACTGCGACGCAAAATGCCATCACAAGGTAAACTTTGAAATTATAGATCAGAATGTGTCTTCGTTTTTCTTTTGGATCTGTGGTGTTTTTGATCAGCTGCTTCGACCCGGCCGAGCTCAGCTGAAGTTCCTGATAAAAAGTCATAATTCTCGCTCCTTACTTTGAAAAGTGTAGAGAACTATACCGCAAAATGCCACAAAGGTCAAGTGGAAATTTGTAAATCCAATCCTTATACGCCACTATCTTGGATTCAATCATTTCCAGATAAAGGTTATAACCATCTCCGCCCCAAAGGGAAGTATTAGTTGCATTGACAATTTTCACTTATCTGAAGTCCGATATTCTCGTACGCATTGTTCTATGATATAATGCTTATGTTGTCCAACCGATACCCGGCAACGGGAGGAGGTGAACCGCATGGATATTATAATCTCGTTTCTTGTCTCCTGTACGGCAAGCATAATTGCCTACTATGTTTGCAAATGGCTAGATGGCGGCAAGTAGGACAGCTCTAACCTAGTGGTTTCTTATCCACTATAATAAAATAAGAAGAAAGCCCAAGAAGCTGCAACTTCGAGGGCTTTCACTCTTTTGTCCGCATGGACTTATAATCTCTTTTGCCTATGGCAATTATATCATATGCATTTTTTGTTTGCAATATCTCAATATATTTTTTCAATGTGCTACGCTTCAAAATCCACCACTTTTTTAGAAAATTTCAGTAATCTCAGATATAAGAAAAACCCCGGAAAATCAAGGCTTTCCGAGGTTTTAATAGTTTTCTGTATTCGATTGAAATTATCGTTTAGAGAACTGCGGTGCTCTACGAGCTGCTTTGAGACCGTATTTCTTACGTTCTTTCATACGTGGATCACGAGTAAGGAATCCAGCTGCTTTGAGAACTGGTCTGTACTCTGCGTCTGCCTCAAGAAGGGCTCTTGCAACACCATGTCTGATGGCACCAGCCTGTCCTGTGTATCCGCCACCTTTAACGTTAACGAGAACGTCAAATTTACCATCTGTTTCTGTTGCAGCCAGTGGCTGACGAACGATAACTTTCAGAGTCTCTAATCCGAAGTACTCATCGATATCTCTTTTATTGATTGTGATTTTGCCTGTACCAGGTGTAAGGTAAACTCTTGCGATTGATTTCTTTCTTCTTCCTGTTCCGTAGAATTTTGCGCTAGCCAATGTCTCCTACCTCCTATTAAAATGTTAAGGTTTCCGGTTTCTGAGCTTCATGCTTGTGCTCTGGTCCGGCATAAACGAAAAGTTTCTTGTACATGGTTCTTCCCAGAGGTCCTTTTGGAAGCATACCTTTAACAGCCAGCTCGATAACCTTCTCCGGTTTCTTAGCCATCATTTCTTTTAATGTGGTTTCTTTCATTCCACCAACATAGTCGGAGTGATGATAGTAAATCTTCTGATCCATTTTCTTACCTGTAACTTTGATCTTGTCAGCGTTAACAACGATCACATAGTCACCTGTATCTACGTGTGGTGTAAACTGAGGTTTGTTCTTTCCTCTTAATACGCTTGCAACACCAGATGCCAGACGGCCCAGTGTACAGCCTTCAGCGTCAACTACATACCATTTTCTTTCGATTTTATCTGGATTAGCCATATAAGTCTGCATGGTTTTACCTCCTGTTATTTATCAACGATAGTTTGTTTAATCACGTTCATCCGTGATGTCATATATAATTCCTGGTGATCAGTGCAAATATATACTGCGGAAATGTCCGAAACCGCTGATAAAAAACACCTTTGCCGGGGCTTTGGCTCAGGAGTCATCGCACTACGTCACATTGGGTAATTCTACTATAACGTTCTTCATCTGTCAACAGTTTTTTCCCAGTTTTTCGATATTTTTTTCAATAGACACCGCTGCCCTCTTCTCATGCTTGTATCATCGCTGTTTTGCACTTATAATGAAAGAAAAAAGCTGCAGCCGTATAACATATCCACAAAAAGAAACGGAGGAATTGCACTTGTCCAATATAACCAAACATGCTCTGGAAGAATCCCTCAAAAGACTTCTTCTCAAAAAACCCCTGACAAAAATTACGATTAACGATCTCACTACAGACTGTGGAATCAGCAGAATGACTTTTTATTATCATTTTAAGGACATCTATGATCTGGTCGAATGGGCCTGCCTCGAAGAATCCACACGGGCTCTCCAGGGTAAAAAGACATACAGCACCTGGGAGGAAGGACTTCTGCAGATTTTTGAGGCCGTTTATGAAAACAAAGCTTTTATTATGAATGCCTATAATTCTCTGAGCCGCGAACAGATCGAAAACTTCCTTTTTCGTCTGACCCACGATCTGATCATGGGCGTGGTGGAGGAACGCTCTGTCGGGACTTCCATCACGGAAGCTCAGAAGAATTTCATTGCAGATTTTTATAAGTACAGTTTTGTCGGAATCCTGCTCGACTGGATCCATCAGGGAATGAAGGCTGATTACACTTCTATCTGTACAGATATGTGTACGACTCTGCATGGAAATATCTCAAATTCCATCAAAAACTTTACAAATTCGACAGAATGATAAGTTTTTGCTCATTTCGCTTTTTTTGTAAATTGAAAATTATCCAAAATGGCAATACTATGTAGACAGAAACAAACAATACCGTTCACAGATCATTATAAACACATGAAAGGTGGTTTTTTATATGTCTAAAAAAGGATTAAAACTTGGTGTTGCACTCGCAGCAGGAGCCGGAGCAGCTGCCATGCTTGCAAAGACTTCTCAGGAAAACAAGGAGATCAAAGAAACCAAAGCAAAAAAGGCCAAAGCTGCAAGAGCTGATTACCGCAATACAGAACGCGGCAAATACGAAAAGAACAGCAAAGGCATCTACTATACCAACGGTAACTATGAGGCATTTGCCCGCCCGGAGAAACCGGAAGGCGTAGATGACAAACACGCATATATCGTAGGAAGCGGTCTTGCTTCTCTCGCTGCTGCCTGCTTCCTCGTTCGTGATGCCCAGATGCCAGGCTCCCATATCCATATTCTGGAGGCTATGGACATTGCCGGCGGTGCCTGCGACGGCATCTTCGATCCGACCCGCGGCTATGTCATGAGAGGCGGACGTGAAATGGAAAACCATTTCGAATGTCTCTGGGATCTGTTCCGCAGTATTCCTTCCATTGAAACACCTGCTGTTTCCGTACTGGATGAATATTACTGGCTGAACAAACATGACCCTAACTATTCTCTCTGCCGTGCGACTGTAAACCGCGGAGAGGATGCTCACACAGATGGTAAATTTAACCTCAGCCAGAAAGGCTGTATGGAAATCATGAAACTCTTCATGACAAAAGACGAAGACCTCTACGATAAGACCATCGAAGATGTTTTCGACGACGAAGTATTTGATTCCACTTTCTGGCTGTACTGGAGAACCATGTTCGCATTTGAAAACTGGCACAGTGCCCTGGAGATGAAGCTTTATTTCCAGCGTTTCATCCATCACATTGCTGGACTTCCGGATTTCAGTGCTCTGAAATTCACCAAATATAATCAGTATGATTCCCTGATTCTTCCTATGCAGAAATATCTGGAAGATGCTGGTGTTGATTTCCAGTTCAACACAGAAGTTACCAATGTTATCTTTGATTTCAAGGATGACAAGAAGATTGCCTCTGCGATCGAATGCAAAGTAAATGGTGTAGAAAAAGGCATTGTCCTTACCGAAAATGACCTCGTATTTGTTACCAACGGAAGCTGTACAGAAGGCACGATCTATGGTGATCAGAACCATGCACCAAACGGTGATGCCGAGGTTCGTACAAGCGGCTGCTGGTCCCTCTGGAAAAATATCGCAGTGCAGGATCCGTCCTTCGGACATCCAGAAAAATTCTGCTCCGATATCAGCAAGACCAACTGGGAATCTGCAACAGTCACAACTCTGGATGACAAGATCATTCCATATATCACCGATATCTGCAAACGTGATCCTCGTACCGGCAAGGTTGTTACCGGCGGTATTGTAAGCTGCCAAGATTCCAAGTGGCTCTTAAGCTGGACCATCAACCGTCAGGGACAGTTCAAGGATCAGGATAAAGATAAAGTCTGCGTATGGGTTTATGGTCTGTTCACAGACGTACCTGGAGACTATATCAAGAAACCTATGAAGGATTGTACCGGTAAAGAGATCACCGCAGAATGGCTGTATCACCTTGGTGTTCCAGAAGATCAGATTGATGAACTCGCTGAGCACAGTGCAGTGTGTGTACCGACCATGATGCCTTATATCACCGCATTCTTCATGCCAAGAACCAAGGGTGACCGCCCGGATGTAATCCCGGATGGCTGTGTAAACTTCGCTTTCCTCGGCCAGTTCGCAGATACACCTCGTGACACTGTATTTACCACAGAGTACTCTGTCAGAACTGCTATGGAAGCTGTTTACGGACTTCTCGGTGTTGACCGTGGTGTACCGGAAGTATGGGGAAGCGTTTACGATATCCGTGAGCTCTTAAGTAGCAGCGTCAAACTGATGGATGGCAAATCCCCACTGGAGCTCGACATTCCTGGAGCAAACCTTATCCTGAAACCAGTACTTCATTTCATCAAGGGAACTGTGATCGAGAAAGTCTTAAGAGACTACGATGTACTGAAGGATGATATGTAACATCTTTCTCTGTTTCGTACAAACATTAAAAATTGCAATATTTCTATAATATATGTTACTGCATCTGGATCTTATCTATGATATCCTAATAATACACACATATTCAAAAAATCCTGGAACAGGTCAGAAGACCTGCTCCAGGATTTTTTAATATCACTTATGTCTATCTTTTATTTTAGAGATTATAGTAGAAAATTTTTCACCTTCCACCCCGAAATTTTCACGCTCTTTCTTTCGGGATGTGCGGTTTTTGTTTATGTAAGATTTAAAAGCATATTTTGTTTCAGCCCAGAAGGTTAGTAAAGAAACACCTTTTTCTCTGTCGTGCTTTGAGGGAAACAGCACATACAGCAGAAGTGTGATCAGCACACCTCCACCAGTATCAAGGATGCGGGCTATTGTGTATGGGAGTACCCGCTCCGTACCTACTGTATAGATCACGACAAAATAAATAACACTTCCAGGCTGAATCGCTGAGTCTGCACCCAGTGCAAAATTGCACCAGATCACAAGACACAGACCGGAAACAAGCCATATCCAGTCAGGAACCCCGAAGGGCTGACTGGTATACAATTCATAGAAAGGAATCACCAGGAGACCTCCAACCAAAGTACCGATCACCCGATTGATTCCGTTGTGGAAGCCCTCTTCAAACTGGCTTCCTACCGCGTAGACTGCACCGATTAATGCAAAACACGGATTTCGTTCGCTTAGGAGGTATTCGTAAACTATGGCAGTGATCAATACTGCCAGAGCAGTACGCCACATCCTCGCCCGAACCCGGGGAGATTTGAAATTTTTAAGTGGCGTAAGCTGCCATTTGTCTGGCACCTGTGCTCTGTCCAGCATTTCCTGCGGTCCAAATCCAAATGCCATATCTATATCTTTCCCTTATTAAAGTCTCTTATGGCAGGTACGTGCGATAACATCAAGCTGCTGTTTCTTTGTCAGGGAAATAAACTTAACGGCGTATCCAGAAACACGGATTGTAAAGTTCTGATACTCTTCTTTTTCCGGATGTTCCATTGCATCGATCAGTTTCTCGGTTCCAAACACATTGACATTCAGATGATGAGCATCCTGTGAGAAGTATCCGTCAAGGATGTTTACCAGATTTTCTTTGCGCTCTTTTTCTTCATGTCCCAGTGCATCCGGGTTGATCGTCTGTGTATTGGAAATACCATCCAGTGCCCAGTGATACGGAATCTTTGCAACAGAGTTCAGGGAAGCAAGAAGTCCGTTCTGCTCTGCGCCATAAGACGGTGAAGCTCCTGGTGCAAAGGAAGTGTATGCTTTACGTCCGTCCGGTGTAGCTCCTGTAGCCTCTCCATATACTACATTGGAAGTAATGGTCAGTATAGAAGTACTCGGTTTGGAGTCACGGTATGTGTGACGACGGCGGATTTTGTCAAAGAAGGTACGCAGAAGCCAGGTTGCAATCTCATCTGCACGCGGATCATCATTTCCGTAGCGTGGGAAGTCTCCCTCAATCTCGAAGTCTTTTGTGATGCCTTCTTCGTCACGGATAATCTTAACTTTGGCATATTTAATCGCACTGAGGGAATCTACAACGTGTGAGAATCCTGCAATACCTGTTGCAAAGGAACGTTCACAGTCATTATCGATCAGAGCCATCTCTGCTGCTTCATAGTAGTATTTATCATGCATGTAGTGGATCAGATTGAGCACATTTACATAAATGTCTGCGAGCCAGTCCATCCACCAGTCAAATTTCTCAACCACTTCATCATAATCAGCATATTCAGAAGTAATTTTTGCCATTGCCGGTCCACACTGGATTCTGTGTTTCTCGTCGAAACCACCATTGAATGCGTACAGCAGTGTTTTTGCAAGGTTTGCACGGGCACCGAAGAGCTGGATCTCTTTACCTGTCTTTGTTGCGGAAACACAGCAGCAGATAGAATAGTCATCTCCCCATTCCGGTTTCATAACTTCGTCATTCTCATACTGGATGGAACTTGTATCAACGGAGATCTTAGCCGCATATTCTTTGAAAGCTCTCGGAAGGTTCGGGCTGTAAAGAACGGTAAGGTTCGGTTCCGGGCTTGGTCCCATGTTTTCCAGAGTATGAAGGAAACGATAGTCTGTCTTTGTTACCATATGGCGTCCGTCCAGACTTGTTCCGCCAACTTCCAGGGTTACCCAGGTCGGGTCACCTGAGAATAACTGGTTGTATTCCGGAATACGTGCGAATTTTACCATTCTGAACTTCATGGTCATGTGGTCGATCAGTTCCTGTGCCTCATCTTCTGTGAGGATTCCTTTTTCGATATCACGCTGAATGTAAATATCCAGGAATGTGGAAATACGTCCGACACTCATTGCTGCTCCGTTCTGTGTCTTGACTGCTGCCAGATATCCGAAATACAGCCACTGAACTGCTTCGCGGGCATTTTTTGCCGGTCTGGAGATATCGTATCCATAGATCTCAGCCATCTTCTTCATCTCATTGAGAGCTTTGAGCTGCTGGCTGATTTCCTCACGCATACGGATGACATCATCGTACATGTTTCCGCAGCCTGCACGGTAATGAGCTACTTTTTTTGCCTCGATCAGACGATCGATTCCGTAAAGAGCCACTCGACGATAGTCACCTACGATACGTCCGCGTCCGTAAGTATCCGGAAGACCTGTTACAACGTGTGTCTTTCTTGCAAGACGCATTTCCGGAGTGTATGCACCAAAAACAGCATCGTTATGAGTTGTCACATAAGTTGTAAAGATTTTTTTGAGTTCCGGATTAATCTCATATCCGTAAGTCTCGGCAGCCTGAACCGCCATGCGGATACCACCATACGGCATGAATGCACGTTTCAGAGGTTTGTCTGTCTGTAAACCTACGATCTGCTCCAGGTCTTTCAGTTCTTCACTGATATATCCAGGTCCATACGCGGTCAGACCGGAAACAACCTCTGTTTCACACTCCAGAACACCGCCTTTTTCTCTCTCTTCTTTCTGCAGCTTCTGAACATGGTCCCATAATTTTTCAGTTTTCTCAGTCGCATCTGCCAGAAAACTCTCATCTCCATCATATGGTGTATAGTTTTTCTGAATGAAATCACGAACGTTGATTTCTTCCTGCCAGATTTCTCCGCGGAAACCGTCCCATGCTCCTTTGCTGTCAAACTTTCCAGGTTTTGTCATTGGCATTGCCTGTATCCTCCTTCTTTGCTTTGCGTTTCCTTTGATGCACTTATTATATCCACATATTTTCGATAATAACAAATCATTGATACGTATGGTACTATAGAAAAAACTTATGGACTTTTAAAGAAACAATATTACTGCGAACAGTTACCAAACAATCCGTGTTTTAATAAAACGGAAACATCAGCGGCATCAGAAAGATTGTCATTAATGCAAGGATCAGTGCCAGCGGCGTTCCGCATTTCAGATAATCTTTAAATGTATACCCGCCTGGTTCAATGATCATGATCTGACACGGAGCTGCCATCGGAGTCATAATTGAAATGCAGCTTGCAGTAAGGACACCGACAACTGCCGCACGTGGATCCACACCAATCTTAAGGCAGGCAGATGTGACCAGCGGAATAAAAATCGTCAGCGTTGCAAGGTTTGACATTACCTGTGTAAGCAAGAACGGAATCATGAAAAATACGGTCATCATAATATATGGATTTGCTGTATCACCAAGGATCCGGATCATCAGATCAGCCACAAGGTCACCGGCTCCGGTCACTTTGATCGCATCAGAAAGAGACAGCACCCCTGCAAACAAAAAGATCGTCGGCTGATGAATCGAATTCAGTGCTTCCTTTTCGGAAAGAACACCAGTAAGTACTAAAAGAACAGCTCCAATACATGCGATAAGATACATTTTTACGCCAATCACATTTTCAAACAGCATCAGGACAATTGTGCCAAGAACAATGATCAGAGCGAGTTTTTCTTTAAAGGGACTCAGTTTTTCAGATGTCTCTGCTCCGTGTACGCTGTCATCAAATTTGCTGTTGTCAATATCCGGCATCAGTTTATGACCAATAAAAACCATGTAGGCAATTGCAACAGCAAGCAGTGGAATTCGTGCGATGGTAAAATCCCATACATGCAGTGCATGTGGTGCGCCGCCTTCCATCATGATATCGTTCCAGGTCATGTTGCTGGCACCCTGTCCCAGAAAAGTCATGGAAGTAGCAACATTTGCACATGCCATAGCCGGAAAAAGAAGTTTACTGCGGCTGGTTCCAATATCATTGGCAATTCCAACAAGAAGCGGAATCATAATGGCAGCAGTTGCTGTTGCATTTGTGATACACGCCATAAGAGATGCAGCCAGACAGGATAACAGGATCAGCATACGTGGATTCTCTTTATAACGGATAACAAGATTCTGTGCATGATCGATCAGCTTTGTCTTGGTAAGTCCCGCACCGATCACAAACATCGCAACAAACATAACAACATTTGTGTTAACAAATCCGCTGAATGCTTCTTCGGGGGTTCTGACTCCTGTCAGGATAAGTGCGATCATGATTCCGGATGAAATAACTGCAATCGGAATTTTACCTGACGCAAAAGCAATGATCGTTACCAGCAGGATCACTAAGGTAATTTGTAAGGGTGTCATACTTTTCTCCTTTGCATATGATAATATTTTAACAATAAATACAATCATATCTCAGGGTTTACTCAAAGTACAGTTCGCTTTTTTCAAGATATCTTTCGTTTCACTCAAGATTATCTGACTTGTTTACAAATAATTTTATACAATTTCTGAATTTCTTTTCGGAAAACCGTGTCTTTCATAAAAACCAGATTCAGTTCTGTATGCAGCGGCTTTTCACCGACAGAAAGCGGAAGAATCCTGTCTGAAAAAAGGCTGTTGAAAATCATATGATCCAGCGTGATCATAACTGCCTGATTGCAGGCAACGCAGGCAAGTCCTGTGCGGGTTCCGCTGATTTGATAACCGATATTTGGAATTAACTCATTACGAGCATAAAGTTCATCAGCTTCCTGACGAAATGTCGTACCCGGGAGCTGCATTACGTTTTCTTCTTCTGCACATTTCGACAGGTCAATCCACGGATATCGAAATCCTTCACGTAATACAGCCTGTGTTATGAGTGGATGATTCTTTTCTACAGCAATAACAGTTTCGCAGGATTTTACCAGTTGATATTCATAGTCAGAATTTCTTTTATCCGTTGTAGCAAGAATCACATCCACTTCCTGTCTGCGAAGCATTTCCATAAGGTTTGTTGCCGAATATTCCTGAAGAACTATTTTCATATCCGGATAAGTCTTCCTGAACACAGGAAGGACTTTATCCAGGACTACTGTAGAAAATGAAGGCTGTACACCTATCTGAATTACTTTATTACTGATATTGGCAAAATGCTGCATCTGCTGATTCAGTTCCAGTTGAAGCTGTTCTATTTCCCGACATTTCTGAATGTAGTATTTTCCGGCTTCTGTCGGAACAAAACGTTTCCCGACCCGATGAAACAAAAGAACATTCAACTCATTTTCTCTTGCCTGCACAAATCTGCTCAGTGCTGAAGGAGTAATGTAAAGTTTATTAGCAGCTTTCGTAATCCCACCGCATCGGGCAACTTCCAGAATATATTGTATATTTTTATCCATAAGCAATCTCCTCCTAACAGATTTTCCGTTAATTCTCTTTTTTTCTTTTTACCTGCTGCATCGCCAATTGTCAATCCGTCATTACCAGATAATATCGATGAACTGAAAAAAGAACAAAAAAAGAGACACACATTCCTGTATGTCCCTCTGCATAAATTCATATATTCATAAGATTCCTGTTTCTGATCTCTTCCAGCTTATCGAATGCTCTCCGGATATTCCACACCCTCCGGAAGCGGCTGCCATTCGTTCAGACCGAGACTCTGCTTGAACTTCGCCTGCTCAAGAGTGATCTTCGGAAGATCATCCTTAAGGTAATCCAAAAGTTCTGCGATTCCCTCTCTCGTCACGTTGTTGACCTCGAAGATCCGCTCACATCCCATGTTCTCCATCCACTGACGTACCATTGGAAGATTGGCATTCGGTGAATCTACCTTCGTGATGATTCCAATCAACGGTCTCAAAAGGAAACATCTGCTTCCGTCACTGAAAAGGTTAAAGGGTTCGTTCGCAGCCTGCACGATCGCGATCACATCTGCCTCGAAGGAAAAACAGGCAAGTCCAACGCTGAAATGCTTTGACTCCGCATATTCTCCCGGGGAATCGATCGTATCTTCATTTGAGTTTGTATACTGGGTTTTGTGATAATGAAGCTCTTCGCCTTTCAACGCCTGTGTCAGAGAAGTCTTACCTGCCTCACTCCGTCCCATCAAGAAAATTTTTTTCATTTTATGTCCTGTCCTGTATCAGCTTTTGTGTATCTCACATACATCAAAGTTCAGCTCATCACGGAAAAATCTCACAACTTCCTCTATTGCAGTCAGTACCTGGGATAATCCACCCAATATAATAAGTGCACCACCAAAACGATCCATAAATCCGACTTCAACATCTGCCGCCTTGACAGCCACATCCGTGGCAACCACAACAGCCTCCCACGGTGTCATACGGATGATGCCGATAGACTGTCCTGTATGATCCTCGCCCTCATGTACGCCTATGTCCAATGCAAGATTCTTATAAACAACTGAGTCCGAAGGAGTAAATACATGTGCAAAATCAATCGACTTGCCAGGAACCCGCACTCGAGTCATACGCAGCTTTCTGCCCTTCAGATTCTCATAGTCGTCATGAAAAAGTCTCTCAAGAAGTTCCTCTCGCGTTATTCGTTCTTCCATGCCTTACTTCCTATCTCTTGGTAATCTTACAAACCACATAGCCCAGAGTATCACGGAAATAATCCACAACCTCTGTCATTGCTGACATAACATCGGAAATCTCCCCTGTGATGATCATAGTTCCTGTGAAACGATCTGCAAATCCAAGATATACGTTACCACTCTTTACTGCAATGTCAGATGCGATAACCGCTGACTCTGATGGTGTCATATTCATAATTCCAATTGCAGATGAACGATAGTCAACCTGCGGATTCAGTCCGAGTTTCTGATATATGATAGGAGCCGGCCCCCCCATTACATGTGCAAAGGTAATCTCCTTACCAGCTACCGTTTCCTGTACGATTCTGATCTGATCGTTATGTTCATTTGCCATTGACAGTTCCTCACTTTCAGATAATACGTAAAATTTCACGAAATATTCTCTACCTAGTATTTCTACTATACTATTTAAGCATCCTGATGTCAAGGTGATTTTCCAAAAACTCAGCAAAAAACAACTTATTTCAAAAACTAAATCCACATAAAACAACATTATATTTTCTTTACTTCTTTTAAAACTAACAAAAAACAACTGCTCCGGATTTCTCCAGAACAGCTGCCTCTGCTGGTTTCTTTATTCAGTTCATTTCCTGTATCTTTTCTGATATCTTAAGAAGAGGTTCTGCCCCTCTTCCCAGGATACGGACCGCCGCATCTCCACTTGCTATCCGGGTGACACCTCCCTCTACATCCGGTGTTTCGTCCAGAAGTTCCCGAACCGCACTGATCCAGGATTCTGATTTTTCGATATTAAAAAAGACCAGGTTCAGAAGATGGGTAAATCCCTCATACATCCCCATTCCGCTCATCTCAAAGAATTCCGGATCATATCTGGTATTATCCAGATAGATCAGTTTTCCTTCTTCACGGACTGCAACATGATTATGATATAAACGGTAAGCAAATGCCTCACCGCAGGCTGCTCTTCCGCAGGAGAGAATTTCCTGAAACAAAAGTCGGGAGGTTTTTTCCTTCAATTCTATTTCAAGATGGTTCTCAAATGCCGAGTCCCTAAATGGAATTGTCGGAAGCGGTGCATATTTCAGGAATGCCTCCGGCTCTACAACAATCTTTGTTTCGCGTCTTGCCATTCCCTCTTTCATTTTGTGGATCTTTTCATATGCCTGTGACAGATATTCCAGACTGGTGCCGGGATTCACATGGATATCGAATTTCTGTACATCCCCCTCCATGATTCCGGCCGATGCCGAAAGAACCATCACCTGCATATAATCCTCTCGAAGATAAAAAGGAAGCATCACCTTGAAAGGCGCTGTAAAAAACACATCGCTCAATACGGCTTTTCCGTCTCTAAGTTCTGTTTCCAGTCTTACCTCCGATGTCTTTCCAAATTTATTCTCTGCTGTCACTCTTTAACATCCTTCCAGAAGTACATTTTTTTTGATCCATTCGATCACGGCATCTGTGCCGTCCAGTCCACGGATATTGGTAAAGAGAAATGGTCTATCACCGCGCATTTTTCTGGAATCCCTGTCCATAACAGAAAGATCAGCCCCGACATACGGTGCAAGATCAATCTTATTAATGACAAGAAGATCTGATTTGGTGATTCCAGGACCGCCTTTACGCGGGATCTTGTCACCTTCTGCAACATCAATAACAAAAATCGTCGCATCTACCAGTTCCGGACTGAAGGTTGCAGAAAGATTGTCTCCTCCACTTTCAATAAACAGAATCTGAATATCCGGGAATTTTTCCATCATTTCCTCAACTGCTTCCAGGTTCATGGAAGCATCTTCACGAATCGCAGTATGAGGACAGCCGCCGGTTTCCACACCTGTGATTCTTTCTCTCGGAAGAACGGAGTTTTTGCTTAAAAATTCCGCATCTTCCTTTGTATAGATATCATTGGTTATAACGCCAATGCTGTATTCAGAAGCCATCTGTCTTGTAAGACATTCGATCAGGGCAGTTTTGCCGGAACCAACCGGTCCTGCCACACCAATTTTTACATATGACATTTTTCCTCATCCTCTCATTTTTGAAGTTTTATCGTAACTATTCAGAAGGTAGTAGCCCTGGTATCAGGACATATAAATCCTTGAATACAAACCTTCATGCTGCATACAGCGAAGATCAAATCCCGGTCCTGAAAGTCCGAGCCATTCTTCTCCTAGTTCTGTCACTTTTTTTGTCAGTTCCTGCAGAAGTGGATAGCATCCGCTTAAGAGCTTCTGACCGGAAGACTGACTTAATGGAATCGTTTTTACGCAGTTTGTGACCATCGCAGAGGTCTGTGCATAGATAAAATGTTCCAGTGCTTCGTTTTCGGCGATTCCTGCCGCTCCACAGAAGACACCATAGGCCACCGCGTGATGCACGCTTTTTCCCTTTCGTGCCTCTCTGTATTTATCAAAAATACTGTTCTGTACAGGAAGCTCCAGTGCCGACAGGGTCTTGATAAATCTGGATCCCAGTTTTCTGCTTGCCTCTCTTGTCTCACGCGGGATCTTCCCGGCTTCCATGATCTCTTCCAGACGGGAAATTGCTTCCAGATCCTCTCTGAGGGCATATTCAAAGGCAAGTCTCACTGCCATAAATTCATTGTACGAAAAATTATATTTCAGACGCTTGTGGATAAATTCCTGTGCACTGTCCTCATCGTGGACAATCCCCTTCTGGATATAGGTTTCCAGACCATAGGAATGTGAATATCCGCCGATTGGAAATAATGCATCATTTACCTGAAGCAGAAAAAATTTCGCTGTTCCTTCTGTCATAGACGTACCTCCTAGTGGGTATGAGAATGTACGGAAGCTGAAATTCTTCTGTCAAAATCCAGTTTGGATTCTTTTACCTCTGTGGAAACACCGTGAAGTTTATCCAGCATCACTTTCATCGGTTCATTGTAAGGAGTGATAAAGGTTCCCTCTTCTGCTCCCCAGAACAGTGGTGCATGACGATTTCCGATCTCATAGCACACCTTTGCAACCATATGTGGATGATGTTTGTCTACTGTGACAACAATAACCTCACAGGGAGGGATATTTACCGCATACACGGTATCACCCTCCACTGCAAGAACATCATCCTGATTCAGACCCCTGGTCAGCACAGAATCATCCAGACGGATGCCGAGTTCTGTGCCTCCCTGACTTGTTTTTCTGTGAAGCTTCTTAAACGCTTCATCCCAGTGGATATCCACGTAATCTACTTTTTTTCCGGAGAACTCCTCATCTGTCAGTTTTCCCAGAATTTTTTCACAAATCATTGTATGTTCCTCCTCGCGGATTTTTTTACCATTTTCCGATCAGCATCAGTACACCTGGAATCCAGGCTGTCACAATACCTTCAAACACCTGAAGTGCCGGAACGAATTTGCCAAGCTTTTTGCCCATGATGTCTTCTACAAAAGAAGTTCCCCAGAGAATCGCCCAGAGATACCAGATCGCTGCCCAGCGGATATCCGGCTGGATTCCAAGAGCTGAGCTTCCGACAAAGCCTTCCAGTGTTCCAAATACCACTGCATTAATCGCTACAAATGTAGAGAACCATGCAAATGGAATACTGCTCAGTTTAAAGATATTGTTGATTGCTACAAACAGGTAGGTAAAGCAGAACAGAAGTCCTGTTCCTGCCGCATAATAGTTTCCCTGCACAAGATTTACAAAGTTGATGAACAGGGATAAGCCTCCCGTAAAAATATTCATCACTGCGAGGGATTTTCCATCGACTTTATAAAAGTTGCAGATACCGTTGTTGATCAGGACAATTCCTACAAATAATAAACAAACACCTAACATTTATGCCCTCCTCAGTAAGTTATCAGAATAAGTTATACAGCTGTGTCAGCGGAAGTTTTGTGGCCGGTTTTGATGTGATGCTGACACCATCGGCTTTTACCTCGTAAGTTTCCGGATCCACTGTGATCTCCGGTGTCTTATCATTAAATACCATATCTTTCTTTCCGATGTTTCGGCAGTTCTCTACCGGAACAACTGTTTTTTCCAGGCCGTATTTTGCCTTGACATCCTCTTCCATGGCTGCCTTTGATACGAAGGTCAGGCAGGAAGCATATTTTGCTTTTCCATGTGCTGCAAACATAGGCTGATAGAATACCGGCTGAGTGGTTGGGATAGAAGCATTGGCATCACCCATCTTGGATGCGATGATCATACCGCCCTTGATGACCATATCTGGTTTTGCTCCAAAGAATGCCGGATTCCAGAGAACAAGGTCTGCAAATTTTCCTGGCTCTACAGATCCAACATATTCAGAAATACCATGTGTGATCGCCGGGTTGATCGTGTATTTGGAGATATATCTCTTTACACGGAAGTTGTCATTTCCATGGCCTTCATCTTCCGGAAGAGGACCTCTTTCCCCTTTCATCTTACTTGCAGTCTGCCAGGTACGGGTGATAACCTCTCCGATACGTCCCATGGCCTGGGAATCAGAACTCATCATACTGAACACACCCATGTCGTGAAGCACATCCTCTGCTGCGATGGTTTCCGGACGGATACGGGAATCTGCAAAAGCAACATCCTCCGGGATCTTTTTGTCAAGGTGATGGCACACCATCAGCATATCCAGATGCTCGTCCAGAGTATTTACAGTAAATGGCATTGTCGGGTTTGTGGAAGAAGGAAGGATATTCGGTGTTGCTGCCGCCTTGATGATGTCCGGTGCATGTCCGCCGCCGGCACCCTCCGTATGGTATGTATGGATGGTTCTTCCACCGATGGCATTGATGGTATCCTCAACACATCCACCCTCATTCAGAGTATCTGTATGGATGGCCACCTGCACATCATATTCATCTGCTACATTCAGACAATGATCGATAACTGCCGGAGTTGCACCCCAGTCCTCATGGATCTTAAGTCCCATAGCACCTGCTTTGACCTGTTCGATCAGCGGCTTCTCATCGGAGCAGTTTCCTTTTCCAAGGAATCCAAGGTTCATCGGATATTCCTCTGCTGCCTTAAGCATCATTTCCATGTTCCATGGTCCAGGAGTACAGGTTGTCGCATTCGTTCCATCTGCCGGACCGGTTCCTCCACCGATCATTGTTGTCACGCCGGAATACAGTGCACAGTCGATCTGCTGCGGGCAGATAAAGTGGATATGCGTATCAATACCACCAGCTGTCACAATCATACCTTCTCCTGCAAGAGCCTCCGTAGAAGCACCTACCGTCATACCCGGTGTCACACCGTCCATCACGCTTGGGTTTCCTGCCTTACCGATTCCTTTGATCTTGCCGTCCTTGATACCGATATCTGCTTTGACGATTCCTGTACTGTCCACGATCAGAGCGTTTGTGATAACGAGATCAAGATCTCCGTCTGCACTGGTTGTCTTAACAGACTGTCCCATACCGTCACGGATGGTCTTACCGCCTCCGAATTTAATTTCATCACCATAAGTGGTATAGTCTTTTTCTACCTCAATGATCAGATCTGTATCCGCCAGACGTACCTTATCTCCAGCTGTCGGGCCATACATCATTGCATATTTTTCACCGGAAATTTTTACACTCATGAATCTGTTTCCTCCTTTTAGAATTACGCTTTTGGCATAAAGCCTTTTGTGCGGGCGTTATTAAGAGCTGCTTCTTTGTTGACTTCTGAAATCTGTGCACAGGTCAGGTCGTTCAGACCAAATACCCTCTTCGTTCCGCCAATTGCAGTAAGCTGGACTTCTTTTTCTTCACCCGGTTCAAAACGTACAGAAGTTCCTGACGGAATGTCCAGATGAAAACCATATGCTTTTTCTCTGTCAAATTTGAGATAACGGTTTACCTCAAAGAAATGGAAATGTGAGCCTACCTGAATCGGACGGTCTCCAGTGTTTGCTACCTTGATCGTAACCACAGGTTTTCCCTCGTTTAAAGTAATTTCTCTGTCCAATGGAATGATTTCACCAATTTTCATCGTTGTCCTCCTTTACTGAATCGGATTATGTACTGTCACAAGTTTGGTTCCATCCGGAAATGTCGCCTCTACCTGTACTTCATGCACCATGTCTGCAACGCCGTCCATAACATCGGCCTTTGTCAGCATTTTGGTTCCAAGCTGCATCAGTTCCACTACTTCTTTGCCGTCTCTTGCCAGTTCAAGAAGCTCGGAGCTGATATAGGCAACTGCTTCCACATAATTCAATTTCACGCCTCGTTCCTTCCGCTCTTTTGCCAGATTTCCTGCCATATGGAGCATAAGCTTTTCCTGTTCCTTTGGATTTAAACGCATTACATTTCCTCCTTTTGAGTATTTAGAAAATAAAAAAAGCAGGCAAAGAAATCCTCTATAGACTTCTTTGTCTGCTTAGTTCCTCTCGGAATAGAACACATTATAGCATTCCCATTTGGAATATGTCAATGAGTTTTTGTAATATCAATTTTCGTTCATAGAACTATATATTCTTATAACCGTTATACATTTATTGTAACTGTTCAGTACCCTCACAGTTACGAGTCAAAATGCATTCCAAATCACCTTCGGTGATGGCATTTTGCCTTGTATGTCTCGGGATTTTGGCAAAAAACATACCAAAACGCCTCGCGGGATACTACCTTCTGAATAGTTACCATTTATTTCTGATACATATCAGACTGGTCACTGTCAAAGTAGTTGATTCTCATGGATGCCTTGACATCGTTCAGAGTCTCAGCTGCTTTGGCTTGGGCTACCCTGCTTCCCTCTTTCAGGATATCCAGAACATCCGGAATTCTCTGCTCCCATTCTTTTCTTCTTGCGCGAATCGGTCCCAGTTCTGCCTGCATAACCTTATTCAGGAACTTCTTAACCTTGACATCGCCAAGACCGCCTCTGCGGTAATGATCCTCAAGTTCCTCAAGATTCTGGTATTCCGGAAGGAATTCCGGGAAATACTCCGGTTTGCAGAATGCTTCCAGATAGATAAATACCGGGTTGCCCTCTACACGTCCCGGATCCTCTACACGAAGATGGTTCGGATCTGTAAACATGGACATGATCTTCTTCTTAACATCTGCTTCCTCGTCAGAGAGATAGATACAGTTTCCAAGAGACTTGCTCATTTTGGCCTTGCCATCGATGCCCGGCAGACGTAAGCATGCCTTGTTGGATGGCAGAACGATCTTAGGATCGGTCAGTGTCTCACCATAAACCGTATTGAACTTGTGCACGATCTCCTTACACTGCTCGATCATTGGCATCTGATCCTCACCAACCGGCACATGCGTTGCACGGAAAGCAGTGATATCTGCAGCCTGGCTGATCGGATAACAGAAAAATCCAACTGGAATGCTGGCCTCAAAGTTTCTCATCTGAATCTCAGCCTTAACTGTAGGGTTACGCTGTACACGTGCTACCGTTACAAGGTTCATATAATAAAATGTCAGTTCTGTCAGTTCCGGTACCATAGACTGGATAAAGATCGTGGACTTCGCCGGATCAATTCCACATGCAAGATAATCCAGTGCGACCTGGATGATATTCTGGCGTACCTTCTCCGGATGCTCAGCATTGTCTGTCAGTGCCTGTGCATCTGCGATCATAATAAAAATCTCATCATAATCTCCGGAATTCTGGAGTCTGACACGCTCCTTCAATGATCCTACATAATGTCCTACATGAAGTTTACCGGTAGGACGGTCACCTGTTAAAATAACCTGTTTCATTTAGCCTTCTCCTCAGGGCACTTGTCTGAATCCTGCGGTGCCGCTTTTTCTATAGTTTCTGCTTTTTGTTCCGGCTGTTCCGCTTCCTCATGCTTTAATTCTCTTAAGACTTCCTCGCAACCTTCTTCTGGTTCTCTCTCATCAAAGGGAACGAATTCTGCATGATGACCAACATATTTATATGCCGGACGGATGATCTTGCTTGCGTTGAGTATTTCTTCAAGACGATGAGCACTCCATCCCGGAATACGTGCGATCGCAAAAATCGGTGTGAACAGCTCTTTAGGGATTCCAAGCATAGTATATACGAAACCACTGTAAAAGTCTACGTTTGCGCAGACATTTTTGAAAAGTCTTCTCTGTTCCATGACAAGTCTTCCGCCAAGGCGTTCCACCAGTTCATAAAGAGCAAATTCTTTCATCATGTCCTTTTCTCTGGCAAGATCTCTTGCAAATCTCTTAAGGATCACCTCACGCGGGTCAGACAATGTATAAACTGCATGTCCCATACCATAGATCAGTCCGGAATGGTCAAAGGCTTCTTTATTCAGGATCTTGCGGAGATATTCTTCTACTTCCTTCTCATCTGTCCAGTCCTTGACATTTGCCTTGATATCTTCAAACATGTTCTGAACCTTAAGGTTGGCTCCACCATGACGTGGTCCCTTCAGTGAACCGATGGAGGCTGCGATTGAAGAATAGGTATCTGTTCCGGAAGAAGTAACTACATGTGTTGTAAAGGTTGAGTTGTTACCGCCGCCATGCTCTGCATGAAGGATCAGTGCAATATCAAGAACCTTGGCTTCCAGCTCTGTGTATTTTCCGTCAGGTCTGAGCATCAGAAGAATGTTTTCTGCAAGTGAGAGATCCTTCTCCGGATTACGGATAAACAGCATCTCATCTTTACGAAAATGTCTGTATGCGTGATAAGAATATACTGCGATCAGCGGCAGCTTCGCGATCATTTCCAGGCTCTGACGAAGAACATTCTCTGCGGAGATATCTTCCGGTCTGGAATCATAGGTATACAGAGTGAGGATACATCTCTGCATGGCATTCATAATGTCACTATTGGATGCTTTCATGACAACGTCACGGACAAAACGTCCGGACAGCGTTTCGAAACTTGCCATGATGTTCTTGAATATTTCCATATCTTTGTCAGATGGAAGTCTTCCGAACATCAGAAGATAGATGGTTTCCTCAAATCCGAATTTACGTCCCTTAAGTCCATCTACAATATCATTTACATTATATCCCTGATAATACAGTCTGCCGTGTGCAGGAATCTTACGTCCGTTGATCAGGTCATAACCTGTAACATCAGAGATCTCGGTAAGTCCGGTCAGGACACCCTTACCTGCTGAGTCACGCAGTCCTCTTTTTACATCGTATTCTACATAAAGATTCGGGTTGATCCGATGGCCATTCATCAGTTCTTCCCCGAGCAGCTCCATACTGTCTCTGAGTCTGCCCATCTCGTCAAGATTCATCATTTCATGATCTGCCATTTGTTCTCTCTCCTTCATCTGTATATTTCTCGTCCTGGTATGCGTTTGACCTGTATACCTCAAAATATGACCGGCAAAATGGTCACAATGCATCTGACCTGAATGTTTCTGCCGTCCGGCATACATATTCGTGCTTTACCAAGCTAAATTGTAATCTATTTTACACGAATGCCTGCTAAAATACAATAGATAAATGAAGAAAACTTTCACAGATGAAAATTTTACAGTGTAAAATGGTGGATGGATAGATAGACAGGAGAGTTAGTCCTGTGGTGGGGTGTAGTTTTCTGGGAGTTTATTTATTGAAACACTATTTATAGTATCACCGTCACCGATAGCCTTTCCGATCAGATACTTTCCTGCAAGAATGGTAAATGGTCTCATATGGTGCCGCGGAAGTTCAAAGGTTTCTACGTTGAATTCACAAAATCCGCAGATTCCGCCAGGTTCTTTCATTTCCCGCATACAGTTTATACACAGGTTTTCTATTTTCATACGCTTTTCCTCTGATTTTCTCAAATTTGTATAAATTTATTATATAATCCCCTGTCCAAAACTCAATCTGCTTTGCGTGCCAGATGCAGTCTGCTTTAGCAGACATATTCCTCTTGCATCTGGTCACATAAAGTAAAAAACACCGGCCAGTGTTTCCACCGCCGGTATTTATAAAAAACTCTGTCAGGATATCAGTCTGTAAATTTTATTTTTTGTCTTTCCTTCGCTTTCCAGAAAGTTATTTTTTTCTGCCTTTGCCAGAAGCCTGGAAGCAGTCTTCTGCTGAATATCAAGAATATCCGCTGCCCTGGCGCTGTTGATATTCTGAAATTTTATCATATACTGCTGCAATCGCAGGAGACGTTCTTTTTCCAGATTTGTAAATGCAGTGGATTCCACAAGAAACTTCGTTCTTCCATCTTCCCCGTCTACGATAAGATCTCTCGAACTCAACATCTTTTCGGACATCTTTTCGGACATCTTTTCGGACATCATCGTTTGTTCGAAACCTTCTCTGATAAAAATGGTTGTCTCAAGATAGTTCCTGTCCTCATCCATTTCAAACAGCGGAGCGGGCGAACCGTTTCTTTCCAGCTCTCTTAATATCTTGGTTATGCCGGTTCCCTGTTTCTCCGAAAGATCAATTTCTTTGAACAGTTCCCCGATTCTTCGATTGCGGTATTTCCTTGCTCTTGCTTTTCCTGTTCGAAATTTTTCCTGACTGATATACTTATCTACTCCCGGATAATTGATGAGCATGATTCTGTCCACATAAATTCGAACTTCAACCGGTTCCGGTTCTCTGTATGATTTATGAAAAACCGCATTTACAACAGCTTCTTCCAGTGCATTATACGGGTAGTTGAAATACCGTTCTGATTCAGCCCGTCCCTGGATCTTGACAACTTTTTCTTCGATTATATTTGTATTGATATAATCAAGAACATCCCTGACCTGTTTCCAGATCGGTCCATAAAAAGTTTTTTCAAAAAAATCATCGGAACCTTCTGCCTCTTCTGTATTAAACTTTACAAGATCAATCTGTGCTCCCGGAATAAATCTGTCCGGTCTGTCCGTAAACATCAGAACACCTATATTCCGTATGCTCAACTCCGTATCCGTTTCATCCGCCACTTCCAGAGAGAGCAGAAGATCTTCCATGGAACTCTTGTTGATCTCGTCTGCCAGCGAACTCCGGCTGTCTCTCAGGAAATCCTCCAGGTAGCCACGTCTTATATCCTGAACAGAGGCTTTACGATTGATACGATCATCAAACGGTATGGAATTAAATTTATCAAACAGTTCTGCAATTTCTTCGCGGTCTGCCGCTGCCGTAGGTGAAGACGGCCTTATCCAGTACTGCATCCGGCGGTCTTTCTTCTTTCCTTTCTCTGCATACACATCCACCGGAGCCTGATACGGTCCACTGTCTCCTGCACTGCACCACAAATAGAGAAGATAAACCCCTGTATTTTTGTAATTAATCACTTCAATTCTTGGAATATATCTCGGTGTGATCAGATTGCAATACTGAAAAATCTCCTGCTGCACAGAATCCAGGATATTCATCGGAAGACCTTTAGGTGGAAGAACCGGAATTCCATCTTCGGCACGGATTCCGATTACAAGATATCCACCGTTTACATTATGAAGATCATTTGCAAATGCACAGATCGTATGGATAATGTCATTAGGATTCCATCCTTCTTTATATTCAACTCTGTTCTGCTCAACCGTCCGTCCTGCAAGTAATGTTTCTAATTTTAACGGAATCATACCTACCCCCGTATTTTCTCTTCCCATTCCTTCTCACGAAATCCGGTCAGGACAAAATCTTCTCCGACTACAAGAGGGCGTTTTACTAACATGCCATTGGTTGCGAGCAGTTTCAGCTGTTCGTCCTCTGTCATCTGCGGAAGTTTTTCTTTCAGATCCATCTGCTTGTAGAGCATACCGCTTGTGTTAAAAAATTTCTTAAGCGGCATCCCGCTTCTTTCGTACCATTCCTTCAGTTCTTCATATGTGGGATTCTCCTCTACGATCGCTCGCTCCTCAAAAAAAATCTTGTGCTCCTCGAGCCATTTAAGTGCTTTCTGACAGGTGCTGCATTTTCGATATACCAGAACTAACATTTTATTCCCTCCCTTGATCCGGCAAGCAAAATTTTTTGTATGCTCCTGGCACTGCCTTATCTTTTCTTTCTTAATTTCAATGAAACTATCGGCGATGTGCCAGAATTGCTAATAAAAAAATCTGTATATAGAATATTTCTTTAGAACTTTTGATTTCATCATACTCTACATCCCCCACACTGTCAACGAACATTTTTTATAACATTTTGTCAGATCTGTATTGCCATTTTGGACATAGATTGAACCATTTTTCCGCGTCCCCACTGGCATTTTCACGGGAAATCTGGTACAATGTGTTGCAGTGATTTAACTTGTAAAGGAGGTCCCATTATGGGTTATGATAAACTTGAAAAGAATCTGATTGACATCATCAAAGAAGAGCAGGCGAAGCTTGGATTTTTTAAAGAAGATATCCGTCTGTATTATCCGCTTTCTTCTCTGAATCATTTTTTCGCCGCCACTGACACTGCTGATGAAATGCAGGCACGTCTTAGCACGCTTCCGGCTTCTCTCACAGATAAACTCGGAGACATCAGGGTTTCCCACAAGGGAGACCGTTTCTGTTTCCATATTCCACCGCAGGGAACTGTCTATGTACACGACAACACTGCCGGAAATGAATTTATTAAGGAACTTGTCAATCTGGTCGGCAGACATGGCTGTACCATGAATGAAATCCTGGATTTATTCCATACTTATTCTGAGAATATCATTACGGAAGAAATGGATAACGGCGAGTTCGACCGCCTGATCCGCTTTGCAGATAATCCGGATGATACCTATTACTACTGTTTCAAAGACGAAGGATGCCACATCATCTACCATCGTTTCCTTCCAGAAGACTATACCGATTTCGATTTTTGATAAGGAGGCTTTTTTATGTGTACCGCAGCAACTTACAAAACCAGAGATTTTTATTTCGGAAGAACTCTTGATTATGAATTTTCCTATGGGGATCAGATCACCATTTCTCCCCGAAACTACCCATTCCATTTCCGTCACATGGGAGTTATCGATCAGCATTTTGCGATCATCGGGATGGCTCATGTCGCCGAAAACTATCCTTTATATTATGATGCCATCAACGAAAAGGGGCTTGGCATGGCCGGTCTGAATTTCGTAGGAAACGCAGCCTATGCAGATGTGAAACCAGGTGCTGACAATGTCGCACAGTTTGAATTCATTCCATGGATTCTCTGCCAGTGTGCTTCTGTCGATGAAGCCCGTGCACTTCTGTCCGGAATAAACCTTGCCAACACACCATTCAGCGAACAGTTTCCTCTGGCACAGCTTCACTGGATCATTGCTGACAAAGACAGTTCCATCACTGTAGAGTCCATGTCCGACGGTCTTCATATTTATGACAATCCGGCAGGAGTTCTTACCAATAACCCGCCGTTTCCACAGCAGATGTTCCAGTTAAACAACTATATGCACCTGTCTCCAAAGCAGCCTGCAAATACATTTTCTGATGACCTCGGGCTTGCTGCTTACAGCCGCGGCATGGGTGCTCTCGGACTTCCGGGTGATCTTTCTTCCGCATCCCGCTTCGTTCGTGTGGCTTTTACCAAAATGAACGCAAAATCCGGTGATTCCGAGCTTGAAAGCATCAGCCAATTTTTCCACATCCTTGGCTCTGTCGATCAGCAGAGAGGCTGCTGTGAGGTCGCAGACGGCAAATATGAGATCACACTCTATACCTCCTGCTGCAATACCGCAAAGGGAATTTACTATTATACTACCTACGAAAATCATCAGATCAGTGCTGTTGATATGCACAGAGAAAATCTGGACAGTGATGCTCTGATCTGTTATCCTGTCCTTCAGGGTGAAAAAATCAATTTCCAGAACTGAAAAGAGAGGTACTCATATGAATCTTGGAAACTTAATGCAGTTAAAAAATTCCTGGGCCACATTTACCCGGAATCATCCCAAATTCCCCAAATTTCTTCAGGCTGCCGGAAGTGCAATCCGACCTGATACGATCATCGAGATCAAGGTCACCACACCTGAGGGCAAAACCATCGAAACAAATCTTAAGGTCAGAGAATCTGATATCGAGCTTGTAAGAAACCTTGCCGGAAGTGCGAGATAAGCTGTATCATCCAAAAAGACACCATTGGCTGTATATTCGTACATCCTTTGGTGTCTTTTTATCTCTTTATTCTGTGTATCTTATAGTCTTATCCGCTCTTCTTTGCTGTTTGCAATCCGAAAGGCCCTCGGTGTCATATGGTAATGTTCTTTAAAAACCCGGTGGAAGTAACTTCCGTTCTCATATCCGACCGCCGCGATCACATCACTGACCGGAAGGTCTGTCTCACACATCAGCTCCGCTGCTTTATTCAGGCGTTTACGCTGAAGCAGTTCTTTAAAATTAAATCCTGTGTTTTTTCGGATCATTTTGCTCAACACATGCATCGGAAGGTGCAGTTTCTCGCAAAGCTCCGTAAGTGTAGCTGTCCTGTACTGCTGCTCAATATAATCCAGGGTGGTCATTGCGATCATATTCTCATACTGGTTTGGAAGACGCATCTCTGCATATTGCACCGACTCCAGAAGATACAGAAAGATAAGTCCCATCGTTGTCTGATTGATACGATTCTGGTCTCCCTTCCCCGTTACCAGAGAGTAGATGATATTTTCAAGCAGATTCTGGATCTGCAACACCTCTGCCACTTTAAAATGAAGATATTCTCCCCTCTCCTCATCCTGACGCAGAACATTTACAAGAAAATCCGCAAGCACATTGTTATTCCCTGCCATCGTATATGCCACATCAAAAAACTCGGGAAGGATCATAAAATTGATCGCTATATCCTCTTCTCCCGCTGGCAGGATCTCATGCCGCGTAAACTGATTCAGAAAGAGCAGTTCTCCCTTCTGTATCACAACTTCCTTCCCGCCAATAATATTGACAAGTCGTCCCTGGCAGACATAAAGCACCTCGATAAAATTGTGCCTGTGCGACGGAAAATGTACAAACCGTGTGTGTGTACGCACCGCGATCAGCTTGCCCTCGCTGAGCATCTTGGCGCTGTCCACGGTAAAATCCTGACCGGATGTGTAGAGATCCTTATCTACCTCTGCCACCCCGTCCAGAATGCGCTGTTCTTCTTCTGTGATTTTTCTTAAATGCTCTAATAAAACCTGCTGCATATGGGGTATGGTTATTATCTTGTAACGATATCAACCGGAATATTAAAGATCTTTGCAACCTTCAGGATGGTGTCGATATGTCTTCCTGTAGCAGCAGCCATATGATGTGTCGGACCAGCTTCGCTCCAGCGGTTTACAAACTCTCTTGCACCACAGGTGAAACGTGTTCTCATGTTGGTATCACCAAAGGAAAGGATTGGTCCTTCTTCGTTTACGCCCTCAGCAACAACGAATTTGAAGTGTCCGTCAGCATCCTGTGTGATTGCAAGATAAGTAACCGGACCTGTGTATGGATAGAACTGTGTCAGATATCCACCGCCTGTTTTGCCGTGGAATACCGGTACAATCTTCATGGTAGGTTTCTTATCAGAGATATCCGCATCTCCACTTCCGGAATGTCCGATAATGCAGATATCATCGTTAAAGTCGATGGAGTACATCTCAGAAAGCTGGCCTGTACCGGAAATGGTCTTGAGGATACTCATTGCCATGGCAACCTTCATATCACCCTCAACGGCACATGCTGTACCCTGTTTGATCAGCATAGAGAATGCCGGGATCAGCATACTGTCAAGGACACCTGCCTTACCCTGTGCAAATCCGTCATAATGGGAAGCAACCATGCTGAGATGTTCATCTTTTACCCATTTCTCGAATGCAACAACGTATTTTGCCATATCCCATACTTTTTCGATCGTGCCGCCATCCTCAATATCAAAAGTATCAAGAATATCCTGTGCTTTTGCACGGATCACTTCTTCATCTGTGATATCGTCAGCGATCGCCCACATTTTTTCCCAATCAAACTGTTTGGTGTACAGGAACATTCTGTTGTACAGGTTTGTCTCATCGATGTAAAGGTCCATCATACCCGGATAAGGTCTTCCGATCTGAGCGATATTGGTATCGCGGAATCTTCTTCTTACCTGTGCAGCCTTGCACCAGTCTTCGATCTCTGCCTGAACAGCCGGATCTCCACCCTCAACTACACCTGTAATAACAGCATGTCTCTTGCCTGCTCTTTCCAGATCGGCAACTGCTTCACCTACAGCACCGCATGCATATCCTTCGCCAAGCCATGTAGCGATATCTGTGTGATCATAATCCAGTGCTTTAAGCTTCTGAACGTTCACAAGAACAACCGGAACATCAAGATCACGGATTGCAGGGAGCATATTGTAGGATGTCGCATAGGTCAGCATCTGAAGAAATACGATATCAACGTCTGCAGCACGGAATTTATCTCCAGCTTCCATAGACTGCTCTTTTGTTGTTACCATTCCTCCATCGATGATCTCTACTGTATCAGGGATTGTTTTTTTGAATGCCTCATACTGAGCTTCAAACTCAGGTACCAGTGACGGGAACTGAGGCAGGTATGCTCCTAAAGCAATAGAAAATACGCCGACTCTTGCTTTTGTGTTTACTAACATAATAAAACCTCCAATTTATTTTATTAATGTATATACTCACCTTATTCCAGGTGCATATAGCTCAATAACAGGATGATTGGGTAAAAAGCCTCCAGCTATGATCTCTCAGGCTTTGAAAATCTTGATTCCGAAAGACTCATGAATGGTTGTACGAGCCTCTTCAACAGATTTAAATTCGCCTTCCTTGATCATCTGTGCAGTGATATTTCCAATCGCAGTTGCTTCTCCAGGACCTGCATGAACTTCTTTACCTGTTGCCTTTGCTGTAAGTTCATTCAGATATCCCGCATTGGAACCACCGCCAACTACATGGATACGGCTGTAAGTTCTTCCTGTAAGTTCTTCCAGTTCTTTTGCTGCTTTTGCATAGCACTCAGCAAGACTGGTATAGATAACAGTTGCGATCTCGCCCATTGTCTCCGGAACCTGCTGTCCGGTTCTGCGGCAGTAATCCTTTACTTCTTCTGTCATGTTTTCCGGGGAAAGGAAGCACTCATCATTTGCATCTACTCTGGATGGGAAATCCTTTGCTTCTTCTGCCATAGCACAGATTTCTGCAAAACTGTATTTATCATTTACTTCATGACGAACTGACTGGATCATCCACAGTCCCATGATGTTCTTGATATAACGGAAGCGTCCTTCATAACCGCCTTCATTTGTGAAGTTCAGTTCGCAGCTCTTTGGTGAACAGTCCGGAGTCTTTCTTTCGATTCCCATCAGGGACCATGTTCCGGAACTGATATAGATAAAGTCATCATCGTTTGCCGGTACTGCAAGGACTGCAGATCCTGTATCATGTGTTGCCGGTGCGACAACTTCTACGTCAAAGCCGACTTCTTTCTGAAGTTCTTCTGTCAGATGTCCTACACTTGTGCCAGGCATGATCAGTTTCTGGAAAATTCTTCTCGGATATCCCAGTTTGTCAATGATCTCATAATCCCAGTCTTTTGTCTGTGCATTTACCATCTGGCCTGTTGTAGCCTCTGTATACTCACAGGTCTTCTGTCCTGTCAGAAGGAAGTGGAAGTAATCCGGCACATGAAGAAGAGTCTCTGCCTGCTCCAGATATTCCGGATGTTTTGTCTTAACTGCCATCAGCTGATATATCGTATTGTAAATAGCTTTCTGGATACCTGTTCTTGCATACAGTTCTTCAAATGGAATGATCTTGTAAACTTCTTCATCCATTCCCTCTGTACGATGGTCGCGATATCCGACTGTGTTACCAAGTACCTTGTCATCTTTATCAAGAAGAACGAAGTCAACACCCCAGGTATCAACGCCCATGCTTACCGGAATCTTGCCGATCTCTTTACATTTCTTAAGACCTGCAACGATTTCTTTAAAAATACGGTCAAATTCCCAGCAGAGTTCTCCATCCTTCTTTACCATACCATTCTCAAAACGATGAATCTCCTCGAGCTCCATTCTGCCATTCTCCATGTGTCCAAGGATCAGACGTCCACTGGATGCTCCCATGTCTACTGCTGCGTAATACTTAGTCATTGTAAAAACCTCCTAAATGTTTTTCTTTTATACAGCAAATTTCTTTGTGCAAACTGCTGTATATTCCTTCTCGTTTTCTTCTTAATAATAACATAATACAACAAGGTTCTTCAAGTGTGAAGAACCTTGTTTGTTTAAAAAAGTGTCTTTATTTGCAATTGTTATTTTACAATCTGTCCGTAATAAGCGTTTGCACCGTGTTTTCTGTAATAATGTTTATCCTGAAGTTCCTGTGGTGCCGGTTTTACCTGCGGATTGATAAGTTCACAGCGAGATGCCATTTTGGCAACTTCCTCAAGTACAACTGCATTATGTACTGCCTCATGAGCATCTTTGCCCCAGGTGAATGGTCCGTGGTTTTTGCAGAGTACTGCAGGAACTGCCTCGTAATCTTTGTCCTTAAAGTAATCAGCGATCAGCACTCCTGTATTTTTCTCATATGCCTCGTCGATTTCTTCTTTTGTGAGGTTTCGCACACAAGGTACTTCTCCATAGATGTAGTCTGCATGTGTGGTTCCATAGCACGGAATGCCTCTTCCTGCCTGTGCCCAGCTTGTTGCCCAGGAAGAATGTGTATGTACGATTCCACCGATGTTCGGGAATGCATTGTACAGCACAACATGTGTTGCGGTGTCAGAGGACGGATTGTATTCGCCTTCTACTTTGTTTCCCTGAAGGTCAACAACAACCATATCTTCTGGTTTGAGCTTATCGTAATCCACACCGCTTGGTTTAATTACAAAAAGTCCTTTCTCACGGTCGATGCCACTGACATTTCCCCAGGTGAATGTCACCAGCCCATATTTCGGCAGGTCCATATTTGCTTTGTAAACTTCTTCTTTTAATTTTTCTAACATTGTTCTTTCCTCCTGAATTTTATTTCTGAACATCCAGTATCGGACACATCATTTTTACTGCATCATTAAGATCTTTTTTCCATTCCGGATTTCCTGTGTACCAGAATTCCGTCACAAATCTGCGTACTCCCAGATCCCAGGCCTTCTTTATTGCCGCCTCAAAATCCACATGTCCGGTTCCATACGGAATTTCTCTGAATTTTCCAGGGACAGTCTCCTTAAGATGAAGAGAAGTCAGATTTCCTCTGCCCAGTTCCATATCCTCCAGTACATCTGACTTGTAAAGAACCGCTGCATTAGTGAGATTTCCGATATCCGGATAGACTTTAAGATAATTGGAGCCACACAGTGTTACATATTTCATGGCTTTCTCAACCGTATTCATAAATTCATTTTCCATCGTCTCAAGTCCGATGAGCACGCCGGTCTTTTCTGCCAGTCTTGCAGCCTTTCTCAGATTTTCAAGAAATCTGTGTTTTGTATCCAGTGTTGATTCTTCATAATAAACATCATATCCCGGAATCATCACAACACGGATTCCAAGATCATCTGCCAGCTGAAGTGATTTTTCCAGAATCGCCATTCCTCTTGCACAGCATGCTTCATCACTGCTTCCGATCGCATATTTGGTAAGTGCACTGACACACATTGTCCGGATCGGAATTCCGGTCTCATACATGGTTTTTACAAGTTCCAGGCGTGATTCTCTGTCCATATCCAGCCGGGCGATTTTTTCTTCTGTTGCATCAATACTGATTTCAACATAATCATAGCCTGCTGCCTTTGCCGCCTCCAGTCGTTCTTTCCATGTCAGCGTACCCGGCATTGCCTTTTCATACAGTCCAAGCTCATATGCCTTACTCATTCTGTGGTTTCTCCTTTTCCTAGTTTCTGAAATACTTCCACGCACCATTCAGTCCGTCGATCACCGCACGGTATGCCGCATATTTTTCTTTGTAGATATCTGCATATTCCGGTCTTGGCTGTATTGTCTTGGTGATCTTCACTGTACGTCTCATTGCATCCTGATAATCTTTGTAAATTCCCGCTGCAATGCCGGCTGCCATCGCTGCACCCTGTGCACCGAGTTCCTTATCCTCGATCACATCGATCGGAAGCTGAAGCGCGTCTGCAAAAATCTGTACCCATACATCTGAATTTGCAGCGCCTCCGGAAAGTCGTACACTCTTCGGACGTTCACGGTTTCTCAGCAGTTTGTTGACATGGGTCACATGGGAGAAAACAATTCCCTCATAAACTGCACGAAGCATATGTTTCTTATTATGGTAAGCAGTCAGGCCTACAAAGGTTCCCTTTGCCAGTGGATCTTCATTGGAGCCGTTCAGGAATGGAAGGAAGATGATATTGTTGTCCTGCGGCTCGATAGAAGCTACCCACTCATTGGTGATATCGTATACGGAGCCTCCGTTTTCTTTCGCTTCTGCTTTTTCATAACTCATAAGATTGCGGATGAACCACTCCATATTTCCGGCAGATGTCGGGCTGCTCTCCTCGATCAGATAATATCCCGGCATACAGAACAGAGAATTCAGTGCAACTGTGCCGTTTGTCACAGGTTCTTTCGAAATATACTCGTTGATACTCCAGGTTCCGGCCACCATACACATCTGTTCTTCATCAGAAAGTCCGGATGCGATTCCGCATGCGTTGATATCAAACATACCTGCAGCTACCGGGATTCCCTCCGGAAGACCGGTCTTCTCACTCGCTTCTTTTGTCACATGTCCACAGATATCGGCTGCGTTGCGAAGCGGTGGAAGCTTGTCGTAGCATTCTTCCAGATCAAAAAGCTTCATCAGTTCACGGTCATGTTCGTGTGTGATCATATTGACAAGATTTGATCCGGAACAGTCTGTGTATTCACTGTATGCCTCTCCTGTCAGCATGTAACGGATATAATCTTTTACTGCAAAGATATACTGTGTTCTCTCAATGACTTCCGGCATATTTTCTTTGAACCATGCCAGGATGCTTACCGGCTGTACTGCCAGAATGTCCTGCAGAGTTTTCTCATAAACCTTTTTGTCAGTGCCATCCTCATGCCATCTTTTGACCTGTGCCCAGGCTCTTGTATCCGTAGAAATGATTCCGTTATAGGAAGGCTTTCCATCATAGCCTACCATGTACAGACCTTTTCCATGTCCTGAGAAAGAAACCCCTGCAATGTCCTTTGGATCGATATTACTCTTCTCGATCGCATTACGTACAGCCTGTGCATTTACCTCCCAGAGTTCATCCATATCCCTTTCTGTATAACCTGGCTTCGGAGTAATCGTCACAGTCGGTACACTGGCCACAGAAATCTGCTTTCCGTCTTCATCAAAGAGCGCTGCCTTTGAAAAAGTACCCCCATTGTCAATCCCCATTAAGTATTTCATGCCATACCTCCTCTTTGTATTT
This sequence comes from Blautia sp. BIOML-A1, assembly GCF_009883055.1. Taxonomy (GTDB): domain Bacteria; phylum Bacillota; class Clostridia; order Lachnospirales; family Lachnospiraceae; genus Blautia_A. The sequence continues at coordinate 34,135 of NZ_WWVR01000001.1, read as the reverse complement.
TTTTATTTTAGTGTTTCCATAAGTCTGTCCAGTTTCTCTGTCATCGTCTTTACATACAGTTTATTTGTATGTGCTGCCTTTGTGCCATCCTCATAGATGACCGTGTAGAAATTCTGGTCTTCTTCATAATATGTAATTTCTTTCTTTGAACCATCCGTCAGTGTATATACAAGCTTCAAAGCCTCATCCCCGGTTTCTTCCGGCACGCTCTCCAGACGTTCCTGGGCGGTCACACTGACACATGCATAGTAGAAATCTGTAAATAATTTTTCATCCACTTCCTGCTCATCTACAAGCCATTTTACTGACTCCAGACCACCCTTTGTCGTCTGTGTTTCTTTTCTGAGCACATGCGTTGCACCATCTCTTGTAACTTCAAGTTTATCAAGATCCCCAATCGAAACAAAGCTGTATGTCAGACTCCAGTAAGAAGCCGCACTGGATTTCAGAAGGTCTGTCAGATACTCTCCACGAATCGTATGAATCTCCGGAAGTTCATTCAGCCTTGCATAATAGTTGCCATTTTCATCCTCATCGCCTACGGAGAGTTCAAACTCTTTTGCTTCTTCTCCGTCTTTGTATTTTACGGTGAGTACCATCTGCGGATCGTCCAATCCATATTTTACATAATCGGAACAATTGTATTCAAGATCCTGATACCAGATAATATTGGACACATTATCCTGGACCATGCCGACCAGATTCAGGTTTGCAAGCTGGCTTTCTCCCTCTTCATCCTCCACCGTACACTGGTCATCCCCCGTCATGATAAGAACATAAGAATCTTCTTCCTTGTCCACATCAAACTCTGTCATCGTTTCCGGTTTTACCTTCGGGAAGTCCGTATAGGCTGCAAAATCCTGCAGCTTACCTGCGAAATCCGAGTCAAAAGCAGTTTTTGTCATATAAACCTTATCTGATTTTTCTTCTGTCTGGAAGTACAGTTCATGCGTGGACGTATTCTTATCTCCGATATACAAATCCTTCTCTGTTCCGTCAGAAAGTGATATCTGAATCGTATTTGCCGGTTCTTCCAGTCCGAACTGCGCCAGATCCCCCCTTGCGTCCAGCTCTCTGGTACAGCTCACAGAAGAAATATCTGCAAGCAGCTTCTGGATCTTATTTTCATTCATCTGAAATACAGAGTCATCCGGACAGATCCAGGTGTCATTCTTTTTTTCAAAGGTCAGTATCCCGTCGTCACCGCTGAAAGAAATACTGCTCACTTCATCCGTGTCTGTCTCAAACACAACAGATGCCGCAGCCTCTTCCTGCTCTTTCTGGCTCTCTGCCTCTTTTTGTTTATCTGAGTAACGCAGAAGAAACAGATAGGCCAGTCCTGCAAGGATGACCAGGATCAGTGCAATGACCAGTTTTTTTATTTTTTTTCCATCCATCAGCGTTTTCTCCTTGATGCCCAGACTGCCAGTCCTGCAATAATAAACAGAAGTGGAAGTGTAAATACACAGATCGCTGTCCATATATTTGCTGCCCGGTCTGTCAGTGTCAGATATTTGACCTGAAGGCTCTTGGTCTGTACTGCCGCTGAAGTTTTTTCTCCATTGCAAAGGTAATTTACAGTTCCGCCGAGAAGCTGTGCATTGCTTCCGGATACAGCCTGATTATAATTGGATTCCAGCAAATATCCTGTACTGTAATAGACGATCTCCGTATCAGCCTCATCATCGTTGTTCGTATCTTCCTGGATCAGCATACCGATCGTAAACGGACCGCTCTTATCTCCCTTTTCCTTCTCAGAGGTTGTCATGTTTTCCACATCTTCTTTGCTGTAGGATGCATCAGAAGTCGTCAGAAGCGGCTGATAGGTGATGGAATCTCTGTGTGAATCCGAAGTAAGGATTCCCTGGCTCATCGGTGCCAGAACAGAACCATTGCCATATACATTTTCGGTAATTGCCGAATAACTGATATCCGGAACCAGACAATACTGATAAGACATATATTTATCAGAGTCGCCTTCCAGGATGATTCCTTTTTCTCTTTCAACTCCATAATTTGCGAGGATGGAGTCAAAATTCGGCATATCCTCTACGGTATAATTTGAGAAGATGATCGCTTTACCTCCGTCTTCCAGATAGTCAATGATCTTCTGTGCTTCTTCCTCAGAATAATCTACTGTCGGCGTATTGATAAGAATTGCATCTGCATCATCCGGAACCTTATCTGTGGTCATCAAATTCAGCGTCAGTGGATTTACATTATCCTTGGAGATCACATCTCCAAATGCACTTCCAAGTGCTGTCTCTCCATTTCCGCTTAAGATATACAGATTCGGGATGTCTTTGGCTGTCACATAATCTACAGCACTTGTTATCATTCCCTCACCGTCAAATCCGGTCTTTACATAACTGTAAGTATTATAGTTCATGCTCTCCACATACATGGAATCCGCATTCACTACTTTACTCACATCACCGCTGACTGCGATCACACTGTTATTTGCAACATCTTCCTGGGTATATTTGGAAGTAAATCCCGGATACAGTGCCGGATCGATCTGCTCTACCTTAATGTGGGAGGATGCAGACTCATAACGGTCCAGAAGCTTCTGGATCGTGTCGTCTTCTTTTCCGCCTTCACAGATATAATAAAGCTCCACATCCTGATCCAGATTTTTGAGTATTCCTGTCGTAGTATCGGTCAGTGTATACAGTTTTGCGTTGCTGAAATCAAACTGGGTTACTTTGACCGGAAGATGATTCACGATCAGATTCATTATGATCAGTCCTGCCAGAAGCAGTACGGTAAGCAAAATACTGTAAGAACCGTTTATCAGAATTTTGCTGTTCTGTTTGTTGTCTTTATTCTTCATGTCGTCCCTACCTCCTAGTTCCAGCGTCTTTTTGCAATCGTCTGAACTGTCAGGAACAAAAAGAAAACAATAACAGATACATAGTACACGATCGCGGATATATCCAGAATACCGTCAAAGAAATTTGTCAGCCTTCCATTCATATAAAATACAGACAGAACCTTGCGGAAGCTTCCTTCAAGAAGAGATACTTTTGCAAAATAAACCACCTGGAGTGCCACCTCCAGAAGCACGCCTGCTCCGATCACGACCTTGAGATTTCCGATCATATTATAGACCAGGGCCATCACAAGAACGATCACTACCGTAAATGCACTCACAGATGCGATTGCAGTATTGGGAACCATTTTGCCGATCGTATTCATCAGATAGCAGACCAGCAGAGTTCCGAATGTCATAACCGCTGAGATCACCGGGTTTTCTGTGACCGATGAGAAAAATACTCCGATTGCAATATTGGCACATCCGAGGAGATAGAATCCAAGGATTGAAAAATATGCTGCCGGAAGGTTTACTGTTCCAAACATAGTAAGGATCAGAGGATAAATACAGATGATCAGCATCGGAATGGTAAACAGAACTACAACTGCCAGATATTTACCGATCACAATGTCTTTTACTGTCATTGGCAATGTAAGTAATAACTGATCTGTTTTCTGTTTTTTCTCCTCTGCCAGAACACGCATTGTCAGGATTGGAACAAATACCAGAAAAATAAACTGAACATTCTGGAGTACCAGTTCAAATCTTGGCGAAGCAAGATTCAGATTCTGATATGCAAAATACAGGCTTACGACTGCCAGCATAAATGCAACAAACACATATCCGATCATTGAGATCCGATAACTTCTTAATTCTTTTCTACATACAGCGATCATGCTCTTCCCTCCTCAGTAATTTCAAGAAAGATGTCTTCCAGCGACATTCCTGCCCTGCTGATCTCAAGAAGCGGGATTCCTGCCTCTGCAAAACGGAAGAATAACTGTTTTCTGTAATCCGCCTGATCCTGTACTTTCAGCTGGAACCTGTATGTCTCAGCTTCTTCTGCTTCTTTCATATCAGCGATACTGAGTGCCGGGAATTCACGCAGGATATTCTGGATCTTCTCCAGTTCTCCCTGTGCACTCAGACACAGGATATCCTGTCCCTTAAACAGTTTTTCCAGATTTTCTGTACTGTCACTCACTACCAGATGTCCCTTGTTGATAATAACTACATGGTCACACACTGCCCCAATCTCAGAAAGAATATGCGAGCTTATCAGAACGGTGTGATCTTCTCCCAGCTGCTTTATCAGTGTGCGGATCTCTATGATCTGCTTCGGATCCAGTCCGACGGTAGGCTCATCAAGAATAATGATATCCGGATTTCCAATCAGTGTCTGTGCAATTCCGACTCTCTGCTTATATCCTTTGGAAAGATTTTTGATCAGCCGATCCTTCATATTGGTGATCATCACTTTTTCCATGACATCTCCTATCATGGACTTTCGTTCTGATTTCGGCACGCCTTTGAGATCTGCCACTGTGAACAGATACTCCCAGACTGTCATGTCCATATACAACGGGGGAATTTCCGGAAGATATCCAATATGCTTCTTGGCCTCTTCTGCCTCTTTAAAAATATCATGTCCTTCAATAATGACTTCCCCTGATGTCGCGGCAATGTAGCCGGTCATTATATTCATTGTAGTTGATTTTCCGGCACCATTTGGTCCTAACAGTCCATAGATTTTTCCTTTTTCAAGTGAAAAACTGATGTCCTGTACGGCAAAATGATCTCCGTATTTCTTTGTAAGATTTCTAACTTCAATCAAGATATTCCCTCCTGTTGATCAAACTCTTCCCCAATTATAATACATTATCAGAAAATATGCCACTGTTGTCCCTGATATGTATGAAAGAAAAGGCGTCCGCCCGCGGGCGAACGCCTTCGTTATCGCATTTCTAATTTATTTAAACAGAACTGCAATACAGATTAAAGTTTGTCAACCCACTCTGCCATGTTGTCTTTGTAGAATACATAAGGCTGACCTGTGAGAACGCCTGTGCCACCATCGCCATTGTCTTCAGCGGTGAATGTCTCAGCTTCATATTCGCCCCAAGCTTCCATATCAACAGTTGATCCTGCGGATCCGTCGAATCCATCGTTCTGAACTGCCATCTGGATAGCTGCTGTAGAAGCTCCAAGATGAGATACATCCCACAGCATCATGTATGGGCAAACAAATGAGAACTCATCATCATCTGCTGTAGCCGGCATATAGTTCTTCATTTCTGAAGGAAGTCCAAGACCTGTCAGTTTGATATCAGATTTAGCCTGTGTAAGAACTTCACCTGCTGCTGCGATACCAACTGTTGTTGGGGAGATGATTGCATCTACATTGTTTTCAGCCAGGAATGCCTGAGCCTGTGTAGTAGATTTTGTTGCTTCGTCATCACCATATTTCTTGTTGAGTTCTGGGCTTACTTTGCCTTTGTAGATGTCTTTCTGAAGTTCCTGCTCCATAACTGCGATCCATCCATTCTGTACAGGTGTATCGATACCAGCGGAAAGAACACCAAGTCTGATTTCATCTCCGTCATAATCAGCAAGAGCTGCCTCTACAGTTTTTTCCATTGTTACGTCTTCCGGATCATAAGCTACGCCAAGAACCTGAAGAACTGCTGCACGAACCTGCATAGCTCCGATATCTTCTGTGGATGCCTGATTGTTGTGAGTTACACGATAATCAGCAGATGCAGAAGAGTCAACGGATACGATCGGAACACCCTTTTCCTGAGCTTTTGCAAATACTTCATCAAATCCTGTGTCACCATTTGTAGAAATGGAGATGGATTTGCATCCCTGAGTAATTGCTTCGTCAATGAGCTGTACCTGAGCTGCTACAGTTGTCTCAGCCGGTGATTTCTCTGTGCAGTTTTCCCCAACCTGCTCCATATAAGATGAGAAACCTTCATACATGATAACACCAAATGCGTTACCTACGGATTTGAACATAAATACGTGGGAACCAGATACATCTGATGTGTTACCAGCTGCTGAAACTGCTGCCGGAGCTGCCAACGCCATTGTTGTTGCAAGGCCCATAGCCATTGCCTTTTTGAGATTTTTCTTCATGAAACACTTCCTCCTTTTTTTATATATATAAACATCTTTGTGTTTATATTTCGTAGTTCAGACAGCTAAGATTATTTGAAACGCTCTTTTGCTTTCTTTGCGTTTTCCTGCTGTTCTGCCCACCACTGAGCAGATTTCTCTTTACATTCTTTCTGAGCTGCTTCGATCTTCTTATTGAGTTTCTCGATCTGAGCTGCCTTGTCAGATGCATTGCCTTTTTCAAGTTCTTTGATCTGTTTCTTCATATCTTTAACAGCAGCTGCTGTTCTGTCATTGATTGCTTCAATGTTCTTATTGTTATGATAGAACAGTCTCAGTTTGATATCTTTGATCATCTGTTTGTTGATCGTGGAGATCAGGATCGTTACGATAAGGATAACACCGATAACGATTTTCTTTGTGTTCGGGTCGATACCCATAAGTCCCAGTGCATATGTAAGGAAAGCCATGATAAAGGTTGCAATGATAGGTCCCCACATTTTACCTTTACCACCATTGGTAGAAACACCACCTAATACCGCACAGGCGATCGCTGTCATTTCATATCCTGTACCCATGGAAGAGGAAAGACCTCCACCCATACGTCCGATAAAGAAGATAGAACCGATACCTGCCATGAATCCCATGAGGATAAATACCTGCATTTTGACTTTCTTAACACTGATACCTGAATAATTTGCACATGTCGGGTTGTTACCAACAATGTAAACTTTACGTCCAAATGGTGACTTGTGAAGAACAAAAATGAAGATAGCACCCATGATAAGGAAAAGCACCATACTCAGCGGAATGATTCCACCAATGTTCATCCATCCGATCTTGTTGTACCACTTCGGGAAATTCTTCAGAGAATTCTCACCCAGAACGATTTCCACAATACCTCTGAATAACATGGATGTAGAAATTGTAGTGATAACCGCCGGCATTTCAAGGAAAGCAACACAGAATCCATTGAATGCTCCACAGAGCATACAAACAATGATTCCGACGATAACACAGATGAATGACGGAAGTCCTTTATCCATCAGAAGTCCTGTTACCATTCCACCCAGGATCATCTGTGCTGCTACTGATACGTCAATGTCACCCAGCAGAAGGATGAATACCATACCAAGTACAAGCGGAGAAACATCCAGACCTGCATTGATCATTGACTGAACTGTACCGTGGGTAAAATAAAGATCCGGTTTTATAACCGCCAACAGTACATTAATTAAAACCATGATATATACAAGAATCATTTCCCATTTGACAAGGAATTTCTTTAATACAAATCCTTCCTTGACACTGAGGTCTCTGTCGTAATTACTTCCTGGCATTAGATCAACGCACTCCTTTCTTTGAGAGCCTGTCTCTTAGCGGACTGCTCGGTAAAGTAGTTAATTGCAACGGCAACAATGATAATTCCGCCCTGGAGTGATTTCTGCCATACACTCATACCAGGAATCATACTAATGAAATATGTAATCACAGACATGATAAGTGCACCGATTGCCACACCATCCATACGTCCTTTACCACCGGTGATAGATACTCCACCGAGAACGCAGATTGCGATCGCAGTCATTTCAAAACCGTCTGCCATTCCATAATAACCAATTGCATAGTTTGCAGTATAAAGCATACCTGCCAGACCTGTCACTGCACCACAGATCACGAAAGAATAAAATGTTACCTTTGGTTCTTTGATACCTGCAACTGCTGCAGATTCACGAGATGTACCAATTGCATAGATTCTTCTTCCTGCGGAAGTATATCCAAGGAACAGTCCTGCTACAACCAGCAAAATGATCGTGATCCAGAGGATGATCGGCAGTCCTAAGAATTGTCCGATCGCAAACGTACGGTATCCGTTCAGTTCTTCGTACTGTGCAGCGAACCACCACTGTCCGCCTGAAACAACAAACGCAAGACCACGGAAGATGTACATCGTACCCAGAGTACAGATCATCGGAACCATGTGAAGGTATCCAACCAGGAAACCATTCAGTGCACCACAGAGTGCGCCGAGAACAATTGCAAATAATACCCATACGATTCCAGGGATTCCCGGATGGCTGCATGCAAGAGTGGTACAGGAAATACCAACAAATGCAAGCTGGGAAGCGATGGAAATATCAATACCACCAGTAAGAATAACCATCATCTCAGCAATCGCAAGGAGTGCATAGATTGTATTGTTCTGAAGCATACTTACCAGAGATGTGGCAGTAAACATACCCGGTGTAAGGAAACGGGCGATCACCAGCAAAATGATCAGAACTGCGATCAATCCGGTATTTCTGGATTTTAATAAATTTTTCATTATTTATGCCCCTCTCTTTCTTTCAGAGATGCTTCAAGCAGCATTTCCTGGGTTACAGTTTCCATATCGCCAAACTCACCTGTCACACGGCCGCTCTTCATTACAACGACTCTGTCTGCAACACCAAGAACCTCCGGCATTTCAGAGGAAACCATAATGATTCCGTATCCTTTGCATGCCAGACTGTTCATAATCTCATAAATAGAATATTTTGCACCAACGTCGATACCCTTTGTAGGCTCGTCCATGATCAGAACCTTCTGATCGGAACTCAGCATCTTGGCAACAACGACTTTCTGCTGGTTACCACCTGACAGAGATGACGGCGGTGCTGTAATATCGTTTGCTTTCAATTGGATCTTCTTGCACAGGACAATCGCATTTTCCATTTCTTTATCTACATCCATCTGTCCGCTCTTTACAAACTGCTTCATGGAAGCGGAAGATACATTCTGATAAATAGGAAGTTCATTTACAAGCCCCTGTGTCTGTCTGTTCTCCGGAAGAAGTCCGATTCCAAGATTCAGAGCATCAATCGGACTCTTGATATCTACTTTCTTTCCTTCCAGACGGATCTCACCGCTGTCCGGATGCATTATACCATAAATTGTCTGACATACCTCAGTACGTCCTGCTCCTACCAGACCTGTCAGTGCAAGGATCTCACCTTTACGTACATTGAAGGAAATATTCTTGAAATATCCTTCTTTGCTGATATTATCAACCTCAAGTACCACATCACCGATCTTGGCTGTTTTCTCAGGATACATGGAATTCAGTTCACGACCAACCATTGCCTTTACAAGATCTGCATTTGTGATCTTGTCAACATCCCAGGAACCAACATATGTAGAATCACGGAATACGGTAACACGAGTAGCCAGCTCATACATATCTTCAAATCTGTGCGTGATAAAGATAATAGAAACGCCTTTGTCTCTCAGATCCTTTGCGATACGATATAACTGAAGACATTCATTTCTTGTAAGAGAAGCTGTCGGCTCATCCATGATCAGGATTCTTGCGTCACAGGAAAGTGCCTTTGCGATCTCAACCAGCTGCTGCTCTGCAACAGATAAGTTGCCCATCGGTTTGTTTACATCGATCTCTGCACTTAAAGGCTGAATCAGTTCTTTCGCACGCTGTCTCATTGTCTTCCAGTCATAGAAGCCAAATTTATTCTTAATTTCCCGTCCCATAAAAATATTCTCTGTGACAGTCAGATCAGGGAACGCTGTTACATGCTGATAAATAGCAGCAATTCCAAGTTTTGCTGAGTCTGTAGTGTTTCTTAATGTTACCTGCTCACCATCCAACAGCATAATTCCGCTGTCCGGCTGATGTACACCGGTAATGACCTTAATGAAAGTTGATTTACCTGCTCCATTTTCTCCCATCAGAGCATGAATCTCGCCTCTTTTTAACTGAAAGTGAACTCCATTCAGAGCTTTAACTCCACCAAATGTTTTTACTACATCTTTCAGTTCCAAGATATACTCACTCATTTTGTGTCTTACTCCTCCCTTTCCTTCGTTGTGATTGAACTGCGTTGCGTTCTTTATGTATCTGATTTTATACAAATCATAGAGTTTTTCAATATATAAAATTGCTTTACAGGTATCAAAAATTACGTTTTTGGCACTTTTTTATATTTTACAACAAAAAACATCTTATCTTTTAACAATCTTCACATCAGTTACATGTACCTGTCAGATTTTGTTTATCTATATTGCCAATGACAGTTTTTACATAAATTTTCTCCTTTATTTTGGTTCTTTGTACACTTTTTTTTCTTCTGTATTATTGATATAATAAAAAGCATTACCAGTTACGGGTCCCTTCGTGCACAGTAACTGACTATCATTTCTTGCGGAGGTTTTTATGCGACTGCCAAAACACATTATGCCTGATGACTATTTTTCAGTCACCCCCAAAACAGATGTCCAGATCACAGCCCTTCCCTTCTATATAAAGGAAGTCGGATACTGCAATGACCGTAAATTTATCCGTGGTGCCTGCAACAATTATTCAGACTACTTATTCGTCTACTCCCTGTGTACCATGAAGTTCAAAAAAAACGATGAGAAACATCCTGTTCATTCCCATGATATCATTGTATCTGCCTGCAATACACCGTTGACCTTCTCTCTTCCTATTTCTTATGGAAAGACACAACGTGAATACCTGTATTTTATCATCGGTGGATCACACGCACAGCAGTTTTACAATTATATCAGACGGCATGACTGTACGTTTCATTTCAACAAGCTTCACCATATGCTGGATCTTTTTCTTGAGATTCTTGAGATTGACTATAAATCAGACCCTATGTCGGCACAGATGCATGCCAGTTCTGTAGTGCATCAGATCTACCTGGAACTGTACATTCTCTCCCAGAATATTCTGAACGCCAAAAAACAGACTCCTGTTCAGGACAGTGCCGTAAACACAGCACTTAAGTATATCCAAACGCATTATCAGAGTGATCTGAGTATCGATGCAGTCTGCAACAGCGTCAGTTTCTCAAAATATTACTTCTGCAAGCTGTTTAAGGAGCATATGGGAATCTCAATCCACCAGTATGTCACTGAATTCCGTATTAATAAGTCCAAGGAACTTCTGAGTTACTCCAAACTCTCCATTTCTGCGATTGCAACCTCTGTCGGATTCAAAAATGCACTTACCTACACGCGAAACTTCGAGAAGCTGGAGCATATGACACCTTCGGAATACAGGGAATTATACTAAATCTTTCATCATGGTACTTTTCCCAGAAAAATCCGACAGATTTACAGAAAAAAGACATAAAAAAGAAACCCCGGATTTTCCGGGGTTTCTTTTTATGTCTTCAGAACACTGCTTCAAAAGCTGTATTCAGATTAGTCATAAAGGTTTGGAGCGATCTCTTCGTCATCCATGTTTGTGGAATCATACCAGTATCCATCTGTAGGAACATCTTCAAGTTCCTGTCCGTTTGCTGCTGCTGTAAGAGCGTATACTGCGTAGTATCCCATCATCAGAGGAGACTGTGTAACTGCTCCGAGGAATGTTCCGTCCTGAACAGCTGCTTTGATGATAGAACCAGCGTCGAAACCAACACCGATAACGTCGCCTGCTGCTGCGTCAGATCCAAGAACGTTCAGGTTTGCGTTAGCTGCAAGAACACCTTCTGCGGCTGTCTGGTTGGAACCGAAGATAGCGATGCAGTTTTCTTTGGAAAGGATAGCCTGTGCTTCATTGGAGCAAAGCTCTACAGTTGTCTGTGCCGGAACTGCAACCTGGATAACAACGTCTGCGTCTGCTTCTGTTGCATCAGCGCCTTTTGCTGCGTTTACATAGAATTCGTTTCCTGCAACTGCTACTGTTTTGCCATCAGCCTGAAGAAGTTCGATCATTTTGTCGATAAATCCGCCGCCACGCTGCTGAATGTTCTGAGCTGTAGCATCCTGGTTAACTTCACCGATAACAACCTGTCCGTCTGCATTAGCTACTACGTCTTTGATCGCATCGTACATATGAGTTGCTGCTTCTGCACCAGCCTGTGCGTTGTCTGTGCAGACTTCACATACTACAGATCCTTCCGGAGCATCTGCGATACCTGTATCAAATGTTACAACCGGGATTCCTTTGTCAGCACATGTCTGCAGTGCATCCAGAACAGAAGATGTATCGCATGCTGCAATACCGATTCCTTTCGGGTTGGAAGCGATTGCTGTGTTGATCATGTTAACCTGGTCAGCGATATCGGACTCACTGTTCGGTCCCTGTGGTGTGTAAGTAACACCAAGTTCTTCAGCAGCTTTCTTCATACCTTCCTGAGCTGCATCCCAGTAGGTAGACTGGAAAGATTTAACCATCATCGGGAATTCATATGCTTCGTTTGCTTTCAGATCTTTGAACTGATCCGGGAGATCAGCTGCCATAACTGTTGACATAGACATTCCTGCTACCATTGCTGCACAGATGCTTAATGCTACCACTTTCTTGAAATTCATAACTTATTTCCTCCTTAAATAATATATTATATAGTTTTTATTTTATGATACGCCGGAAGGAAGTTCCGGCGCCCCTCATACCTTAACCAAATATATATCCCAAATTGCTGTTACATAGCTGCTTTTTTCTTTTCTTTTACGATATCGATCAGAACCGCACCGATCAGGACAAGACCTGTGATAATCTGCTGCCAGTTTGCCTGAAGTCCTACATATGGAAGACCAGTCTTCAGAAGCATGATGACAAAGATACCGACAAATGTACCGATTACGGAACCGTAACCACCAGTTGCTGCAACACCACCGACGAATACACCACCGATCGCGTCCATCTCAAGTCCGGCACCTGTACCAGGCTGTACTGTAGGTGTTACTGCTGCATAAGCGATAGCTGCAAGTCCTGTAAACAGACCACATACTACGTATACCATTACATGGTAGAATTTAACGTTGATTCCTGAAAGAGCTGCTGCTTCTTTGTTGGATCCGATTGCGATGGTGTAACGTCCGAATTTTGTGTGATTCAGAACGAATTCCATCAGAAGAACCAGAAGAACCATCCACAGGAAACCGATCGGATAACGAGAAGCACTTCTTCCTGTTCCTATTGTAAGCTTAAAGATGGAGTGGAACCATCCACCATCCTGTGTAAGTCCCGGCCATGGTGTTGCACTGCAGAGAGAGCCTGCACCACGGGTAATCATACATGTACAAAGAGTTGCAAGGAACGGCGGCAGGTTCATTACACCAATAAGCACACCATTCAGTGCTCCGACAGCGATTCCAAGTACCAGGCAGAGCAGCATAGCCGCTGCTACCGGCAATCCATGGCTTCTTACCATTGTTCCGGCGATCAGTGCGTAACACACCATACCGGTTCCGATTGACAGGTCTACACCACCAGTAATAAGAGGGAATGTAACACCAATTGCCATCAGAAGATCATAGTAGGAGAAATCAAGCATACTTAAGAGTGTTGTATACTGTCTGAACTCCTTACTCATGATAGAGAATACCGCACTTAATGCGATAATAACCAGCAAAACAATAAATCTCTGATCACTTATAATACTTTTTTTCTTCTTAGTCATGACTTTCCTCCTTAATCAATATTCCTTGTAGCCTTATCCATGATGTGTTCCTGTGTTGCTTCGGAAATATCGATATTTCCTGTTACTTTACCTTCACACATAACGATGATACGGTCACTCAGACGGAGAATTTCTGTCATTTCAGAAGAGATCATGATGATGGATTTGCCTTCTGCTGCCAGTTTACTCATTAACTTGTAAATTTCGTTCTTGGCACCAACGTCGATACCTCTGGTCGGCTCATCGAAGATCAGGATATCACTGTCACGGGTAAGCCATTTCGCGATTACGACCTTCTGCTGGTTACCACCGGAAAGGTTTACAACCAGCTGATCTCCGCTCGGAGTCTTGGTAGCAAGTTCTTTGATATATTTCTCACTGACTGATTTCTCTTTTGCTTTGTTGATGAAGAGTCCATTGGTGAAATCTTCCATTGTAGCCAGTGTGGTATTTTCATTTACGGATTTCTGAACAACAACTCCGTATCTTCTTCTGTCCTCTGACAGATAACCGATACCATATTTAACAGCATCCTGTGGTGTGTTGATCGTTACTTCACGAAGCTGTCCGCTCTGTTTGTCCATAATAGAGATTTTGCCGCTCTGTTTCGGGTCTGCACCAAACAGTGCTCTCGCTGTCTCAGTACGTCCTGCACCCATCAGTCCGGAGAAACCAAGAATCTCACCTTTATGAAGTTCAAAGCTTACATTCTGAACCATCTTTCCTGCATTCAGGTTCTCTACCTTAAGAACAACCGGCGCATCCGGTGCAACCATGCTGTGTTCCTTAGGATCTTCATAGATAACACGACCAACCATCATGTTGATGATATCTTCTTTTGTACTGTCTTTTGTGATCAGAGTTCCTACATAACCACCATCTCGCATAACAGTTACACGGTCTGTGATCATCTTGATCTCATCCATACGGTGTGAGATATATACAATACCGTAATTCTTCGCACGAAGATCACGAATAATTACGAACAGGTCAGCGATTTCTTTCTCTGTAAGAGCTGCTGACGGCTCATCGAAGATGATGATCTCTGCTTTGTGGGAAATTGCTTTTGCAATCTCGCACATCTGCTGTTTACCAACAGTAAGGTTGCTCATCTTCTCTCGCGGATCGATCTCGATATTCAGATCCTTGAATAATTTCCTGGAGTCTTCAATCATCTTCTTGTCGTCTACACGGAATCCCTTCTTCGGCTCACGTCCGATGAAGATGTTCTGTGCGACAGTAAGGTCTCCGACCATGTTCAATTCCTGATGTACGATTACAACACCGGCATCCTGTGCTTCACGAGTATTGTGGAAAGCAATTTCCTGACCTTTGTATGTAATAGAACCGGAATCTTTCTGATAAATACCGGTAAGAACTTTCATAAGTGTAGATTTACCGGCACCGTTCTCTCCCATAAGTGCATGTACTTCACCGCGTCTCACTTCGAAGTTAACGTGATCCAGGGCATGAACACCAGGAAAGGACTTATCAATATCCTTCATTGTTAAAATAACGTCACCCATTGTTTCATCCTCCCTTTCGATCAGTTCTTTCTACGTCTTGCAGAAACGTCGGCATATACAGCTACGATTACGATGATACCTGTAATAATCATCTGCTGTCCTTTACCAAGACCAAATGCCATGATTCCCTGCTGCAGAAGAGAGATAATAAATACACCGATTACAGTACCGCCGATGGAAGCAAGTCCACCAACCATGGATGTACCACCCATTACACAGCCTGCGATTGCTTCGTTGTTGTACTGATCACCATAACCAGGCTGAACGGTTGTATATGTAGCTACGAAGAACAGTGCTGCGATTCCTACCAGGAAACCACAGATCATGTATGCAAGCATGTTCCATTTCTTGGTGTTAACACCGGAAAGACGAACTGCTTCTTTGTTGGAACCAAGGCAGAGGATATAACGTCCAGGTTTTGTATTGTAGAGAACAATTCCACATACAACTGCCATTCCAAGGAAAATCACCAGGCCTACCGGGAATCCCTTGTAGGATACAATATTACGGAACCATCCGTTTACCGGGTCACTTCCCAGCGGCCAGCTTACGGACTGTGTCTTTGTAAATACGGAAGCAATACCTTTTGCAATGTTCATGGAAGCCATGGAAACGATGAATGCTGGAACTGACAGGTAAGAAACCAGCCATCCGTTAAAGGTACCAAATGCAAGACCGATCAGGATACAGATCACGATAGCTGCTGCACAAGGAAGACCATAAGATGTCATGCAGTAACCTGCTACCAGTGCACAACAGAACATTACCGGTCCGATAGAGAAATCAATTCCTCCAGTTGCAATTACAAATGTAACACCCAGTGACAAAAAGCCCAGGAAGTATACATAGTTTAAAGTAGACTTGATACTGTCACCAACAGGGAATTTACTTCCCAGAACTACTTTAAAAACCACGAACATAAGAACAAGAATACAGACAAGCAGGATTCTGTTCAAGCCGAGCTTTTTTACGATTGGATTTTGTTTAAGCTTTTCCAATTTTTCACCCTCCTTAAAAGTTTTTTATATCTGCGTTTTCTATATAATAACGTGAATTCTGCACAATTGTAATGGAATATCTTCCAAAAAAAGGTTAAATATTTACGGTTCGTACATAAATATTTAACCTTTTTTATAATAATTTCATTATTTAATTCATGAAAATTTCAACGTATTAAACGGAAACAACAGTTTTTCAATCTCACTGTTGTACATATTGTCCGGTGTTACCAGTTCGCAGCCGGAATTTACATTCTTCTCATAGCTTTTGCCCCGCAGCATAAGAACCGTTTCTTTCACACCCATGTAGCCCATCTTAAAGGCCTTCTGCACGACCAGTCCCCTGAAAACTCCATTTTCCATCAGCTGAACTGCTTCCTGGGAACTGTCCACACCTACAACCTGGATACTGTCCTTTGCCCCTGCTGCCTTTACTGCCCTGGCCGCACCGACCGAAGAATACTCATTCATTCCCGCGATCATCTTGAGATCCGGATATTTCTGCATCAGTTCAATAGTAAGCTTGCGAGACTTCTCATACTGTGAATCACAGTAAACTACATCCACAATATTATCCGCCAGTTCACCCAGACCTTTTCGAAATCCCTCTTCTCTCTCTACTGCAGTAGATACGCCTTTCACATGAGCCACGATTGCAATCTGATCATCCGGTCCAAGAAGGGTGGCTGCAAATTTCCCCAGTTTCTCTCCTGCCTCCAGATTATCTGTAGAGACCGTCAGATCCTGGATTTCTTCTTTTGTATAGGAATCAATAAAACTGATCCTGATTCCCATATCTTTTGCCTTTTTGAGAAGTTCATCTGAATCAGTGAAGCTTGAAGGTGAAAAAAGAATGGCATCCGGTTCACTTTGGATTGCTTCTTCCAGCAGTTCATTCTGACGCTTAACATCGTTTTCTTCGGACGGTGCAAGAACGCTTATCTCTGCGTTGTATTCCTTTGCTGCCATTTTGGCACCGAGGATCACGGATTTCCAGAAATCATTCGTACCATCCACTACCTTCGGAATATAGATCAGTGAAAGCTTCCTTTCTTCTATCTTCTTATTTCTATACCAGATGCCTCCGCCCAGTCCTCCGATCAGGCAGATCACCAGGCAGATGCTCAGCCATTTTCTGTGTTTTGTCATCAAATTGCCTCCTGACTGCCAGGAATCGTGATCGTTGCCGTTGTTCCCTCGCCTTTTTTGCTCTCGTAGGTAATTCCATAATCATCCCCATAATAAAGTTTGAGACGTTTCTGTACATTATAAACGCCAACCCCATTGGAATGATAGTTCACCTTGTGCTTATCATAAATATGTGCAAGTGTTTCCTCATCCATTCCCACACCGTCATCAATTACCTGAAGAACCGCATTTCCATCCTTCATAAAGCCCTTTACAATAAGAAGTCCTTTGCTTTCTTTGTACTTCAGGCCATGATAGATTGCATTCTCAATAACAGGCTGAAGAACCAGCTTGATCAGTGGTATATATAATATAGAAGAATCTACATCAATCTGAAATTCCAGTTTGTCTTTGTAACGCATTTTCTGGATCGTAAGATAGCTTTTGGCATATTCCACCTCATTTATGATTGGAACCACCTCATCCTCATTGCTGATACTCTGTCTCAGAAGGCGGGCAAGCGATGCCGTCATCAGCACAACCTCCTCATTTTTCTTACCCTCTGCCATCCAGATGATGGAATCCAGAGTATTGTACAGAAAATGCGGGTTGATCTGTGACTGCAGTGCCTTGAGCTCACTTTTGCGCTTCTGCTCCTGCTCGTAGACATTCTGTTCCATCAGTTCCTGTATGCGGTGGGTCATTGCATCAAATGATTTCGTAAGACTTCCTATTTCATTCTCTGAATCCACAACAACATCCGAAACACTGAAATCTCCCTCCTGAACCTTTTTCATGGAATCACGGAGTTTCTGGATTGGAAGTGTGATGCTTCTCGCCATAAATCTGGAAAATAAAAGTGCAACGATCACCAGAAGAACAGCAGTAAGTACATAAACACTCTGTGCCTGATGGCTCTTGCTCAGAAGTTCACGGACACTGGTACAGTCTACAACCGTCCAGCCCGTCTTTTCGGAACGCGAGATAGAATAAAGCTTTCCGTCTTTCCCTGTTCCTGTCAGAACCGTATCGTCATCCGTCTTCATGATCAGATCGATGTTCTCTGTCTGCAGTTCATTGTAGAGCTGCTGCTGCTGCGGATGATAGACAATATTCCCCTTCGCATCCATGATAAATGCATATCCCTTGGTTCCCACTGTACTCTGATCACACAGTCCGCTGATCGCACTGTAGTTCAGATCGATAAAGAAGACTCCCTCTTTCTCGCCGCTTCCCTCACGGTCACGGATTCCACGACTCAGCGTGATCACCCACGGACGTTCCCCACTGATGATATGCTGCACATGAGAGGATGTGAGCTTCGGTCCCTCCGGACTGTCCAGTGCCTGTGTATACCATTCCTGCGTATTCAGATCCAGATCACTGTTTACTGATTTCTTGCCATGATTGATCAGCATTCTGCCGCTTTTACTGATAATTCCGACATTTCGGATATCACTCCGGCTGTCCAGGATCGTCTCAAACTGATTCAGGATACGGTATCTCGCCTCATTATTGATCTCATCGTCAAAAAGATAATCCTGAACATCCTCACTGCTGGAGATCAGATAGGCAATATTCTCCATGTAATCTATATAGGAGTCTATATTCTGGTTCATCTGCTTGATGATCGTATGCGTATATTCCGAAGAATTCTCAAAAATAGAAGTATTGGTAAAACGCATGGATACTGCTGTCACGATCACAACTGCAATGAGAACCAGAAATGCAACCGTCGAAAAAATAACACTCTGAATACTCTTGAATTTCCCAACGATCACAGTTGCAAGTCCTTTTTTGTTCATCTGCGATTCTCCCTTGCATACTCTGTCGGTGTACAGCCGGTCATCTTCTTGAAGGAAATTCCAAAGTAATGTGCATCTGCAAATCCGACCTTCTCCGCAATCTCATAGTTTTTCAGGGTTGTATTTTCCAACAATTCCTTTGCCTTTTCCATTCGGGTACGTATCAGGACTTCTGTAAAAGTTTCTCCTGTCATTTCTTTAAATATAGAACTGAAATAACTGGTACTGATATTCAGATATGAGCAGATGTCATTAAGACTGAGATTAGGATCCATATAATTTTTCTGGATATAATCCAGGGCCATTCTTGCCTGACGCTCTCCACTTGATGTATTTAGCTCTGCCATGGCATCGTATACTCGCAGGATATATTTTCGCACGATCTCACATGCCTGACTGAAGGATTTCTGTTCTGTTATCTGACAGAGCAGTTCTGCTCCATCCTCATGAATTTCTGATATATCTGCCGAAACCTCCTCAGCCGCCATGTCCGCAGCACGGATCACCTGCTGCAGATACATACATGCACGACTTTTATCTGCGAGTGATTGTTTGATCTGCTCTTCGATAAACTGAAGTTCCGTTTCCATCTCTTCTGTTTTTCCGGATTTCAGTGACTCTTTCAGTTTATCCAGTGATTCTCTGAGATCAATCTCCTGAACAGGATATGTTTCCTCCATATCGATCAGAAGGCTGCCTCCCTGAAGGTAACGGTACTGAAGCGCCTGCTCTGCCATATCATGAGAGGCACTGAGGTTTTCGAGATTTTTCACCCATTTACCGATTGCCATCGAGACATCTGTTCCCATGACCTTCTTGATTTCTGTCTGAATCTCATGACAGATGCTCTTGATTTTCCCGTCAAAATTGCGGCTCCATTTTGTCTGAAACAGAACACAAACCCGATTATTTCCTTCCTGATAAGCAATACCGGTCTTTTCACGCTTTACGATCTCATCCGTGATATTAAAAAGTACAAATGCCATCAACGCACTTTCCTGACGCTTCTCCACATCCAGCTGGTACATTCCGGAATAGAGATCGATATCAAAAACCGCCACACGGTATCCGCAGCCGGAAAGAGTAATCCCCATCTTCTGTAGTCTGTTCAGGCTTTTCTGGATATCTGTGGTGCAGTTCACCAGGGCTTCCATCGCCTTCGAACGGATAACCTGTACATTCTCTCGATAGTTTTCGGATGTTCTTGTCAGTGATTCCATTTTCTTTTTTTCTTTGCGGAGCTGATCTACTTTTTCTTTCATTTTTTCAATCACACCAGTAAGCTCCAGTGCTGTTACAGGCTTGAGCAGATATTCGCTGACTCCATACTGGATTGCCTTCTTGGCATATTCAAACTCTCCGAATCCACTAAACACTACGATCACAATATCCGGGTAGTTGTCATGCAGAAAATGGCTCAGTTCCATGCCATCCATATATGGCATAAGAATATCTGTCAGTACGATGTCCACAGGATGTTCCTGCACAAATTCTGCTGCCTGTTTGCCATTCTCGCAGTCTCCTACCAATTCACAGTCAATACTTTTCCAGTCGATGTTCTCTTTTATTGCGTCCCTGACGAGGATCTCGTCATCTACCAACAGTATTCGATACATGTATATAATTCCCCCATCATAATTTTTACGAGTTTGATTATTTTTTGTCAGTATTTTATTTTAACACGAATCAAGGGATTTTTGTACAAAAAAAAGAGAAGATTTTAAAAAAAATTAGAGGATTTTTATGTTTTACAGGATGCTGAATATGAGAGGTTCCCCTGTCTGGTGACACGCTGCGTTTCCGGATTTTTTTCGTGCGCTTATTTGCCCCTTCCTTTTGTTAACTCGCTTCGCTCAGACAGAACAACGGAAGGGACAGCTAGCACTCACAAAATCTCGGAAGCCTCGCTGAGTCACTGGACAGGGGAACTTCTCACGTTACTGTTCACTCCGTTCGCAGTAACTTGGTCAAAATGCATTCCAAATCACCTTCGGTGATGGCATTTTGCCCCGTATGTCTCGGGATTTTGCCATATTCATGGCAAAACACCTCGCGGGATATTACCTGTGAACAGTTACCTTCTCACTCCAACCTGACTGTGAAAATATGAAAAATCTCCACCCGCGTAGACCAAGATTGAGCCGCAAGCCTCTTCCGCGTGGCCAGGTGGGGTGCGCGAGGGGAGAGCGGCCTTCGCAACTGTGAGCACCCTCCCCTCGCATATTTTTTACAAAAATTCTCAGGGGATATAAGGGGATTATTGTATAATAAATCCCTCTTCGTCCCACAGATCATGCCAGTCCTTGGCACCTTCCCAGAGGAACACCTGGCCTTTGACCAGTCTGTTTCCTTTTTCCAGTGTTCCGATCTTAGCCATTTCTTCATCGGTCAGTGGATCTTCGGTTACGCATTTCAGGTTGCTGACATAATTATGTACAGAGAATGGAATAGAAATCTCTCCTCTCTGATGAGCCCATTTCAGTGCGATCAATGCTGGATGCACACCGTGTGCTTTGGCGATCTCCTGCATTTCAGGTGTCTGCATATCGGCAACATCCTCCGGGCAGATGTCTCTTTCCGGTCTTCTCGGTGAGCCAAGCGGCATATATCCTACCGGCTGGATGTTATGTGCCACCAGATAATCATACTGCTCCTGCTGCTGGAAGCACGGATGCAGCTCCAGTTCACATGCCGCAGGTTTAATCTTCATTAATGGAAGGACTGCTTCCAGTTTCGGGATTGTCATATTGGAAATACCGATGTAACGGATCTTGCCCTTTTCAACAAGTTCTTCACACTGACGGTAGGTATCCATGAATTCTTCCACACTGAATGGTCTGGATTCCGGGTTTCTGGAATCTACATCACAGAATGGTGCATGGTAGTTCGGAAATGGCCAGTGGATAAAGTAAAGATCCACATAATCGCACTGAAGATCATGAATGCTCTTTGTGCAGGCTTCTTCTACTTTTCGGTGCATATCATTCCAGACCTTAGTCATAATGAAAAGATCTTTTCGCTCCACTACACCTTCATCAAAGGCGGTTTTGAAAACTTCTCCGATCTGAGTCTCGTTTCCATAGCATGCTGCACAGTCAAACATACGGTATCCACAGCGAATCGCACCTGCAACTGCCTCAGACACTTCTTCTGCACTTACACGGTCAGAACCAAAGGTTCCCATACCCATACAGGGTACTTCTTCTCCTGAAGGAAGGGTTACTTTCGGCACGATTGCCGGATCAATAAATTCTGCCATTTTTGTTTCCTCCTAAATTCTACATTATATAATTTTTGATTTTTAAAGTTTTTCGATTTTGATCAGCGGAAGGAGTTTTTCCATATCTTCCATCACAAAGAATCCAGTCTCCTCACGCATGGCTGATGCAGCGGAGATCGCACTTGCTCTTCTTAAAGTCTCTTCCAGTGACAGTCCCTCGCTCAGTCCAAGTGCAAAACCTGCGATCATGGAATCTCCGCATCCTACGGTGTTTACTGCATCAATCTTTGGCACCACTGCACGGAAGATTCCTTCCTCTCCTACTGCCAGAGAACCGTCTGCTCCAAGTGAAACCACTACGATATCAATCCCTTTTGCATGGATTGCTTTTGCTGCTTCCATAATATCCTGCATATTGTCGCACTGCTTTCCTGTCAGCATCCGTATCTCATCAATGTTCGGTTTGATCAGTGTAGGGCAGGCTTCGATTCCAAGCACCAGCAGTTTCCCGCTGGTGTCAAGGATTACCGGTTTGCCGGCTTCTTTCACAATTCTGACCAGGCTCTGGTATGCTGTTCCATCCAGACCTTTTGGAACGCTTCCCGACATGGAAACAACATCTGCGTTCTGTACAAGTTCCCTGAATTTCTTTTTAAATCCCTGGAAATCCTCTTCTGTCAGAGTAAATCCCGGCTCAAGAAATTCTGTCTGCACATGATTGATTTCATCCCAGATATTGATGCAGGATCTGCTCTCTGCATCCACATGGTAAAAATCTCCTCTGATTCCAAATGGCTTCAGGGCATCTTCAATATAATTTCCCGCATGACCTCCGACAAATCCAGTAGCCACTACTTCTGCTCCATAAATAGAGGCCGGTTTGGATACGTTGAGACCTTTTCCTCCCGGAACATAGGAACATTCCTTTACCCGGTTTACTTCTCCAACTTTAAAATCATCCACCACATATCTCTTATCGATTGCGGCATTTAAGGTTACTGTGAGTATCATCTTATTCTTCCTCGTTTGATAAAAGAATCTTTCCTTTTACAAGTCCCGGTGTCTTAAATAACTGAAATGCTTCCTGTGCCTGACTCATCGGGATTTTTTTGTAAATGAATCCCGGATCAAATTTCAGCTGTCCTGTTGCAAAATAATGTGCGGTCAGATCCCATTCACGTCCCGGGAACGGTGCACTGTAGGACATCCAGGAACCAGTCAGTTTGAATTCTTTGCGGTTCATATTTTCCCACTGTGCCGGTGTAAATGTCAGATTCTCGTGAGGAGTTCCGATAAAGCAGACGTGTGCTTTGTTTGCAGCCAGTTCAAATGCCATATGCATTGTCGGAACCTGTCCCGCTGTCTCAAATACGAAACCATACCCCTTACCACCAGTGATCGCCATGGCTTTTTCCATGTAGTCATCTTCTTTTGTGTTGATGACTTCGTCCGCACCAAGACGTTTTGCAAGTTCCAGACGTTCATTGCTGATATCAAAGACAACTACCTTTTTGGCGCCAAAGATCTTCGTCCACTGCATGGTAAACATTCCCACGGTGCCACCGCCGAGGATCGCCACATACTCTCCTCCGTGATAATCATTCTGGAACACTCCATGGATTGCAACCGTTGCAGGCTCAAACATGGCACCCTGTTCGTACGGAACACTGCTATCAAAAGGAACTGCATTCTGTTCCGGAACTACCACATAGTCTGCATTACTTCCCTGCTGTCTGGATCCGATGAAGCTGTAATGCTTGCAGAGGGAAAAATTGCCCTGCTGGCAGTCATCACATTTCATGCATGGGAGAAGCGGTGCGCCTGACACACGATCACCAACCTTCACCTTGGTCACGCCTTCGCCAACTTCTACTACATCACCGGAGAATTCATGTCCGAGTACGATCGGATAAAAATGAACTCCATGATTCAGGACACGAGGGATGTCAGATCCGCAGATGCCGGAATATCTGACTTTGATCTTAACGGTTCCTCTGGTCACCTCTGGTTCTTCTATTTCCTGATATTGTACGTCCTCATTTGCAACTACTACTGCTGCTTTCATAATCTATATTTTCTCCTTTCATATATTCTGTTTTGCTGTCATCATATGGGCCAGAGACTTGTAAAGTTCAAGGTAGGTCTGATAAGTCTGGTCGTAGATGACTTTGTTCTCCGGGTCTGGTTCATGGCGGCGGGTTTCTTTTACAGTAAGTGAAACTGCTTCATCATAGTCTTTGTAGAACCCAACTCCGACTCCTGCAAGGAGAGCCGCTCCAAGTGTGGTTGCCGTATCAGATGCTGGCACTATCATCGGTTTTCCTGTGATGTCGGATTTGATCTGCGTCCAGAGAAAAGAGTTCGCAGAGCCACCCATAGCTCTTAAGACTTCCACCTCTGCCCCAGCTTCTTTCGCCACTTCCAGGTTATGTCTCAGAGAAAGCGCGACACCTTCCATGCAGGCACGGACCATGTGTCCTTTGGTCTTGGCAAAGTCAAGCCCGTAAAAAACTCCCTTGGCGTATGGATTCCAGATTGGAGATCGTTCCCCGGACATATATGGAAGGAATACCATTCCATCACAGCCCGGTGATACTTTTGCGGCAATCTCGTTCAGCTGACTGAGGGAGGACATTCCTGTCTGTTCCTTCATTATCCGCTCATAATCCGCAAATTCACGCTCGAACCAGCGCATAACACCACCGCCTCCGGTGGTTCCTCCCTGAAGGAGCCATTTACCCGGGACAACATGAAAACTTAATATCAGTCGCGGGTCGGCTTTGTACGCATCCATACAGATGCTCATTCCACCTGCCTGACCACCCTGCTCCTGCGTTTCTCCCGGATGGATAACTCCTGCACCAAGTGTTCCACAGGCTGCATCCAGACCACCGGCAACTACCGGTGTGCCCTCCGAAAGTCCACATTCTGCCGCTGCCTTTGCAGTGACACTGCCAACCACATGGTCGCAGTCACAGATTTCCGGAAGAAACTCCATGGGAATTCCCAGAAGTTCACACATTTCCTCATCCCAGCAGGCTTTTTTCATGTCGAAGCAGTGAAGCCCGTATCCCTGCGATACATCCTGCGAGATCACACCTGTCAGTTTATATGCGATATAGCTGTTCGACTGAAGAATCTTGTCGATCTTTGCATATACCTCCGGAAGATTTTCTTTGTACCAGAGAATCTTCGCGGTAGAATAAGACGGCTGAATAGAATTTCCTGCCACCTCAAAAATCTTCTCTGCACCAATCTCCTGATTCAGTCTGTCACAGACAGACTGTGCTCTGGTATCCATCCAGATCGGTGTATTAGTCAGTACTTTTCCCTCTTTATCAATCGCAATCGCAGACCAGCTCTGCCCATCGATTCCAATTCCCGCGATCTCATCCGGCTTAATATCTGCTTTCTGTATTGTTTCTTTCGATGCCCGGCAGACAGCATCCCACCATTCTTCCGGATTCTGTTCCGCCCATCCTTCCTGCGGATAATATACCGGATAGTCACCACTGGCTGCTGCAAGAACTTTTCCGTTTCTGTCAAACACAGCCACCTTACATGCGCTTGTTCCGATATCAATTCCCAATAAATATGATTTCATCCTTTTGCTGCTCCCATTTTTTGTAAAAACCCTGTTTTTCCTGTATTACAGCATTTATAAATCTATCTGCTCAGAACACACACGGATTTTCCTTCCATGATCTCTGTCTGAAGTTTCTCCATAAAAGGCTCTTCTGATCCTGCTTCTCTCTTTTCAAGACGTTCCAGCATGATCCTTGCAACCTCTCTGGCAATTCCGTCCGTCGGCTGTGATACGATCGTAAGCTTCGGACGACACGCCCTTGCAAACGGAAGATTATCAAATCCTATCATGGAAAGCTGTCCCGGAACCTGTATTCCCAACTCGTTAACTCCAATCATCGCTCCCATTGTCATTTCATAGTTGGTCACAAAAACCGCAGTCATATCCGGATTGTTCCGGACAAGCTCTTCCAGACCTCTGACACCGCCCCTGATCGTATAATCCCCACGATAAACCAGCGAATTCTTTATTGAGATCCCGGCTTTTTCAAGTGCGGTACAATATCCTGTCAGACGTTCCTCTGCTGTAAAAATCCCCTCAGGTCCGCCGATGATCCCAATATTTCTGTGTCCTTTTTCTATAAAAAGCTCCACTGCTTCCTCGGCAGCTTTCTGGTTATCTACTAGAACACTATCACACGGAATTCCCTGGATCCTGCGGTCGATCAGCACGATCGGCCGGCCCGTCTTCTGGAATCTCTTTAAATGTGCACCCGTTTCATCCACCGGCATATTGATGATTCCATCTACCCGGCGGCGGATCAGAAATTCCACCGCTTCCCGCTCCAGTTTCTTATCTGTACGACAGTCACACACGATCGTAGCATAGCCATGACTTCTGAGAATATCCTCCATCCCCGTTATGATCTCAGCACAGAATATATTATTCAGCTCCGGAATCACAACACCGATCGTCTTTGTCGCATTGGTCTTAAGTCCTCTTGCAACTTCGTTGACCTCGTAATGGAGTTCCTCGATGGCCTCTTCAATCTTTATTCTGTTTTTTTCTCTGACATTTCCTCCGTTAAAATAAGAGGAAATCGTAGCCAGGCCAAGTCCTGTCCGCCTGGCTATGTCTTTCATTGTCGCTGCCATTTTGTCTCTCTGCTTTCTTATTCTGCTTTGCCGTCACAGCCGCAGACTTTCATTCTTGCCATTACAAGTTCTTTCACTGCTGCGATAGCCGTCTTTCCATATGCTTTCGGATCAATGGTATCCGGTTTTTCTTTGAGAAGCTCTTTGACTGCCTTAGAATATGCTGCACGAAGCTCGGTAGCAAAATTCACTTTGCAGATTCCACGTTTTACGCAGTCCATAACATCCTCATCACTCAAACCGGAGGCACCATGGAGTACAAGCGGAATATCTACCACTTCACGGATCTCGCTGAGACGTTCTTTGTCAAGCACCGGTGTACCTACATAGAATCCATGTGCAGTTCCGATGGCAACTGCAAGAGAAGTAACTCCTGTACGCTCAACGAACTCTTTCGCTTCCTGCGGATCTGTATTGGTATCTGCTTCTGCCTCCAGATCGTCCTCTTTGCCGCCAACCTTGCCAAGCTCAGCTTCACATGGGATATTGAGTGCCCGTGCAACATCTGCCACACGCTTTGTCTCTGCAATATTTCCCTCGAAATCCAGTTTGGATCCATCGATCATGACGGAAGTATACCCTGCGTGCATTGCCTGCATCGCCAGTTCAAAGCTGCTGCCGTGATCCAGATGAAGGCATACCGGAACAGCTGCTTTCTCAGCCTCCGCTGCAACGATCGCTGCATAAGTCTCTACGGTTCCATATTTGATCGTAGATGGTGTTGTCTGGATCATAACCGGTGCTTTGAGTTCTTCTGCTGCCTGGATGATCGCCTTTACCATCTCCATATTCTCCGCATTAAATGCACCTACTGCATAACCGCCTTCCTGGGCTTTGGACAGCATTTCTTCTGATGTAACAAGTGGCATAATGATTTTCCTCCTCATAATGTGTGTATGTTTTCCTGTTATAAATACCTCAGTGACAGGAAACATTTCCAAAACCGAAACGTTTCCGTTTGAGTTAATCATACATCCCTAAGGCTCTTCTGTCAATCGTAAAAATATTATTTCACTTTATCCTTAGCAGTGTAAAATTTTCATCTTTTATCGGAAAATATTCTCTTGAAAAGTAACCGGAATACAGTTACATTCATTATATACAAGTTGTTTCAGAGTGAGACATGACATGATTCAGTAAAATTAATAAACGGAGGCATAAAGATATGTTAAAAGGAATTCCTGAAATCTTATCACCAGAATTATTAAAGGTATTATGTGAAATGGGTCACAGTGACCGTCTTGTAATCGCAGACGGCAACTTCCCGGTTGAATCCATGGGCAAGAATGCGATCACCATCCGCTGTGACGGACACGGCGTACCGGAGATCCTGGAAGCCATCCTCAAGGTTTTCCCGCTGGATACTTATGTAGAGCATCCTGTAAATCTTATGGAGGTTATGCCTGGTGATACTGTTGAGACACCGATCTGGGATACCTACAAAGAAATCATTCGTAAATATGATGACAGAGGAGACGCAGTTGTTGGAAATATCGAGCGTTTTGCATTCTATGATGAAGCCAAAACCGCTTACTGCATCATCTCCACAAGCGAAAAAGCACTGTATGCAAACGTTATGCTGCAGAAGGGTGTTGTCATCAACAATTAAATCACGGCCATCTTTTCTATAAAAAGCCCCGAACTTTTATTGTTCGGAGCTTTTTTTCATGTTATGATGAAAACAGAGTCAGAAATTAATTTCACGGAGGACATGATATGAATAAGAAAACACCCAACTTACTGCGCAGTCTGTCAGTCATTCTTTGTGCCGCCGTTCTTGCCGGAAGCTTTCCTTCCGATATGCA
The DNA here is from genome assembly GCF_009883055.1 of Blautia sp. BIOML-A1. Classification (GTDB taxonomy): domain Bacteria; phylum Bacillota; class Clostridia; order Lachnospirales; family Lachnospiraceae; genus Blautia_A. The sequence goes on along the minus strand of NZ_WWVR01000001.1, from coordinate 5,629 downwards.
GACGGTTTCTGCTGAATCTGCGGACATTGATTTTGTCTCCTCTCCTGAAGAAGAGACTTCACCAGATGTAGAATTCACCGAAGAAACCATCGATGATACTCAGGGATCTGAGCCTGCTTCTGATAATACAGAATCTGCTTCCGATATCTCTTTGAGCACCGAAGATGGACTTTTTTCCTCAGAAGAAGATTCCCTTTTTACCTCCGGCGATTCTTCCGTTTCGGCAGATGATGATCTAGACTATATTCTCGGACGTCCTATGACAGAGGAAGAACGTCAGGCACAGCTGGCGCCACTGCAGAACCTCAAGCCTATGACACCCCTGGACGATGTCGACAGTGATCTTTCTTCCGATATCGCCACATACGCCGTCCTTCCTGAAGTATACGATTCCAGAGATGAGAACCTTGTAACTCCTGTCAAATTTCAGAATCCCTTCGGTATCTGCTGGGCTTTCAGCCTTATTTCCAATGCAGAGACCAGCCTTCTTTCTCAGGGACTGGGATGCTGGGATCTTTCTGAGGAACATCTTGCCTATTTCTTTGCTCACCGCACGGATGATCCACTTGGAAACACCCCAAATGACAAATATATCCACAAAGGAAGTGATTATCACGACAGTGGAAATGGTATGATCGCGTCCTTTTTCTTAAGCACCTGGTCCGGCATGACTACCGAAGATAAGGTTCCACTCCCTACTGACAGCACCCATACACGGGATTTTTCGGCATCCATGATTCCGGACAGCAGCCTTGCCTATGATACCTCTGTCTATATGGAAAACGCTGTTTTTTCGCAGTATGAGGAAGAACGGACCAAACTGCTCCTTTCACAGTATGGATCTGTTTCTGCCATGATCTATATGGACAGCAGCGGCAGATATTACAATCCGGATACTGCCGCCTCCTGTTATCCCTCATCAGGCTCCGTAAATCACGCTGTCACCCTTGTCGGATGGAATGATCATTATTCAAAGGAAAATTTCACCTCCGCTTCCGGTGTCCAGAATAATGGTGCCTGGATCGTCAAAAACAGCTACGATACTGACTGGGGAGATAATGGATATTTCTATATTTCCTATGAGGATCAGTCCTTAAGAAACCTTATATGCAACACGGCTACCACAGCTCCGGCATATCCGAATAATTATTTTTATGACGGGGCAAATTCAAGTACAACAACTTTCACTTTAAAGACTGGCTATTCGATCGCTAATATTTTTACCGCAAAGGCCGGAAAAGGAAACTACGAACAGCTCGGTGAGATCGTGACTGCTTCCAAAACTGACAACGCTTCCTATCAGATCCAAATCTATACAGACCTTACGGATCCAAAAGATCCTGCCAGCGGAGTTCCTGCTTATGCAGCCCCCTTTAAGTACACACAAGCACTCGCCGGAATTGATACCGTAACTCTCCCGGAACCAGTCATGCTGACTCCCGGTTCTCAGTTTTCGGTTGTACTGACTCTGGCAGATTCACAGATCAGTTATTATGTGGAAGCATCCAGGGATCTGGACTGGCTGGAAACTGTTGCCGGAACTACTCCCGGACAGAGTTTCTATTCCAGAGATTCCAAGACCTGGAAGGATGTCGCAACCCTGGACAGCCCCTATTGCTTCTCCATTAAAGCACACACCAGAACCCTTGACCAGGCACCAACCGCTACGCCAACTGTTGCACCGACACCGACCGTAACTCCGACTGCGACTCCGACACCAACTCCGACTGCGACTCCTACCGCAACTCCAACTGCGACTCCGACACCAACAGTTACTGCGACGCCTACTCCTACCGTGACTCCGACTGTCACTGTGACACCTACTCCGACCGTAACGCCAACTCCAACCGTTACTGCGACCCCGACCGCTACACCGACTCCAACAGTTACTGCGACTCCGACCGCTACACCGACTCCAACAGTTACTGCGACTCCGACTGCTACACCGACTCCGAAGCCGCGCACTTATCAGATAAAGTATGTCAGGAACACCAGGCTCAATGTAAGCGGTCTTCCTTCCGACAAAACCCGCTATGCTTCCGGCAAAACTGCCAAAGTTAAGAATGCGCCTTACTGTACTTCCCGCTTCTTTGCCGGCTGGAATACCAGAGCCGACGGAAAGGGAACCCGCTATTTGCCGGGCCAGAATATCAAGATCAAAGGAAATGTTACCCTGTACGCTCAATGGCAGATAAGTCATACCACTTCCTCTCTGATCTATCGTGTGACCGGAAAGCAGACCGTCACCTGCTATGGAACTTCCAACAACCGTCTTGGCAAGGCTGTCATACCGCTCACTATCAAATATGCAGGTGCCACCTACAAGGTAACTTCTGTATGGAGCAAGGCCTTTTCCAACAAAAAGAAGCTTTCCAGTGTTGTAATCGGACATAATGTTTCTGCCATCGGAAGCCAGGCCTTCTATAACTGCCGGAATCTTAAGACCGTCACGATCGGTACCGGACTGACACGCATCGGTTCCCAGGCATTCCGGAATGTAAAAACAAAATGCGTCATTACGATCAAAAGCACCCGCCTTACCACCGTTTCCTCTAAGATCGATCAGGGTGTAAAAAAGATGACCGTCCGCGTTCCAAAGGCAAAATATTCAGCCTATAACCGCCTGCTGCGAAAGCACTCCAAAACAGTCCTTGTGAAACGATTCTGATCAGTCCACCACCGGTGGCTGAACCAGTTTTGCCACTGCCTGAAGTACAAGTTCCGTATTCAGCGGCTTCGCAATGTGTTCGTTCATCCCAGCTTCTTTTGACCTTATTTTATCTTCCGTAAAAGCATTTGCAGTCATTGCAATGATGGGAATTGTTCTGGCATCTTTTCTGTTCAATCTGCGGATTCTTTCGGTTGCTTCATAACCATCCATCTCCGGCATCATGACATCCATCAGGATCGCATCGAAGCAGCCTTCCGCAGATCTTTCAAAAATTTCAAAGGCTTCCCGGCCATTCCATGCCTTTGTCACAACCGCCCCCGCATTCTGTGTGATAAATTCCACGATTTCCATATTCAGTTCATTGTCCTCAACCAGAAGGATATTCATCCCGGCAATGGAACATACAGATTTCTTTGCTTTCTGTTCTGCCTCTCTTTTTTCCGTATCAATTTTGAACGGTATCGTGATCACAAATGTAGTCCCTTTGTCCTTCTCACTCTCAAAAGTAATATCTCCGCCCATTCTTTTTACAAGCCCCATCGTAATCGACATTCCAAGTCCCGTACTGCCATATTTGCTGTAACCGCCGACCCTCTCCTGCGTGAACGGTTCAAAAAGATGCTCCTGGAATTCCCGGCTCATGCCAATTCCCGTATCTCTGCAGGTAAATTCGAACACTGCAGTATCACCTTCTGCAGAAATTTCTCTGCATCTCAGCATAATCTTGCCATGCTCCTTATTATACTTGACTGCGTTACTTATAAAATTCATCATGATACGTTTTACATGAACCGGACTGCCGATCAGATTCCAGTGGGCAACTCCAATGTTGTCCTGGGTGATTTCTATTTTTCGTTCCTCCGCCATTTTTTCGATTATCTTAAGAACATTCTGCCCTATATCATAAAGGTTAAACGGAACCTCCTCCAGCATAATCTCACCGGATTCCAGTTTTCCCATATCAAGGACCTCATTGATCAGCTCCAGCAGAAGGTGAGAGGCATCCCTGATCTTTTCTCTGCATTCTGCCAGTTTATTTATATCATTATGGTAATAATCCGCGACCTCGAGCATCCCGCAGATTCCATTGATCGGTGTGCGGATATCATGACTCATTCTCCTGAGGAAATTTGTCTTGGCTTCATTGGCACGCTCTGCAGTATCCAGTGCTTCTTTCAGAAGCTTCTGCTGTCGGATTTCAGCCTCCACAACATCATCTACATTCAGAAATCCCAGCACAATAATCCCTGAATCCTCGTTTCTGATAACGCGGAACTGATAATAATGAACCTCATCTCCGTTTTTTACCCGGTAGTTGCCCTTGTACTCTTCTTTTTTCCTGATCCTCTTACGCACATTGCGAAGCCTCAGTACTTCATGCAGCATATCGCGGTCATCCGGATGCACCCGCTCTTCAATGTATTTTGCAAGAAACTTCTTATAAGAATAGCTGCCGTCCTCTTTCTTCTTCAGGCCATCTTCATTTCCCTCTTCCTCTTTGATGATCGAGAGCGTTTTTTCTCGGAGATTCAGAAGATATACATCCCTGTAATTGCTGCTGAGTGTACGGACAATACTGACCTGCGTCTCATATTCCTCCTGTGACCGGGTAATATCCACTCCATACAAAAGTCCCTCCAGATGATTATTCGACGGATTTATCAAAAGCCGTACCACGTACTTTGAAATACGTGCAATATTGTCATCATAATAGCATCTCGAAATTCTTGTTATCTCCACCTGTCCCGCATTGTAGTTCTCAAGCATGGAATTTCGACAGAAAGCATCAATGAAATCCTGTCTGTCCTGCTCCTTCGGAATATACTGTGCCGTATCCCGGACAAACGCATCAATCGTACAATCCGACTCCAGTATATCCACGATCGCAGATGTTCCACCGGTTTTGAGTATCTTATCATCCGTGATATCCAGATGAAAATATCCCGCAGCATGAGAAATGGAACCAATCAGGGAATTCAGTTGATTTTCATATATTTTGCGTGCATTTACATCATTATCCTCGCATGCGGCAGCGATTATAAAATCCTGCTCATCCTCCGTTTCACCGTTTCTGGTAACCAGAAGATAGTAATAATGCGTCTCTTCTCCTGCACTCCTGAAATGCACCCTGAAACTCGATGAATTTGCAAGTTTCTGTTCCAGATAATCCAGTTCCATTTTTTTAGGACGTAGCTGCGGTCATCCGGATGGATATAGCGGGTAAGATATTCCCTCACTGTATCATAATCCGCATTATCTTTCACAATACTGTCGTCCGGATCATTTGTAAATTCAGAGCGGTAAACAGAAATTGTTTTCTGCTGACGGTTGACAGAATAAACTGCCACATAGTCCGAAGCAAGCCGATTGACTGCACCCAGAAGACGCAGAGATTTCTCTCCTGTAGGAATCGCACTTGACATTCTCTCTCCCTCTGCAACGGTACTGAAAACCAGTGCATGCCCTCTGCTGCCGTCCAGAAGGATGGTATCCACCGCATCCACAGTCTCGTAAATATGACGAATGGGATCCAGATACGTCTTTGGACCGCAGATTCCATTGACCACCGGACACGGCGGACATGGTGCATCCAGTCCCATCAGTGCTTTGTAACATTTCATTCCCATCTGAAGGCTCGGATAGATTTCCTTCGCTGTCTCGTTAAACCCAATAATATTGTAATCCCCGTCAATACTATAATATCCTGATGAATGTGCCCCCATAAAGTCCCCTTTCCTGTTCCATTCTATTTCGTAACTGTTCAGCACCCTCACAGTCACGAGTCAAAATGCCTCGCGGGATACTGCTTTCTGAATAATTACCTAACTAAGTTAGCAACCACCAGTTCAACTGGTGGTTTATCCTTGGCCCTCCAAAGGGTCATTGTTACTGCTCGCCCCAAAGGGCGGTATCGCAAGCACTTTTACTGGCCCGCTATAAAGCGGTACTACTGGAATC
>NZ_WWVR01000019.1 GCF_009883055.1 Blautia sp. BIOML-A1 | reverse complement strand
TGGCAGCATAAACTGTCCGTATCCGGACAAGACAATAAGTAAGAAATATGCCCGTGTCCGGGCAAAAAATCGCGGGGCACGCGAGGATAGCTTGTAGATACTTGGCTCAGTAGAGCCATTGAGCAAGAAGCCCCCACTTCAAAATCAGAGATTTAAGTGGTGGGAGCATGTCACTAAACTGCCATACAGAAAGGAACAGAAAATATACCTGGCAGTTTTTGCCGCAATGTTGACTGGAAATCCGCATGCATTTGACAGAGGAACTGTGGGCGGCAGGATACTTGAACAGATGATTCACAGAAGTCTGGAACAGCGGAATTTACTGATAGAGGGTACAGAAATATTTCCGGCATATAAAAGACAGAAGAGTTTTCTTGCAGCAGGAATTCTTCTGGATGATGTATCCAATTATGCGATGGTGTGTAATGTAGAGGCAGTAAAAAAAGATGGAACTATTCATATGGGAATGGATGGATTTCAAAAAGAAAAGGATATGCTTCAGGTACCCCTTGGAGTAATTTCTGACTGGAAGGAGGTAAGATGTCTGCAGCAGAAAATTTATATTGTAGAAAATCCGTCTGTTTTTGCAATGCTTTGTGGAAAGGCTGAGTGTTCATGTATGTGCATGAATGGTCAGCCTCGACTCGCAGGACTTATGCTCCTTGATCTTCTGGAAAAATCTGGAACTACGATTTATTATTCTGGTGATCTGGATCCGGAAGGGATTTTGATTGCACAGAAACTGGCAGACTATTATCGGGGAAAGTTTCATTTCTGGCATATGGATCCGGAAGATTATAATAAAAGCAGATCTGAGGAAGTGATTTCTGACAGAAGGATGAAAATTCTGGATAAAATCACAGACGTCAGACTGATTTCGGTGGTTGATGAGATAAAAAAATACAAAACTGCCGGATATCAGGAAAGAATATTTGTATAGCCGATAGTACATCAATATGTATTAAGATAGGGATAATACAAAATCAGAAAGTGAGCAGGGAGTAGAGGTAACTTATCTGGAAGGCTGTTGTGAATAGTAATGGTTTAAGAAATCCCGGAATCATAAGGTTCCGGGATTTCTTTGAGTATGGATATCAGATTTCTGGTATTGGTTTTTCATTGGTATGCTGTTTGTCGAGCTTTTCGACACCCGAACGGCGGATACTGGCAAAAACAGAGCCGGCAATATTATGCCATACACTAAAAATAGCTCCTGGAAGTGTTGCCAGTGGATTGGCAGCGAAGTTTGCTGCTGCCAGGGAAACTGCCAGTCCACTGTTCTGCATACCGACCTCAATAGCTATAGCAGTTGTCCTTGTATATTCTACATGGAAAAGTTTTGCTGCAAGAAGACCAAGCATCATACCGCAGAAATTGTGGATCGCCACAACAATAAGCACAAGGACTCCACAGCTTAAGATTTTTTCTGCATTGACAGCCACGATTCCGCCAATGATCATAACAATAGCTATAACAGAGATCAGAGGCATAACATCAGACACCTTATCGACATGATCGCCGGCAAGTGTACGAAGAAGGATACCAAGGAGTACCGGAATCAGGATTACTTTGACTACAGAAAGCACCATTGCCCAGAAAGATACTTCTACCCAGGCTCCAGCCAGAACGTACACGAGAAATGGGGTCATAACAGGTGCTGCCAGGGTGGAAACAATGGTCATTCCGACAGAAAGTGCTACATCGCCGCCGGCAATATAGGTGATTACATTGCTGGCTGTTCCGCCCGGACAGCATCCTACAAGGATCACACCCAGTGCCAGATCTGCGGGAAGTTTCATGACTTTACATAGTACCCAGGCTACGATTGGCATAATTGTATACTGAGCCACAGCACCGATGATCACTTCCTTTGGTCTGGAAAAAATTGCCCGGAAGTCTTCCAGACGTATGGTCAGTCCCATACCGAACATGATCACACCGAGAAAGACGGAGGTATAATTGGTCATCCATGCAAAGCCATCCCGCCAGAAAAAAGCAAGGCAGGAGAAAGCAATAATGATGATCCCGATATATCTGGATGCAAGGCTGCTGATTTTTCCGATTTTCTTTAGAATATTTTCCATATATTATACCTCGTAGCTGAAGTTGTCGATCAGTCTTGTTTTTCCGATGTAAACAGCCATTGCTACGAGAACACTGCGATCTGCTTTTTCTATCGGCTGCATGGTAAGAGCATCTACCATGGAAACGTAATCGATCTTTGCCAGAGGTTCTGCTTCGATCACTGCACGCATTTTGCCGAGAAGTTCTTCTGCCGAAATTCCTGTGTGGATCATAGACTGGCCAAGCTTTACAGCTTTTGACAGGCAGAGAGCAGCTTTTCTTTCTTCTTCATTTAAATATGTGTTTCTGGAGGATTTTGCAAGTCCATCTTCCTCACGAACAATAGGGCAGCCTATGATTTCAATATCAAAATTGAGATCCTGCACCATCTTGCGGATGATAGCCAGCTGCTGGGCATCTTTCTGTCCGAAATATGCTCTGTCCGGAGCTACAATATGGAACAGTTTGGTTACAACTGTACACACACCCTTGAAATGGATAGGACGTGTTTTTCCACAAAGTGTTTCGGACAATGTATCAATACTTACAAAGGCATGGGGATCATGATACATCTCAGATGGTTCTGGGCAGAAAATAAGATCTGCGCCGAGACTTTCGCAGAGTTTGCTGTCGCGTTCAAAATCTCTGGGATATGCGTCAAGATCTTCTGTCGGTCCAAACTGTGTTGGATTAACAAAATCTGATACTACTACAACGTCATTTTGTTCTCTGCATTTTTTGATCAGACTTGCATGTCCTTCATGAAGAAATCCCATAGTCGGAACAAGTCCGACAGTCTTGCCTTCTTTTTTCCATGCTTTGATTTGTTTTCTTGTTTCTTCTACTGTTTTTGTTACCTGCATTGTTATCTCCTCTTTCCCGGTCAATGGACCGTTATCATAGATTTTGAGATAGCCTCTTTTCTGAATTCACTTTCATCTCATTTGATCCAACTGATATAATAGTTATCAGTCAGAATGGCGGTTTGTTCTTATAGTACTTTGTCAAATTTCGGACAAAATGTCCTGATATGATATTGTTTTCAGGACATGTCTTTGAGCAGACCATGTTTCTCATAATTGGTCACTCTGCTGATTTTGTTCTCTTCATCTACAAACACAACTGCAGGCTTATGGGTGCGTGCCTCTTCTGGCTCATACCCGGCGTAAGCCATGATGATGATCTTGTCACCTGTGCTTACACATCTTGCTGCTGCTCCGTTCAGGCAGATCATACCGCTTCCACGTTTTCCGCTTATGGTGTATGTCTCGAACCGACTGCCGTTGTTTACATCTACAATCTGAACTTTTTCATATTCCAGTATTCCGGCAGCTTCCAGCAATTCTTCGTCCACAGTAATGCTTCCGACATAGTCCAGTTCTGCCTGCACAACGGTTGCTCTGTGGATTTTTCCTTTTAACATTTCTATTGTCATCTTATATAGTCCTTTCCTGCAGGAAAAATCTTACAGCTCCATAACTGCAAAAAAGCGTATCAGGATACACTTTGACCCTGAAACGCTTCTGATTGATTCCCTGTAAATTGAGTCCTGTTCTGATACATAAAAATCCCTTCATATATTCTGTAATGCCCAGAATATGCTTTGGGTTACTGTATCATAAATACCGGCTCATATCTTTTATGATTTTATGTAACTGTTCAGTATCTTTGCAGTTACAGTCTTATCCGTCCGTTCTCCTTAAAGAGTTCCGGCAGATTGTTTTTATATAAGATTCCAGTGATTTCAGCCAGAGTATAGTTTTGAGTTCAAATACTATCTCTGTGGGGTATTATTACATCTGGTTATTTATTTGTCAATAAGGGTCTGCTTATTATAAAAATAAAACGTTTATTGTATTCAAATATATACAGAGAAATGGTAAAATCTATAATGGAGAATGCCATTGAGAAAAAAGAAGGCTTTTTCAATAAATAAAAGGTGAAGTGGTAAACTAATTTTGGACACAGAGGGGTCAATTTCTAGACATAAATGAGTTATAATTCAAACAAGGAATTCTCATATTTAGTCTTAATTGATTTCGTGTTTAACAGGAGGTTTACCATGAAATACACTCTAGAACAACGGTTGGACATTGGGCGCCGTATTTATGAAGGCGAACTAACAAGATTTCAAGCAGCTGAAGAGTATGGTATCAATGATAATACGGCTCGCAATTATATGTGGCTATATCGAGATACCAACCATCTTCCACCTAAAAATGCCGGAAGGAAAAGAAAAACGGATGCTTCCAAAACTCCACAACCAATCGAAGCAAAACAACCTGATTTTGAATCATATGAATCCATGACAAAGGAAGAATTAATTCAAGCTCTTATCCAGGCACGTATCACAGAGGCACGATTAAAAAAAGGTTACGAAGTGAAGGGGGATGGTTCGGTAATTCATTACAGCAGCAAGAATATCAAGTGATTCTGGAACTCTCAGGAGAGTTTCCTGTCCATCTTCTTTGTGATGCCATGGGCATCAATAGAAGCAGCTTCTATTATTGGAAGAAGATGCTCAGCAATCCAGCTCCAAGAACAAGGGCATTGATTGAAAATATCCAGTTATTCCAGGAATACCATTTAAAATATCCATCCCATGGATATAGATGGTTAAATGCTAAAATCCGTCTGGATAAAGGAATAGAGATGTCTGATCCTTATGCACATAAATGTTGCAAGGCTGCTGGTATCAAGAGTAAAGCTAAACATTACAAATACAAGAAACCTGGTGCTCCGTTTAAGATTTTTCCAAATCTTCTTATGTCAGAGATTCAGATTGATGGTCCACTTCAATGTATTGTAAGCGATATGACTGCATTTTGGGTAAAAGGTATCTATTATGAACTTACCTTATATATGGATCTTTGGAATAATGAAATCCTAAGTCATTCTCTATCATCAAAACGTGGTGATCGAATGACTTATATAAACGGCCTGGAAAATCTCCTTGAAGTAAAGAAGCAACATCCAGAATACCAAATGATTCTTCATTCAGATCAAGGATCCGTCTATGCTTCAAAGGCATACAATGATCTTCTTCCTATGTATGTGGTAAGATCCATGTCCAGAGCTGGAACACCTACTGATAATAGTGCGATGGAATCCATCAACGGATGGATCAAAGCAGAATTATTTATGGATTTTCATGTCACAGGTGAACGACCAGTTTACGAAGAAGTGAATGAATATATTAAATTTTTCAATGAGGAGCGCCCTGCTTATGCGCTCAGTTATCTTACACCGAAACAATACCGTGAGAGGTATGCAGCATAATCTGTTCATAGATTCGAATCCGGAGGCAGATACCAGACACCGCGTCAGCGGCTTGCCCTTGACATTCAGCCGGAAAGAAACGCTACAATAAATGTCCGGCGAATGACTAATTTAATCTGTTCATGAGTTCATACTGTCGGCGAAAGCCGACCAGCGTTTCCTGGAGCTATGTCAAGGGTGGCATACGGCTTGTACAACTTTACGCTGTAACTGAATAATTTTTATAATTTTGTGTCCAAAATATGTTGACTAGTGCAAAGGAAGAGGATTTGATAATGAAAAACAAAAAAGGTAATGCCCTTGCTCTTGCTCCAATAGGGGTATTTCTCATACTGTATCTGGGGCTGGGAATTTTGTTCGAGTATGTGATGAAGATTCCGATGGGATTTTATAATGTACCGATCGTAGTCGCGTTTCTGGCAGCGATTCTGGTAGCATGTCTGCAGAATAGAACCGTATGTTTTGACAGAAAACTTGAGATCATGGCACATGGTGTCGGGGACAAGAATATTATTACAATGCTGCTGATCTTCCTCACAGCGGGATCTTTTGTTGGTGTAGTGGGAAGAAGCAGTGCTGAGAGCGTGGCATATTTTATGCTGACTTTGATTCCTGCCAGATTTTCTGTGGCAGTTCTGTTCGTAGTTGCCTGCTTTGTATCGGTGGCAATGGGAACTTCTGTTGGAACAATCACACTTCTGGTTCCAATTGCAGCTGCTGTGTCTGATGCATCAGGCTTTGATCTGGCATTTTGTGTGGCATCTGTCATGGGTGGCGCAATGTTTGGGGATAATCTTTCTTTTATTTCCGACACAACAATTGCAGCCTGTAATGGGCAGGGATGTGCGATGAAAGATAAATTCCGGGAAAACTTCTGGATCGCATTTCCGGCCGCTTTGCTAACGCTGGCTGTAATCCTGCTTCTTTCTTTTCAGACAGAAATACAGGGACATGTCAGCCAGTCCTATCATCTGCTGCAGGTACTACCGTATGTGCTTGTACTGATCGGTGGCATTGTTGGTATTAATGTTTTTGTAGTTCTTCTGACGGGAATCGTTTCAGGAGCATTCATTATGCTTTGGGGCGGGCATATCACGCCGGTAGAACTTCTGACGAATGTGGGATCTGGTGTTAGTGGCATGTTTGAAACCTGTATGGTGGCGATCCTGGTGGCTGCAATGTGTGCACTGATCCGTGAATATGGAGGATTCGATGCTTTATTGAACTGGATCCGCAAAATTTTCCGTGGACAAAAAGGCGGCCAGCTAGGTATGGGACTTCTTGTCGGAACCATAGACATTGCAACTGCGAATAATACCGTAGCAATTGTTATGGCTAATCCAATTGCAAAAGAAATGTCACATGAGTATGGAATCACACCACGAAAAACAGCATCCATACTGGATACTTTTTCCTGTATTTTCCAGGGAATCATTCCATATGGAGCACAGATGCTTGTAGCAATCTCGGCAGTTAATGAGCTGGGTGGAGAGATTTCTGCTTTCCAGATTATGCCGAAGCTCTTTTATCCTATGTTTCTTTTTGTGGTTTCCATCATTACCATAGCGAGAAGTGAGAAATAAAGATATGGTTTTCAGGAACAAAAATGTAAAACAGAGAAGTATAATAAAAAATAAAGGTAACTGTGAGGGTACTGAACAGTTACAAATAAAGTTTTACAGGAAGGAAGAACGATTATGAAGAAAAAAATAATAATTGCGGCAGGAATTCTGGTGGTTATAGCAGTGGGAGCAGGAGTATATCTGAACCATCCATCTGGTGGAGGGGTGGATCAGGAGATTCTGGCCCGTCTTGCAGGGCAGTATGGAATTCCATATGATGATGATATGGATGAGGATGCCTATTATGATAATGAGTGTTTCTGGGAGATGGTCATTTTTACAGAACCAGATGAATTCTTTACGACAGAGCCGCCGGTTCTGATGATTTATGATGCGGAGGCCGGAGACCCTGGCCTGGCAGGAACGATCGTAGAGCTGGACACTGACACCATAAAGATAAAAATAGACAATGATATGACAGATAAAGAATACTATCCGTCCGGATGGGAAATGGAATCAAATACCATGGAGTTTACCTATGAAGAAACAGAGGATGGTCTGGAACTGACCAATCACGGCAAAACATTCACATTTGTAAAATATCAGGAAGATTAAACGTAAAAAAATAAAAAACACTTGACCTTCCACCTTATGGAAGCTGTATAAAACAAGTACAGACAGCAACAGAAACGGTTTTCAGGCTGTCGAGAAAGCAAGAGGTAGCACAATGAAGATCAAACAGGTGGAAGAGCTTGTGGGAATCACAAGAAAAAATATCCGTTTTTATGAAGAGCAGGGGCTTCTTAATGTAGAACGTGCAGAAAACGGATACAGGGAATATCATCAGGAGGATGTCATACGGCTTCAGGAAATTAAGCTGTTCCGCAAGATGGATATTTCTATAGAAGAGATGAAATCCCTCTTCGAAAAAAAGAAAAGCCTGCAGATCTGCCTGGAGCAGCATCTGAGGGAACTGGAACATCGCAAAGAAGATCTCTCAAAGATGCAGGGGATGTGTGAACGTCTGATCCTGGAACATCGATCACTGGATTCTCTGAATGCAGAGGACTGTCTGGAAGAAATCGAGAAGATGGAGAAAGAAGGTGCGAGGTTTATGGATGTAAGCAAAACAGATGTCCGAAAGAAAAAAAGAACAGGAGCAATTGCAGGTGCTGTGGTAATGATACTGCTCATGGCATTTACCATTGTACTGATCTTGTGGGCGAACACACAGGATCCGATTCCATTAGGACTGCTTCTGCTTATAACAGCGATTCCGGTTATCATAATCATAGGAACGCTCATAGCACTTGCAGGAAGAATGAAAGAGATCGAAGGAGGAGAAGAGGATGAAGCTTCTAAGTATTGAAAACATTCCTGGTGTGGATTTTGAGCCACTTGGAATTGTCAAAGGAACAGTTGTCCAGACAAAGAACATAGGAAGGGATTTCATGGCAGGCATGAAAACTCTGGTTGGCGGTGAGATCGTAGGTTACACAGAGATGCTGAATGAGGCACGACAGATTGCTACGAAACGCATGGTGGATGAAGCCAAAGAAATGGATGCAGATGCCGTGATCGGTGTGAAATACGGATCTTCACAGGTTATGTCAGGAGCAGCTGAAGTAATCGCATATGGAACAGCAGTGAAATATAAATAACCAGAAAGAACAAAAAAATCAGAGAATCCCATGTCACAGACAACAGTGATGTGGGATTCTTACTATATACCAGAAATAGGATGAAAATCTGTGCCAAACCATGTATAATAGGATTTGTGGATGATGAAAAATAAAAATGGATGAGGAATGAAAATGGAAGGAAATTTAACAAAAGGTCCTATTTTAAAAACGCTGACGAAACTTGCGGTTCCGATCATGGCGTCATCGTTTCTGGGGACTTTATACAACATCACAGACATGGCCTGGATTGGTCTGCTTGGTTCGAAGGCAGTTGCCGGTGTAGGTGTTGGAGGTATGTTTACCTGGCTTTCGCAGGGACTTGCAGCTATGGCCAGAATGGGCGGTCAGGTGCATGTGGCACAGTGTATCGGACGTGGAGACAGAGAAAGGGCACACGGTTTTGCGCAGGCAGCAGTACAGCTTGCCGCATTTATGGGAATGGCATATGCAATTCTTTCGCTGCTGTTTACCAGACAGATGGTAGGATTTTTTCAGCTTGCAGATGCACAGGCTCATGCAGCGGCAATGTCATATACGAGGATTGCCTGTGGGCTGATCGTATTTTCATTTATGACGCTGACCCTGACAGGACTTTATACTGCACAGGGAGATTCAAAGACGCCTTTTATAGCGAATCTTGTCGGCCTGGCCACAAATATGGTCCTGGATCCTGTGCTGATCCTTGGGGTGGGAAGTTTTCCGAAGCTTGGTGTTGTCGGGGCTGCAATTGCAACGGTAACAGCACAGGCGATCGTTATGAGTATCATGATAGTTGGAATTGTCATACAGAAGAAAGAAAATGTATTAAAAGGAACCAGGCTTTTTGCAAAGATCCCGCGGGAATATCTGCAGGGGATCTGTAAGATTGGAATTCCGACAGCAATACAGGGAATGGCATATTGTGCAATCTCCATGGTGCTGACACGTATGATCTCAGGATATGGTGCAGAAGCTGTTGCAACGCAGAGAGTCGGAGGTCAGATTGAATCAATATCATGGAATACTGCAGATGGTTTTGCAGCGGCATTAAATGCTTTTATTGCACAGAACTATGGTGCAGGCAGGAATGATCGTGTCAGAAAGGGCTATAAGGCTTCTTTATGGACGGTTGGCATTTGGGGACTGCTGATCTCAGCTGTATTTATATGTGTTCCAGAGCCGATTGCCAGGATCTTTTTCCATGAACCAGCGGCAATTGCAACGGCAGTTGAATATCTGATCATCATAGGTTTCAGCGAAGCTTTTATGTGTGTGGAATTAACGACGGTTGGTGCATTATCAGGACTTGGCAGAACCCGGCTCTGCAGTATTATCAGTATAGCCTTTACCAGTGCTAGAATCCCGCTGGCGATCATTCTCGGAGGTATTATGGGGCTGAATGGAATCTGGTGGGCACTTTCTTCTACATCAATTGTAAAGGGCATTATTTTTACCTGTACATTCTTATGGATCACAAGAAAACGGAAGTAAAGTCAATCGCATGTGAGACAGGGCATGTATAATACAGAACTACCAAAGGAAAGGATGGTGGACGGATATGAAAAATTATTCAGAGGATACGAGCAGGCAGTATCACATTCAGGCAGGAAAAGGAGAAGTCGGACGATATGTAATCTTACCGGGAGATCCGAAACGCTGCCAGAAAATTGCAGAGTATTTTGATGATCCGGTTTTTGTGGCGGACAATCGAGAATATGTAACCTATACAGGAACGCTGGATGGTGTAAAGGTAAGCGTAACATCTACCGGGATTGGCGGTCCGTCTGCCTCAATCGCAGTGGAAGAGCTGTATCGCTGCGGAGCAGATACGTTTGTCCGTATTGGAACTTGTGGAGGAATGCAGACAGAGGTAAAGAGCGGTGACATTGTAATCGCAACAGGGGCAATCCGTATGGAAGGGACCAGTAAGGAATATGCTCCTATAGAATTTCCGGCAGTAGCGAATCTGGAAGTGACGAATGCGCTTGTAGCGGCAGCCGGGAAAAAGGGCTGTACATTTCATACAGGTGTGGTGCAGAGTAAAGACGCATTTTATGGACAGCATGAACCGGAAACAAAGCCAGTCAGCTATGAGCTTATGAATAAATGGGAGGCCTGGAAACGGATGGGATGTCTTGCATCGGAGATGGAATCTGCTGCGATTTTTGTTGTGTCAGGGTATTTAAAAGTCCGTGCAGGTGCCTGTTTTCTGGTAATGGCAAATCAGGAAAGAGAGAAACTGGGACTGGAAAATCCGGTGGTACATGACACAGATAAAGCAATCCAGGTAGCTGTGGAAGCAATCCGTGAACTGATCCGTGCTGACAAGGCAAAGGCAAAGCAGAAATAGGCATAATAGCAGAAAGGAACGCTTATGGAAACGTATAAGAGAGTGTTTGTAATTGTCCTGGATTCACTTGGAATCGGAGCGATGCCGGATTCGGAAGAATTTGGTGATAAAGGTGTGGATACCTTTGGACACATCCTGGATAAAATGGGAAAACTGGATATTCCGAACCTTCAGAAGCTTGGAATGCTGAATCTGCATAAAGGCGGCACTATGGAAGGCGTAGAGAAACCTCTGGGGCGTTATATGCGGATTGCGGAAAGAAGCAATGGCAAGGATACGATGACCGGACATTGGGAAATGATGGGAATCTATACACAGAAACCATTTAAAACCTTTACAGAAACCGGATTTCCAAAGGAACTGATTGATGAACTTGAGAAAAGGTGCGGCAAACGTGTCATTGGAAATAAGAGTGCAAGTGGGACAGAGATCATTGAAGAACTTGGTGAAGAGGAAATCAATACAGGTGCGATGATCGTATATACCTCTGCTGACTCTGTACTGCAGATTTGTGGAAATGAGGAAACATTTGATCTTGCCAATCTGTATCGCTGCTGTGAGATTGCCAGAGAACTGACACTTAAAGATGAGTGGAGAGTTGGAAGAGTCATTGCAAGACCTTATATCGGAATGAAAAAAGGGGAATTTAAGCGAACCAGCAACCGTCATGATTATGCCCTCAAACCAACAGGCAGAACAGTTCTGAATGCATTGAAGGATGCGGGGCTAGATGTGATCGGTATTGGAAAGATCCATGATATTTTCTGTGGTGAGGGAATCACAAAAACCTATCATTCTGACAGTTCTGTCCAGGGGATGCAGCAGGCAGCAGAAGTCTGTGCAGAAGATTTTCATGGGCTGTGTTTTGTAAATCTGGTAGATTTTGATGCACTGTGGGGACACAGAAGAAATCCGGAAGGGTATGGTCATGAGATTGAGAAGTTCGATAAGGGACTTGGAACTTTGCTGAATAAACTGAGGGAAGATGACCTGTTGATTCTGACCGCAGATCACGGAAATGATCCAACTTATACGGGAACCGATCATACAAGAGAATATGTACCATTTATTGCATATTCTCCCAAGATGCAAGAGACAGGTCCTATCGAAGATCAGGATACATTTGCTGTGATAGGAGCATCTGTCGCAGAAAATTTCGGTGTGGAAATGCCGGAGGGTACAATTGGAAAATCGATCCTGGATCGGTTAAAGTGAACTACTCGGCAACTAAGTTACCAGAGCATCTGAAATCTGGCGGGATACCGCCTTTTTTCAGGGTGCGTCCATGACACCAATACTGCTTGCCTTTCGGCTATGCAGCTACTTTTATTATTTCTGGATTCTTTAGTCCGGTTACGGACAGTTCCTTCTGTTTTCCGGATACGGAAAGATATTTCCGCAGGATATTAAACGCGCCTACTGCATCTGCATTGTATCTTACTCCGTCAGTTATATACATGCCCCGTTCTTTTCGGTTTGATGCTTCTGCATATCTTTTTGATACTTCTGGTGATAACGGGCTACACTGGCTGGTATAGCTTTCTTCCTGCTTGATCAATTGAATCCCATACAGTTTCAACTTATATTCCAGCATGATGTATAGTTTGTTATATGGCAGTCCGTGAAACTTCTGGTTGGTCTTGTGTCCCATATCTTTTTCTTTACGGATATTTCGGATGTTCCCCACAATCATACAGCGGATGTCTTCTTTTCTACAGNACTGCATTCTGCTTTTTCCTGTAAAGTCTCTGGATATGTTTCGATGATTTTGGATATTTTATTCCTCTTTCCGATTGCTGTGCATACCATACAGACTGCACTCTGGCGATCTCTTTATGAAAATATCTTTCCAGAGAAAGATATTTTCTTCCCAGAATAAAAGTCCTGCCATTTCCAGAATCATAGCAGGTCATCAGATTATGAAGTCCCAGATCAATCGATAAATAATGTCCATTCTGAGAAAGCTGCTCCGGTTCTTCAATCTCATAGATAACAATAAGGTCGTATTTTCCATTTTCCGGCGGATAGATCCGCAGCTGCTTTATATGATCCATGTTCCTGAAAATCTTATTTTCAAGATATAGAAATTTTTCATGGATCCCGTATGTTTCTTCCATGTAGCTTTTCAGTTCCTTTGGCAGAGACAGCCTCAGCTGGTCCGAACCTTTCTCATGCCTGATCCCCATCTGCATGTATGTGACCGGTATATTTCCCTGTTTAAAACGGGGCGGATTTGGATCTTTGATCCCTCCGGTCTTTTTCAGGACATAAAAAGATTTCCATGCTTTATCCAGCTGCTTGCAGGTCTCCTGCGCTGTCTGTGACGGAAGCTGTTTATACCACAGATTTCCTTTATGTGCTTTTTTCTGATAATACCAGTCAGGATACTTTTCCAGTCTCAGTTCTTTATAATGACGCCGTTCATAGTTGCAGATATTCCAGAGTTTGGATGCTGCATAACACATATGCCCTATGATATTGGAATATTCCTGACTGATCTTTATGGATGTTTTATGTGACAGCAGCATCTCCATTCTCCTTTTGGTTCATAATTTCTACTATGGTTATAGCATAGCACAAAATGCTCTTGCTTTTCAATATAAATCTGGTCTGCTTTCTTTTGAAAACAAATACAAGAATCAGGAGATATAAGAAATCAATCTTTGTTGTTATATTTTTTGTGCGGATACGCACAATCCTGTGCTTTCATCTCGGTAATTGAATTGCAGAGGATTCCCACCTATTGTCCTAAATAGCTTGAGACTGTTTTTTTACTATGTTATACTGGATGTATTGAGAGAATCAACGGGGTTTTTATTAAAAAGAGGAGGCTTTTCTATATGAGAGAGGTAAAAGCAGTAAAAATTAACGCGGCAGATTTTGCACCGTATGGAACATTCTACAGCATGACAGAACCGGAGGGACATCCGCTGGAAGGTGAAATCCATAAATTTTATCCAGATCGTATTTCTGGTGCCTGTGTCGGAAGTATGGCATTTTCTCCGCTTGCTGTCCGCAAAGATGAGAGAATTATTAAAGCAGCGGAATATCATACAACTACATGGGAGGGAATTGTTGCGTTGGACGATGACATGATTATTCATGTTGCACCGGCATCCGGCGGCACACCTGTCCCGGAACTGACGAAGGCTTTTCTTGTGCCGAAGGGATACATGGTAAAACTGAATGCGGCAATCTGGCATCTCTGTCCGCTTCCGGCAAATAACGAAGTACTTCATGCAATGATCATTCTTCCGGAATGTACTTATGCAAATGACTGTACAGTAGTTGATTTTGACGAGAAGGACTGGTTTAAGATTACCGTATAAAAAGTCTCCGGGTTGAACCCGGAGACTTTTTTTTCCACGAAGATCATAATTTTACAGCAGTTTCTTTTCTGTGAAAAAGAATTGTACAGATCAGTACAGTAAGTGGAACGGAGAGTACGATTCCGAAACTTCCGGCAAGTCCCTGCATGATCGCAATACCAATATTGTTTGAGTTGATGATCTGCTGATATGGAAGATCATAGGCATAATCCAGAAGAAGCGTACTCACACTGCTTCCTGCGAATGCAAGAATCAGGGTATTACTGTCAGTTCCCATCATATCTCTTCCGACACGCATTCCGGCCTTAAACAGTTCCTTGCGTGTAAGGGAAGAATTCTGTTTGTAGATCTCATCAATGGCACTGCTGATGGACATGGCAACATCCATGACAGCACCGAGACAGGAAATCAGAAGCCCGGAAAAAAGAAGTCCGCCAACCTGGATCCGGTTGGTATTCCACAGAGTCATCAGCGTTTCAATATCAGATACATTGTAGCCGGAAATGCCGGATGCTTTGCTGAAGCACCATGCAGAGATACCGGCAAGAACAACACCTGCCAGGGTGCCCAGTGTAGCTGCACAGGTTTTCTTTGTCGGTCCGCCGATCAGATACATAGTGACCAGTGTGGTAAGAAAACAGATAAATACTGCTGACCAGAATGGTGAATATCCAAGATACACAAGCGGAAGATATACAAAGATCACGCAGAAAAAAGTAAAGATCAGGCCAAGACATCCTTTGATCCCCTGTTTACCGCCGATGATGCATAATGCAAGAAGATAAAGAAGGGCAAAGATGTAAATAACCCACTCACGATCCTGAGAGTAAACGCTGGCGATCGTGGTCTCACCGGCAACGCTCTGCATGACAATGACCTTCATTCCTACTGTGCAGGCTGCACCAAAAAGATAACCGGAGCTGCTGGTGACATCAAGTTCTTCTCCCTTTCGTACACCAGTGAGCATTTTTACCCGTACCTTCTGTTCTCCTACACGGGTTCCGTTGGAATCGAGATTATCCTGAAGGATTTCTGTGACTTTTCCCTTTTCAAATGTCTGCCCCGTCCGGACAACCAGTTCTGTTTTTTCTACCTGATTAAGCTTAAAGACAAAAACAGCGAACACACAGACAAGTAAAAGATAAATAAGATACCGGACTGCTTTTTTTCTGGAAAGCAGCCCGGTAAATCTGGTGTGAGTCATACGAGTTCAGATCCCCTTAATTTGCAGAATCGTCGGCTTCAGTATCAGAAGCATCTGTGGTGTCAGCAGATGTATCTGTACCGGATTTCTGGATGGTAAAAGTATCATCGATAGCTTCAGTTTTGCCATCATCGGTGATCTGGTAAGTGTCGATGGAGAAGGAATCAGCACTCATTGTGATGACGGAATAACTTGGAAGCCAGTTCTGGCTGCGTGCTGCTACATAATCCTGCTGTGTGGAGAGCAGTTCGTAATATTTGGAACCGGAAGCGGAGTTTGCTGTCATGTAAAGGATTCCCTGAGGATCTGTTACAGTATTTCCGTCTACATCCTCAATTGTATAGCAGTTGTTGTCCTCGTGGAATGCATCGAGAGCAGCCTGTGCATCAGTATTGCCTTCTTCCGGAGCAAGTGTGATCTGATCGCCGGTATCTACATTTGTAGCGTGATCCCAGTCATAGTCCGTGCCGTCTGCGTTTAAACTGAACTCATAGTTCTGATGAGTCTGTCCGTCACCGTAGAGCATTTTGGAACGGCTGTAGGTGTGGTCATGACCCTGGAGAACGACATCAATATCGTTAGCATCAAAGACAGGAGTAAGCTGGGTACGAAGGATCATACCATCTGTATCAGAATGATCAAGACCGGAGCCGTAAATATCCTGATGGATAGTTACGATACGCCATTTTGCATCCGGATATGCCTTTACAGCCTCCTCGATGGTTTTCTGATGCTCTGCCACGTTATAGTTGTTTGTATTAAGGACAATGAAAAGTCCTTTGCCATAGCTATAATAGTAATCACCGCCGGCAGCAGTTTTTCCGTTGTCTGTATTGTTCGGGTTGTTAAAATGGTAGGAGTAATCAGGATTCAGAGAGTCATGATTACCGATGGTTGTTGCTACCGGAAGGCTTTTCAGTGCGTCTGCACTCAGATAGGAGGCGTATTCCTCTTCTTTGGCTTCACCGGTTTTGTTTACCTGATCACCGGCAGAGATGACAAAGTTTACATCTGGATTTTCAGAAAGTGCGGTATTCAGTGTACGATTCCAGGAAAAGCCATCGTTCTCGGCAGCAGTATTAGCTTCACCGGATTCGTTGGTCAGTTCGGCACCATCCTGGGTCTGACCTTTGGAAGCACCAATCTGCGGATCGCCTACATAGAGGATTTTTACGGAATCTGTTTTCTGTGTTTTATATTCGCACACGTCTGTCTGCTGACCGTTTTTCTCTACTGTGTAGTAGTAGGTTGTCTCTGGTTCAAGTCCGGTTACAGTTACGTGATTATATTCATATGCTTTATCGCCGGTAAGTTCCTGATCTACATCGCCGGCAGTACCCTCGAAGGTTTCAAGATTGTCTTTATCGGTTCCGAAATGGACAACAGGAGTAGCAGTACTGTCACCTTTTTCGCTGTACCATGCAAAGTTAAGCTGTGTGTCATCTGCACCCGGAGTGAGAGATACTTTGGTAAAATCTGCTGCCGTATCTGCCCAGCTGGAAGTCCAGTCAGACCATCCGGAATCAGCACCGGTAACGCTGCTGTCTGTGTAGTGTTCTGTGGATGCATAAACGGAAGGACATACAGTTGTAATGGAACAAAGAGTTAAAAAACCGACAATCAATTTTCTTTTCATAATAATATAAACTCCTTTAAGAGATAGATAATTAAAATGTAATAGATATTTGTTGGATCCAATCCTTACCCTCAGTCGACGCTGTGAAGTATATCACTGTAATTTTCAGAAAACAATAGCATTTACGGAGGTTTGATTGAGATTTTACAGAATCTTCATATAAAAAATATCGACGCATTCAGTTCGGATTACAGAGAATGAAGGGAACAGAAGGCTTTTTGCTTGGAAACCTGTAAAATATGTGATATGGTAAGATGAAACAGAAAAAATGAGGAAAACTATATGAACCATAAGATAAGAGTTCTTTTTCTGGATATTGATAATACTCTGCTGGATTTTGATGCAGGTGCTGCATGGGGAATGGAGCAGTGCTTCCGGAAGGCAGGACTGGAATACAGATCAGAAATGTTTTCTGTATTTACAGAAGAAAACAACAAAATATGGCAGAGGATTGAGCGCAGAGAGCTGACTATGGACGATCTTTTTCATGTGCGCTGGCAGGCAATCCTTGCACATCTCGGACTGGAAGCGGATGGAGTCGAGATGGAAAAGGAATTCCGCAGACTGCTTCATCTGACTGCGATTCCGGTGGAAGGCGCAGAAGAACTTCTGGAATATTTATATAAGAAAGACTACTGTCTCTGTGCCGCAAGTAATGGTCCTTACGAGCAGCAGATCAATCGTCTGAAAAGTGCAGATATGCTGAAATATTTTGACTATTGCTTTGTTTCAGAAAAGATAGGGGCAGATAAGCCGGGAAAACAGTTTTTTGATGGTTGTATGAGGCTTCTTCCGGGAGTGCAGCCAGAAGAATGTATGATGATCGGAGATTCCCTGACAGCAGATATTGCAGGCGGGAAACTCTATGGGATGTCCACCTGCTGGTATGTGCCTTCGGTGGAAAAATATAACGAAGAAAAATCAAAAAGTGGAAAACCGGCAGAGTATATTATCCATGAATTGAGAGAACTAAAAAATATTCTGTAAAAGAAGAGGAAAAAACATGAACAATAACACAGACAAAGGATTACAGGGCAACGAAAAAATAGAAGAGGCGATTGCGGGACTTCAAAAAGAAACCACACAGGAAATGCTGGCACATACGCTTACCGTGATCCGCCGCTGTATGAAAGCGGACGGTCAGTTCATCATTGCTGTGGAACCACCAAAGGGAGATGGACAGATCCGACTGGAAGCGATCAAAACAGAGGATGGAAGAAGTTGGTGGGCAGCATTTACCAGTTTTGAGGAAGAACTGAAAGGGGGCGGAAATGTCAAATCTACATTTCTTACAGATATTGACAGATTATTTGAAACCGCACTTACTGCAGATGAAATCGAAGGTGTGATCCTTAATCCCTGGAACCGTACGATCATGTTGGATAAATACCTGATCAAGGTGATTCTGGGAAAAAATATATAAGATTTTTTCTGAAATAAGTCTATAAAATTTTATCATAAGTTCAGGTATAATATTTCCCATCACAGCAGATACTGTCATCGTATTGCAAAATCAAAGAGAGGAAGCGTATACGATGATATTAAAAGAAAAGGAACGTACCACGATTGAAGACTTACAGACACAGGAAAAAAGCTGCATTGAAAAATACGGAAGATATGCGCAGCAGGCGAAAGATCCTGAACTGAAGAATCTTTTTCAGATTCTGGAAAAGAAGGAAAGAGAACATTATGATTCTCTTGACCGTGTACTCAGAGGAGAAGTCCCGCAGTGTAACTGCAACGACAATGCAGGGAAAGAGTATCAGCCGAAGGCTGCCTATACGGCGATGAGTTCCCCGGAGGACAAACAGCTGGATGCTTTTCTGGCAACGGACTGTATTGCGTCAGAAAAGCTGGTATCAGGAGAATACAATTCAAATGTATTTGCTTTTGGTGACAGTGGAGTGCGTAAACTGCTCGCAGATATTCAGGTAGAAGAACAGAATCACGCAGAGATGCTGTATAAATACAAAACAGTAAACGGGATGGCATAAGACAACAGAAGAAGAGGGCACAGCTCAGATAAAATGAGCTGTGCCCTTTTTGCAAATTACACTTCAGGATAATATTCTCTGAGGAATGGAATGGAGAAGGTTTCCATGGCTTCTCTAAGATCCGCCGTATTTCGTGGTCCGTAAAGTGGCAGGCAGGTAAAATCACGGCAGGTCAGATATCCCAGAATGGCCTGAGTCAGAGAAATCTGATATTCTTCCATTAGTCCGTGAAGTCCTTCGGCAATCTTGAGATTCTCAGGAGTATAGTATTCGGAATCTTTTACAGCGGCTGTTCCGTCGGCATATAATTTATGGAAAAATCCACTGCACACAGACATATATGGCATGGCCAGATTCTGAGGATTTTCTGCGTGATACTTCTGCATCTCCTGATCCATGATGGCCAGGGTGTCATCTGCAGGCGGACGCATGGAGGAGGAACCGATATTAAACAATGCCTCATTTGCCGTGAAACCGCGGTATCCTTTGGATGCGGCATAGACATCTGCTTCTTTCATACGTGCGGTACTCCAGTTGGAGCAGCCATAGTAACGGATTTTTCCCTCTTTTCGGAAATTTTCCATTATTTCAATTAATTCTCCTGCAGGAATCGCTTCATTATCTCTGTGATAAAAATAAATATCAATATAATCTGTGCCAAGTGCACGAAGAGAAAGTTCCAGATCTGTACGCATGTTTTCAGTAGAAATCCGTGAAGCGTGCATATCAGGGGTGGCAGAAGTCATATCCGGATGTCCGCCCTTGGTGAGTAATATAACGTCATGACGCTTTCCGCTCTGACGGAGCCACTGACCAAGTACACGCTCACTGCGTCCGATCTCAGAAGGAATCCAGTCAGAATAGACGCGGGCAGTATCATAAACATTGCCGCCCATATCCAGAAAAGCATCAAAAATCCGGTAAGCATCCTCGCCGTCCCATTTGATGCCGGCATTTACACAGCCCATTCCCATTGGAGAAAGTTCGAGATCTGTATTCATAAGAGTTATTTTTTTCATATAAATAAGTACCTTTCCTGTTGTGTGATATAAAAATAGAATCAGATATATCCTTATTATAAGCTATAGCCAGCGTACAGGTCAAAGTTTTTTGAAGGTTTCTATTTTACAAAGATTTTACAGGGTTACGATTTTGTATTTTACTTTTCCTCCATATAATTGCACTTGTCAATGAGGAAAACAAAAAAATTAAATAAAGCAAAATCAAGAGGAGAGTTATTTATTATGAAGAAAAAATTTCTTGCAATCGTAACAGCAGCACTTATTGGAACTACCGCTTTCGCATCTGTAGCAAACGCAGCAAGCGGAACCATTGATGTAATTTCCCGTGAAGATGGTTCAGGAACACGAGGAGCATTCATCGAGCTGTTTGGGATTGAAGAAAAACAGGGTGATGAAAAAGTAGATATGACAACAGAGGATGCAAGCATCACAAACAGCACTTCCGTTATGATGACAACTGTATCAGGTGATGAGAATGCAATCGGATATATTTCCCTTGGTTCTTTGAATGACACTGTAAAAGCAGTTAAGATCGACGGTGCTGAGGCATCCGCAGAGAATGTTGCAAATGATACATACAAAGTATCCCGTCCATTCAACATCGTAACAGGTGAGAAACTCAGCGATGCAGCTCAGGATTTTGAA
The DNA here is from genome assembly GCF_009883055.1 of Blautia sp. BIOML-A1. Taxonomy (GTDB): domain Bacteria; phylum Bacillota; class Clostridia; order Lachnospirales; family Lachnospiraceae; genus Blautia_A. The sequence continues at coordinate 48,931 of NZ_WWVR01000019.1, read as the reverse complement.
AATTATATCATGAGTGCTGACGGACAGCAGATTGTAGAGGACAACGGATACATCAAAGTAGCAGATGATGCAAAAGCTTATGAGCAGAGCGATGCAGAGGGTAAAGTTGTTGTAGCTGGTTCTTCATCTGTAACACCGGTTATGGAAAAACTGAAAGAAGCCTATGAAAAAGCAAACGGCGGAAAAATCACAGTAGAAGTACAGCAGAGCGATTCTACAACAGGTATCACATCCGCAGCAGAAGGAATCTGCGATATCGGTATGGCTTCCCGTGAACTGAAAGATGAAGAAACAAGCGAAAATCTTACAGCAACAGAGATTGCAAGAGATGGTATCGCAGTTGTAGTAAACAATGACAATGACATTGATGATCTGACCAGTGATCAGGTAAAAGCTATCTTCACAGGTGAGACTACAGAGTGGGAAGACCTGGCTAAATAAGACATATACAGACTGACAGAACAGGGTGCCCGGTTTGTTCCGGGCTTCCTGTATGTCTGAGTACATTGATTGCATATAAAGGAAGCGCCAGCAGCGCATCCGCTAAGTTGGAGAGAGGAAGAGTCCTGTATGAATAAATTCAAAGAACAGGCCATGAAAATTGTATTTATGGTGGCTGCCTGTGCTTCTGTCCTGGCAGTATTTCTGATCTGTCTGTTCCTGTTTGCGAACGGACTTCCGGCCATCGCAAAGATAGGGCCGCTTAAGTTTCTTCTTGGAACCGTATGGAAACCATCCAATGACAAGTTTGGAATTTTTCCAATGATCATTGCAAGTATCTATGTGACAGGTGGAGCAATCCTGATCGGTGTTCCAATTGCACTGTTCACATCAGTATTTATGGCACGCTACTGTCCGCAGAAAATCTATCGTCCGCTGAAATCAGGAATTGAACTGATGGCTGGTGTACCGTCTATCGTATATGGATTTTTTGGTCTGGTCCTTATGGTGCCACTGATCAGAAGTACTTTTGGCGGCACCGGAACGAGCTGGCTGGCTGCTTCACTTCTGCTGGCAATTATGATTCTTCCGACGATTATCGGACCTACAGAATCCGCACTTAGAAGTGTTCCGGAAAGCTATTATGAAGGTTCTCTGGCACTGGGAGCAACAAAAGAAAGAAGCATTTTTATGGTTATGCTTCCGGCAGCGAAATCCGGTATCCTTGCAGCAGTTGTCCTTGGTATCGGACGTGCAATAGGTGAGACAATGGCAGTTATTATGGTAGCAGGAAACCAGGCAAGAATGCCGGTAGGACTGCTCAAAGGTCTTCGTACCATGACTGCAAACATCGTAACAGAAATGGGTTATGCTACAGGGCTTCACAGAGAAGCACTAATTGCAACAGGAGTAGTACTTTTCGTGTTTATCCTGATCATCAACCTGAGTCTTTCTTTACTGAACAGGAGGTCAGAACATGCAAACTAATGCAGCAGCAATAGATCCGGCGACGGAAAATATGGAAAAGAGAAATCAGACATCAGTATCGGACCGCATCCGTTCCTATCTGAGCCATCCAGGTTCAGGAGTGCTTGCACTTCTTACGATAGGAGCAGCAGTAATTACTTTTTCTGTGCTGATCTTCCTGGTAGCATATATCCTTGTCAAAGGTATCCCATATCTGACCCCAAGTCTTTTTAGTCTGGAGTATACCTCAGAGAATGTCTCTTTGATGCCTTCTCTTATCAATACCTTTATCATGACCGGATTGTCACTTGTGATTGCAGCACCACTTGGAATTTTTGCAGCAATTTATCTGGTAGAATATGCAAAAAAAGGCAACAAACTGGTACAGATCATCCGTATCACAGCGGAGACACTTTCCGGTATTCCGTCTATCGTATTTGGTCTGTTTGGTATGCTGTTTTTCGTAACAGCACTTCATTGGGGAATGTCTCTTCTGGCAGGTGCATGTACCCTTGTTATCATGGTACTTCCGCTTATTATGAGAACCTCTGAGGAGGCATTAAAGGCAGTTCCGGATTCTTACAGAGAGGCAAGCTTCGGACTGGGAGCAGGCAAGCTTCGTACGATTTTTACGATTGTGCTTCCTTCAGCAGTACCGGGAATCCTTGCAGGAATCATCCTTGCAATCGGACGTATCATTGGTGAGACAGCAGCACTTCTTTATACTTCCGGAACCGTTGCACAGGTTCCAAATCTGATGGGATCCGGACGTACACTGGCTCTTCATATGTATGTACTTTCCAGTGAAGGTCTCCATATGAATCAGGCATCTGCGACAGCAGTTATCATTCTCTTATTTGTATTAATCATTAACGGTTTGTCCGGTATGGTGGCAAAACGTATCGCGAAAGGATAACACGAAATGAACGATAATATTAAACTTTCTATAGAGGATATGAACCTTTTTTACGGAAATTTTCATGCACTGAAGGATATCAATATGCATATTCCGGAAAAAGAAATTACCGCTTTTATCGGACCAAGTGGATGTGGTAAATCCACCCTTCTGAAGTCCCTGAATCGAATGAATGACCTGGTAGAGGGCTGCAGGATCACCGGTAGAGTAGAACTTGACGGCGAGGATATCTATGGTGATATGGATGTCAATGGCCTTCGCAAAAGAGTCGGAATGGTATTCCAGAAACCGAATCCGTTTCCAATGAGCATCTATGATAATATCGCATATGGTCCAAGAACACATGGCATTCATTCCAAAGCAAAACTGGATGAGATTGTAGAAAAATCTCTTCGTGATGCAGCAATCTGGGATGAAGTAAAGGATCGTCTGAAAAAAAGTGCTCTCGGAATGTCTGGTGGACAGCAGCAGAGACTTTGTATCGCGAGAGCACTGGCAGTACAGCCAGAAGTTCTTCTGATGGATGAGCCGACCTCCGCTCTTGACCCGATTTCCACCTCCAAAATCGAGGAACTTGCAATGGAACTTAAGGGTGACTATACAATTGTCATTGTTACACATAATATGCAGCAGGCGACACGAATTTCTGATAAAACAGCTTTTTTTCTCCTGGGAGAAGTGGTAGAATTTAACGATACAGATACCTTGTTTTCCATGCCTAAGGACAAAAGAACTGAGGACTACATTACAGGGAGGTTTGGTTGATCATGGCGACACATTTCGAAAGGCAGCTTGAGGAACTTCATGTACAGATAATCACAATGGGAAGCCTCTGTGAGAAGGTGATCTCACTTTCCAACAGGGCAATCCGGGGAGATGACTGTGTCCGGGAAATTTTTGACACAGACAGAGAGATTGATACGAAAGAGCGTGAAATAGAGAATCACTGCATGCGTATTTTGCTTCATCAGCAGCCTGTAGCGAAGGATCTGCGGGAGGTTTCAGCAGCACTGAAAATGATTTCTGATATGGAACGTATAGGAGACCAGGCTGCAGATATCGCTGATCTCTCCAAGTTTATTGAGGTCAATCATGTAGAGGTTCCAGAACTGATCGGAAGCATGGCAGAGATGACAGTTCGCATGGTGACAGAGAGTATTGACGCGTTCGTAAAGAAAGATCTGAAGCTTTGCCGTAAGGTTATTGACGATGATGATCAGGTAGATGATGCATTTAATCAGGTCAAAGAAGAACTGGCGAAGCTGATGTATCAGAACCTGGATGCAAAGGCAGGACTTGATCTTCTTATGACGGCAAAATACATGGAGCGGATCGGAGATCATGCAGTAAATATTGCGGAGTGGGTTGAGTATGCACTCACCGGTGTCCACAGAAACAACGAACATCAAATGGGAGGCAGTCAAGCTTGACAAAGAAGATATTTAAATCGACTGTGCTGGTTTCGGCAATGATCCTGATGCTGGGAAGTGCCCTGGTAATGGGAATTCTGTATCGGTATTTTGGAAAACAATTAGATGGGGAGCTGGAAAAAGAGGCTTCCTATCTGGCGTATGGAGTAGAACAAAGCGGAGTAAATTATCTGGAGCATCTGAAGCAGAAGGATGCCCGTATTACCTACATTGATGCGTCGGGGAACGTGCTTTATGACAGCCAGGCGGACATATCTTCTATGGAAAACCACAGTGACCGTAAAGAGTTTGAAGAGGCAGTGCAAAAAGGACAGGGATACGCGGAACGAATGTCCAGTACACTGTCTGAAAAAACCGTTTATTATGCACGGAAGCTTACAGATGGAACAGTTCTCAGAGTAGCTGCAGTGCATTCTTCCATATTGACACTTATGCTTCAGCTTCTTCCTTCCGTGATAGGTGTTGCAATTGTGATGCTGATTTTTGCAGGAATTGCAGCGGCACGTATATCGGCCAAAATTGTTAAACCGATCAATACACTGGATCTTGACCATCCGGAAGATAATCAGATTTATGAGGAGGTGGGACCTCTTCTCAGCCGAATCCATAAACAGAATTATCAGATACAGATGCAGCTGGAAACAGCGAGACGTAATCAGGAAGAATTCCAGATCATTACCGAGAATATGCAGGAGGGGCTTCTGGTCATTGATGCATATACAATGATCCTCTCCGGAAATTCCAGTGTGTGGAGAATGTTCCAGTTACGAGAGCCGAAGATAGGTGACAGTGTATATTCCCTTGACCGAAATGAAGATTTTCGTAAAGTAATCGAAGATGTTCTCAAAGGACAGCATGGCAGTGCCATGCTGCAGCTTGATGGAGAATATGTTCAGCTCATCGCAAATCCGGTTTCCCGAGATGACAGAGTGGTAGGTGCAGTCCTGCTTCTGGTTAATGAGACTGAGAAGGTTGAAAGAGAAAATCTCAGAAGAGAGTTTTCGGCTAATGTGTCACATGAACTGAAAACACCTCTGACTTCTATTTCTGGTTTTGCAGAGATCATACAGGATGGCATAGTACAGGGAGAAGATGTACAGAAGTTTGCCGGAAGGATTTACCGGGAGGCACAGAGACTGATCCAGCTTGTTGAGGATACGATCAAGATCTCTCAGCTGGATGAGGGCGAAAATCCGTATGAATGGGAAAAAGTGGATGCCTATGCAGTTGTAAAAAATGTATGCGGAAATCTAAGAGACATTGCGGCAAAGAAAAACGTGCATCTTTTTATTGACGGCGAGAAACTGAATTTTTGTACAGTAAGACCTATTCTGGAAGAGGTCATTTATAACCTGTGCGATAATGGAATCAAATATAACCGGGAAGATGGTACAGTAAGTATTCATCTTCAGGAACTGAAAGACAGCGTGGAGATTAGAGTTAAGGACAATGGGATAGGAATTCCCAGAGAAGACTGCAGTAGAGTATTTGAAAGGTTTTATCGTGTAGATAAAAGCCATTCTAAGGCAATCGGTGGTACAGGACTGGGACTGTCGATCGTGAAGCATGGAGTTACCTTCCTTGGTGGTACACTTAAGATGTTCAGTGAAGAAGGCAAAGGTACGGAAATTACTATGACATTTCCAAAAGAACGAAAATCTAACGAATAAAAAGCAGGAGATGCGGGCAGGTTACTGTCAGCATCTCCTGTTTTTTAATAGCAATATGCGCCCTCGTAGCGTCCACAGGCGTCTTTTTTGTGAGAAAGTTCCTTGCAGGAGCTGCAGCGATCGCAGAATTCCTGCTCATAACAGGTTGCACAGATACAGTTCCCACAGCTGCTGCGGTCATAAGCCGGAGTACAGGTGTAGGGAAGAGTTTCTTTAGGTTTTTCTTCCTTCATGATATTCACCTCTCCTGAAACATTTTGATAACTGTATTATATATCTGTGTTTCAGGAGATTCAAGAAATTTATTTTGATTCCCACCGGCCGGAAGCACCACATGGAAGAACAAGTCCGCTGGCTGTTACTGGGAGACCGATTTCCTGAGAATCCACATGTCCGTTGAAGGATTTCAGTTCTGTTGACAACATATAAGTCAGAACAGCCGGTGCAAGTCCTGTAGTGTAGGAGTTGATCAGGAAAAACAGCGGATCCTGACTCAAAAGCTTCACACACAGTTTCACAAGAGGATGGATCGCATCCTCGATCTTCCAGATTTCACCTTTGGGTCCACGTCCGTAGGACGGAGGGTCCATAATAATGGCATCGTAATGATTACCACGGCGGATCTCACGCTCAACGAATTTTACACAGTCATCGACCAGCCAGCGGATCGGTGCCTCTGAGAGACCGGATGCGGCGGCATTTTCTTTTGCCCAGTTTACCATTCCCTTGGAAGCGTCTACATGGGTAACCTGTGCGCCGGCAGCAGCCGCTGCAAGAGTTGCACCTCCTGTGTAGGCAAAAAGATTCAATACTTTGATCGGACGTCCTGCATTGCGGATCTTGTCACCAAACCAGTCCCAGTTGACTGCCTGCTCCGGAAACAGTCCGGTATGCTTGAAGCTGAATGGTTTCAGGTGGAAGGTGAGATGTTTATAATGGAGATCCCACTGCTGAGGAAGATCAAAAAACTCCCATTCGCCGCCGCCCTTTTTGCTACGGTGATAATGTGCGTTCATGTTTTTCCAGCCCTTGCTTACCTTTGGGGTATCCCAGATAACCTGCGGATCCGGACGGACCAGGGTGTATTTGCCCCAGCGCTCCAGCTTTTCACCACAGGAAGCATCAATTACTTCGTATTCTTTCCAGTCATTTGCAATCCACATATATTATAACCTTTCCTGTAACTGTAAGGGTGTTGAACAGTTACCCTTTCTTTGTATGCATTTTATAGGAATCTTTTGAAGGATCCTGTCTATTCAGTATAGGTGAAACCGCAGGATTCTGCAAGCAAAACTGTCGCGTTTTGTGTATATGCCGTGTAGTTTATGCAGAATTTACACTTTATCACTCTGATTCGAGAAAATTTTTTATAAATACAGAGGCTGTGGGACTTGACAAGCAGGAATTTAGCATACTAAAATAGACGAGATAGTAAATCAGCTTAAAAGCTGGCGCTAAAGAAGAGGGAATTTAAATTTATGCCGGTACAGGATTCTGGGGACCGGCACGAGGAGGACAATTATGCAGAAGTACAGCGAAATGAGCAGAGAACAGCTGCTGGATCTGAAGAAAGAACTGGATAAGCAGTATGCAGATATCAAAGCACAGGGACTTGCCCTGGATATGTCACGTGGTAAACCGGCAGCAGATCAGCTGGATCTTTCTATGGAACTGATGGATGTTCTGTCAAGCAGCACAGATCTGAAATGTGAAACAGGGGTAGATTGTCGTAACTATGGAGTTATGGATGGTATTCCGGAGGCAAAGCGTCTTCTTGGAGAGATTTCTGAGGTATCACCGGAAAACATCATCATTTATGGTACTTCCAGTCTGAACGTTATGTTTGATACTGTGGCACGTTCTATGACACATGGTGTTATGGGAAATACACCATGGTGCAAGCTGGATAAGGTAAAATTCCTCTGCCCTGTTCCGGGATATGACCGCCATTTTAAGGTTACAGAGTTCTTTGGAATTGAGATGATCAATGTTCCGATGACTCCGCAGGGACCGGATATGGATATGGTTGAGAAACTGGTAAGTGAAGATCCGGCAATCAAGGGTATCTGGTGTGTTCCGAAATATTCCAATCCACAGGGATATACTTACTCAGAGGAAACAGTTAAACGTTTTGCTCGTCTGAAGCCGGCTGCACCGGATTTCCGTATCTACTGGGATAATGCTTACAGTGTACATCATCTCTATGACGATGAGAAGGAGCAGGATTTCCTTCTTGAAATTCTCGAAGAGTGTGCAAAAGCAGGAAATCCTGATATTGTTTATAAGTTTACTTCTACATCCAAGATCAGCTTCCCGGGTTCCGGTATCGCAGCAGTAGCTGCATCCAAGGCTAATCTGGATGATTTCCGTAAATATATGACTGTCCAGACTATCGGACATGATAAACTGAATCAGCTTCGTCATGTAAGATTCTTCAAGAATCTGGATGGCGTTCATGCACATATGAGCAAACATGCAGCAATTCTCCGTCCGAAATTCGAAATGGTAGAGGCAACTCTGGAAAAAGAACTCGGCGGACTTGGAATTGGAAGCTGGACCACACCGAAGGGTGGCTACTTTATTTCCTTTGAGTCTATGGACGGATGTGCAAAAGCAATCGTTGCCAAGGCAAAAGAAGCAGGCGTTGTTATGACAGGTGCGGGAGCAACTTATCCATATGGTAAAGATCCAAAAGACAGCAATATCCGTATTGCACCATCTTTCCCGCCACTTGAAGAGCTTGAAAAAGCAGCACAGGTATTTGTTGTCTGCGTTAAGCTTGCAAGTGTAGAGAAGCTTCTTGCTGAATAAGACATTTTTTGACCAGGCTGCTGTGAACGGAGTGAACAGTAACCATTTCAGGAGGCATCATGGCAGAAGAAAACAGAAAAATGAGCAAGGGAAGAAAGATACTGGTAGGCTTCATTGTTGTACTGTTTTTACTGAGCATCGGTGCCTACTTTTTTGGAGTATATTATTTTACAAAGCATTTCCTGCCGGGAACGCAGGTAAATGGTTTTAATTGTTCCTACATGACACAGGAAGAGACAGAAAAACTTCTGGCAGAAAAGACCAGAGTATACGTTCTTGCTGTTCAGACCAGAGGAAATGGTCAGGAGAGCATTTCAGCAGATCAGATCGATCTGAAATATACTTCAGATGGCAGTGTGAACAGGATGCTGCATAAGCAGAAACGTTTTCAGTGGTTTCTTGCATTCAGTCAGCATAAATCCTGGGAGGTTTCAGCATCAGTCAGCTATAATGAAAAGCTTTTTCAGAAGGCCGTAGATGATCTGAACTGCCTGAAGGACAATCAGGAACCCTCAGATGCGTACATAAAGGAAAATGAGGACGGGTTCGAAATTGTACCGGAAATAGAAGGCACAAAGGTTGACAGAGAGAAACTGCAGAAGGATATTTCTAATGCAGTTACAACGGGAAGAACAGTAGTAAATCTTGAAGTTGACGAATGCTATGTAAATCCGTTAATATATAGTGATGAGCTGAAAAGTGACTGTGAGCAGATGAATGAACTTACGGATGTTGTGATCACGTATGATTTCAGTGACCGAAAGGAAACGGTTGACAGGACTCTGATCAAAGAATGGCTTGGCAGAGATGAGGATGGCAGTCTGATCCTGGATAAAGATGCGATTGCGTCCTATGTAGGACAGCTTGCAGCGAAGTATGATACGGTTGGTACAGATCGTACTTTCTCGACGTATGATAACAGGGATATCACTGTATCCGGAGGCACTTATGGATGGCTGATCGACCAGCCAAAGGAGACCGACGCTTTATATCAGGCAATCCTTGATAAGAAAACTCAGGTGAGAGAACCTGTATATGCACAGAAGGCGGCAAGCCGTGATACGAATGATATCGGATATTCTTACGTGGAAGTCAGTCTGACAGATCGCAGACTTGTCCTTTATAAGAGCGGAACGCCTGTTGTGGATACCGGGATTGCAATCAGCAGCAGTACACCGGATGGTGTGTACTCGATCGAAGAAAAGAAGACAGGTGTATCTGTCGGAAATATGACCGCAGACTGCTGGCTGTCTTTTACGGATGATCTTGGTATTTATGGTGATCCGGGATTAAATCTCAGTGCGATAACAGACACAGAGGAGGACAGCTTTGGCAGTACGGATTATGTGGATTTCAGCTCAGATATGACAGACTGGACCGGCACAGAAGGCTGTATTGTACTGCCGGAAGAGGCTGCACAGGAACTGTATCAGAATGTAGAAACCGGCATGCCGGTGGTTGTTTATAAATTCTGAATGAATAACTACAAGTAAAAATGCTGCAGAGATTCAGAGGTGAATTTTTGCAGCAGTTTTTGCATTCTTTAAGGAGATGGAAGAATATGAAAATTGTTGTATTAGCAGGTGGAACCAGTACAGAAAGAGATGTCTCTATTGTATCAGGAACAGGAATCTGTCAGGCACTCAGACAGAAAGGTCATCAGGCAATTCTGGTGGATGTATTCTGTGGCCTTGAACCGGTAGACTGGGCAAATCCTTTTCCGGCAGAATATGATGTCGAAAAGGCGGCAGAGTATATCAAGAGCTTTAATTCCCAGATGAAAGAGTTAAAGAAAACCCGAAGAGATTTCTTTGGACCAAATGTCATTGAACTCTGCAAAAAAGCAGATTTTGTTTTCCTTGGACTTCACGGTGCGAACGGAGAAGACGGTAAATTACAGGCAGCCTTTGATCTGATGGGAATCCCTTATACCGGAACAGGATATTTAAGCAGTGCAATGGCGATGGATAAAGGTGTGACTAAAGCTATGTTTCAGATGAGAGGTGTGAGCACACCAGGCGGTAAATCCATGAAGAAAAAAGACCGCCAGGATTCTCTTGCAGCACTTGGTATGGAGTTTCCTGTAGTAGTTAAGACATGCTGTGGTGGTTCCAGTATTGGTGTTTATATTGTAGATGATCAGGAAGCTTACCAAAAAGCACTGGATGAGGCATTTGAATATGAGAATGAAGTAGTTGTAGAAGAGTTTATCAAGGGCGTGGAGTATACAGTTGCAGTGGTTGACGGAACGGCTTATCCGGTTGTTCAGATCGTCCCGAAAGAGGGATTCTATGATTATGAAAATAAATACAAACCAGGTGCAGTACAGGAGACCTGCCCGGCACCGATTTCCGAAGAACTGACAAAACGTCTTCAGGAAGCGGCCGTTGATGGTTATCATGCACTGGAGATGGAAAGCTATGCAAGACTTGATTTCATCGTGACAGAAGATGAGAAGATATACTGCCTGGAGGCAAATACACTTCCGGGAATGACTCCTACCAGTCTGATACCACAGGAGGCTGCCGTTCTTGGAATGGATTATCCTACTCTGTGCGAAGAATTGATTCGTGTATCACAGAAAAAATACGAATAAGGAAATATCATCACCGGAATGCCATGAACGCAAGGTGATATATGGATATGGAGAGGAAATCGATATGAAAAATCTTACTATAAAAAATCTTACAGAGGTCTGCTCCGGCATCTACCATGGTCCGGAAAACATAATGGACAGAGAGGTTTCATCCATTACCACAGACAGCCGCAAGATCGAAAAAGACAGTCTGTTTGTTCCAATCGTAGGGGAACGTGTGGATGCGCATCGTTTTATTGAGGATGTCATGAGCAAAGGGGCACTTGTAACACTGTCGGAACGAGAACTTAAGAATGCTGATTTTCCGTATATTCAGATAAATTCTTCCCTTCAGGCTGTGAAGGATATCGCAGAATTTTATCTGAAACAGCTTCAGATACCGGTTGTAGGGATTACAGGAAGCGTGGGAAAGACCAGTACCAAAGAGGTGATCGCGTCTGTTCTGAAGGAGAAATACCGCACTCTTAAGACACAGGGAAATTTTAACAACGAACTGGGACTTCCACTCACAGTTTTTCGCCTGAGAGAGGAAGATCAGATTGCTGTTCTGGAAATGGGAATCAGTGATTTTGGAGAGATGAGCCGGCTGACAAAGATTGCAAGGCCAGATACCTGTGTGATCACAAACATCGGAACCTGTCATCTGGAAAATCTTGGAGACCGTGACGGTGTGCTTAAAGCAAAGACTGAAATCTTTAAATGTATGAATCCGGAAGGACATATTGTCCTGAACGGTGATGATGACAAGCTTGCCTCAGTAAGCGAATACAATGGCATTAAACCGGTATTCTTTGGACTGGATGAAAATCGTGATGTTTACGCAGACCATATTGAAAGTAAGGGACTCAAAGGTGTAGCGTGCCGTATCCATCTCGGGGAAGCTGTTTTTGATGTTCTTGTTCCGACACCGGGAATTCATATGGTCTATAACGCACTGGCTGCCGCTGCTGTCGGACGCATCTATGGTCTTACCACGGAAGAAATCAAAAAGGGCATCGAAAGCCTTGAGACGATCCGTGGCCGTTTCAAAATGATAGAGACAGATAAATTCCTTGTGGTAGATGACTGCTATAATGCAAATCCAATGTCAATGAAGGCTTCGCTGGATGTTCTTCATGATGGAGAAGGCCGCAGAGTGGCAATTCTTGGAGATATGGGTGAGCTTGGAGAAAATGAGATTGCTCTTCATGAGGAGGTTGGAACTCATGCTGCACAGTGTGGAATAGATGCCTGCATCTGTGTCGGTGAACTTTCGGCACATATGGCAGAAGCGGCACGAAAGGCTGATCCGGATTTTGAGGTTATTTATGAAGAGAGCAGGGAAGCACTCCTTGAACATCTGAAAGATCTGGTTCAGAAGGGAGATACGATTCTCGTAAAAGCATCTCACTTTATGAAGTTTGAAGAGGTTGTTGAAGCACTGGAAAAAATGTAAAGATCTGGAATCCGTATATCTCGGATGAATATAAGAATAACGGAAACTCCCATTGAGTGGATGAATTCTCACGAAAAACAGAGAATTCAGCTGTTTACGGGAGTTTTTTGTATTTTCAAAGGAGAATTTGATGAACGATTTTTGTTTGCAGCAGATTCCTGGAGGTGTAGAATGTGAATTAACAGCAGAAAGAGCCGGAGCGGTGAAGCCGGACAGATTGTAAAAGCAAGGAGGGGCTTATGCTGGAGAAAATCATGGACCTGCAGATACTGTTTTGTATCATGGCTGCATCTGGTGCATCCGGTGCAGTCGGTATGCTGGCAGTACACCTTACTTACAGAAGAATTTTGCGAAGAACGAATGCGGTCACAAGTCTTAAGGAAAAATGGCTGAATCTCTGGAAGACAAGAGACAAACTGCTGAATCGAATGAATCTTCTGGTCTGGATCCCGTCTCTTTTATCAACGGGGTGTCTGGTATTGGCGGTATGGTTTGTGACAAGGCTTGACTGGACAGATGGACTGCCGCTTCGTTATCTCTATCTGGGCACAGTGATTCCGGTTGGTCTTATGATTCTCAGACAGGCACTGGATTTTGCTTACAGAGAAGAACTGGTGATGAATTCTCTTGCGGATTATATTTTGTCTGTGAAAACGCGAAGAGAAGAAACCGTCACTTCAAGAAAGTCAGAACCTGTCCCTGTCGTGCAGCCGGCAAAAGTGGATCCTGCACTTCAGGAGGAGATGGTGGAGAAGATCACAGCAAGTATCCGGCAGACTGCTGCTACCGGAAGTCATTTCAGCAAGATGCTTAGCCCGGAAGAAGAGGAGATTATGAGAGAGATCATCCGGGAATTCATGGAGTGACAGGAAACTCAGAGGAAATAGTTCTTGTAGGAAGGAGAGGTGTTTGTTATACTTTGAAGCATAACGGAAGCTGAGAAACTTGAGAATATGCGGCTGTAAAGAGGATAAACGCTACTGTGAACAGTTACGGATAAACAGCTGCAGACACACAAAATAAAGGGAGAAGAGTCTGAAAAACAGTAGACTTCAGATTCACAAGTCAAGATGAATAAAAAGAGAATTACGTGGATAGAACTTCTTCGCATTGCCGCCTGCATCGGTGTGATCGGTATTCATGCCGGATCGCAGCATTTCCGGGATACAGCACTGGATTCCGGGGTGTGGAGAGTTTCAAATTTCTATCATGGGATCTTTCGGTTTGCAGTCGCTGTGTTTGTTATGATCAGCGGTACCCTGTATCTGGACAGCAAACGGAACTGGTCCCTTAAGAAACTGTGGAGAAAGAACATTCTGCAGATTGCGGCTGCATATGCCTTCTGGCAGTTTTTTTATGCAGTATACAGAATTGTGGTTTCAGGAAATATGGAAGGTCCGGTCCTGTTTTTAAAGAAGGTCCTGATTTATTGCAGCGGTTCCTACTTTCATTTATGGTATCTTCCGATGCTGGCGGGGCTTCTGGCCGTGACGCCGCTTCTGTGGGAGATTGTAAACTGTGAACGCGGGAAGAAATGGGAGGAATATCTGATCCTGCTGTTTCTGATCTTCAAGATTCTGCCGTACACGATGAATTGTTTCTCATTTCCGCTGAAAGAGTATGTTATGGATCTGATGTATACGATTCAGCCTGGAATGATAGTGGATTATGCAGGATATTTTGTTCTGGGGCATTATCTTTCTCATTATGAGATTCCGAAAAAAATGGAAAAGACAGTTTATATTCTTGGAGTCGTTCTGATCATAACAGCAATCCTGCTCTGTCAGATCATGTCACCGCGGGAAGGAAGAGAGATACAGGCATATTATGAAAACTTCACGCTGGCCGGATTTTTCTGGGGAAGTGCAGTATTTCTGTTTTTCAAAAATTATGTATCCCGAATTCAGTGGACAGAGAAACAGGAAGAAGTGATCTGCCGGTTAGGGAGCTATACCTTTGGTATTTATCTGATCCATGCGTTTTTCCGCGATATCCTGCACAGAGCAGGGGTGGACAGTATGATGATCGGAATTACATTTATTGCGATTCCGATGGTTATGATATGTATTTTTGTACTTAGCTGTATTGGAGTAATACTTATAAAGAAAATACCGGTCTTAGGCAAATGGATCGTCTGAAAGTTTGTGGATGATTCTGCCGGCAGGAAACAAAAACAAACACTGCCGCTCACAGCAGGCTGTCAATTGGCAGCAGGGCTGCGGGCGGCAGTTCCTTACTTTATCTTGAAGCAAACTTGTCCGTTTTGTCAATCTTCTTCGATGACCTGAATCTCCAGATAATCAAATTCAATATGCTCAATAAAACTGTCCTGGCGGAATCTGGTTCTGGCATGGCGTTTAAAATCAGCAACATTGCTGTCCAGCCAGATTGGATTCTCCAGGTCGAAATCATAGCAGATTTCCTGAAGTGCCCGAAAAATCTTGTGTGTTCTTGTATCTTCAGAGTCGTCATCAATGACGATGTCTTTTAACATGTGGTTGTCTTTCCACATTTTTCCCCATAAACGAAACATATAATTAAAAACCTCCCTGTCAGAACTGCCACAGGCGGCAGAAATGTGATTCCAAGTATAACGGATTTTGATGGGAAAGTAAAGGAGTGTTATAAATTCACCAGAGTCATGTTTTTTGTGACATATCTTATGAAATCTCATTGCAGATTTTAGTGAGATAAAGTATAATTAATATACATTTTGCAAAAACAGCAAGAATGCAATGCAGAATTTACATGAATGGAGGAGTTATTATGAAGCTATACGACGGTGGCGTTTACCTTGTAAACGGTTGTGATATTGTTGAAGAAGGCAAGATGGAACAGCCGGTATCCAGAGAAGACGCAGCAAAGAACACTATGGCATATGGTATTCTGGAGGCACACAATACTTCTGGAAATATGCAGAAATTACAGATTAAGTTTGATAAATTAACATCTCATGATATTACTTTTGTAGGAATTATCCAGACAGCCCGTGCTTCAGGACTCGAGAAATTCCCGATTCCTTATGTGCTCACAAACTGTCACAACTCTCTCTGTGCAGTAGGCGGAACCATCAATGAAGATGATCATATGTTCGGACTTACCTGTGCAAAGAAATATGGCGGAGTATACGTACCTCCTCATCAGGCAGTTATCCATCAGTTCGCACGTGAGATGCTTGCAGGCGGCGGCAAGATGATCCTTGGTTCTGACAGCCATACCCGTTACGGTGCACTTGGTACCATGGCTATGGGTGAAGGCGGCGGAGAACTGGTTAAGCAGCTTCTTTCCCAGACTTATGACATCAATATGCCGGGCGTAGTTGCTATTTATCTTAAGGGACAGCCAAGACCGGGCGTAGGTCCGCAGGACGTTGCACTGGCAATTATCGGTAAGGTATTTGCCAACGGCTATGTAAAGAATAAGGTTATGGAATTCGTAGGACCTGGAGTTGCCGGTTTAAGTGCAGATTTCCGTATTGGTATCGATGTTATGACAACAGAGACAACCTGTCTTTCTTCTATCTGGCAGACAGATGAGACCATCGAGGAATTCTATGAGATCCATGGCAGAAAAGAAGATTATAAAGAACTGAAGCCAGGCAAGGTTGCATACTATGACGGCTGTGTAGAGGTGGATTTAAGCGAGATCAGGCCAATGATCGCAATGCCGTTCCATCCAAGCAATACCTATACAATTGATGAACTGAAAGCAAATCTCTATGACATTCTTGATGATGTGGAGAAGAAAGCACAGATCAGCCTCGATGGCAAAGTTCCGTATTCACTTAAGGATAAAGTCGTAGATGGCAAGCTTTATGTGGAACAGGGAATCATTGCCGGATGTGCGGGCGGTGGATTTGAAAATATCTGTGCAGCAGCAGATATTCTTCGTGGAGCAAGCATCGGAGCAGATGCATTTACACTCAGTGTTTATCCTGCAAGTACACCGATCTATATGGAACTTGCAAGAAATGGTGTCCTCGCAGATCTGCTTGAAACAGGTGCCGTTGTGAAGACTGCTTTCTGCGGACCTTGTTTTGGTGCCGGAGACACTCCTGCAAACAATGCATTCAGTATCCGTCATACAACCAGAAACTTCCCGAACCGTGAAGGATCTAAGGTTCAGAATGGACAGATTTCTTCGGTTGCCCTTATGGATGCAAGATCTATTGCGGCAACAGCTGCCAATAAAGGCTTCCTGACTTCTGCCGAAGAATTTACAGGAACCTACAGACAGCAGAAATATTTCTTCGACAAGACAATTTATGATAATCGTATCTTTGACAGCAAGGGAGTAGCAGATCCGAGTGTTGAGATCCAGTTCGGTCCAAACATCAAAGACTGGCCGGAGATGCCTGCACTGGCAGAGAATCTTGTGCTTAAGGTTGTTTCTGAGATTCATGATCCTGTTACAACAACAGATGAACTGATCCCGTCAGGTGAGACTTCTTCCTTCCGTTCCAATCCTCTTGGACTGGCAGAGTTTACTCTTTCCAGAAGAGATCCGGAGTATGTCGGACGTGCCAAAGAGATCCAGAAGGCACAGAAGGCAATTGAGGCTGGTGAATGTCCGGTTGATGCAGTTCCTGAGCTGAAACCGGTTATGGAAGCTGTAAAGAAACAGTTTGCAGACATCAGCAAAGAAAATGTTGGAGTCGGAAGTACGATCTTTGCCGTAAAACCTGGCGATGGTTCTGCACGTGAGCAGGCTGCTTCCTGCCAGAAGGTTCTCGGTGGCTGGGCAAATATTGCAAATGAGTACGCAACCAAACGTTATCGTTCTAACCTCATCAACTGGGGTATGCTTCCGTTCCTGATCCGAGAGGGAGAGCTTCCATTTGCAAACGGAGATTTCCTGTTCTTCCCGCAGATTCGTAAAGCTGTTGCAGAAAAAGCAGACAGCATCACAGGATATGTGGTTAAGGAAGACGGGCTCAGAGAATTCCAGGTGACTCTTGGAGAACTGACAGATGATGAACGTGAGATCATTCTCAAGGGATGTCTGATCAACTACAACAGAAAATAATATAACTGTTCACAGTAACAGAATAATCTGAAGGAATTGAATTTCAGTTCAGATTCTAAGGAGGGGTGCCGCACTTTGTGTGACACCCCTCCTGGCTTATATGAGAAATATATGAAAAAAATAAATTATCAGAAAATAATAAACAAAACACACAAATAAAACAAGAATAAAGTCGTAAACAAGAAATATATAAAATAAAATGCAAAATAATTAAAAATGTGTTGACAAATATGGACTGTAGTGCTATTATAATCTCATCAAAACAAAAGAAAACAAACACACAAAGTACAAAAGATACTCATTCAATTCATAGTATATAGAACACACATGAAAGGAATGAAATCAAAAAGAAAGGTTAAGGTGATACCGTTGGGACAGTAGTTATTAACGATCATCAATATAAGAAGTGATAGGAATCGAGTTTCCTGCCAGAAAGACCTGATACATATTAGCCCATTGAATTAGAAATAATCATATTCTGACAGAAGATTAATGAAAGTTATAACCTGGTGAACAGGACTTCATAAGAAGAAATGATTGTTTAAGAGTAAGTATTACAGGTATATAGAATCGATTACTTATATTGAATAACTATCACGCACCTGATACAGAGGATTTCGAAGATGTGTAAAGAAACATTTTTGAAAAAGTATAACTCCTTGTTTTAGAATTTCGTCTGAAAGAAGAGATTCAG
The DNA here is from genome assembly GCF_009883055.1 of Blautia sp. BIOML-A1. Classification (GTDB taxonomy): domain Bacteria; phylum Bacillota; class Clostridia; order Lachnospirales; family Lachnospiraceae; genus Blautia_A. Next base: position 30,947 of record NZ_WWVR01000019.1, on the reverse strand, counting down.
AGAAATCCAAAGATAAACAGGCAAGATACTTTGAAATGCATATAAGATAAATTCTCATATGGATTGAAACTTTGCATCAGAAGAACATCTCCTCACAACAGATGTTAAGAAGAGATAAGAAGGAAGCTTATTTCTAAGGAAAACAATTCGAAATTTAATAAGTTAAGTTTGGAGTTGCTCTAGTCCAGCGAAAAAGATATCCGGAATTCTCTATAAATTAAATTATAATCCGTAAATTATAATTTAAATCTATAAACTTTCTAAATAAGCGAAATGATAAACATCGTATCGTTTATGAGCAGGGAATAAAATATTTTGATTATCCGATAAGACATGAATATGAGATTAATATAAAACTGAATAAAGAGAATTGAATGAAAGATATATAATATAAATATATCACAGGAATTCAATTAGCAGACAAGACGATAAGTTTGAAAGAACTAAGAGGTTATTAAAATTGAATAGTGAAGAGTGTTAAGACGACCATCCTTTTATCATAATTCGTGAAGAATAAATAGAAGTGATGGTCGTCTTTGTTGTTGTATTCCGTGCTCTTTTACGTTATACTCTCCTCAAAAGGAGAGATTTTTTTATGCGAAATTTTAATATACAGGACTGTATCCTTTTTGAGGATAAAGAAATTTTAGTATGCCATAAACCCGCAGGTATCGCTGTGCAGAATGCCAGACTGGGAGCCGCGGATATGGAGAGCAGCCTGAAGAATTACCTGGCACTCAAAAATCCCGGAAAAATGCCGTATCTTGGTGTTGTACACAGGTTGGATCAGCCGGTAGAAGGCGTTCTTGTGTTTGCTAAAACACCGAAAGCGGCATCCGGGCTGACTCGACAGATTACTGCAAAAACTGTTACGAAGGAATATCTGGCGGTGACAGCACAGATGTCGGATGAAAAGCAGGGACATTTAGAAGATTATCTCAAAAAAGACAGCAGGACAAATTCTTCGTCTGTGGTTGCTTCCAAAACACCAGGAGCAAAAAAGGCGGTTCTTGATTATTGGGTGCAGGAAGAAATAAAAGATGAAAGGACAGAAACCGGAAAGAGGATTCTGGTAAAAATTGCCCTGGATACAGGACGCCATCATCAGATCAGAGTTCAGATGGCGCATAAGGGAATGCCGCTTCTGGGAGATCGAAAATATAATGCAAAGGATCTTTCCGTCCTGCCACTGGGATTGTGTTCCTGTCATCTGGCATTTCGTCATCCGGTAACAGGAAAGAAGATGGAATTTAAGGCTGCACCGAAGGGGGAAGCATTCACAGGCTTTCAGGCGCTGTGAATGCCACAGTAATCATAACCGATTTTCCCTGTAAATAATGAAAAAAATTATGAAATCTATAGACTCAAAAAAGAAAATGTGTATAATGTAAAAAAAGAAGCGCATTTGTATAAAGGATATATTAAGGAAAAGAGGGAAAACGATGAGAAAAGCGGCTGCAGCCGGAATTATTCTTGCCGGAATTATTTTAGTGGCAGGAGGACTCGATAGAAAAGGCGGCTCTGATAATTTTGTAGCGGATGTGCAGGCAAATGACGAGACAACACAGAAAGAAGAAGAGAACAGATCATCTGAAGAGACAGAACTGGAAACACAGATAGATACTTCGGCACCTGTTACAGCAGGAAGCAGGATTGCCGTTGTGAGCAAGAGCGTAGACGGTGAATTCTGGAAAGCAATCCGTACCGGCATGGAGGATGCGGTGAAGGACGTCAACGCGGCATACGGCTATACGTCAGACGATCAGATCACGATGACGTTTGAAGGTGCGAGCAATGAGCAGGATGTGGAGAAGCAGATAAATACACTGGATGCAGTTATTGCAGAGAATCCAACGGTATTATGTCTTTCAGCAGGAGATGAGGATTCCTGCCAGGCTCAGATCGAGGCAGCGAAGGAAAATGGAATTTCAGTAGTTGCTTTTGACTCTAATGTAACGGACAGTGACATGATTGCAGCTTTTAGGGGTACTGATAATACTTCTGTAGGAAAGCTTGCAGGAGAGAAGCTCGCAGATGCAATAGGAAAGAGCGGCAAGGTGGCGATTTTTTCGGCACAGGAGAAGACAGAGAGTTCCAGGAGGCGAGTAGAGGGATTTAAGGAAGCAATCTCAGCTTATTCAGATATTTCAGTTGTTCAGGAATTATACATGGACAAGGTGGAGGATATGCAGTCTGCAATAGAGAGTACGCTTCAGTCTTATCCGGATCTTGCCGGCGTTTTTTGTACCAATGCGGATGTCTCTGATCTTTATCTTGATACCGAAAAAACAGGAGATCATGTTCTGACTATGGTTGGAGTAGATGCTACATCCAAGCAGCAGGAGGCAATTCGTAATGGTGTTGAGGCAGGTGTGGTTTCGCAGGATCCATACAGAATCGGCTACCAGACAATTCTGGCTGCAGTGCAGCTGACCGTTCCAAAGGAAGAAGTCTCAGGTGTTGAGAGAACGGTGCTTTATGATCCGGCATGGATTGATTCTTCAAGTCTGGATGATCCGGAGTACAGTGATTATCTTTATGGGAAATAATATAAATATTTGTATTCTATGCATAACACAAGGACAGTTCACATTGAACTGTCCTTGTGTTATAATAAACAGGTTCATTAAAATAAAGGAGGAAAAATTTTTGAAGGAAAGAGAATCATTTGGATCAAGGCTTGGTTTCATTCTGGTTTCAGCCGGATGTGCAGTAGGTCTTGGAAATGTATGGAAATTTCCGTATATGACAGGCAAGTATGGCGGTGCCGCGTTTATTCTTATCTATCTTGTATTTCTTGTGCTGCTTGGACTGCCAATTCTTGTAAGTGAATTTGCGGTAGGACGCAGCAGCAGACTGAGTACGGCGAGAGCATTTCATAAACTGGAACCGGAGGGTTCTAATTTTCATAAATACAGTTATATGGGAATGATCGGCAATTACATGCTGATGATGTTTTACACGATGGTAGCAGGCTGGATGATGTACTATTGTTATGTTATGGCATCCGGTAAGCTGAGCGGTGCTTCTTCTGATGAGATAAGTGGATTTTTTTCAAATTTGATGACGTCCACAGGTACCATGACGGGCTGGATGATCGCGGCAGTTCTGCTTGCATTTGGAGTCTGTTCGCTGGGACTTAAGAATGGAATTGAGCGTATCACCAAGGTCATGATGATCTGTCTTCTGGCACTTATCGTTGTGCTGGCTGTTCATTCTGTGACTCTGGACGGTGCAATGGAGGGTGTTAAATTCTATCTGGTGCCAAACCTTGACAATATTCGTGAGGCAGGTCTTGGAAATGTAATCTTCGGGGCACTTTCACAGGCATTCTTTACGTTGAGCATTGGTATCGGAGCTATGGAAATCTTTGGAAGCTATATGGGAAAAGAACAGACGCTGGCAGGTGAGAGTGTCAACATCCTGATCCTGGATACCTTTGTTGCACTGATGGCTGGACTGATCATTATTCCTGCATGTTTTGCTTTTAATGTAGAACCGGGAGCAGGTCCGGGACTGGTATTTATCACTCTGCCGAATGTCTTTAATCAGATGGCAGGAGGAAGGCTCTGGGGAACACTATTCTTCTTATTTATGTCATTTGCAGCATTATCCACAGTTATTGCAGTGTTTGAGAATATTCTTTCTTTTGCAATGGATTTGTGGGGCTGGAAGCGAAACAAGGCGGTTCTTGTAAATATTGTTCTGGTTATCGTTCTATCCATGCCGGCAATCCTTGGATTTGGTCCATGGTCTGGAATACAGATTCTTGGTGAAGGAACAAACATTATGGATCTGGAGGATTTTATTATTTCCAATAATATCCTGCCGCTGGGATCTGTGATCTTTGTGATCTTCTGTGCATCCAGAAAAGGCTGGGGATGGGAGAATTTTATCAAAGAGGTCAATACAGGTTCCGGACTGAAATTTCCGACATTCATCAGAAATTATATGCTGTGGGTGATCCCGGTTGTTGTTGCAGTCATTTATCTGAAAGGGTACTATGATATGTTCCAGCCAAAGGGACTCTCCTATCTGATTCCATGGATGATTGTTGGTATTGCCATGCTAGCGCTGGTTGGATGGATTGCATTTGGTCACAGCAGAAAAAATAAAAAGTAATCAGCAGAAATACGAGGAGGTATATTATGATAGCAGAAAAAATGAAACCTTTTGTACAGAATAACTCAGCAATTCGTATGATGTTTGAGGAAGGAAACCGTCTCCGTGCAAAGTACGGTGCGGATAAGGTATATGATTTCAGCCTGGGAAATCCGAGCGTTCCGGCACCGGACTGTGTGAGAGAGGCAATCATTGACCTTGCAAACAACGAAGAACCGACAGTTCTTCACGGTTATATGAGCAATGCCGGGTTTGAAGATGTCAGAGAAACAATTGCACAGTCTCTGAACCGTCGTTTTGGAACCAGTTTTTCTGCACATAATCTGATTATGACCGTTGGTGCGGCCAGTGGGCTGAATGTGATCCTCAAGACAATCCTGAATCCTGGAGAAGAAGTGATCGTTTTTGCACCGTATTTTCTGGAATATGGTGCATATGTACGTAATTATGACGGCCAGCTTGTGGAAATCTCCCCGAATACAGAGACTTTTCAGCCAAACTTAAATGAACTGGAAGAGAAGATTACCGCGAATACCCGTGCAGTGATCGTGAATACACCACATAATCCTACAGGTGTTGTTTATTCCGAGGATACGATCAAAGAACTGTCTGCGATCCTTGAGAAAAAACAGCAGGAGTTTGGCTCTGTGATTTATCTGATTTCTGATGAACCATACAGAGAGTTGGCTTATGATGGAGTGGAGGTTCCATATCTGACAAAATATTACAGGAATACTGTTGTGGGATATTCCTACAGTAAATCACTCTCTTTACCGGGAGAGCGTATTGGTTATCTGGTCATTCCAGATGAACTGGAAGACAGTGCAACAGTTATTACAGCAGCAGCGATTGCAAATCGTATACTTGGAAGTGTCAACGCTCCGTCTCTGATGCAGAAGGTGATCCAGAAATGTGTAGATGCAGAGGTGGATGTGGCTGCCTATGACAGAAATCGTCTGACACTTTACAACGGGTTGATAGAATGTGGTTTTGAGTGTATCAAACCACAGGGAGCTTTTTATTTATTTGTGAAATCTCCGATCGCAGATGAGAAACAGTTCTGTGAGGCCGGTAAGAAATATAACATCCTTATGGTTCCGGGAAGCTCCTTTGCTTGCCCGGGATATGTGAGACTGGCATACTGCGTCTCTTATGAGACAATCTGTAATTCCCTTCCGGAATTTCGGAAGCTGGCAGCAGAGTATGGACTTGCATAGAGCAAAAGAATATTCTTTAAAGTACCGAGAAGCCGCATTGCGCGGCTTCTTTTATTGTGAAATAATAAACAAAGTTTGCCGATTTTTGAACCCAAAAACAGGAGATCCACTCGCAGAAGTACGGGGCAGGAGCTCCTGTATATGTTTATATTGCATATCAGAGAGGCATCAGGGATGCCGGATCATGATATCAGATTTTATCAATTTTCTTACGGATTTCCAGCATCCGGTGATCCAGCTGGCTGATCATGGAGGCACATTGCTGCAGTTCCTCGTTGATAGGAGCTGCCTGTTTCTGATCTCTTTTATAGCGAAGATGATGATCAAGATTAGCCCAGTAATCCATGGCAGCTGTCCGAAGCTGTAGCTCCAGCTTGATCCACTGGTTTTCTTCCTGAAATGGAATTGCAATTTCCAGAATCAGATGGAGACTCTGATAGCCGGACTTCTTGGGCTGTCTGATATAATCTTTGATTTTGATGACACGGATATCCTGCTGCTTTTGGAGAAGGTCAGCTACTTTATAGATATCATCTATATAGGCACAGACCGCTCGGACACCGATCAGGTCGTTGATCTTGTCTAGAGCATTGGAAAAAGTCAGATCCAGCCCCTTTTTCTGCATTTTTTTGCATACGCTGTCATAGCTTTTGAGTCGTCCGATTTTCATCTGGATAAAGTTTCTCCCATAGTGCATAAGCAGAAAGGTATTGATGATATCTATCTTGGTCATCATAAGATTGATGGCACATTGTCCTTTGATGCTGAACTCACTGTCAGTCAGCATATTCTTTAAAAGTTCTTTCTTTTTCAATTTCTGTCTTTCTTCCTCTAATTGTATCAATGTGAATGTTTCTGGTTCTGTTACTCGTACTGCATTGCCGCTTCCCATTAGAATACTCCTTCAATAATAAATTTGTAGATTGATTGTGTTAAAAGAAAGTAAAGATCTCTCATCTTTTAATTTATGTGGGGCATAATAGAAATATGACAAATAATCGTAACTGTTCAGTACCCTCACAGTTACGAGTCAAAATGCATTTCAAATCACCTTCGGTGATGGCATTTTGCCTTGTATATCTCGGGATTTTGGCAAAAAACATGCCAAAACGCCTCGCGGGATACTACCTTCTGAATAGTTATAAATAATCTTATTTTTTGAACTTTTGGGGAATGACTCGCGGACAGTTGCGAAAGATTGTGGGATATACTTGGGAGGCTGAGAGTTTGTCTGGAAAAACAGTGAGTATTTTTGCTGTATTAACGAAACGGCATAATATATTATTATATACAAAATAAACAAAAAAGTATATAGAAAAACAGAAAAAATATAAAATATTTCAAAAGAAAGTGAATGAAAAAATCTAAATTTTAAATTATATGATAATAATGTACAAAAGCACCCCGAAATCACTTGAATAAAATGCATAAAAAATCGAAAAAAGAGGGATTATGTGGGATTGATTTAGATGAATAAAGTATATTGACAAATGATTAACAATCACATATAATAACCTCATCAGCAAGATTGATAAATAATTAACGATAATTCGTTAACACACACAACCAACACACTACACTATTAAGACGAAAAAGAAAAACAGGAGGATTTCAGAAATGGCAAAGAAAGAAAATAACATCCCTGCAATTATCGATACTCCAGAGGCACTTGAAGCTAAGATTGCCGCAATGAAAGAAGCTCAGAAAATTTTTGCTACCTATACACAGGAGCAGGTTGATAAGATTTTCAAAGCAGCAGCAACTGCAGCAGATAAAGCACGTATCCCGCTTGCCAAAGCAGCTGTTGAAGAAACAGGAATGGGTATCGTAGAAGATAAAGTTATCAAAAATCATTATGCATCTGAATATATCTACAACGCATACAAAAACACAAAGACATGTGGTGTAGTGGAAGAAGATTCGGTTTATGGAATCAAGAAAATCGCAGAGCCGATCGGTCTGATTGCAGCAGTTATCCCGACAACAAACCCGACTTCCACAGCAATCTTCAAAACTCTGATCGCATTAAAAACAAGAAACGCGATTATCATCAGCCCACATCCACGTGCAAAAGGAAGTACTATTGAGGCTGCAAAGGTTGTTCTGGAAGCGGCAGTTAAAGCAGGTGCTCCGGAAGGCATCATCGGATGGATCGATGTACCAAGCCTTGAACTGACAAACCTTGTAATGAAAGAAGCTGACATCATCCTTGCAACAGGTGGTCCTGGAATGGTTAAGGCTGCATACTCCTCCGGAAAACCGGCACTTGGTGTTGGAGCCGGAAATACACCGGTTATCATTGATGAGACAGCAGACGTTCGTCTTGCAGTAAACTCCATCATTCATTCCAAGACATTCGACAATGGTATGATCTGTGCTTCTGAGCAGTCTGTAACTGTTCTGGAGGGCGTATACGAAGCAGTAAAAGCAGAGTTCCAGTACAGAGGATGCTACTTCCTTAAAGAAGATGAGATCGAGAAAGTAAGAAAAACAATCCTGATCAATGGTGCACTGAATGCCAAGATCGTTGGACAGAAAGCAGCAACCATCGCTGAGATGGCAGGAGTTACTGTCCCGGCTGAAACAAAGATCCTGATCGGTGAAGTTGAATCTGTAGATATCAGTGAAGAGTTTGCACATGAGAAACTTTCTCCTGTACTTGCAATGTACAAGGCAAAAACCTTTGACGAAGCAATCGCAAAAGCAGAACAGCTTGTAGCTGATGGCGGATACGGACATACAGCTTCTCTTTACATCAATGTAAATGAGAAAGAAAAAATGGCAAAACATGCAGCAGCAATGAAGACCTGCCGTATTCTTATCAATACTCCATCTTCTCAGGGTGGTATTGGAGACCTCTACAACTTCAAACTTGCTCCGTCTCTGACACTTGGATGCGGTTCCTGGGGTGGAAACTCTGTATCTGAAAACGTTGGTGTAAAACACCTGATCAATATTAAGACTGTTGCTGAGAGGAGAGAGAACATGCTCTGGATGAGAACCCCGGAAAAAGTTTACTTTAAAAAAGGTTGCCTGCCGGTTGCTCTTGATGAGCTGAAAAACGTAATGGGCAAAAAACGCTGCTTCATCGTAACTGACTCTTTCCTTTATAAGAATGGATATACAAAGAAAATCGAAGACAAACTGGATGAAATGGGAATCGTTCATACATGCTTCTCTGATGTAGAACCAGATCCGTCTCTGGCAAGTGCAAGAGCAGGTGCAGCAGCAATGCGTGCATTTGAGCCGGACTGCATCATTGCAATGGGTGGTGGTTCCGCAATGGATGCCGGTAAGATCATGTGGGTTCTTTATGAAAACCCGGATGCAGACTTCGATGATATGGCAATGGACTTCATGGATATCCGTAAGAGAATCTATACATTCCCGAAAATGGGTAAAAAAGCTTACTTCATCGCCGTACCTACATCTTCTGGTACAGGTTCTGAGGTAACACCGTTCGCGATCATCACAGATAAAGAGACAGGAATTAAATGGCCTCTGGCAGACTATGAACTGCTTCCGGATATGGCGATCGTAGATACAGACAACATGATGAGTGCACCAAAAGGCCTGACAAGTGCTTCCGGTATCGACGTTATGACACATGCGATCGAAGCATATGTATCCATGATGGCATCTGACTACACAGACGGTCTTGCACTCCGTGCGATCAAACTGGTATTTGACTATCTGCCAAGAGCATACAGAAATGGAAATGATGTAGAAGCAAGAGATCATATGGCAAATGCTTCCTGCATGGCTGGTATGGCATTCGCAAATGCATTCCTCGGAGTAAACCACTCCCTTGCACACAAACTGGGTGCTTTCCACCATATTCCACACGGAATTGCAAATGCTCTGGTACTCACAGATGTTATGCGTTATAATGCAGCAGAAGTTCCGACAAAGATGGGTACTTTCCCGCAGTATCAGTATCCGAAGACTCTGGCTCGTTATGCAGAGATTGGTCGTTTCGTAGGACTGACAGGAAAAGATGACAAAGAAGTATTTGAGAAACTTCTGGAGAAACTGGAAGAACTCAAGAAGATCATCGAGATCAAACCTACTATCAAAGACTACAATGTAGATGAGAAATACTTCCTTGAGACTCTTGATGAGATGAGCGAACAGGCATTCAACGACCAGTGTACTGGTGCAAATCCGAGATACCCACTCATCGCAGAGCTGAAAGAGATTTATCTGAAAGCATACTATGGTAAATAAGAAACAAGTACATTTTCTTCCATAGAAAATTTATTATAAACGGCGGCTGCCCCGGTATTACAGGAATGTGATACCGGGGCAGTTGTTTTTTTACTCCATAAGAAACTTAAGAAGCAAAACAGGAAATCTGTGTGTTGCAAATCAAGAATGTGGATGTTACAATGTACTGCAACAAGATGAGTAAAATAAATGTTACTGCTCACTCAGTTTACCTGTGAACGGTTACAAATAAATCTGTCTGTGAAAAGACAGAACAGTTACAGACAAACAGAAAATCACAGATATGTGATACAGAAAAGACAGCTTCAGGGGGCATGACTATTGAAACAGAATGAAAACACAAAATATGTAAAACTTGGAATCACAGGTGCGTCAGTCCTGGCGTTTGGCTTCGCAATTATGTATATTCTGAACCAGAGTCAGAATATCGCAGCAGGAATCAGAGGAATTTTTAACATCCTGAAACCGTTCCTGTATGGTGCGTTGATTGCCTATATTCTTGCACCAATGTGCAATCGCATGGATGACAGATTCCTGAAGTGGTTTCCAAATGCAACTGAGAAACAGAAAAAGGGATTGAAATTCCTGTCTATCGCGATAGCAGTGATTTCTGCTGTGACGATCGTAGTCTTATTGATTCTTCTGATCCTGCCGCAGGTATGGGACAGTACGGTCAAGATTATCCGTATTCTTCCGGAGAGACTCGCGTATTGTAACCGTATGATTGATCAGATACTGCAGGACCAGCCGCAGATCCGGGCATATTTTAATCATTTCGCTTCACAGATCGAGAGTGGACTGAATGATGTCCTGAATGCAAATTCCAGCATGATGCAGACGATCCAGGGAATTATTAATAATATCACAGTACAGCTGATCGAGGTGTTCAGTGTGTTCAAGAACATGTTTCTTGGATTTTTGATCGCCGTTTATCTTCTTGCCAGCAGGAAACTGTTTGGTGCACAGGCAAGGCTGCTTCTGTATGGTATTTTTCCAAATAAGTGGGCGGCTATCATTGAGGAAGAATTTCGTTATACAGATAAGATGTTCAATGGTTTCTTTGTTGGAAAGATCATTGACTCTGCGATTATCGGTGTGATCTGCTTTGCAGGTACGACCTTGATGGGATTTGAGTCGGCTGCTTTTATCAGTGTAGTGATCGGTGTGACGAATATCATACCGTTTTTCGGACCTTTTATCGGTGCGATTCCATGTACCCTGCTGCTTCTTCTTGATAATCCATGGCAGGCACTGTATTTCGTTATCTTTATTGTGATCCTTCAGCAGGTGGACGGAAATATCATTGGACCGAAGATCCTTGGAAATACAACAGGTGTTTCCAGTTTCTGGGTATTATTCTCCATTCTTCTATTTGGCGGATTATGGGGAATTGTGGGAATGGTTATCGCAGTTCCGCTTTTTGGAGTGATTTATGATATCATCAGGAAGCTGACGAACAGAGGTCTCCAGAAGAATCATCAAGGGGAGATGCGGGAAGCGTATGATAATTATTTCCACAAGCCTGAACAACCGAAGGAGAAACCTTCCGAGTCGAAGCTTTCCAGAGAAAAATTTCTTGAAGCGAAGGTTAAGCTTCAGAAGAAGTGGAAGCAACATTCAGATCGATAATATGACATAAAAAACGTGCGCATTGACAGCGCACGTTTTTTGTCTAAAGCAGACTTGTTTGTTTTTACTGTTTACGGAATGCAGCACGTTTTCTTTCTCTAGGGTCGAGAATTCTCTTACGGATACGAAGGCTTGATGGTGTAACCTCAAGAAGCTCATCCTGATCGATAAACTCGATTGCCTGCTCCAGGCTGAGGATTCTTGGCGGGGTCAGTTTCAGAGCTTCATCAGCGGAAGAAGAACGTGTGTTGGTCAGATGTTTGGTCTTGCAGACATTCAGTTCGATGTCCTCAGCTTTACCATTCTGTCCGATAACCATACCGCTGTATACTTTTTCGCCAGGTCCGACAAAAAGTGTTCCACGATCCTGTGCGGAGAACAGACCGTATGCAACAGCCTCACCTGATTCGAATGCGATCAGGGAGCCCTGTTTACGGTACTGGAAATCTCCCTTGTACGGAGCATATCCGTCGAAGGTGGTATTCAGAATACCGGTACCCTTGGTGGAAGTAAGGAACTCTCCACGGAAACCGATCAGTCCACGGGACGGGATGTGGAATTCCAGACGAACAGAACCATCGCTGGCTGTGCTCATTCCCTGAAGCTCACCTTTACGTTCGCTCAGCTTCTGGATAACAGTACCTGAGAATTCTTCCGGAACATCAACGTAAGCGATTTCCATCGGCTCGAGTTTCTTGCCGCGTTCGTCTGTGTGATACAGAACTTCCGGCTTACTTACTGCGAATTCATAACCTTCACGGCGCATATTCTCAATAAGGACAGACAGATGAAGTTCACCACGTCCGGAAACCTTGAAGCACTCAGTAGTTTCTGTATCTTCTACACGAAGGCTGACATCTGTGTTGAGTTCACGGTACAGGCGGTCACGCAGATGACGTGAAGTGATAAATTTACCTTCCTGTCCTGCAAGTGGGCTGTCGTTTACAAGGAAGTTCATGGAAAGTGTAGGTTCAGAAATCTTCTGGAACGGAATTGCTTCCGGATTGTCACCGCCGCAGAGGGTATCACCGATATGGATATCTTCAATACCGGAGATTGCAACAATAGAGCCTACAGATGATTCCTTAACTTCAATCTTATTCAGGCCGTCAAATTCATAGAGTTTGCTGATTTTGACTTTCTTGCGTTTGTCAAGGTCATGATGGTTCAGAAGGGTAAGTTCCTGGTTTACTGCGATCTTACCATTCTCTACTTTACCTACACCAATACGTCCTACATATTCATTGTAGTCGATGGTGCTGATAAGAACCTGGGTATCAGCATCCGGATCACCCTCCGGAGCCGGGATATATTTCAGGATTGTCTCAAACAGCGGAGCCATATTCTCTGGTGTATCTGCAAGATCCAGAACTGCATGACCTGCTTTTGCAGAAGCATACAGGAACGGGCAGTCAAGCTGCTCATCAGAAGCCTCAAGATCCATAAGGAGTTCGAGAACTTCATCGATAACCTCATCCGGACGTGCTTCCGGACGGTCGATCTTGTTGATGCAGACAATAACATGCAGATCCAGTTCAAGAGCCTTTTTCAGAACGAATTTAGTCTGAGGCATGGCACCTTCAAAAGCATCTACCAGAAGAATAACGCCATCGACCATCTTCAGTACACGCTCTACCTCGCCACCGAAGTCTGCATGGCCTGGGGTATCGATGATGTTGATTTTTACTCCTTTGTAGTGGACAGCAGTGTTCTTGGACAAAATAGTAATTCCGCGCTCACGCTCAATGTCATTGGAGTCCATGACACGTTCCTGAACTTCCTGGTTTTCACGGAATACACCGCTCTGCTTCAGAAGCTGATCCACCAGTGTGGTTTTGCCGTGATCGACATGGGCGATAATGGCTACGTTGCGTACATCTTCGCGTTTGATATTCATAAAAATCGAAATCCTTTCTTTTTTCTTCTATATTAATGTGTTTTTTTCATAATACGACATTTCAGTTTACCACATTTTTCGCAGATTACAAGGTGTTAATAAAATTTTTTTTAAAAATGGTTCTAAATCTTCGTGGGACTTCATATTCATAGTTCTATAAAAAACAAAATACCCAAAGAGGAAGGAGAACTTATTTATGGCAGACAAAATCATTGAAAATAATCAGGTATCGATCATGGGAAAAATTGATACAGGCTTTACTTTTAGCCACCAGGTATTTGGTGAGGGCTTTTATACAATGGAACTTATTGTCAGACGACTCAGTGATTCGGAGGACAGAATCCCGGTTATGGTGTCTGAGCGTCTGATCGATGTCACGCAGGACTACACAGGGGAATATATCGAGATTCATGGCCAGTTTCGTTCTTATAATCGCCATGAAGAGAAACATAATCGACTGGTACTTTCTGTTTTTGCACGTGAAGTAAGATTTGTGGAAGAGGATGAAGAAAATACTCCGGTCAATCAGATCTTTATGGATGGATTTATCTGTAAACCTCCGGTTTATCGAAAGACTCCTCTTGGAAGAGAAATCGCGGATATCCTTCTGGCAGTGAATAGGCCTTATGGAAAATCAGACTACATACCATGTATCTGCTGGGGCAGGAATGCAAGATACGCTTCGGCATTTGCAGTGGGAGGGCATGTGCTTCTTTGGGGAAGAATCCAAAGCAGGGAGTATGTGAAACGTATCAGTGAAAATCAGTCCGAAAAGCGTATTGCTTATGAAGTATCCGTGAGTAAGCTGGAATATGTGGATTAGCTAAGCAGCAGTGTAACTGTTCACAGGTGATATCCCCGAGAGATGGTATCAGGAAACACCCGGCAGATACAGCTTGCTTTTTTGCCTGAACTGAGGTAAGATAAAACCATTAATGCAAGGATTAGTTTTACTAACGTTAAGAGGAAGTAGTTATGGAAAGAGAATTAACAGAAGTATACTGTGGAAACGGAAAGGGCAAGACTGCGCTTGCAATCGGACAGAGTATCCGTGAAGCCGTTCAGGGCAGGAGTGTGATTGTGATCCAGTTTCTGAAAGGATGTGAGAAGCGTTCTCTGGATTTCCTGGAGGAGATGGACAATCTGGATTTTAAGATCTTCCGTTTTGAAAAGAGAGACTGCTGTTATGACCAGCTGACAGAGGAAGAGAAGGCAGAGGAGAAATCCAATATCCTTAACGGACTGAACTTTGCCCGTAAGGTTGTGGTGACTCAGGAATGTGATTTCCTGTTGCTGGATGAGATTCTGGGACTTTTGGACTGCGGAATTGTTACTGCAGATGTCATTGCTGACATTCTGAAGCAGAAGGACGAGTCCATGCATATAGTGATGACGGGATGGAATTTCCCGGATGAGCTGAGACCTTATGTGGACACAGTCACAACACTGAACACAGAGGAGATTCACTCAGCAGATCATGAAGGAATAAGATAAAATTACAGAAGAATAAAGGAGGAGTTCAAATGGCAATTTTTAAAGGTGCAGGTGTAGCGATCGTTACCCCTATGTATGAAGACGGAAAGGTGAACTACGATAAACTTGAAGAACTGCTCGAGTATCAGATTGCCAACAGTACAGATGCGATCATTATCTGCGGTACTACAGGTGAGTCTGCAACTATGACACATGGAGAGCATCTCAAGACGATTAAATTTGCAATTGATAAAGTAAACAAACGTGTTCCGGTTATCGCAGGAACAGGTTCCAACTGCACAGAGACTGCGATCATGATGTCTAAGGAAGCTGCATCTTACGGGGCAGACGCTCTGCTGATAGTAACTCCTTATTATAATAAGGCAACTCAGAAAGGCCTTATTGCTCACTATACTGCTGTAGCAAACGCAGTACCGGAGACACCGATCATCATGTACAATGTTCCAAGCCGTACAGGATGTAATCTCCAGCCGGCAACAGTTGCTGCCCTTGTTAAGAATGTTAAGAATATTGTAGGTCTTAAGGCTGCAAGCGGTGATCTTTCTCAGATCGCCAAGACAGTTTCTCTGGCAGGTGAAGATCTGGAACTGTATTCCGGAAACGATGACCAGGTTCTTCCGATTCTTTCTCTTGGTGGACTGGGTGTTATTTCCGTTCTTTCCAACGTTGCACCGAAGGAAACTCATGATATGGTAATGAAATTCCTTGAGGGAGACACCAAGGGAGCTGCCAAGATCCAGATCGATGCAATCCCGCTGATCAATGCACTCTTCTGCGAAGTAAACCCAATCCCGGTCAAGACTGCTCTGAACCTTATGGGAATGAACGTAGGACCGCTTCGTATGCCGCTTTGCGAGATGGAAGAAGCAAACAAGGAAACACTGATCAAAGCAATGAAAGATTTTGGAATCAAACTTGCATAAGAAACTCCGGAGGAAAACACAACTATGGTAAAAATTATTATGCACGGATGCTGTGGACATATGGGTCAGGTAATCTCTGATCTGGCTGCGAAGGATGCGGAGGCAGAGATCGTTGCCGGAATTGATATCTCAGACAAGGGAAACACCACATATCCGGTATTTACAGATATTAAGGCATGTCAGACAGAAGCAGATGTAGTGATCGACTTTTCTTCAGCCAAGGCAGCAGATGCACTGCTGGATTTCTGCGTAGAGCGCAATCTTCCGGTTGTACTTTGCACAACAGGACTTTCCGAAGAACAGCTTGCCAAAGTAGAGGAGACGGCAAAGAAGATTCCTGTCCTTAAATCTGCAAACATGTCTCTTGGAATCAACACTCTTCTCAAACTGATCCAGGAAGCTGCCAAAGTTCTGGCAACCGCAGGATTTGACATGGAGATCGTAGAACGTCATCATCGCCTGAAACTGGATGCACCGAGCGGTACTGCTCTGGCACTTGCAGACAGTCTCAACGAAGCTATGGATAATCAGTATCACTATGTCTATGACAGAAGCCAGAAGCGAGAGATGCGTGATGATAAGGAAATCGGTATCTCTGCAGTTCGCGGCGGAACGATCGTAGGAGACCACGAAGTAATCTTTGCCGGTCCGGATGAAGTGATTGAATTTAAGCACACAGCATATTCCAAGGCTGTGTTTGGCAAAGGTGCCGTGGAAGCAGCCAAGTTCCTCGCAGGGAAACCGGCAGGACGGTATGATATGGCTGATGTGATCGAGGGATAAATAACGTCAATATGTTTTTGTGATATACAAAAGACTAAAAAAAGTTCTTGCAATCAAAAAAAAGTTGTGCTATGATGACTTCATCAATCAAAGAACAACCGAATTTACAAGGGCGTAAACATCAAAAGGTGTTTACGCCTTTTTTGTATGGATCTGCCAGAACAGATATCGATTTTTTCCTTTGACTGAACAGGCCTGTAAAAAATATCCAAAAATAAAAAAGTAACCAAAAAATCATTAGACTAATTGTACAAAAAGATTATTGAACTCTTAAAATTTTTGTGATATAGTAACTACATCAATAATCGTACGTTAAACAAAAGACAAAAAAGTTACACAAAGTAATACACGGCAGGGAGACCGTGGAAAAAGGAGGAAATTCAATATGAAAAAAGCATTAGCAGCAGCGGCACTTTGTGGTGTACTGGCCACAGCAACTATGACAGTACCGGTAATGGCAGATGATCCGGATTATGCAGGAATGAAGATTGTTCTTATCCTTCCGGGAAGCATTGATGACCAGAGCTGGAATGCAAGTAACAATGCAGGTGCAAAGGAATGTGACGAAGAACTCGGAACCTCCATTGAGGTTGTTGAATCTGTTCCGGTAGAAGAATTCGAGTCCACTTTTACAGAATATGGTGAGAAAGGCTATGATCTGGTAATGGCAGCAGGAAGCCAGTTTGATGAGGCAAGTGCAGCAGTAGCACCTCAGTATCCGGAGACTGTATATACTGTTATTAACGGAACTGCAAGTGATTCTGACAACATGGTTCCTGTATTCCCGAAAGAATATGAAGGCTCTTATCTTGCAGGTATCATCGCAGGATACACTACAGAGAATGGTAAATTTGCTACAGAAGGTGGAGAATCCAATGCAGCAATGGTAAAACTTCTTGATACCTATGAAGGTGCTGCCAAGGCAGTTGCAGAAGAAAGAGGTATCGAAGGAGCAGAAGCAAACAGATCTTTCCTGAATACATGGACAGACGTTTCTGTAACAAAATCCATGACAGATCAGATGATCGACAATGGCGCAGATACTGTTTTCTGCTATTCAAATGAAGGTGCATCTGGTGCTGTTCAGTCAGCAGAAGAAAAAGGTGCAAAATTCGTTGCATTTGCAGCAAACAAAAACGATGAGAGCGATTGTGTTGTAGCATCCGTAAACATGAACTGGTCAAATGTTTATCCGTGGATCGTTAAAGGAATCGCTTCTGGTGAACTGAAAGGTGCTCAGGAAGTTGGTGTAGCAGAGGGCGTATTTGAGCCAATCTATACAGACGCAGTTACAGATGAGTGCAAGAGTGCAGTTGATCAGGCAGTACAGGATATTACAGATGGCAAGATCGATTTCACCCAGTATTTCTCCGAAGCAGAATAAAAGTTACTGTGAGCAGTTACGAATAAAAACAGTTGATGAAGAGAATATGCGTTTACGAATTGACAGTGCCGAAAGGCACTGTCAAATTTGTAAGGAGAGGAGTTGGCGAAATCATGAACGAGCCTGTTATAGAATTAAAACATATCACCAAGCGTTTTGCCAAGGTATTAGCCAATGACGATGTTTCCATTACGATCCATAAGGGCGAAGTTGTAGCTCTTCTGGGTGAGAATGGGGCCGGCAAGAGTACGATCATGAAGATTTTGTATGGTCTGTATCATGCAACATCAGGAGAGATATGGATCGATGGCAAAGAACGTAAGATAGCAACACCAAAAGAAGCAATGGATGCCGGTATTTCCATGATTCAGCAGCATTTTTCACTGGTTCCGGCTCATACAGTCACAGAGAATATCATTCTTGGAAACTGTAAGGGAAAACTGGATATTAAGAAAAAAGAAAAAGAAATCCAGGCACTTGCAGAAAAGTACGGATTTCAGGTACCGGCAGGAGAGTATGTAAAGAATCTTTCCGTAGGAACTCAGCAGAAGGTTGAGATTTTAAAGGCACTTTATCTGAATGCCAGAGTCCTGATCATGGATGAACCTACTGCTGTGCTTACACCTCAGGAGATAGACACTCTGATGGAATTTGTCCGCCGTTATGTTGAGCAGGGCAACTCTGTAGTATTTATTACACATAAGATGCGAGAGGTTATGGCAGTCTCAGATACGATCGTAGTTATGAGAAACGGAAGCATTTGTGGAACTGTAAAGAAAACAGATACCTCAGAGGCTGAACTGGCACATATGATGATTGGTCGTGAACTGGAAACACTGGAAAAGCCGGGAACGGAAGATATGAGTAATCGCAGAGTACGCCTTGCGGTCAAAGATTTAAGCATTAAACCGAAGGATCATACCCCGCTTTTGGAAGATATCAATTTTGAGATCCACGAGGGAGAGGTTCTTGGATTTGCCGGAGTTTCCGACAATGGACAGCAGGAACTCTGTGAGGCAATTTATGGAGGAATCCCGATTACATCCGGAAAGATCGAGCTGGACGGAGAGGATGTCACAAACGAGTCTGTCAAAGACAGGATTAAACTTGGTATGGGATATGCGGCAGCTGACCGTTATCGTTATGGAATGGTTGCAGAGATGTCTATGTCCGAAAACATGCTTCTCAAATCCAGCTATCTGAACAAATGGGTCAATCATGGACTGATCCGCTGGTCAGCACTTCACCGTTACACAGAAGACAGTATCAAACAGTACGCGATCAAAGCACCGGATCACACGGTTACGGCGGGAAGTCTCTCTGGTGGAAATCAGCAGAAAATGGTTGTAGCCAGGGAAGTTGATATGGGCGACAAACTGATCATTTTTGACCAGCCAACCCGTGGACTTGATCTTGGTGCGATCAACTATGTTCACAAAACAATTCTTGGTGAGAGAGATAAAGGAAAAGCGGTTCTTCTTGTCTCAACAGAACTCTCAGAGATCTTTGCACTCTCCGACAGGATTGCAGTTCTTTATAAAGGAAAGATCATGGGAATTTTTAAAAACGGTGAGCTTACAACGGAGAAGATTGGACTGCTGATGGCTGGTGTGCAGCCTGAGAAAGAAGGTGCAGAATCATGAAACAACAGAAAAAAGTAGCAGAGTTTCTTTGGTGGACTGTTCTGGCGATCATCCTCGGACTGGTGATCAGCTTCGCATTTTTGCCGCTGCTTGGTGTCAATCCGATCGAGTCTCTGAAGATCATGCTTTCAGAAACATTTGCAGATAAATTTTCCATGGGAAATATCCTGGTAAAGACAACGCCTCTGATTCTTACCAGCCTTGCATTTGCTTTTACATATAAAGCAAACCTTTATAACATCGGTGCACAGGGGCAGTTTTATGTAGGATGTATCTGTGCGGTTGCAGTTACCCTGCAGCTTCAGACGAAGGTTCCGGGACCTGTGGTTCTGATCGCTGCCTGCCTTGCAAGTATGATCGGTGGAGGTCTTACAGGATTTATCATTGGTTTTCTCAAAGCAAAATTCAATGCAAATGAGTTCCTGGTAAGTATGATGTCAACCTATGTTATTACCTATGTCATGCAGCTCCTTTTAAGAACCGTTCTTCAGGAGTCCAAACATGAATATCTTAAGACAGATTATATTGATAACTCTGCGTGGCTTCCCAAAATCATCAAAGGAACTTCGGTTTCTCTGGGTATTGTAATTGCAGTTATAGCGGCAATTGTGATCTGGTTCATTTTGTACCGTACTTCTATGGGATATCGCATTCGTGTCATGGGATTTAATCAGGATGCAGCGGCAATGTCCGGTATTAATCCGAAGACGCAGTGTATGCTTGCGTTCTTTATCAGTGGTGCAGTTGCAGGTCTTGCAGGTTTTACCGAGATCAATGGTATGCAGCATATGCTTCTTACCGGACTGGAGTCTGATATCGGTTCCTATGGAATTGGTATTGCGATTATGGCAAATGCAAATCCGATCGGTGTTATTTTTGCAGCACTCCTGTTTGGTACACTTCAGGTCGGAGGTACTGCACTTGGACATTCTACAGATGCACCGGCGAGTGTTATTGACGTAATGCTTGGTTTCGTCATGCTGTTTGTACTGATGTCTTTCTTTGTAAGAAAGAAGCTTGAGATTAGAAGCATGAAGAAACAGAAACTCCAGAAAGGAGAGGTTTGAGTATGCAGATTTTTGTGAATTTGATTACAAGAGCTATTTTTATGAGTACGCCTCTTGTTCTGGGCGCATTAGGTGAGGTTCTGGCAGAACGCACCGGTATGATGGTAACAGCGATCGAGGGTATTTTCCTCGTTGGTGCATGGGGAGGATTTATCGGAGCCTATCTTTCCGGAAATCTTCTGATCGGATTTCTGCTGGCGATGGTCTGCGGACTGATCGTGGCACTTCTTTATGGCGTGACGACAATTTATATGCATCAGCATCAGATTGTAATGGGAACTGCAGTTGCGATCCTTGTAACAGGATGCTGTACATTTTTTTATCGAGTAATCTTTGGTATTCAGACGGTGCCGCTTAAGGTAAGTATTCTCAAAACCATAAAGATTCCTCTGCTGAGCAAAATTCCGATCATCGGTCAGGCAATTTTTTCACAGAATCTGGTGACTTATTTCACCTATATTCTGGTGCCGATCATGTTCTTTGTGATCTACAAGACTTCTCTTGGACTTTCCATGAGATCCTGTGGTGAAAATCCGGAGGCAGCAGATGCGGCTGGCATTAACGTAACACGTACACGTTTTCTTGCAGTGGCAATAGCGGGATGTTTAGGTGGTATCGCAGGTGCTTATTATCCACTGTGTAATGTAGGTATGTACAATGCAGAGATTATCGGCGGACGTGGATGGATCGCATTTGGTATCTGTTTCCTTGGAAACTGGAACCCGGTCGGGGCACTGATCTTTGGTGTCATCTTTGGTATTTCCGATGCACTTGGTATTTTTGTCCGTGCAATGGGAACTTCCTCTGTTCCAAGTGAGTTGTTCAGTGCATTGCCATATATTCTTGTTATCATACTGACCGTATGCAGAAAACAGTTTAATGTACCGGCAAAACTCGGTGCAAATTATGTAAAAGAGGATTAAAATTTTATGGGCATGTGTCTTTCGCGGCACATGCCTTTTATGATGAAAAGGTTCGGCTTCTATATAAAATTTTTCCATCTTCTTCCAGAATAGGATTTTAGATTTTGGTACATATTATTACCACAAGATAAAATCCATGGTAAAGGAGAATGACAGAATGAAAAAAACCAAAGGGATCCTGACAGGTACATTGCTTGTAATGGCTCTGGGAATGCTGACTGCCTGCGGAAGTAATAACAATAAAGCAGATGAGAGTGGAACTGTGACAGAAGACAAGAAAGAAGATAACACTAAGACAGATAATACCGAAACCGATACACGGGATGATGAGGAAAATGGAAGCAATACAGATACAAATTCCGGTGCGGATGATACTGCTATAGACAATGGAGATACCGTGTCAGAGGAAACGGAAGAAAATAGCGGCACAGTGACGGACGATAGCAGTGAAACTCAGGAAAATAATATGGATAACACAAAGGATAAAAAAAATAACGACGGAACGGTATCCGGTGCACTGGGAGATGGAGTCAAAGATCTTGGAGACGGTGTCGGCGATGCAGTGGAAGATGTAGGAGATGCTGTCGAGAATGCAGTAGACGGACGATAACAGGTTCAGGGAATAGTAGACTGTGAACAGTGTCACAGAATGTTTACTTTAGCATGATAAAGTGAAAATGCTTGCATAAAATACAAATTCATATTATCATATTTTCAGGGAAAACCTGAACAGAATCATGAAAAGCCTCCGGATCTGTCAGAATCCGGGGGCTTTTCATTAACTTCCAGAGAAAATATAAAGCAAATATGTAAAACAACTGTTGTATACTGGAAGTATCAAAGGAAGGAGAGAAAATATACTATGAAAAAAATTGTCAAAAAATGCATGGTTTTACTGTTCGTCTCAATTATGTTCATTACGGCTGTACCTGTGACAGCACAGGCAGCATCCCAAAATTCTTCAATCAACATGAATATTTTTAAGAAGAAAAATGTGCAGAAATTGTTTGAAAGTATGTCGTGGCAAGCACGACCAGGGTTCAAAAATCAGTCAGAACTGAAAAAGAAATTACCAAACATTGTTCGCTGGGATTTTGAGTATGGCAGTTTATATAATCGTCGACGTTTTGAATCATATGGAGATGCAGATATTCTGGTTCCCAAAAATATCGTTTACAAACATATACAGGATGTTTATGGAATCAAAGTAAAAAGTGTAAAACTGCCTGTAAAAAAAGGAAAATATTTATTAAAAGAACTGTGGTGTCAGGATACACATACACCGAAATATTATCGAGCAGTCCGTACAAAGGCAGGAGCCACAATTACAGTAAGAGTGAAGGATATTTCGGGATATTATGATGGAAAAGTAGTATTTACAGTAAAACCTGCACGAAACTCCAGAGGATTTGTAATAACATCTACGAAATATTCCAGGGAGACAAGACCAACATTTGTTGTTTCCTGCAGCAGAACCGGCTCTCAGAAGCTTACAATGAAGGTAAAGTGTTCTAAGAGTGGGAAACTTACGTGGAAAAGTTCTAATAAAAATGTGGCTACGGTAAATAATAGTGGCGTGATTACAGCCAGAAAAAACGGACAGGCAACCATTACAGCCAGTGTAAAGTATAATAACAAAACTTACTCTGTATCGAGAAAACTAACTGTAAAATCGAGAAAACAGTATGGCTCGTGGAGTAACTGGTCACTGGATCCGGCATATGGTAACAGCTATCGTCAGGTCAGGACTACGACTCTGTACAGATATTATTGTTTCTTGTGTCCCGTATGCGGGGGAAGAGAGCCTTTACAGGGAATGAGTGATTGTCATCAGTACAGACTTACACTGGATAATGGCGTTGTTGCCTGGTTTACAACCCCATATTCTGCTTCAAATTCTGCTCCATACAGTTATGCATCTTATAAAAGATACACATTCTCGCTGGGCGATGGGCAGAGATGGAATTTCAGTACAGGAAATATCAATGATCATGCTGTCGGAACAAAAGATACAGATTCTCCGGCAGTTGTCATTCGCACAGGATACAGTACGCGCAGTATCAGTACCAGTTATTATATCAGTTCGGTCAGCTGATGAATTTTGCAGGAAGCAGATATGATGTAGCTTTCGGCTGTATGAGAAGCATAATAACAAAAAAGAGGAGAAACAGTTTATGAAATTTCGTCCATGCATCGACATACATAATGGAAAAGTAAAACAGATCGTAGGCGGCAGTCTTAAGGATGCCGGAGATCAGGCAAAAGAAAACTTCGTATCCGGACAGGATGCAGCTTTTTATGCAGAATTATACAAAAACGCCGGACTGAAAGGTGGACATGTTATTCTTCTGAATGGAAAAGATTCTGAATACTACGAAGCCACCAGGAATCAGGCAATCAATGCCCTCAAGGCATATCCAGGAGGGCTTCAGATCGGCGGCGGTGTCTGCCCGGAAAATGCAGAGGATTATCTGAATGCCGGTGCAAGCCATGTCATTGTTACTTCCTATGTGTTTAAAGATGGAAAACTTTCCTGGGAAAATCTTGCAAAGATGGAGCAGGCAGCAGGGAAAGAACATCTCGTACTTGATCTCAGCTGCCGCAAAAAAGATAACCAGTATTTCATTGTCACAGACCGCTGGCAGAAATTCACCGATGTACCGGTTACTCTTGAAGTGATGGAAGAACTTGGAAGCCACTGCGATGAATTCCTGGTTCATGCGGTAGATGTAGAAGGCAAAGCAAACGGTATTGAGACAGAGCTTGCAGACCTTCTTTCCGAATACCAGAAATGCCCGATCACCTATGCCGGAGGTGTGGGAAGCATGAAAGATATTGAACTTCTGAAAGTCCACGGAAAAGGCAGGCTCGATGTGACAGTGGGCAGTGCACTGGATTTGTTTGGTGGAACGATTCCATTTGAGACTCTATGTTGTCTTCAAAAGATATGAGAAAATACAGTTGGATATAGATTAATAGTTTTCTCCTAGGTTACCCATATAGGTATATTGCAACGAATTTTGTAAAGTTGTAAATAAAAGCAAAAATCAAAGCATTCGTCTGATAAATATTAACCCAAAATAACCAGAAAATTATACAGAAATAAAAACGGAACAAATATGTAAATAGGTTATTGTAAGATGTTAATGTAAGATCAATACGGGTTAAAGGAGAGAAAAGTGATGAAAAAAAAGTATGTTTTTATTTTACTTATGGGTGCATTATTGTTGAGTTAAATGGTAATGATTATTTTTCAGGATATTTTATTTTGGAAAATGAGGATGGTGAAATAGTAGCAGAAGATAATGAAGCATTTGCTCGATTAGGACAATAAGCGGGAATCCTTGGCAATTCAATTCCCGAGATGAAAGTGCAGGATTGTGCGTATCCGCACAAAAATATAACAACAAAATTTATTTCTTATCGGAAGAGACCTTAAACATGTCTATTCAGGAGAGGGAGAAAAGGAATATGAGAAATACAATGAAAAAGACCTTACTAAAAGTATTATTAACGGCATCTGTTTTAAGTGTGAGCCCGGTTGTGGCAGCTGAAAGTAATGTGGTTTATGCGGCGGAAAATGATTATATTCTGCCTGACAGTGACAGCAGGGCGTATACATATGATGAGCTTTCGAATCTGTCTCAGGATGAACTCAGGCTTGCCATAAATGAGATATATGCAAGGCATGGTAGAATTTTTGATGCAGCGGATCTGCAGAATTATTTCAATTCAAAAAGCTGGTATAACGGAACTGTAAGTGCGGATGACTTTTCGGAAAGTGTCTTTAATACTTATGAAAAAAGCAATGTAGACCTGCTCAGTTCAATAAGAGAGGGAACTGCGACCGGAACTGCGGCAGGATCCGCAGATGGTCATACAGTTATTGATGATGCAGCTGTCAAAAAAATGCTGAACGGAGAAATTGTAGAACTGGGAACTGACTGTATGCTGGATCTGAATCAGGATGGAAATAAAGACTGGCTTCATCTTACGTTGATCAAAATAGAATATCCGGATACATATACATTAACTGTTAGCTCAGAATCACTGTCAGATAAAGGTGAAAATGTAAAAGAAGACCTGTATGGAGTCAGCCTGAATGGAAAAGACATATTAGTTATGGTATATGAATACGGACCAAGTGATGATCCATTGACTACATTTTTCAGCTATGATGGTAATACACTGAAAAATATTGGACAGATTGCTACTAATCCGGAGAACATGAAGGTCGACAATGGAGAGATAAAAACAAAGACCAGATGCAATATTATGGGGACAGCGGCTATCCAAACGAACTGGTCAGTGAATGGTTCCGGTTTCATAGAAGAAGTACCTCAGAATATGTATGAATACAGTTTGGACTTTTCATATCCGGGAAAATCAGAGGATTATTTTGTATATCTTAAGGAAGATATAAGCGTATATTCGGATATGGACGAAAATTCTGAAGAAACTGTGATGGAACCACAGAATGCATGTTTCACATATACAGATTCCGAGAACTGGGTTTATGTCCAGGGAGAAACAGGACAGGGTGGCTGGCTTTGCGTAGCAGGCTGGGATGCAGGTGACCAAAGAGCCACGTTTGATAATTTGCATTATGCAGATTAAGAAACTATAAAATAAAAAAATGTAACAGCTACAGTGAGTGAAACAGAAATCAACCTTCCAGAAGCAAGAAAAGGATTGTTTTCCTCTTCCAAAGTGCTTATAATTAAATAGATAATAAAAATGGGAGGAATTTCAATTATGGATCTTTCAACTTTAGTAAAAATGTCCAATACATATGGAAGTAATCCGGCTTATGTTCTGGCTGGTGGGGGAAATACTTCTGTCAAGGATGACACAACACTTTATGTTAAGGGCTCAGGCACACAGCTTGCCACGATCAAGGCAGAAGGCTTTGTCAAGATGGACAGAGCGCGCCTGAATGAGATCATGAAAACAGAATATCCGGCAAATGATGTGGAACGTGAGTCTGCATACCTTGCTGATGTCATGGCGGCGGTGACAGACGATGACAAGACCAAACGTCCAAGCGTAGAAGCACTGCTCCACAATTTATTTGCCTATACTTATGTACTGCATGTTCACCCGACTCTTGTCAACGGCCTGACCTGCGGAAAGGGCGCACAGGCACTTTGCGAGGAACTTCTGGGCAAAGATGTTCTCTGGATCGATATCTGCAAACCGGGATATACACTTGCACGCATCTGTTACGAGAAAATGAACGCTTACAAAGAAGAATTCGGCAAAGATGTTCAGGTTCTTCTGCTTCAGAATCACGGAATTTTTGTTGCGGCAGATACCGTGGAGGAAATCGGCGTTTTATTTGACGGTGTTATCAATAAATTAGAGAAACAGGTAAAGAGAACAGCTGATGTGAGCGATGCTGTCACACCTGAAAAAGAACAGGCAGCACAGCAGCTCTCCGAGTTACTGGGACATGCTGTAGAAGTTGTGCCGGCAGCAGAAATGGACAATTTCGTAAAGGACAAAGCATCAGCAGCACCGCTTCTGAAACCATTTACTCCGGATCATATTGTGTACTGCGGACCATATCCGTTATTTGTAGAGAATATCGATCAGGCAAAAGAAGCACTGGACGCATTTATGAAAGAGAATGACAAAGAACCACGCCTCATTCTGGTACAGGGCGTTGGCGGCTTTATTATGGAAGATGACAAGGGAAAAGCTGCAAAAGCACAGCTCCTGGTCAAAGATGCCATCAAACTTGCAGTATATGCAGAGAGCTTTGGCGGAGCACTGCAGATGACAGATGACATTACATATTTCATTACACACTGGGAAGCAGAAGCATACCGCAGCAAGAAATAAAGACAATCATTTCTTATAGAGAGATCAGGTAACGAGGTCAGTGGTGAAATTATTTACCACTGACCTCTTTTTGTCCATTGAAAAAGGAAGCTGCTGATGAATATAATGAAGATGATAAAAAAATAACAAACACCTGAGGGTTTTCTTCCATTTTGAGGAATACAGATCTGAAAAAACAGATAAGGTAATAAGGAAGATGAAACAGAGGAGGAAATACTAATGAATAAGATAACACATGCAGCAGCAAAGAAAATTTTTTCAGGAGTTATAGATTATGCACTTGGCCAGGTAAACAAAAACCCTGACGAGGCGTATGAAAAGATTATTGATATTGCAGAAAAGAACATGAAGGATCTGCAGACAGATGTGAACTGGGAATATATCAGAAAGGTTGCCTGTAATCCGGAATATACATTAAACCGTTACATAACTTCCATGGTAAAAGAACTTCACCCGAATGTGCTCAAAACCACACTTATGAATCTTGGATTTGAAGCCTTCTATAATGGAACCAAAACAATCCGTGAAATGAGAAAAATCCATAACTGTAATATTCCGTGGATCATTCTGATGGATCCAACCAGTGCATGTAATCTTCATTGTACAGGATGCTGGGCAGCAGAATACGGCAATAAACTGAATCTTTCTTTTGACGATATGGATTCTATCGTGACACAGGGTAAAGAACTTGGTATTTATTTCTATATGATGACCGGTGGAGAACCGATGGTAAGAAAAAAAGATATCATTGAACTTTGCAGGAAACATAATGACTGTGTATTCTTTGCATATACCAATGGTACTCTTGTCGACGAAGCACTCTGCAAACAGATGCAGGAGGTCGGAAACCTGTATCTTGCACTGAGCGTAGAAGGAGAACCAGAGGTTAATGACCTTCGCCGTGGAGAAGGTGTCTATGGCAAAGTTATGCATGCGATGGATCTGCTGAAAGAACATGGTCTTGTGTTTGGTACTTCTATCTGCTATACAAGTGCAAACTACAAGAGCGTTACCAGCGAAGAATTTATCGATATGCTTGTAGAAAAAGGCTGTCGTTATGCTCTCTATTTCCACTATATGCCGGTTGGAAATGAGGCTTCTGTTGATCTGCTTCTGAATCCGGAACAGAGAATTTATGTGAAGAACCGTGTAAGGGAGATCCGTAATATGGAGCATGGCCCTGGAATTTTTACCATGGATTTCCAGAATGACGGTGAATTTGTAGGCGGATGTATCGCAGGAGGAAGAAACTACTTCCATATCAATGCAAATGGTGACGCAGAGCCTTGTGTATTTATCCATTATTCCAATGGAAATATTCATGAGAATACAATCCTTGAGATTCTGAAACAGCCTCTGTTCATGGCTTACCATGACAACCAGCCGTTTAATGACAATATGCTCCGTCCATGTCCGATGCTGGAGAATCCGGAGATCCTGCAGCGCATCGTAAAAGAATCCGGTGCACATTCTACAGATCTTCAGTCCGAGGAGACACCAGAACATCTCTGCAGCAAGTGCGTACATTATGCAGAAGAATGGGCTCCGGTGGCAGATAAACTGTGGGCAGAAGACAAAGCAGCAAAAGAAGCAAAGAAAGCTGCAAGAGCAAAATGATCACCAAAGGTGATTTGGAATGCATTTTGACCAAGTTACTGCGAAAGGAGTGAACAGTAACGATATAAAGAGCACCTCTTTGCATCCTCTTAGATCGAGGATGTGAGGAGGTGCTTTCCATGTTTATGCCAAAACACTTCGCGGGACAGATACGGGCACATTCTTTGATGAGCGATAAGCACTTCCTTTTTTTCAGGGATTGTATTAGAATAGAAAATAAAATGATCATACATGAAAACAGATAAAAGGAAATGGATTGGAGAATAAATATGAAAGTTGTGATTTTAGCAGGTGGTTTTGGAACCCGTATCAGTGAGGAGAGCCATCTGAAACCGAAGCCGATGATCGAGATCGGAGAGAAGCCGATTCTCTGGCATATCATGAAAATGTATTCGGCATATGGATTTAATGAATTTGTGATCTGCTGTGGATATAAGCAGCATGTGATCAAGGAATGGTTTGCAGATTATTATCTTCACAACAGTAATATTACCTTTGATTTTACACAGGAAAACAAGATGATCGTACATAATAATGTCCTGGAGCCATGGAAGGTGACTCTGGTGGATACCGGTCTGAACACTATGACAGGAGGACGTATCAAGAGAGTAAAGGAATACCTCGATGGGGATACTTTTATGCTGACGTATGGAGATGGCGTGGCAGATATTAATATCCGGGAGCTTCTTAAATATCATCGTTCTCATGGCAGGATGGCAACGATCACCGCGGCACAGCCGGGAGGTCGTTTCGGTATCCTTGACATCGAAAATGATGGCACGATCACCAATTTTAAAGAGAAGAAAAAAGAGGATGGCGGCTGGATCAATGCAGGATTTATGGTTCTGGAGCCTTCCATCATGGATCTTATCGAGGGAGACGATACTGTGTTTGAGAAATATCCGCTGGCAGAAGCGGCACGTATGGGACAGCTGAATGCATACCGTCACAGAGGTTTCTGGCAGTGCATGGATACGCTCCGTGAAAAAAATCTCCTGGAAGAACTCTGGCAGAGTGGAAAAGCACCATGGAAGATATGGGAATAGGAAAGAGGATACGATGAAAGCAACAAGTTGTGATTATTGTGCAAATTATGCATATGATGAAGAGAGTGAGAGCTATTTCTGTGATGTGAATCTGGATGAGGATGAATATTATCGTTTTATCAGCACGGAATACAAGGAATGTCCGTATTATCGCTCCGGTGATGAATATAAGGTAGTTCGACATCAGATGTAGAGAGGAATTGGAGCGAAAATGATTACTGTAGAACTGGATAATTTCAGTCTGAAAGAAATCTGTCAGTCCGGACAGTGTTTTCGAATGAGAGAGACAGAAGAAAATACATATGAACTGATCGCGGGAGACCAGTATCTCAAGCTCACACAGGAAGGAACGATCGTAACTTTTTATTGCAGTGACGTGGAGTTCCTCTGTTACTGGGTCCCGTATTTTGATCTGGATGCGGATTATGGGGGATACATAGAAAAAATCAATCCGCGGGATCGTTATCTCTGTGCGGCGGCAGCGAGTGGCAGTGGGATCAGAATCCTCAGACAGGATCTTTGGGAGATGATCATTACATTTCTGATCTCGCAGCAGAACAATATCACCAGGATCCGTGGATGTATTGACAGATTATGTAAACGGTACGGTGAGAAGAAAGTGTCTTTGGATGGCATGGAATACTGGAGTTTTCCAACTCCACAGCAGCTGGGAACTGCGACAGAAGAGGAACTTCGTGCACTTGGAATGGGATATCGCGCCAGATATCTGGTGGAAACTACGCAGAGCATTCTGAAGGGAGAAATTTCTCTGGAAAAACTTTACAATATGCGGTATTACCGAAGAGCAAAACAGGAACTTATGAAACTCAGCGGGGTAGGCGAAAAGGTAGCCGACTGTATCTGTCTGTTTGCACTTCACCATATGGATGCTTTTCCAATTGATACACATATCCGCCAGGTTCTGGAGGAACATTATAAAAGAGGATTTCCAAATCGTCGATACCATGGACTTCGTGGCATCATGCAGCAGTATATTTTTTATTATGAACTGACGCAACGATTCAGAAGGTAGTATTCCGCGAGGCGTTTTGGCATGTTTTTTGCCAAAATCCCGAGACATACAAGGCAAAATGCCATCACCGAAGGTGATTTGGAATGCATTTTGACTCA
>NZ_WWVR01000080.1 GCF_009883055.1 Blautia sp. BIOML-A1 | reverse complement strand
TGCGCACGTTCAACGCCACCCCATCCACGTACAACGTGCCGATGGTGTCGTCGACGACGAGACGGATGTGGTACGTATGCCCCGCCTCGAGGCCGATGTTCATGACGTGGATTGGCAACGGTGTGTTGGACGGTTTCTTAGAGGACGAGTCCCTGTTCGGTGAATTCCTTCGGACTCCGGTATCCAAGGGTGGAGTGGAGCCGCCGGTTGTCGGACCACCACACGTAGTCGTTGAGGCCATGCCTCAGCTGCTCGATCGTGGTGTAGTGGTTCCGGTACACGAGCTCCTTCTTCAGCAGCCTGTTCGTCGATTCGACCACGGCGTTGTCGTAGGGGTTGCCCTTGCGCGACAGCGATCTTTTGATGTCGAACACGTCGAGCGGCTCGTCGATCCTCGTGTTGTCGAACTCGCCGCCCCGGTCGGTGTGGAACACCTGGACGTCCGCCGGCGGGAAGTCGAGGGTGGCGAACGCGCCCAATACCAGGCTTGCGTCCCGGGTCCGCCCGGCGGAATGGCCGGCGATGCCCCTGTCCGCCAGGCCGGCCAGCAGACACACGTACGCCCATCCGCCCCCGACTCTCACGTACGTCAGGTCGCTCGCCGGATACGTGTGCGGGGCGTAGCCGCCGGACTCGCGGTCCAGCGGGTTCGCGAGTCCGGCCTCGTCGGCCCGCGTCCTGTGCGGTTCGGACCGTCCGCGCGCGTACGCGCCCGTCATGCCCTGTTCGCGCATGATGCTGCCGATGCGTCTCCTGGACGCGGTGACGCCCCTCCTTTCCAGGGCGGCCTTGATTTTCCCGGCGCCGTGGCGTTCGCGGCCGTCGCGCCGGACCGCGCGCACGTCGCCGGCGATCGGATCCGCACGCTCCGTCCCGGGATGCCCGGTCATCCAGTAACAGGTGGAACGGGGAACGCCCGGTATCCCGCATCGCGCCGATATCGGGTAGCGGGCGGCGTCGGCCCGTATCACGCCTGCCTTCGTGCGAATACCGGCGCCGCTTGTTCTGAAACGTCCACCTCCATCTCCAACCGCCTGTTGCGCCTCCCCGGCTCGATCGGTTCGTTCCGCCCGGGCGTGCGGTTGTCCGCGGCCCGGGTGGAGCCGCTGTCGCGGATGCCTTGGACCCAGCGCCGCGGGGTCGATCGCGCGATGTCGTGCCCGGCCCTGATCTCCCGGGATGGCTTGCCGCTCTCGCACGACTGCACGATCTGCCGTTTGAACGCCTCGTCGTGGTGGCGGGGATGCTTCGGGCCGGCCATCGTCGGCCTCCAATCCCATGTCATTCGTCCCTCATCGGACTGTCTAATACATTGTAGCCAATCCAATCTATGCGGAATGTCGAGTCATACTAATTTCGTACATAAAACAAAACGCGTGTGCGTCCGGGCGGAAACCATCCGGACGCGCACGCGTTTTATTTTGAATTATTGCGATGAGGTCAGTTGCGGGTCAGCACTTCGGCCAGGGCCTGGATGACCGGCTGCGGCATGTGGGACTGGTATTTGGTCTGCGCGCCAACGCCGTGCAGATCCTCCAGCGTGCTCAGTGCCGGCAGCGCATCCTTGCCCAGCTCGCGGATCGCGCGGTATGCGTGCTCCTTGGTCATGTACAGCATCTGCGCATCCTTCAGCACGGCGAACGCGTCGGCTTCAACCGGATCGTCCGCAACGGCAAGACCGTCGGCGAAATCGATGGCGATTGCGGAGCTCGTCGGCACGTCACGCAGCGTGACGGTCAGGCTCAGCGTTTCCGCATCGTACGCGACTTCCGGAGCGGCGGCAGAGCCGTCGACGGTCGCGCGGACGGCGTGCATCGCTTCCGGAGCGATGCCACGGAACGTGACCGTCCAATCGCGGGAAGCCGGAATGACGTCCGTCGCACCTTCCGCAGGGGCGATCGAGAACTGTGCGGAATCGCCCTCAAAACGCAGCGCCATTTCGGTGGATGCCCAACGATCCTTGCTCTGTGCGGCACCGTCATCCTCCCACAGCGTGAAGCTGTTTTCGGTACCCGGGAACACCACTACCTGCAGTGCGCGCGGGTTGGCCACGGAGTTGAGCGCCTCACCCTCGGCGGGCATCTGCAGCGGCACGATCGCGCCGGGCTTAGCGAACACCGGCATGCGGTCGAGATCGCGCCAAGCCTCCAGACGGCGGCCTTCGGCCGGACGAGACGTGTAATGGCGACCGTCGAAGAAATCGAACCATTCGCCCTGCGGCAGCCACACGTCGGCCTTCGCACGCTGCACGGAACGCTCGGCTGGATCGACGATCGGCGCGACCAGCAGCTCGGTGCCGAAACGGAATTCGTCGGTGAGCTTGTATGC
>NZ_WWVR01000079.1 GCF_009883055.1 Blautia sp. BIOML-A1 | reverse complement strand
AAGTGTTCTTTTTTATTTTTTGCAATTCATCTCCCACCTGTAGAGGAAGGAGAATTCTTGCTATATATTATGTTAAAAAATAGCAATCAAAAACTCCTCTCAGGCGCTATGCATAATAATTTCAACAACATGCTGCTTATAGCAGGTATTGATAAATTTATATCATTCTGATGAAATATTATATTTCATTTTTCACGTTAATGATGTAAAATTATCAATGTAAATATCAGGGCATATTCGAATAATCATTTCTAAACTTTTTCAAATATGCTCCGGAAAGGAACTTTTATACTAATGAAAACCAAGATTCAGGATATGACCTCCGGTTCACCGGGACGGTTGATCATTCTTTTTGCAATTCCCCTGATGCTGGGAAATATCTGTCAGCAGCTTTATACAATGGTGGATACCATGGTTGTTGGCCAGGTTGCAGGTGTGGAGGCTCTTGCCGCACTGGGTGCTGTTGACTTTCTGATGTGGGTTGTCACAGGAATATCCACAGGACTCACTCAGGGATTTTCTATTCAACTCTCCCAGTATTATGGGGCAAAGGATTTCGAAAATCTGCGTAAATCTCTGGCTCACAGTTACCGGCTGGCCGCATTCATCGCAGCCGGAGTATTGATTCTCAGCCAGTCATTTGCTTCGCTGGTATTAACAGGGCTGCATACACCTTCCAATATTATCGGAATGTCTCTGTTATATCTGCGCATCATTTTCTGTGGAATCCCCGCCACAGCAGCCTATAATATGTTTGCCTCTGCTCTAAGGGCTATGGGAAACAGTAAAACACCGCTGACCGCAATGATCATCGCATCTGCGCTGAATGTCTCACTGGACATCCTTTTTGTGGCAGGCTTCGGATGGGGTGTGGCAGGAGCAGCAATCGCAACTGTGATTGCACAGAGCTTCTCCGCTGTTTACTGTTTCCTGATTTTACGCAGAATTGATATCGTTCATCTGACCAGAGCAGATTTTATGCCTGCCTCCGGCATGAATGCCCGCCTGATGAAGCTTGGTATTCCTGTTGTATTTCAGAATATCATCATCGGCGTGGGCGGTCTGGTAGTCCAGTATGTGATCAATGGCTACGGTTTCCTTTTTGTAGCAGGATTTACAGCTACAAACAAGCTTTATGGTCTGCTGGAAATGGCTGCTATTTCCTATGGATATGCCATCGTTACCTATGTGGGTCAGAATCTGGGAGCCGGAAAGATTGACAGGATCAGAAAAGGCGTCCGCAGCAGTATGCTGCTTTCCCTGCTTACCTCACTAATCATTTCTGCTGCCATGTTTTTATTTGGAAAAAATATTCTCTCACTTTTCATCTCAGGTGAACCACAGCAGACACAGCAGGTATTGGCAATTGCTTTTAAATACCTTTCTATTATGGCTGCCATGCTCTGGGTTTTGTACTTCCTGTACGTGTACAGATCTGTACTTCAGGGGCTGGGAGATACCTTAATGCCTATGGTAAGTGGTATGGCTGAATTTGTCATGCGTATCAGTGCTGCACTGATCCTTCCCCATTTTATCGGACAGGACGGTATTTTCTTTGCAGAGATTGCAGCATGGAGCGGAGCCACTGTGATCTTATGCATCAGCTATTATGTACGGATGCATAAATATCATTAAAACAAAACAGGGAGCTGTCGGTAAATAACGTTTTTTAGAGCTGACAGCACCAAACAAAAATATCCTGACAGTTACAGAGCTTTCTGGCTCTGCAACTTGTTCAGGATATTTTTATTTTGATAAATACTTTCTGTTTTTGGCCGCAAAAAATCCTTGTTTGGATTTTTTCAGCCGCATTTTTTTCTAGGCAGTTTTTCCTTCAAATTTTCTCAGTTTTTCGTATAAAAAACGATGATATTTATTTATATTTCTTCCAATAGCATACAGCATGAATTCTTTATATACCTTATCTGCCGAACGGTAATTAAAACGCCGGAAATTCTCATTTTCCTTTATATCTCCAAAATGTCCTTCCGTCTGAATGGAACGTGTCTAGCGTTTCATGATCCTGCAGTTTTATATAACTGGATATTTCATTCTGTTTTAAATAAAGCAGATTTTTTTCACTACAGTACCCGCTGTCCGCAGTTACTTCTTCCAGAATACTCCCGAAAGCATTCTTAT
Organism: Blautia sp. BIOML-A1; assembly: GCF_009883055.1. Taxonomy (GTDB): domain Bacteria; phylum Bacillota; class Clostridia; order Lachnospirales; family Lachnospiraceae; genus Blautia_A. The sequence goes on along the minus strand of NZ_WWVR01000079.1, from coordinate 1,207 downwards.
GTTTTTCAAGGACCGGGATCAGGGTATTATAATCGGTGCGGTCGCTGCTTACATATCCATGTACGATAAAATAATTCTCTACCGCGATCTGAACATTATATGCTGGCTTTAACTGTCCGTTCAGCATGTGATCTTCTTTCATACGCATAAAAGTCGCTTCCAGATCTGTTTTGGAATAACTGTTTCTGTCTTTTCCCATGATCTCAAAGCATTCTTTATATTCCATCAGTCGTTTTCCGCATTGTTCCAGTTCCTCATGCAGCTGTTGAATTGCAGGTTTTCTTTTTCCTTTTCCGTAAACGAATTCGATTTCCTCGTTGTCTGCGATCATCGTGAGATTGTTCTGGAGTTTCCGTATTTCAAGCGGTGAACAGTTATCGATCTCTATAATACGGTTATTTGAAAGCTTTTTATGTTTTACAAGCTTTCGTTTTCTGTTCTTTTCGATCACTTCCCGGACTTTATCCATCCCTTCGATCACAAACATCTGTGCATTTCCCAGCTCGTACTTTGTTCCATAATCATTCTCCTGCAAAAAAGAATTATATTTTTCAAAAAGCTGGTCGATAGAGTCCAGAAGTCCTGCCAGATGATAATTGATGCTTCCACGCCATACAAAAGTATAACGGTTCGCATTTGCCTCTATCTTTGTACCGTCAATAAAAAGTTCTTTTAATGTGACCAGCCCTTCTTTCTGTAGCCGCCGCATAAACTGGTAATTCAGGTCATCCAGGACATCAGATGTCAGCTTCCTGTTTTTAAAGTCATAAAAAGCATCACGTTTCGGTTTTTGTCCGCGCGTCACCCAGATAAAAGCAAGGTCTCTTTCACACAGATCAACAATACAGTCAACAGAACGTATTCCCCGCATATTTGCATAGGTAACTACAGCATACATCATAATTGGGTTGTACCCAGTTCTTCCCTTATCTGAACAATTGGCTAACAAGCCAGAAAAATCTAATTCCTCCATCACTTTTTTCAGGGTATAGACTGGATCGTCGTCAGGTAAACTCAATTCGAAGAAACTAAAGTTAATTTTCTGTTGCCCAAACTCAAAAAAATCGTTATAATAATTAGTTGTTAGCATAGTTACATTATAACATGTAACGGAGAGAAAGATGGTTGTCGTTAGCCATTTTTTTTCTTTTTTCAGATAAATTCAGAGAGGGTATGACTCGTTGTGAGCCATACCCTCTCTGCTTTG
>NZ_WWVR01000018.1 GCF_009883055.1 Blautia sp. BIOML-A1 | reverse complement strand
TATTTTGTTTCAACTCACAGTCGGTAATTTCACAGAGTCTGACATGTCAGCAACATGCTGACTGTGATTTGCCTCATATCAGTGGGGGATACCGATTTCTCTCCGCCCTCCACTGCCGTTCATTTTCTTGTTTGCAATTCATCTCACCACCTATAGAGGTGGGAGAATCCTTGTTATATCTTGTTAAAACAGTAATTGCTTAATATTCTTTTCAGGGTCTGGGATATCTTCCTTTTTCTAGAAATGCAGTTGTCCCTGAAGCCAGATGTTTCCGCGGAAGCGCCTTCCGACAGCCGGTTCACCCAGAAGATCTTTTTTATTCATGCAGATATCAAATTGCATGTTATTGCTCTCTACGGTCATCTGAATCAGTTCCTCATTTGTCATCTCATTGCGAGTATGATGTATTTCCCGGATTTCTCCCAGAATTCCATACTGGTCACACTGAATTCCGTGAGGCATAAAGTATGAATCTACAATTGTAAAAATATCTTCGTTTACAATTCTATGGGAGATCATGGAGTACGTGTCCATATCTTCCATTGTAAGACTTTCCATTGCTTCTTCATCACCATTTCTGGCTGCCTCGATCAGGGAACTACGATTCTTGCTGGTCTCCTGTTCTACTTTTACTGCTTCTTTATCTTTCAAAACAGGAAGAAGAATTCGTCCCTCATCTGCCAGACCGGATAAGGTCAGTGGTTTATTCAAAACATTATCTTTATGCTTCTCCAGCATATATTTTGCACCGTTCTGTAAGTAAAAAATCAGAGTAATTCCTATTCTCAGATCATCACAGGCACCCGCAAAAGCTTCTTTATCTGCATATCTCTCTACTGTCACCGGTTCATTTGTCGTAATCCCATTTCCTCTGAAGAAGGGATAATAATATTCCACGTGAAACCTGTTATCATCGTCGTACTGACCACAAACAGTAATTCCGCAGTCGTATCCATAGCACTTGGAGAATTCAGCAAAAGTACCATCCGGATGATCTTCTACCAGATTTTTCTCATCGTAGTTGCGTATAACATCCAGAATGATTTCTTTCATCTCGGTACGTTTCTTTATCTTGGAAAAACCGACCGCCTTTAAATAACTGTGCAAAAGTATACCTCCATTCCTTTATGCGCGGGTCTTTTTTTCAATTTTCTTCATACCGCCCATATATGGCTGCAGTGCTTCCGGAATATTTACGGATCCGTCAGCGTTCAGGTTATTTTCCAGGAATGCGATCAGCATTCTCGGAGGAGCTACTACGGTGTTGTTCAGTGTATGTGCAAGATATTTCTTACCATCTTTTCCATTTACACGGATTCTCAGACGACGTGCCTGTGCATCACCAAGGTTGGAGCAGCTTCCTACTTCGAAGTATTTCTTCTGTCTTGGAGACCATGCTTCTACATCGAGGGATTTTACTTTAAGGTCTGCCAGGTCACCGGAGCAGCATTCCAGTGTACGAACCGGAATATCCAGGGAACGGAACAGATCAACTGTATTCTGCCACAGTTTTTCAAACCACATCGGGCTTTCTTCCGGTTTGCAGACAACGATCATTTCCTGTTTTTCAAACTGATGGATACGATAAACGCCTCTTTCTTCCAGTCCGTGTGCACCTTTTTCTTTACGGAAGCATGGAGAGTAGCTTGTCAGTGTCTTTGGAAGTTCTTCTTCCGGAACGATCTGATCGATGAATTTACCGATCATGGAATGCTCACTTGTTCCGATCAGATACAGATCTTCGCCTTCAATCTTATACATCATTGCATCCATCTCAGCAAAACTCATTACGCCTGTTACAACGTTGCTTCTGATCATGAAAGGAGGTACACAATAAGTAAATCCACGGTTGATCATAAAGTCACGGGCATATGAAATAACTGCGGAATGAAGTCTTGCAATATCTCCCATCAGATAGTAGAAGCCATTACCTGCAACACGTCTTGCGCTGTCCAGATCAATTCCGTCAAAGTTTTCCATAATCTCTGTATGGTATGGGATTTCATAATCCGGAACTACCGGCTCGCCGAATCTCTCGATTTCTACGTTTTCGCTGTCATCTTTTCCAATCGGTACGGACGGATCGATAATGTTTGGAATAACCATCATGTTTTTGAGAAGTTCTTCTTCTACTTCTTTTTCTCTTGCAGAAAGTTCATCAATTCTTGCACCGGATGCAGCAACCTGTTTCTTAACTTCTTCTGCTTCTTCGCGTTTTCCCTGTCCCATCAGAGCACCAATCTGTTTGGAGATTTTATTTCTTTCTGCTCTGAGAGCTTCTACTTCCTGTTTGATTTCTCGATTTTCTTTGTCTAATTCGATAACTTTATCTACCAGCTCCAGTTTGCTATCCTGGAATTTATTTCTGATATTCTGTTTTACTACTTCCGGGTTTTCTCTCACAAATTTAATATCTAACATTTTTCTCCTCCTGAAAATAAATGATTGATTATTTGTAACTGTTCAGTACCCTCACAGTTACGATTATTTTTCTTTTTTCTTTTCATTGACTTCACCAAGTCCAAAGTTTACTGCCTTACGGAGTGCCTCTACTTCTTCCTGACTGAGCATCACATAGGATTCACCTTTTACGATTTCTTTTAAATAAAGGAAGCAGTTATCGCGGCTGTGGACAGCATTGAGGATCACTCCTGTATTTTCTCTGTCCAGTAATGCCAGTGCAAAACTCAGTTTACCTCCAACATCATCAAATGCATCGTATTTTTCGACGCCATATTTACTGTAAAGCAGTTTGAAATGTTTTGCCAGAGTGCGTATTGCCTGTTCATGTTCTTCTTTTGTTTCATACAGATGATCGATCTGTGCGAATTTTCGAACGAAGGTTTTCTCCAATGACTGTGCATCGCTTCCCTTCATAAACATTTTGTATTTTCGCTCCAGTCGGGTTAATCTCATGTTGCTGCTTATAGTTGTTCCGATCAGCACGAGAACTACAATAAGCAACACGATAATAACAATTCCAGGATCAATACCAATACTATCAAAAATTGTACTCATATAATACCCCTTTTATCTGATAGATTCAAATAAATCTATGATTCTGTCCAGGTCATCCCTTGAATAGTATTCAATTTCTATCTTTCCCTTATTGTTCTTCTTTCTGTGAATAAATACTCTCGTTCCTGTGATGTTCTTCATTTTTTCTTCGAGTTTCTCGTAGATTGCATCCTCTGCTGAATTACCTGTCCCGGTTTCTTTTTTCTTTGATGGATTCAGGATGGTTTTTACCAGTTTTTCTGTCTCTCTTACGCTGAGTTTTTCATCAAAGATCCGCATTGCCACAGAATACTGCTTTTCAGCATCTGAAATTCCAAGAAGTGCACGGGCATGTCCTGCTGAAATCATCTCATCTACCATCATCTGCTGTACTCTTGCATCCAGCTTCAAAAGGCGAAGAGAGTTTGTTACAGCGGTTCTGCTCCTGGATACTCTCTCTGCGATCTCATCCTGTTTCAGTTTAAATTCATCGATCAGGCGTCTATATGCCATTGCCTCTTCAACAGGATTCAGGTCTTCTCTCTGAATGTTCTCTATCAGTGATATTTCTACGATTTCCTGAGCGGAAAATTCTTTGATCACTACTGGAATCTCTTTCAGACCTGCCATCTTCGCTGCCCGCCATCTTCTTTCACCGGCAACGATTTCATAATAATCTTTCTTGTCAGATACGAGCAGGGGCTGCAAAACTCCGTACAGCTTGATTGATTCAGACAGTTCAAGGAGTGCATCTTCGTCAAATTTCTTGCGTGGCTGTTCACGATTTGGCTCTACTTTTGAAATCTTGACAAGTGTTTCACCTTTTACGGTCGGTTCGGTTTCTGTTGTCTTTTCTCTTACGGTATTCGTCTTTGCTCTGGAGTTTCTTACCGTTTTGGGCTTTTCCTGTGAAGTCTTTTCCGGAAAGAAAGCATCCAGACCTCTTCCAAGTCCTGATTTTTTTCCTGCCATTATTTATCCTCCCTGTTGATCACTTCTTCAGCCAGAAGGCGATATGCTTCTGCTCCGGCTGATCTTGAATCGTACAGATTGATAGGTTGTCCGTAACTCGGAGCTTCTGCAAGTCTGACATTTCTTGGAATAATGGTTTTGTAAATATTCTGCTCGAGATTGTCCTTAACGTTTTCAACCACCTGCAATGACAGATTGGTTCTTGCATCGTACATAGTAAATACTACACCTTCCATCACAAGCTTCTTATTTAATCTGTCTTTTACAAGGTCGATTGTATGTATTAACTGTGAGAGTCCCTCCAGTGCATAGTATTCACACTGAATCGGTACAAGAACTGATGTTGCTGCTGTCAGAGCATTGATCGTCAGCATGTTTAATGACGGTGGGCAATCCATGATGATGTAATCGTATTTTCTTCTGAGCTTTTCTGTTATTTTTCTCAGAATATACTCTTTATCATCCATGTTGATCAGTTCAATTTCTGCACCGGATAAATTTATATTGGATGGAATTAAATCCAGGTTTTCTACCACATCTTTTACAATTGTTTTTTTGACATCGGCCTCTCCAAGAAGCAGTTCATACAGAGTATTTTCTACACCATTTTTGTCTACGCCCAATCCGCTGGTTGTATTTCCCTGTGGGTCAATATCAATTGCCAGAACCTTTTTCCCTTTTTCGGCAAGGCATGCAGAAAGATTGATTGCAGTTGTGGACTTTCCAACTCCGCCTTTCTGGTTGGCTACTGCTATAATTCTTCCCAAAGTTCATCCTCCTTTCAAAATCATTCGCGACTAATCAATTATAGCACTTTTATCATTATTGTTCCACACAATGTTTCACGTGAAACATTAAAAATTTAGGAAAATTTTTACAAGCATATATTTCTATAGCAGCTGTTCTGTCTTATAGCACTTATAAAATGTTTCACGTGAAACATAATGTGAAACACATTAATCGTTTTTAGTTTACATAATATATATTTGTCAGGAGATTCTCATTTTTTGTCTTTTCTACAAACACATTTGTTTTTTACTGTTCTTTTCTCTGATACCTGATATTCTCTTTTATCTTTCTATTTTTCCCTCTATCTGCTTCATCGCACTATTTTTTCCCTGTATTCGGACCCTGGCTGGCACTTTTTCCACATAATTGTATATTTTTTTTATAATTATTCACCTGTGTTGATAATAAAATACCGCTACCTGAGTTCTGTCCCTTAATTGCAGTTTATCCAATATGGTACTCAGATAATTTCTGATAGTTCCTTCACTCAAAAACAGCTCTGCCGCAATTTCTCTGTTGCTGTATCCATCTGCGATCAACCGGATAATCTCCTGTTCTCGTTCATTGATTCCATAACTGCTGTAATCGAACTTTTCTTCCTTCCTGATCAGCTCTGGTATCTTAGATACGATTTCTTTCCCAAAAACCGTCTGTCCGGAGTTTACTGCCTGCAGTGCTGGAAGAATACTGGCATAATCCTGCTTCAGAAGATATCCTTTTGCCCCTAATCGAAGTGCTCTTACTATATATTCATCATCCAGAAATGTCGTCAAAAGCAGGATTTTTGCCTCTGGACATTCCTGCAGGATGTGTTCAGAAGCCTCCAATCCATTCATTCCTTTCATCCGAATATCCATCAGCAGTACATCCGGGCAATACTGTCTGTACAGTCTGCACGCATCTTCTCCATCAATTCCAGTTGCAATCACCTCAACATCCCCATTGATCTGCAAGATCGTCTTCAACGCTTCTGTCACCAGACAATCATCATCTACAATTACTATCTTCATCTTAATTTTTCCCTCATTTTTACTGTTCTAGTCCTGTTGTTTTGGAATTGCGGCAAATATTCGAAATCCATTTTCCCCATTGATCTGCAAGGTTCCTCCAAGCGAGGTTACCCGTTCCTGCATGTTTTTTAATCCTATGCCTTCGCTGTCTGCTTCCTTTTCTGAATATCCTTTTCCATTATCTTCGATGCAAAGCTGATACAATGCCGGATGCTCTCTAAGTACTATTTTTACGGCTGTTGCATTACTATGTTTTATAACATTCGACAGTGCTTCTTTTATAATGACCGCAAAGCAGTATTTGATGTTATTGGGTATTATTTCGGACATATCATATTCCACCGTGCAATTTTCAAAGTCCTTTGTAAGTCCCTCTATTATCTCTCTGAGATTTTCAGATGTATCATGAAGATTATGTACGCTTGAGCGTATACTGTTCATAGCAGAATTAAGAGATGTATCCAGTCCTTCCAGCAGACTTTCCATATTTTTGTCCCGATTTACGGTCTTTGCCGCACCGGTTAATAAGATAGTCCTTGAAAGCAAATGTCCTACATTATCATGGATTTCGCGGGCAATTCGGTTTCTCTCACGAAGTGTTGCCGCATAAATTTCATAATTTTGTTTTTCCTGCAATGCTTTATTTTTTTCTGCAAGAAGCAGGGTACGTTCTTCGCTGTCATCTTTTATTCTTCTTATTTCAAAGTACATTTTATCGCACTTTATTGCATCAGTCGCTAATATCCACGCTAAAGCCTCTATAATCAGTAATATAGTTGTCATTATTGGCAAAGATGTATCATTTTTTATCAGTATTATTGTTCCCAGAACCCCTCCTGAAAGTGTCGTCACCGTCTCCTGTTCTCTTACGAGAATATAGATCAATACGGGACAGAACAATCTTATTTCCGGCATTACAAAAAATGATACCGCAAATATACTCCATAATAAGATTTTGGTGTATTTCCTGTCAAAGAAGTAACTGCCACATATTAATATCACTGTCTCCAACATTGCCAGTATCAGCCCTCTGTTCAGGCCGAGTGTACATAATGGCAGGATTCCTCCCAGAAAAAGTATTCCTGTATCTCGAAAATACCTCATCACTCAATTCCTCACTATTTTATTGATACTGCTGCAAACAATCACGTAAAAACATCTCTGTTCAGAATCATTATAATATATTCCCCTGCTACATACAAAGTGACAAATGTCACGTCTCTTTGGTGACATCACGCACTTGGTATTCTTTCTGATTTCTTTTATAATGATTTTATAACCTCAAATTATATGAAACCGGAGGAACTATTATGATTCATATAGAAAATCTTGTAAAACGCTATGGCGATCTGGTTGCTCTGAACCATCTCAGTCTGGATATCAAAGAAGGAGAGATCTTCGGTCTTCTTGGTCCGAACGGTTCCGGCAAAACAACTGCGATCAACTGTCTCCTTTCTCTGCTGAAATATGATAAGGGCGACATCGAGATCTTCGGACAGAAAATGACGCCTGACAACTACGAAGTCAAGCAGCAGATTGGTATCGTACTGCAGAATGTAGCGGTTTTTGATGAGCTGACTGTATCTGAAAATATCGATTATTTCTGCGGTCTGTACATACATGACAAAAATCGGCGAAAGGAACTTGTCGAAGAAGCCATCCGGTTTGTCGGACTGGAGGACTACCGCAAAACACGACCTCAAAAGCTTTCCGGCGGTCTTCTCAGAAGGCTCAATATTGCCTGTGGAATCGCTCACAAACCACGGCTTATCATCCTCGATGAGCCTACTGTCGCCGTAGATCCGCAAAGCCGCAATAAAATCCTGGAGGGCATTCAGGAATTAAACCGCCAGGGTTCCACGATCATCTACACTTCACACTATATGGAAGAGGTCGAACAGATCTGTACACGAATCGCGATCATGGATCACGGACGCGTCATCGCATCCGGAACCACTGAAGAATTAAAGAAAATGATCAAAACCGGCGAAACGATCACCGTCGAAGCTCTTCTTCTGACCGAAAAGCAACTTCAGGATATCCGAAATCTTCCCCATGTATTTGATGTACATTATGAAGATCAGATCCTCACTCTTCGCTGCACCGGTGCACAGCATAACCTGATCCGGATTCTGAATTACCTCCAGAGCCAGAATCTCACATTTGGCAGGGTTTTCTCTGAACTTCCTACACTGAATGATGTATTTCTTGAAATAACGGGAAAACAGCTTCGTGATTGATGTATAATTATGCATTATTATGTATATTTTTAAGAAAGGATCTTTTCTATGCTGCATTTAATAAAATATAATCTTCTGATCAAGCTGCGAAATTTTAATATGGTCTTCTGGCCGCTTGTTTTTCCGCTGATCATGGCTACTTTTTTCTTTTTTGCCTTTGGAAATCTGAATGATGCGGACTTTGAAACCGTGCAGGTCGCGCTTGTAAAAGAGTCTGCTAATCCTGTATTTGTTTTTTTCCTTGATCAGGTTCAAAGCGGAGATTCTGAACTGATCGCTCTTCATGAAATGAGTGAAAAGGATGCGCTTGACGCATTAAGTCAGAAAAAGATCTCCGGCATCTACTATGAACAGGCTATCCCAGGCCTTACACTCAATGGACAGGGAATTCCTGAGAGCATTCTACAATCCGTCCTGGAAAGTTATGAAAACAATCTGCATACGCTGCAGACCATCCTGAAAAAACATCCTTCCGGACTTCTCTCCGCTCTCCGGCAGATGTCAGATACAAAAGACCTTGTCCGGGAAGTCTCTCTCGGCGGCAAAACAATAGATGGGAATTCGCAGTTTTTTTACGCTCTGGTCGCAATGGGATGTCTTTATGGATGTTTTATCGGCTTTGGCTCTGCGATCACTTTACAGGCCAATTTAACGGCTCTGGCGGCACGTCGCTGCATCACGCCTACCCACAAGCTGAAACTGATCCTTTCAGAACAGATTGCCTCTTTTCTGCTGGGGTACGCAGATGTGATCGTTCTGCTTCTGTATCTGCGAAATATCCTGAACCTGGATTTTCAGGGACAGTTCGGCAAAATGTTGATTATTTCTCTGTTCGGAAGCCTGATCGGTGTATCTATAGGATTGTTTATCGGAAGTCTTAGCAGACTGAATGAAAGCATCAAGATCGGAATCATGCTCGCAATCTCCATGTCCTGCTGTTTTTTGTCAGGACTTATGAACGGCTCTATGAAAGACACTGTAGAAAAACACGCTCCGATCATCAACAGGTTCAATCCTGCTGCACTGATCTCCGATGCTCTTTACTGTATTAATGTATATGACGATGCCTCACGCTATTACAGAAATCTGATCACACTAATCGTCATGAGTGCCGCGCTCGTTCTTGCTTCATTCTTGCTTATCCGGAGGGAACGTTATGACAGTATTTAAAGGATACTTAAAAATTTTAAAGAAAAATCTCGGAATGCTTCTGATATATCTGGTGATCTTTTTTGCAATTGCCATCGCACTTCAGGCTTCTGCCCGCAAAGAGCATCTCGGTACTTTTGAAAAAACACGGATCAATGTTGCCGTCGCAGACAGGGATCAGAGCGAACTTTCCCGGGGTCTTATCAGATACCTCAGTACTATCCACAATGTATCTGAAATCTCCAGTGAACCATCCGTTATGCAGGAGGAGCTTTTTTACAGAAATACATCTTATATCGTGCAGATCCCGGAGAATTTTTACCAGACATGTATTGAAGAGGAAGAACCTCTCTCCGTCACCAAAGTCCCTGGTTCTTATACCTCTTTTTACGTAGATCAGCAGATCAGTACATGGATCAATTCCATACGTACTTATACAGCCGCAGGTTTTTCCCTTAAGGAAGCCATGGATGCATCCATGGAATTGCCTGCCTCGGAAGTAACTATGTACAAAGGTACGGAAAATAATCTTGAAACACCACCTTATATTTACTATTTCCGCTATGTTCCTTATCTGTTTCTTGCTGTGCTCAGTTATTCCATGGGGTATGTTCTCCTGGCTTTTCAGAAAGAAGATATCCTGAAACGAATGCGCGCCTCAGCAGTCTCGCTGCGTCGTCAAAATATGGAAGGACTGCTCGCAATGTTTATGCTCGGAGCTGTACTCTGGCTGATCTCAGTCGCAGGTGTCTGTGTCCTTTTTGGTAAGGAGTTCCTTACTTCTCCTCTGATTGGATACTATGTTCTGAATACGGCACTGATGCTTGGTATTGCCCTTTCACTCTCCTATCTTGTGGGGATTTTTGTCAAAAACAGCAATATGCTGAATGGAATCTCCAACCTGCTTTCACTGGGAATGTGCTTTCTGTGCGGAACATTTGTCCCGATGAGTATTATGAACAAAAGCGTCCTTAAGATTGCTCAGTTTCTGCCGGTCTACTGGTATGAATCTATAAATGAAACACTTGCACAATACAAAACCCTGCCCGTACCTGTTGCAGAAGAAATCTGGAAATCCATGGGAATCGAAGCTATGTTTATTGCTGCCTTTGTGTTTATGATTCTGGCGATTTCGAAGTATAAACAGCAGAGCTGATATTTTCTCCTCAATTGAAAGAAAGCCCCGTGGCCGGCTGAACTTGTTTATCAACTGTTCAGTCAGCTACAGGGCTTGTGCATTAAAAGAAAATTCCAACCTGTTCCAGAAAATGTTCCGGATCCTCTACCTGTGGAAAATGTTTTGTTTCGTTAAGAGTAACTGTTTCCACAGACGGGTTAATATTCTGATAAGCTTCTACTGTCGCTTCTCCATTGTTCTCTGCTTCACCCTCTACAATATAAAGACTGTTATCAATCTCTTTCAGTGCACGGGTGATATCGATATCCATGTATTTTGATATTTTGTTTGCATATACATTCTTTGCATAACATCCGCCTTTGTGGGCAGCCTCATAATAAGCGTCCTGAAGATCGCGAAGCGGGTGGAATGGATCAAAGGCAAAGTTCTCAATAAACTCGTTATTGATCGCGGCTCTGGACACAACCATATGGTAAACCAGAGTACCAAATACCGGAACTTCCAGACACTTGCGGAAAATTTTATCTTTCTTTGTCGGCATCTGTTTCAGGACTCCCGGACTGACCGGATTGATCATCATGATCTTGTTGAACAGTTTTTCTTCATTGCGGCATGCCATAATAACAAAGGATCCTGAATAACCGCTGACGATCACATCGGTTTTCTCTCCGATCACATTTTTGATGAAATCGCAGATGCTCTGAACATATACATAATTTGTGTAAGTCATACCTGGTTTCTCGGAACGTCCACATCCTGGAAGGTCTATATTATACACGGTATGCTCCAATGCAAGATCATCCTCTATCCTGCTCCATTCATATCCGGAACCGCCTGGAAGCATATCATGGATCAGAAGGATCGGGCTTCCTTTGCCTTTTCTTGTATAATAGATATCACCAAAACGCCAATGGTAATAATTTTTGCCATTTGTATCAAGCATTTCCTTCAGACCTGCTGATGCCGCAACCACTTTGTTTGCAATGTGGATGATAGCTGTTGTCGTTGTTGCCAGTGCTGCGAGAGTTATCAGTCGTTTACCGTGTCTATTCATGTTTTACCTCCCTTTTCATGTCTGAGTAGCCTTATTATACGACAAACAAAAAGGTTTTACAATCTATAACAGACAAAGAAGTTTCTGTACATCTTCCATTCTGGTTGCCCAGCTTGTGGCAAATCTGACTGCTGTATGAGAAGCATCTGTTTTTTCCCAGAAGCTGAACTGCACATCCTTTCGAAGTTCCTCCAACCGTGTATCCTCAAGGATAATAAACTGCTGATTTGTTGGAGACTCCAAAAGAAATCTATATCCTTTTTCCTGTAGACCTTTTTTCAGAACTGCTGCCGTTTCGATCGCGTTTCTGCCGATTTCTTTATAAAGCTCATCGGTAAAAAGTGCATCAAACTGCACTCCCACAAGCCTTCCTTTGGCAAGCAGTGCTCCATGCTGCTTTACTCTTGTAAGAAAATGCTTCGGCATGCTGTCTCCCGTGAATACAACTGCCTCACCGCAGAGTGCGCCTGCCTTGGTCCCACCAATATAAAATACATCGCAGAGTTCTGCAATATCCTGTAATGTCACATCTGTTTCTGCCGCGGCAATTCCATAGATCAGTCTTGCACCGTCAAGGTACAGGGGCATTTTGTATTCTCTGCATACGGCTGACAACTCTTCCAGTTCTTTTCTGGAATACAGAGTTCCATACTCTGTCGGATGAGAAATATAGACCATCCCCGGGAAAACCATATGCTCGTGATTCTCATCTCCATAAAATCTCTCTGCCAGTTTCTGAAGATCTGCTGCACAGATCTTGCCATCCTTCTGTGGAAGCTCCAGAACTTTATGTCCGGTAAATTCGATTGCACCGGCCTCATGTGTACTGACATGTCCTGTCTGAGCCGCTACAACGCCCTCATATGGCTGCAGAAGTGTGTCAATGACAATCTGATTGGTCTGTGTTCCTCCTGTCAGCAGAAAGACTTCTGCGTCCTCACAGCCGCAGGCCTTCTTAATCTTCTCCTTGGCTGACTCGCAGTAGTGATCCATGCCATAACCGGCAAGCTGCTCCATATTGGTGTCAATCAGGTGCTGAAGAACTTTTTCGTGGGCACCCTCTGAATAATCATTTATAAAATATAACATTTCCTGTTCCTTTCTTATGTAGACTCAAGTTTATTTTATCACTGCACACGCTTTTATGCTACCAGTAAACACAATATTCTCTATTGTATAATCATGAAAAAAAAGATACAATACAGTTATCAATATCAAGGAGGAATAAAATCTATGAAAAAGAAATTTTCCAGAAAATTATTTGCAGTTCTTATTGCAGTCTGTATGATGGTTCTTTGTATTCCGGTCACTTCACAGGCTGCAGTCAGGGTTTCTGCTCCCCGGTTAAAGAGTGCCCAAAATACCAGCAGCGGAATATCTCTCAACTGGACACGGATTTCAAATGCTTCTGGCTATGTAATCTATCGAAACAATAAATATATTGCCGGTGTAAAGGGAAACAAAAGTCTCGCTTACCGGGACAAAAAAGCCAAAGCAGGTGCCCGCTATACCTATTCTGTGAAGGCTTTTCGTCAGTATGGTAAAAAACGGATTTACAGCAAAGCCAGCAATTGCCTTAACTGTGTCAGAAGAGCAGTTTCCAACAATGGTCTAAAGGCACCAGTTCAGACAGGCGTACGTTTCTGGAAAAATCTCAGTGCCACCGGAGCGAATGGAGTAACTTACGGAACCACCTGGAACAAAATCAGAGGAGCTCACGGATATCAGGTGCAGATTCGCGGATATGAATATGGAAATGTCCTTACCTATTCAAAATTTACAAAGCAGACAAAATTTGGTGAAAGTTTTTCTTCTTTTGATAAAATCGGAATGAGAATAAGAGCCTACAAACTGGTAGGCAAAAAGAAAGTATATGGTCCTTTCAGTAAATGGTCCTTTAGTAAAGTTTATTAAGCACCCACGCAAAACCAGCCCGGATCGATAAATTGCTATCGATCCGGGCTGGTTTTTATTCGTTACTGTGAACAGTTCCTTTTATTCTTCTGAGGCTGTTTCTTTATCTTTTCCCATCACATCCTGATATGCCTCATCCATATCACGGACATTCATTTTATTTACCAGATAGACCTTATCTCCGACAACTGCTGCATAGAAGTTGGTATCGTATTCGTAGTATTCTGCGGTTATTTCATTATCGTCTGTATCTTTAAATACGAAGGTATATGCAGGATCATCTTCCGGAGTATAGTCTTCGGTAAGACGCTGCTGGGCAGTCATATTGATGAGTTTATTGTAGAAGGTCGTAAATGTTGTTTCATCCAGATCTGCGTCATCCAGTTTATAGGTAACGGTTGTGGTTTCCTCTGCATCTTCATCATCGCTGTCTTTGGTCGTTTCTCTTGTTACTGTTACTTTATGATCACCGTCCGGAGTTTTTATTTCCAGGGAATCCAGATTGTTTACAGAAAGATAATTCACAGATAAACTGTAAAAATCAGAGGCTGTGCTGTCCAGGATATCTGTCAGGGAATCTTCTGTGATCGTGTATACTTCTTTGCTGTCATCTACTTTTACGTAACGGTCACTTCCAGTCTCATTACCCACACAGATGGTGATTTCTTTCTCAACAGTCTTAGTCTCTGCTTCCTCGGAATCATCCTCTGTGTCAGAAGAATCTTTCTTTGCATCGCTGTCTGCTGAGCTTTCATCTTCGGAATCTGTATTGGTTTCATTTGTAGTTTCTGATGTATCTTCAGAATCATCTTCTACGGTTTCTTCTTCCGTATATTTCGCTGTGATCACTGCATACGGATCATCAAATCCATATTTGGAATCATCTGTGCAGTTATAATCCACAAAGCTGTCATATGCCAGTGAACCGATTGCTGATGTCACCGTTCCGGCCTTATCGGTATCTGCTTTTTCGGATGTCTTTCCGTCTGACAC
This sequence comes from Blautia sp. BIOML-A1, assembly GCF_009883055.1. Taxonomy (GTDB): domain Bacteria; phylum Bacillota; class Clostridia; order Lachnospirales; family Lachnospiraceae; genus Blautia_A. The sequence goes on along the minus strand of NZ_WWVR01000018.1, from coordinate 42,427 downwards.
ATTCCAGAAGAGATTATCCGGATCCTGGGTCAGTTCATAGCCATCTTCTTTATCAACTTTAACCTCTGTGATCGTTGAGGAAGTTACAGATGGGAATGTTCCGCTCTCTGCAAAGTCATACAGAGTTCCCATGAACGGCCCTACTGCGGAACTGTCTACCAGATATACCTTCTTATCGTCATCGCTTTTCCTGACATAATACTGGCTGGTAGATTCGTTTTCCATACCTATTTGAAGTACGGTATCTCCATCGTCTGTCGTAAGTGTAATCTCATTCTGCGGAGAATCCAGATCATATTCACTTAAATCTTCTACATCTGAGATTTCCTGTGCAGCAGAGAGGGATGCAACCCCTCCCACTGCAGTGTTTAACGTATCCTGATCTACCGGAAAATCAGCATCCCCTTTTTCTGACCAGGTGTCGTCTTTTTTGTCAAATTCCACCTTATCCTGTCCCGCTGTAAATGCAACGGAAGTTATGTTATCCGTATCCAGACTGGTCAGTTCAACACTTGTATCCTCTGCCTCGGATTCTTTTTTCTCCTGAGAGGAAACATAGGAATTCACTCCCACATAAGCACCGGATACCACACCAAGTACAACCACGGCAGAGACAAGTTTTACTGTTTTTTTCTTCATTATGCCTTTCTCCTTTTCAGCCATACTCCAAAGCCAATTACCAGGAATGCAAGTGGGATCAGTCCCATGATAACAATCTTCCAGAAGCTTGTATCATATGCTGTAAGGGTCAGATAGGAAACCTGGAGATCCTTTGCCGGAACAGAGATCGTAGAAGTCTCATCGGAACTGCACATCCAGCTTAAGGATTCCATGATCATCTGCTCATTTCCACCGGATACCATCTGATTGATCTGGCTGTCCATCAGGCTGGAAGAAGAATAATAAACAATCTGTGTTTCTTTATCATTATCCAGAGTTTCTGTGATGCTTACACCAAGATCAAATGGTCCCTCGATATCATCATCTGTTTTTTCAATGCTTCCACTGTTTACATCTACCTTGGAATATGCACTGTCTGATGTAGTAAGAAGGCTCTCTATCGTTACCGTATCTCTCACATCATCTGTTTTCTGGATACCCTGTGCTGTAGGCATCAGCACATAATATCCCTTGGAAGCAAAATCTGTAATCGCATCTGTACTGTTGACTGTAGGAACCAGGTAATATGGCATCTGTGCATAATGCTGTGAATCGCCCTCTACCACGACTCCCTCTGTTCTCTGTACTCCGCAATTTGCAAGTATGGCATCAAAGTTTGTCATGCCTTCTTCTGTATAATCAGAGAAGATCATTGCCTTTCCGCCATTCTCCAGATACTCAATGACCGCATCTTTTTCTGTTTCGGAAATATCGCTTGTCGGAGCATTGATCAGAAGGCAGGCCGCATCCTCCGGTACTTTCTCTTCTGTCAGAAGGTTCAGCGACTGAATATCGATGTTTGCCTTCTCGATATCTTCTTTTAATGTAGAATCAAGTTCTTTCTCACCGTGTCCGTCAAGCGTATACAGGATCGGAAGGTTTTCGGAGGTTACATAGGAGATCGCACTGTCAATCTGTCCTTCACCGTCAAATCCTGTTGTTGTATAGCTGTAGGTATTATAGTCCATGGAAGACTGATAAATAGTGTCGTAAGATACTACCTTGCTTCTGTCACCACATACAACGATCAGACTGTTTGCGGACACTTCATCATTCGTATACTGAGATGTAAACTTCGGATTTACAACCGGGTCTTTGGTCTCAACCTTGATGTGTGAAGATTCCTCTGCATATTTCTCCAGAAGCTTCTTTAAGGTTTCGTCCTCGGAACCACTCTGGACAACCTGATAGATCGTGATGTCCTTATCCAGTTTCTTAAGGTATGATTTCGTCTCATCACCGATGCTGTACAGCTTCTGTGAACTTACATCAAATTCTGTGTATTTGGATGGCAGAGATCCTACGATCATGTTGATCACGATCACGATCACAATAAAAATCGCACTGATCATAACGCTGTAGGAACCGTTTCTGAGATATTTTCCATTCGTGGATTCTCGGATCCTCTGTTTTAACGGCTTCTTTTCTTTCTTGTTCTGCCCGTCTTTTTTGTTAAACTTTTCCTTCAGTTTCATCTTCCAGCCTCCTTAATTCCAACGTCTTTTCGCAACAGACTGTACAGTCAGGAAAAGACAAACTGCGATCACAGACAGGAAATATAAAATTCCCTTTATGTCAAAGATTGAATTGGCAAAATTATCAAAATGGCTGCTAAGATTGACAATATTCAGTACCTTCTGAATTCCTCCCGAGAAAAAGGAAGAATTTACGATATACACAACTGCAAGAATGATCTCTCCGACCACACACACAACTGCGGAAATCAGAAGGTTCTTGATCATTGTGTATATGATAAGTGCTGCTGCAAAAATCAGAAGTCCAAATGTAATACACGTAGACAATGCTCCCTCTGAAAAGAATGAGGAGATTCCATTCATCATATAAAATGCAAACAAAAATACAAAGGTAAGAACTGCCGCAATTACCTGGCTCTCAGTCAGAGAAGATACAAACACACCAAGTGCAAGGTTTGCACAGCCCAGAAGGAAAAATCCCAGAATACCTGTGTATGCTCCTGCAAAAGATACAGTTCCGAATTTTGACATCAACAGTGGGTAAAAACACATAATAAGCATCGGAATCGCAAAGATTGTTACCAGTGCAAGATATTTGCCAAAAACAATCTGTCCAACGGAAACCGGCGCTGTCAGAAGCAGCTGATCTGTTTTCTGTTTCCTTTCTTCTGCCAGAACTCTCATTGTCAGGATCGGAACACTGATCAGAAATACAAAGGTCAGTGCACTCAGTGTATATTCAAATTTGGGATATGCTGCCCCTAACTGATATGCTGAAAAATAAATACCTGTAAGAAGCAGGATAAAAAAGATAAATAAATATCCTACCATAGATGTGAGATAACTTCTCAGTTCTCTCTTATATACTGCTGTCATTTATCTTCCCCCTCTTTCTCTGTAGCCTCAGGCTTCTTCGTATCTTCGGTCAGCTCCAGGAAAATCTCTTCCAGTGATACTTTTCTGGACTGCATTTCCAGAATTGGATAATGGTTCTCTGCCATCTTAAAGAAAACATCTTCACGGATATCTGTATTTTCTTCTGTGGAGAGTTTCACTGCCCAGCCATCCTGATCCTTGTCGGCAGTAATGGAAATTTCTTTAACTCCCGGAATTTCTCCAAGAAGAATACGGATTTTGTCCCGGTCTCCTCTTACAAGAAGTGAAAGATTGTTGGAACCCTGTGCAAGTTTTCCAAGGTTGTCCGGTGTATCACTTGCAACCAGCCTGCCGTGAGAAATAATCAGCACGTAATCGCAGACCGCACTTACTTCTGAAAGAATATGCGAACTCAGGATGACTGTATGTTTCTTCTTGAGGCTTTTGATCAGATCACGGATTTCTATGATCTGTTTCGGATCAAGTCCTACTGTCGGTTCATCAAGAATGATGACTTCCGGATATCCAAGGATTGCCTGTGCAAGTCCTACTCTCTGTCTGTAACCTTTGGACAGATTTTTGATCAGACGATTTCTCATATCTGAAATTTTGACCATTTCCATGACTTCTTCAACCATGGATTTCTTTTTGTCTTTTGGAATTTTTTTGAGATCAGCGACGAAATTCATATATTCCAGCACTGTCATATCGAAATAAAGAGGTGGCATTTCCGGCAGATAACCAATACACTTCTTTGCCTGTTCCGGCTCTTCCAGTATATCATGACCATCGATGGTCACTGTTCCTTCCGTAGATGCTATATAACCGGTGATCATATTCATAGTCGTTGATTTACCGGCTCCGTTCGGCCCGAGAAAGCCGTAGATTTTTCCCTTCTCTATCTTAAAAGAAAGGTGGTCGACTGCCGTATGGTCTCCATAGCGTTTGACCAGATTGTTTACTTCAATCACAAAATTCTCCTCCTTTTCATCATAAACAGAAAATGTTTCCGGGTGAAACAGAGATAGGGGGTACCCGGAAACATCTTTTATCTGAGGAACGATTCTTATGTCCGTTCCTTGGAATATTCTATGAGAAAGTTGTGATAAAAATAGGATAAATGTGTGATGATTTTGTGAAAATAGCTGCGATAAATTGCGATAAATTATGACAGGGGTTCTTTCAGCGGAGTCCCTGCTTTGCGCGGATAACGACCTGGTGTTGCTTTGATCTTCTCTATTACCACAAGAGAACGCTGGATTTCTGAATCAGGAAGCTGGAAATACACAACATCCTGAATCTTTCCTCCGAGGATTTTGACTGCTTTCTGTGCCTGTTCTACTTCTTCCTGTACAGTGCCTGATTTATAGGAAATAAAATAACCGCCTGTCTTTACATACGGAAGGCAATATTCTGACAGAGTTGCCAGATTTGAAACCGCACGGGACACACAGAGATCATATGTCTCTCTGTACTGTTTGTTCTTCGCATATTCTTCGGCTCTGCCGTGAATTGCTGTAATATTTTCCAGCTTCAGCATCTGAAAAGTTTCTTCGAGAAAGTTGACTCTTTTTTTGAGAGAATCCAGAAGGCAGGCCTCCAGATGTGGAAATGCGATTTTGAGAGGAACACCAGGGAATCCTGCACCAGTTCCAATATCCATGATTCTTTTTATCCGGCTCATGTCTACAGCCTTCACGCAGGCAAGACTGTCCAGGAAGTGCTTTATCAGCACTTCCTGAAATTCTGTGATTCCGGTCAGGTTCATGACTTTATTTTTTTCTACAAGATATTCATAAAAATCTGTAAACTGTTTTTTCTGGTTCTCATCAAGAGTGATTCCCAGTTCCTTACAGCCTTCTTCCAATATGGTTAAATCATATGCCATTGATCTGCTCCTTCTTTATACATTTCGTCTGTACTGTTCCAGATATACCAGAAGCACAGAGATATCCGCAGGTGATACTCCGGAGATTCTGGATGCCTGTCCTATTGATACCGGACGGTATTCTTCCAGTTTCTGCCTTGCCTCAATGCGAAGACTTCCGACCTTCTCATAATCCAGATCTTCCGGAATCTTCTTTGCTTCCAGTTTCTTGAACTGTTCCACCTGCTTCATCTGACGCTTGATGTAGCCTTCATACTTCAGGTTGATCTCAACCTGTTCTTTTACATCCCATGGAAGGAACGGTCGCTCCTTGTCAATTGGTGCAAGATCTTCATAATTAAGCTCCGGTCTTCGGATCAGCTCTGCAATTGTCGTTCCGGATTTCAAAAGAGTACTTCCTTTTTCCTCCAGAAGCTTCTGCACTTCAGGGGTGCCTCCGATCGTCGCATGCTCTGTTCTTTCGATTTCTCTTGCAATCGCAGCTTCCTTTTCCAGAAGTTTCTGGTAAGTCTCCTCATCGATCAGACCGACCTGATAACCTTTCTTGCGGAGACGTAAATCTGCATTATCCTGTCTGAGAAGCAGACGGTACTCTGCACGGCTGGTCATCATACGATATGGTTCATGGTTTTCCTTGGTAACAAGGTCATCGATCAGAACACCAATGTATGCCTCCGAACGGTCAAGGACCAGCTGTTCCTGTCCTTTTACTTCCATAGCCGCATTGATTCCAGCGATCAATCCCTGTGCTGCTGCCTCCTCATATCCTGAACTTCCATTAAACTGTCCTCCGCTGAAGAGTCCTTTGATCTTCTTGAATTCCAGTGTTGGATAAAGCTGTCTTGGATTGATGCAGTCATACTCGATCGCATAAGCGTTCTTGACAATTCTTGCATTCTCAAGTCCCGGTACAGAATGGTACATCTCATCCTGTACATCCTCCGGGAGAGAGCTGGACATTCCACCAATATACATCTCATTTGTATAAAGGCCTTCCGGTTCAATAAATACCTGATGCCTTTTTTTGTCTGAAAATCTTACAACCTTGTCCTCAATAGATGGACAGTATCTTGGTCCGGTTCCCTCGATCATTCCGGAATACAATGGCGATCTGTCAAGGTTTGCCCGGATGATCTCATGTGTTCTTTCATTTGTATAAGTAAGCCAGCAGGATTTCTGCTCGATCTGCACACTTTCCGGATCTGTAGAAAAAGAAAACGGTACGACTCTCTTATCTCCAAACTGCTCTTCCATCTTGGAATAATCGATTGAATTTCCTGCAATTCGTGCCGGTGTTCCGGTCTTGAATCGAAACATTTCAATTCCAAGTTTTTTGAGAGAGTCTGTCAGATAATTTGCCGCCTGCAGACCATTCGGGCCTGTATAATTGCTGACATCGCCATAAATACAGCGCGCCTTAAGATAAGTTCCCGTACAGAGTACCACTGCCTGACAATGATAGATTGCTCCTGAATACAGTTTTACACCTGTGATCTTTCCTTCCTCTGCCAGAAGCTCTGTCACTTCTCCCTGTTTGATCGTAAGATTTGGCTGATTTTCCAGAGTCTTACGCATTTCTGTGCTGTATGCCTGTTTGTCTGCCTGTGCCCTGAGTGAATGTACCGCAGGTCCCTTGGACTGGTTTAACATTTTGGACTGAATAAAAGTCTTATCAATGTTCTTACCCATCTCTCCACCAAGTGCATCCAGTTCTCTTACCAGATGTCCCTTGGAGCTGCCTCCTATATTCGGATTACACGGCATCAGCGCAATACTGTCCACACTGACGGTAAACATGACGGTATCAAGTCCCAGCCTTGCACAGGCAAGAGCTGCCTCACATCCTGCATGACCGGCTCCAACTACAACAATATCACAGTTTTTTTCCAGTCTTCTGTCCTCCATTTTTATCTTCCCTTCTTCTATCAATTGCTTTTATTTTCCTGTACAGAATTTGCTGAAAATCTCATTTACCAGATCTTCGCCTACGGATTCTCCCACGATCCGGCCAAGACTTTCATAGGCGTTCATAAGATCAATGGAAAAGAAATCCTCTGCCATTCCCATATCAATGCTGTTTTTGACAAGCTTCAGGCTTTCCCTGGCCTCTTCCAGCGCAGCTTTATGTCTTGCATTTGTGATATATACTTCATCATTAAAGGAGAGTTCTCCCTTAAAAAACATATTTTTGATCTCTTCTTCCAGTTTGCGGATTCCTTTTTCTTCTACTATCGAAACAGGAATTACCGGATTTCCCGTTCTTTCCTGGAGTTTTGCCATATTTACCACTGGTTCCAGATCTGTCTTGTTATAGATCACGATGCTTTTTCTTCCGGAAAGCAGTTCTATGATATCTTCATCGTTATCATCAAGTGGTCTGGAGGAATCCACAACATATAAAATGAGATCTGCATCCTCTGCCATCTGTTTTGCTTTTCCTACACCGATTTTTTCTACTATATCTTCTGTCTCTCGGATTCCGGCTGTATCGATCACGCGAAGCGTGATACCATTCAGAGAAATATATTCTTCCAGGATATCTCTGGTCGTACCTTCAATCTCTGTGACGATCGCACGGTCCTCTCCTACCAGAAAGTTCAAAAGAGAAGATTTTCCTGCATTCGGTTTACCGAGGATAACCGTCTTGATACCCTCCTGGATCATTCTTCCGTCATCCGCAGTTTTCAACAGATCTGTGATTTCTCCGGCCTCTTTATCCACAATCTTCGCAAGCTCCTGTGGATAGCCTTCCAGATCATAATGCTCCGGATCATCCAGTGCTGATTCTATATATGCGATCTGGTAAAGCAGTCTGCTTCTGATTTCTTTGACAGCCCTCTGTACGGAACCCTTAAGCTGCTCTACAGAACTCTTAAGAGCCATGGAATTTCTGGCCTGAATGACATCCATGACAGCCTCTGCCTGTGACAGATCCAGCCTTCCGTTTAAGAAAGCTCTCTTTGTAAATTCTCCCGGTTCTGCAATCACTGCCCCGTTTTTGAGCACTGTTTCCAGAACCTTTTTCATGGCATAGACTCCACCATGACAATCTATTTCTACGGTATCCTCACCTGTATAAGTATGAGGACCTCTCATGATCATAACCAGAACTTCATCTACTACATCCTCTCCATCATAGATAAATCCATAATGAATGGTATGACTCTGCACTTCCCTGATATTTTTCTTTCCATTTTTGGAACGATAAATCCGGGAAATCACGTCCATTGCCTCATCTCCACTGATACGAACAATTCCTATTCCGGAAGCACTCATAGCTGTTGAGATCGCAGCGATTGTTTTTTCCATATTGTCTCCTTGTAATTAAAGTAAAAAAAATGTTATCCCAGAGAAAGCACACGTCTATCGCGTGTTATTCATGCTTTCACCTAGAATAACATTTTCTATTTCAGTTGTGAACTGTTTTCATTGCTGATTTATTATCTTTTTAATTTGACAACTACATGACGGTATGGTTCTTCACCTTCACTTACTGTCTCTACGAATTTATTACCCTGAAGTGCAGAATGGATAATTCTTCTCTCATAAGGATTCATTGGTTCAAGAACTACAGGTTTTCTTGTTTTCTTAACCTTATAGGCAATTCCTCTTGCCAGATTTTCCAGAGTTTCTTTTCTGCGTCTTCTGTAATCTTCCGTGTCAAGCTTCACTCTGATGTAGTCAGCTTTTCCTTTATTTACAACAAGGCTGGTAAGATACTGGAGAGAATCCAGTGTCTGTCCTCTCTTGCCGATAAGAATTCCCATATCCTGACCTTCAAAATCGACTTCCAGACATCCATCCGTTGTATTATACCTAGATGTGATCTCAACCTCACCAAGATCCATAGATGCGAATACATCATGAAGGAACACAGAAGCTCTCTCTTCGATTTCTTTAATCTCCTCCGGATCTGTAATGACCTCGATCGGTCTTGATACTTTCACTGGTTTTTCTTTTGCCGGTTTTGTTTCTCTGACAGGTTTTTCCTTGTGGATTTTTTCTTTAGGCTGTTTCTCTCTGGCCGGTTTGGAGTGTTTTTCTTCTTTGGAGTTCTCTGTCTTTGCTTCTGGTTTATTGTGAGAAGCCTTAACAGATGCCCGCGGTACTGGTTTTGGTGAAGCCTTTTTCACCTCCGGCTCGTCCTTAAAAGCATCCAGCTTTACAGAATCTACGATTTCCTCAAGTTCTTTTTCTTCTGAATGATCTTCTACTTTACGAGCTTTTATGATCGCAGGCTTGCTTCCAATTCCGAAAAATCCAGAACTGCCTTCACTGATTACCTGAATGTCAAGCTGATCACTGGAAACACCCAGTTCAATACATGCTTTTGTAATTGCTTCATTTTTGTTTTTTGCTGAAAACTGCATATATTCATTCATGATAAAACCCCGACCTTCCCTCTCTTATTTCTTTTTGTTTTTCTCATCAAAAGCTCTGACCATGTTTGCTTTTGCGGTAATGCTGCCTTCTTTTGCATGAGCAGCATTCTGATAAGCTTCTTCTACTTTCTTCGCACGTTTCGCTTCATCAGAACCACTCATACCCTTGTCGATCTTGTTGATATTCTTAACACTCTGATGTGCCTGATTTGTAATCTTCTGCGGCGGAAGTCCTTCTTTTGCTCTTTTGGCTTCCATCTTCTTCATGTTTTCATTTACAAGGTCATCAATGTTCATCTTGTTCAGATGGCGATTGATAAGAATCTGCTGAATACTTCTTACTACCGCACTTGCGATCCAGTAAATACCAAGACCCACAGGGAATGTGAAACAGAAAAATGCTGACATAAGCGGCATTACTGTATTCATAGTCTTCATGGAGCTTGCCATTGCATTATTCTCATCACCGCCCTGTGTTGCTGCCTGTGGCATAAGCTTCAGGTTGAGCATCTGTGTTGCCCATGACAGAACCGGAATTGCAAGAGCTGCAATGATCAGAAGCAGAGACCCTGTTTTGATGTAACTCAGCGGCTGATCTGCAATGTTCAGAACACCGAAGGTCTGCATCTTCTGGATTTCAGAAGCAGTTTTGCTGATCTGATCTGAGAATCCGGAGAACTGGCTGATCTCCTGTAAGGATTTCCACTGAGACGGAGACAGAGCATACAGAAAATCTACGATAGAATCTGCGTTGTCTGTGACCTGTCTTACCCGGGTCATTTTGTTATCTGTAATAAACTGATTAATGATATCTGCAAATCCGTTTACAGAAAGGATCTGGGTGCAAACACCATTGAATACATTATATACACTGCTTACATATGCAGGAATATTCTGAATTACCTGATACAGAGCGTACAGAATTGGGAGCTGGATTGCAAGCTGCACACAGCTTCCTGTAGGAGATACCCCGTATTTCTGATATACAGCCTGGGTTTCCTCCTGCATCTTCATCATTGAATCCTGATCTTTTTTACCCTGATATTTCTTCTGGATTTTCTGGATCTCCGGCTGCATGATCGCACTCAGCTTAGAGAATTTCTGCTGTTTGATCTGCAGAGGAGTCATAAAAAGATAGATCAGAATACTGAAAATAATAATACAAAGGCCAAGGTTCTGAATTCCAACCATATCCAGCACTTTGTAGATACCGTTCATGATCCAGCCCATCACGATTGCGACCTGGCCGATGATCGGGGTACCACTTTTAGTAGCCAAAATCATACTTTCCAATTTCTAGTTCCTCCTGGATGATCTTACGGAACATCATAACGATTGTCCCATTTACCTTTATGGTACGGGATCATATCCTCCATGAGAAAAAGGATTACACCGTAATATTCTCCATATTGCCAGTAATCCTCCCCTGAACGCACCATATTTTTCGATTGCTTCCAAACCATATTGAGAACATGTGGGAATATAAGGACACTTTGTTCTCTTCATCGGTGATATATATTTCTGGTAAAGACGAATCATTTTAATAAGAAGTTTCTTCATCAGCACAAACCTCATTTATGATCTGATGTTTCCCTGCCAGATGCATAAAAGCACTTTCTATCTCATGATAGCTTCTGCCCTTTGCTGCCGGCCTTGCAATCACAACAATATCAAGATTTCTGTTAAAACGTTCTTCATTCAGACGATAGCTTTCCCTTACCAGTCTGGTGAGTCTGTGGCGAACCACACTATTCCCTACTTTTTTACTTACTGATATTCCCAGACGATTCTTCATGTACTGATTATCCAGTACGTACATCACCAGATACCGATTTGCTTTTGATGTTCCATGTCTGTATACCTGCTGAAAATCTTTGTTTTTCTTTAAGGACTCTGAATATTTCATCGAATCCCCCTTCTTTTATTATAGAAGAAAAGACCACATAACTGCGGTCTTATATCTTAGGCTGATAACTGCTTTCTTCCTTTTAATCTTCTGGCTGCTAATACTTTACGGCCGCCTTTTGTGCTCATACGAGCTCTGAAACCATGAACTTTCGCTCTAGATCTTTTCTTTGGCTGAAATGTCATTTTCATAGGTAAAGCACCTCCTTTATCTATTATCCCTATTCATACTATTATCATAGAACATCGTTTTAATTATATGCATTATCACGCTGTTCGTCAAGCAAAAATTCACAAAAAATCCAATAAAATTACGTATTTCCGCCACTTTCAAAATAACCCACATTGCATTGTGTAAACATCTGGTTTACGTAAAGTTATCCACTTTTTGTGGATAACTTGTGGATAACTCACATTTTTATCACCTTTTTATCCTCATGAATGTCTTGATTTTACATATTTTATCAAAAAAATCCTTTATTCCACTCTATTCTGCCTGTGGATAAACTTATACACATATCCGGAGCATAATTTTCATCTTTATCAGATGTTATGTAAACCCTTAGGAGTTTATCCACACTTTCCCATTTATGCACATGTGGATAAAGTGGATAACCTGTGGACAAACTCCACTTTTACCTCTGTTGCAAAGGATAATTTTCCACAAATAATGATTGATTAACCACAAAATTTATTATAATATATAAACGGATATTTATGTCCATTTAACATTTTATATACATTCAAAGGAACCAGGAGATTGAAACATGGATAAAGTTATAGAAAAATGGGATGAAATTCTTCAGACAGTCAAACGTGACTACAACATAAGTGATGTTGCCTTCAATACATGGCTCAAGCCACTTGAAGTCTATGATGTAACTGACAATATCATCACGATTCTTGTCCCATCTGAACAGGTAGTATTAATAAATCTTCTCAATAAAAAATATAAGCTTCTTCTCCAGGTTACCATCTGTGAACTGACAGGTATAAGTGAATGCGATGTCAAATTTATCTCTCCTGATGAGGCCCCACAGAAGGATATTCCTTCTTATGATAATGCAGCACCTGCAATGTCAGATATTGAGCGCCGCTGCGAAGATGCGCATTTAAATCCAAAATATATTTTTGACACTTTTATTGTCGGAAATAATAACAAATTTGCTCAGGCCGCGGCTCTGGCAGTTGCCGAATCTCCGGGAGATACCTACAACCCGCTCTTTATCTATGGCGGTGCCGGACTTGGAAAAACACATTTGATGCATTCCATCGCTCATTATATTATTGAACACAATGAAAACAGCAAAGTTTTGTATGTAACCAGCGAAGAATTCACCAATGAACTGATCGAAACCATCCGAAACGGAAATAACTCTGCTATGTCCAAATTCCGTGAAAAATACAGAAATATTGATGTTCTTCTGGTCGATGACATTCAGTTTATTATAGGAAAAGAATCTACACAGGAAGAATTTTTCCATACATTTAACAGTCTTCACAGTGCCAAAAAACAGATCATCATTTCTTCTGATAAACCACCGAAAGATATGGAAATCCTGGAAGAACGCTTCCGTTCACGATTTGAATGGGGGCTGATTGCAGATATTACTCTGCCTGATTACGAGACACGAATGGCAATTCTTCACAAAAAAGAAGAACTTGAGGGCTATAATATCAGCGAAGAAGTCATTAATTATATTGCAACCAACATAAAATCCAACATCCGTGAGCTGGAGGGTGCCTTCAACAAAGTAATGGCAAGCTCCAAACTGGAGAAAAAAGAAGTAACTCTTGAACTTGCTGAACAGGCACTGAAAGATATCATTTCTCCTAATGAACAGAAAGTGATCACTCCGGATTATATTATTTCCGTTGTTGCAGAACATTATCATGTAACGGTTACAGAACTCTGCGGTAATAAACGAAGCTCCAAAATCGTTATGCCAAGACAGATCGCCATGTACCTCTGTCGCGAAATTCTTGATACTTCACTGAAGACCATCGGCAAAAATCTTGGAAACAGAGATCATACAACTGTTATGCACGGAATCGAAAAAATTGAAAACGAATTAAAGACAAATGAGAACCTCAAAAATTCCATTGACATCTTAAAGAAAAAAATTAATCCACAGGGTTAAGAGACTTATCCACACCTACTTTCAAAGTTGTACAGTGGTTTTACACGAAGTTATACAGTCGATAAATCCTTTATTTTCAAGGTTTCAAAGACTTTTTCACACAATCAACATCCCCTAAGGCGGCTACGGCGGATATCTATATATTTATATATTTATAAAGCCAATTTTCAAACATGAAGGGAGTTATACACACTATGAAAATTATCTGCTCAAAAAACAATCTATTAAAAAGCGTAAATATATCTTTGAAAGCTGTTCCTTCCAAAACAACAATGCCTATTCTGGAATGTATCCTTATGGACGCAACCACAAATCAGATCAAGTTTACAACTAATGATATGGAACTTGGCATTGAAACTATTGTTGATGGACAGATTGAAGAAAAAGGCATGGTTGCACTGGATGCCAAAATCTTTTATGAAATCATCAGAAGACTTCCGGACAGTAATATAACTATCAAAACTGACAGCAATTATGTAGCTACAATCACCTGTGAGAAAGCAAAATTTACGATTCCTGGAAAAGCAGGTGAAGATTTTGCTTATCTTCCTGTTATTGAAAAGGATGAAGCGCTCTCTCTTTCTCAGTTTACTTTGAAAGAAATGATTCGCCAGACAATTTTTTCTATTGCAGTCAATGAAAATAACCGTTTAATGACAGGAGAATTGTTTGAAATTAAAGATAATTGTCTGAAAGTTGTTTCCCTGGACGGACACCGTATTTCTATCAGAAAAATGCCGCTCAAGAAAGATTATGCAGATCGCAAGATTGTCGTTCCAGGAAAGACACTGAGCGAAATCAGCAAAATCCTCTCCGGAGAAATTGATGATCAAGTTAGTCTTTATTTCACAAAAAACCATATTTTATTTGAATTTGATCAGACAATTGTGGTATCAAGACTGATTGAGGGAGAATATTTCCGTATTGATCAGATGCTTTCCAGTGATTATGATACGAAGATAAGCGTTAACAAAAAAGAATTTCTAAACTGTATTGACAGAGCAACTCTTCTTGTAAGAGAAGGAGATAAAAAACCAATCGTGATTGAGATCAGTGATCATAAGATGGAACTGAAGATAGATTCTTCTATGGGATCTATGAATGAAGAAATTGATATTGACAAAGAAGGTAAAGATATTCTTATCGGATTTAACCCTAAGTTTCTGATAGATGCTTTGAAAGTTATTGATGATGAGACAATCCATCTTTATCTGATGAATCCAAAAGCACCATGCTTCATCAGAGATGACGATGAAACCTATACCTATCTGATCTTACCGGTTAATATCAGTCAGAATCAGACCCGATAACAGAAGTATGTCAGAATAAGAGGAGGATTATTTTGGAAATTACAATAAAAGATGAATTTATTAAACTTGGACAGGCACTGAAGCTTGCAGGAGTTGTGGAAGATGGTGTCCAGGCAAAATATGAAATTCAGGATGGAAATGTAAAAGTAAATGGTGAGGTAGATCAGCGACGTGGACGTAAAGTATACGTAGGTGATGTGATCACTTTTGACGGTCAGGAAATTAAAGTTATAAAATAATTATGTATATTGAATCTGTACAACTTCAAAATTTTAGAAATTATCGGGAACTTCACCTGAACTTTGATAAGGGTACGAATATTTTTTATGGAGATAATGCACAGGGTAAAACCAATATTCTGGAGTCTGTCTATATCTGTGGGACGACAAAGTCCCACAAAGGCAGCAAAGATAAGGATTTGATCCGGTTTGGAAAGGAAGAATCCCATATTCGGATGCTTATAAAAAAAGATGGACTTTCCTACAAGATTGATATGCACCTCCGTAAAAATAAGGCAAAAGGAGTTGCGATCAATGGTCTTCCGATCAAAAAGGCAAGAGAACTGTTTGGAATTGTAAATCTTGTCTTTTTTTCTCCGGAAGATCTGAATATTATAAAAAATGGCCCGGGAGAAAGACGCAGGTTCATGGATCTGGAGCTTTGTCAGCTGGATCAGATATATCTTACGGATCTGGCAGGATATAATCATATTGTAAACCAGAGAAACAAACTCCTCAAAGATATGTATCATAATCCGGCACTTCGCGATACTCTTGAAATCTGGGACATGCAGATGCTCCAGTACGGGCAGAAAGTTATAAGCAAAAGAAAAGAGTTTGTAAAAGATCTGAATACAGTCATTCAGGAGATACACAGCAACCTGACTGGAGGAGAGGAAAAGCTTGAAGTCCTTTATGAGCCCAGTACGGAGGCTGAATTTTTTGAAGAAACTCTGAAAAAAAACAGAGACAGAGATATCCGGATGAAGATGACTTCTTCCGGGCCTCACAGAGATGACCTCTGTTTTATGGTAAACGGAGTGGATATTCGAAAGTTTGGCTCGCAGGGGCAGCAGAGAACAGCAGCATTGTCTTTGAAACTTTCAGAAATTTATCTTGTAAAAGAAAAAATTAAAGATACGCCGGTGCTTTTGCTGGATGATGTACTTTCAGAGTTGGACAGCAACCGCCAGACCTATCTTCTGGATTGTATTCATGACATACAGACACTGATAACCTGTACGGGACTGGATGATTTTGTGAGTCATCAGTTTCATCTGAATAAAGTTTTCAAAGTTGTAAAAGGTGAGGTTTTTGAACCTTCCTAAACAGTAACAAAGAGTTTTGACAAGCATATTAGTGTATGTTACACTGTTCATAATCTGGGAAAGTTGGTGAATATATTGGACAAAGAGGAATTTCGGATCAAACTTGAAGAAATTAATCGCCTTGTAGAACAGAAAAACTACAAGGATGCCATGGAAGTTGTAGACAGTATTGACTGGCGTCGTGTAAAGAATGTTCATACTCTGTGTGTTGTAGGTGAGATATATGCGGCAAACAAGCGGTATGATGACAGCCGGGAGATTTTCCTTCTGGCTTATCACAGAGCTCCTATCGGCAGAAATATTTTGTATCGGTTGATTGAAGTATCCCTCAAAATGAAGGATATTGATGAGGCAATGGAATACTATGATGAATTTCTGGAAGTTGCCCCTAATGACAGTACACAGTACGTTTTAAAATATAAAATACGTAAGGCAGAGCAGGCTCCGCTCGAAGAGCAGATCAGAATTCTTGAGGACTACAAAGAAAAGGAATTCACGGAAAGATGGTCATATGAGCTGGCAAAATTATATTATCAGAATGGAGATACCAAGAAGTGTCTGGATCTCTGTGATGAGATGGTTCTCTGGTTCAGTGACGGTAAATATGTCATGAAAGCTCTGGATCTGAAGAGTCGTATGGGAATGCTGACTGGCAGCGAGAAAGAGAAATATGACAGGCAGTTTATTCCGAAACTCAAGACTGTAGAGGAATCAGAAGAACTTAAAGCAGAGTCTCCGTCTGAAGAAAACACGGAATCTGCTGCAGTATCGGAGGATGATGCACCTGTTATTGAAAGCGTAGATATTGATGAACGTGATGTCAATGGAGCGGAGAGTCTTCAGGAAAAAATATCCAAGGGCATTCGTGATATTTTTACAGGAAAGAAAAAAGAAGCTGATAATGATTTAACGAAGGAAGAAGAGGAGACTCCGGCAGAGGCTGTACAGGAAGAGATGATAAAGGATATTTCTTCAGAAGCGGAGCCGACAAATGTGCCGGAGCTTGAACCGGAAGATGCAATCATTCCGCCTCCAAAAACTTCGGGAACTTCTGTTTTCAGTACCATCGAAGAGAAAATTGAAAATGTTACAGAACAGGAGATTCAAAAAGAAGAGCAGGGAAATCCTGAAGAAGCAGCAGAAGACGAGCTTCCGGATGTAGTGATCGAAAACGTTGAGGAAGAAGAGGACGTTCCGGCAGTCGAGGAAGAGACAGTCGAAGCTGAAGAAATTTCGACTGTTGAGGAGGTCTCAGAGCCGGAAGAAATCGAAGAAACTGTACAGGAAAAAGAAAACAAGCTTCCTGAACTTGAGATTCCGGAGGCAATGAAGAACGTTGGAATGGAGAATCCATTACATACGGAAATTCCGAAGGCTCCGAATATCTGTCTGCCTGGAGCAGAGGACGATGATACACAGGATTTTGAATTTAATCTGGAAGATATGATTCTTGAAGCGGCCACTGCACAGGGAATTGAAATTCCAAAAGAGCCGATCGTCGAGGAAAAAACTCCGGTACAGGAAGTAACTGAAGAAGAGTCTGAGGATTATATGACAGAAGAAGATCTTCGTAGCGCAGAGGAAGAATTTCTGAATGGGCCGGTTAAGAAAGAAAAACCGGAAGAAGAAATCTATGATGATCTGGACTCTTATGAGATGGAAGATGATTCCTATGAGGATTTCAGCGAAGAAGACGGTTATGAAGATGAAGATATCACAGAACTGGAGGATGAAGATTTCTTTACGGATCAGTATGAAGAAACCATAAAACCTTCCAGAAGCTCTGGAAAGAAATCTGAATCCAGGAAAGCAAGAAAAGGTGAGCTGGAAGAGGAGGATATGGAGCAGCTGCTCTATACAGTGGAACCGAAACGCAAAGAAAGAGATATCATTCCGAGAGAGAAAAAGATGACTTCAGAAGAAGAGAAACTTTTTACTTATTTTGCGAAGGTACCCGGACTGAGAGAACAGATCGTAGATGCACTTTATGATGCACAGATCTGTGCTTCTGATAAGACTTCCAGAACCGGAAACATCATTGTTATGGGTGGACGTGAAACTGGAAAAACAAGACTGATCTCAGGTCTGATTCCTGCAATCTGTAAACAGCTGAATCTGGAGGCTTCAAAGGTCGCATATGTGTTTGCTGATCAGATCAACGGAAAAAATATCGCAGACATTGTCCGCAAGATGTCAGGTGGATTCCTGGTTATCGAGAATGCAAATCAGCTGACGAAAGAAACGGTGAACCAGCTGAATAAAGCTATGGAATTCAGAACAGATGGACTGATCGTGATTATTGAGGATGAGAAGATCGGAATGCGTAAACTGATCGCAAGATTCCCGAAATTTACCTCTAAATTTACATCTATGATCAATATTCCGGTATTTACGAATGATGAGCTTGTTAATTTTGCAAAGATTTATACAAGAGAAAACGGCTATACGATCGATCAGATGGCAATGTTATCTCTGTACAATCTGATAAGCACAAATCAGAAAGAAGACCAGCCGATGAATATCGGTGCAGTTAAGGACATCATTGATGGAGCAATTTCCAAGTCCAGAGGCGGTCTTCGTAAACTGATCTCCAAGAAAAAAGTAAATCAGGATGGATATCTGGTACTTTACGAGAAAGATTTTAATTAGTGAGAGGAGAAAATATGACCACACCTTATCTTGGAAATCCTAAATATACCATTGAAGTCCTTCAAAAGTACGGTTTTGTATTCCAGAAAAGGTTTGGTCAGAATTTTCTGATCGATACACACGTTCTGGATCGTATTATTTCTGCTTCTGAAATTACAAAAGATGATTTTGTATTGGAAATTGGTCCGGGAATCGGAACCATGACCCAGTATCTTGCAGAGGCAGCGAGAGAAGTCACAGCAGTTGAGATTGATGATGCGCTGATTCCAATTCTGAAGGATACGCTGAAGGAGTGGGATAATGTAACCGTTCTTCATGGGGATATCCTTAAGACTGATATCTGCAAAATTGCAGAGGAGAAGAATCAGGGACGTCCGATCAAGGTCGTTGCCAATCTGCCGTATTATATTACAACACCGATTATCATGGGATTATTTGAGAGCCATGTTCCGGTAAGTTCTATTACTGTAATGGTACAGAAAGAAGTTGCAGACAGAATGCAGACGGGCCCGGGCTCTAAGGAATACGGAGCACTTTCTCTGGCAGTTCAGTATTATGCGGAGCCAAAGATTGTTGCAAATGTACCGCCGAATTGTTTTATGCCAAGACCAAAGGTGGGAAGTGCAGTGATCTGTCTGACAAGACATCAGAATCCGCCGGTAACGACGCTGGATGAAAAGCTGATGTTCCGTCTGATCCGAGCATCCTTTAATCAGAGAAGAAAGACATTATCAAACAGTCTTAAGAATTCACAGGAGCTGCCGTATTCCAGGGAAGAGGTAGAGGCTGCAATTACAGAATGTGGACTTCCGTTGAATATCAGAGGAGAAGCACTGACATTGGAACAGTTTGCCAGATTGTCAGACTGCTTTGTAAAATTAAATAAATAAACAATAAAAAGCATCCGGTGGCTGGTCGGATGCTTTTTACTATTTATTAAATTTAAAAGGAAGGAGAGTTGATAGCCATTTCAGGTTATCAACATATGAAAAAGAAAATTATAAAAATAATGTTGGCTGTATTATTTTTATGGCATTAGTATATCCAGAAAATATGATGGAATCGTGTTGAAGTTATGAAAAAACAGTGAACAAAGGTCAAAAGTTTTATGAATAGAACAAGGATAAAAAAGTTTACAACACAGCCTGAAAAGTATGCTATAATAGGCTCGCCTGAATGGAAAATGTTTGGGTGGTTACATGGAAATAATAGATTCAGGAGGTAATTACAATGAAAATAAACAAAAAATTCAGCGCACTGGTACTGGCAGCAACTCTGGCATGTACAACACCGGTAATGGTATATGCACAGGACAGCAGTTCAGAGATGGTTGATCAGGCAGTAGAGATTCTTAAGGATAATGGAGTAGATGATCTGCTCTCCAATCCAGATAAAGTGGTTGACCTGATCATGCAGACAAAAGAGATTCTGGGACAGGTAGATGTGACAGACGAGGAGATCGGATCTGCACTTGATGTAGCTGCGGAGAGTGTGGGCGTTACTCTGACGGACTCTGATAAAACAACTTTGATCCAGTTATATAATAAATTCAAAAATACAGATCTGGACGAGGAGCAGTTAAGAAGCCAGGTGAATAAGGTATATAATAAGCTGGAGGAGCTTGGAATTACAAAAGAGGATGTTAAGGGAATTCTCGGTAAATTAGTGGATTTGGCCAGAAGTATTTTAAACTGACCTTGTGTGACAGACAGGAGTGCGTTTGTGAAAAACAAACATGAAAAAATATAAAGAAAATAAAATAGTATAGTATAATTGAATAAAAAAAACGAATAAACGCAAAATAAATTGTGCAAATACACGGAAACTTTACTGTTTGTTCATATAAAGTTCATAATTAATTGTTATTATAAACACAGTTCGAAGAGAACTTCACTAACAGACGTTGTAATGTTCTTCATTACACATAAATTTTTTCATAATAATCGCCCCGGTAAACCACTACCGGGGCACTCCTCGTTTATAAGGGCTTTTGTCGGAAGGCCTTTTTATTTTGTCTAAAACTACCAGATAATAAGACATCCCCCAAAAAACTCTGTGAGGAAGTGGCTTTTTCCACTATAAAAAATATGTTATACTAAGTTTGATATAACTTTTCAGGAGATTTATAGTTACAATTTATCTAAAATATTTGATATATCAGGAAAATGATTGTAATTGTTTGCAGGAAAGGTGAACAGCTACAATTTATGAGAGGAGATAATACAGATCATGACTGAGTCAATGAAAGATTATGAAAAAGAACTGGAAGCTTCTATGAAGACAATAGAGGAAGGAGATATTCTTACCGGAAGTGTGATCAGCGTAGATGAAAAAGAGGTAATTCTTGATCTGAAATACTATGCAGAAGGTGTGATTCCGGCAGAGTATTTCAGCAGAGAACCAGGATTTAGTCTTAAGGAAAACGTACAGGAAGGTGATGAGATTTCTGCCACAGTAATCCGAAAAGATGATGGAAACGGAAATATTCTGCTTTCAAGAGTAGAGGCAGTGGATGTTCTTGCATGGGATAAACTGAAAGAACTGAAAGAAACAGGAGCAGTTCTGGATGTTGTAGTTAAGGGGATCACCAATGCAGGTGTGATCGCATATGTGGAGGATGTCAGAGGATTTATCCCGGCATCCAAGCTTTCTCTTGAATATGTTGAAGATACAGAAGAATATCTGAATAAGCCAATTCAGGTACAGGTAATAGATGTAGACAAAGAAAGTAAGAAACTTATTCTTTCTGCCAAAGAGATCCTTCGTGAAAAGGCAGAAGAAGAACGCAGAAATAAAGTATCAAATCTTGAAATCGGCCTGATCACAGAGGGAACTGTTGAGAGTCTGCAGACATATGGGGCATTTGTAAATCTTGGAAACGGTCTTTCCGGTCTGGTTCATATCTCTCAGATATGTGAGAAGAGGATCAAGAAGCCATCTGAAGTTCTTTCAGTGGGAGATAAGGTGAAGGTGAAAGTCACAGCGATCAAGGATGGAAAACTCAGTCTCAGTATCAAAGAGGCATCTGATATGATGGCAAAAGAAATCGAAGAAGAAGTTTATGAAGTTCCGGATGCAGGAGAACAGGCAACCACTTCACTGGGCTCTCTTTTTGCAAATATTAAACTGGATTGAAAGGATAGCGATCAATGAGAAATCAGGAGAAAATTTTTGTTATAGGACATAAAAATCCAGATACGGATTCTATATGTTCAGCAATTGCATACTGCGATATTAAAAACAGGACAAGTCAGAAGCAGAGATTTGTTCCGAAGCGTGCAGGTCAGATCAATGAGGAGACGGAATATGTACTGAGTCGCTTTGGTGTGCAGCCACCGGGATATTTAAGCAATATCGGAACACAGGTAAAGGATATGGATATCCGTATGAGTCCGGATGCAGACAAAAGTATGTCATTGAAGGCTGCATGGGATATCATGCAGGAAAACAGCATTGTTTCACTTCCGATCAGAGATAAGGAAGGTGCTCTTGAGGGTCTGATCACGATCGGTGATATTGCAAAGACTTATATGGATACTACGGACAGTTATCTTTTATCCAGAGCGAGAACACAGTATCAGAAGATTGCAGAAACTATCCATGGAGAGATCATTGAAGGAAATCCTCATGGATATTTTATCAAGGGACGAGTTATGGTGGGAACCGCGAACCCGGATAAAATGAAAGAGTACATTGAGGAAGATGACATGATCATCATGGGAGACCGTGAAGAAGATCATCTTCAGGCAATTGCCCAGAATGTGAGCTGTATTATTGTGGGACTTGGAATCCAGGTTACAGAAAATGTTGTGAAACTGGCTCATGAAAAGGATATTATCATCATCGCCTCACCATATGATACCTTTACAATTGCAAGACTGATCAACCAGAGTATTCCTGTCAGATATATCATGAAAACAGATAATCTGGTAACTTTTAATACCGAAGATTTTACAGATGACATACAGGATGTTATGATCAAGCATCGTCATCGGGCCTTTCCGGTCATCAACAAGAAAGGAAAATGTATCGGTACGATATCCAGACGTAATTTCCTGGGTATGCACAAGAAACAGGTAGTGCTTGTAGACCACAATGAAGTGGACCAGGCAGTTGATAATATTGAAAAAGCAGATATCCTTGAGATCATCGACCACCATAAACTCGGAACGCTGCAGACGGTTCAGCCGATCAGTTTCCGTAACCAGCCGGTAGGATGTACCGGGACGATCATGTATCAGATTTATGGCGAACAGAAGCTTGAAATCCCGCCTAAGATTGCAGGACTTCTGTGTGCTGCAATTATTTCAGATACGCTGATGTTCCGTTCTCCGACTTGTACACTGCAGGATAAGATGGCAGCAGGAGCACTGGCGCTGATCGCAGATATTTCTATTGAACAGTTTGCAAAAGAGATGTTCCGGGCAGGAAGCAATCTGAAGGATAAATCTCCGGAAGAGATTTTTTATCAGGATTACAAGAAGTTTATTGCAGAGGGAGACATCTGTTTTGGTGTTGGTCAGATCAGTTCTATGGATTCAGAGGAGCTTAAGGAAATTAAGGCAAGACTGCTTCCGTTCATGGTAAGTGAGTGTGGACGTCACGGAGTCACAAGAGTTTACTTTATGCTTACGGATATCATCACTCAGTCAACAGAGCTTCTGTTCTATGGAGAGGGAAGTCGGGAAATGGCGGAAAATGCATTCAAGATGGAACCGCAGGATGATGCATTTTATCTTGAAGGCGTAGTTTCCCGTAAGAAACAGCTGATTCCTCCGCTTATGGAAGCTGCACAGATGTCAGGCGAATATGCATAAACAAAAAGAACAGACAGGAGAATTTTGGAACAATGGCAAAACAGACCTGGAAGGCAGGAAATATGCTGTATCCGATTCCGGCAGTAATGGTGAGCGTTACAGATGGAGCAGGACAAGATGATATTATAACAGTAGCCTGGACCGGTACGATCTGTACAAATCCCCCGATGGTTTATATATCTGTCCGGCCAAGCCGCTTTTCACATCATATGTTGATGGAAACGGGAGAGTTTGTTATTAATCTGACGACAGAAAAACTTACCAGGGCTACTGATTACTGTGGTGTGCGTTCCGGCAGAGATGTCGATAAATTTAAAGAAACAGGACTCACAAGAGAAAAGGCTGAATTTGTAAAGGCACCTATGATCAGGGAATCACCGGTATCTATAGAGTGCCGCGTCACAGAAGTTAAGAAACTGGGATCTCATGATATGTTTCTCGCGGAAGTACTTGCGGTACATGCGGATGAAGAATATATGGATGAGAATAATCGCTTTGATCTCAACCGTGCACGTCCACTGGTATATTCCCACGGAGAATATCTTGGCACAGGAAAGAAACTGGGCACTTTTGGTTACAGTGTCAAAAAGCGGAGAAAAAGTGCGAAAAAATGAGGGTTATCAAAGAGGGATTGCAGAAACAGGGCATTTATGATAAAATGGGCGTTAAGCAATTTGTAAGAAATGGAACAGGAGAACGGACATTTTATGAATAACATAACATTGATAGGAATGCCTGGAGTTGGTAAGAGTACGATAGGCGTTGTCCTGGCAAAGGTATTGGGCTATCAGTTTCTTGATTCGGACCTTCTGATCCAGAAACAGGAAAGAAGACGCCTGCGTGAGATCATTGAAGAAGAAGGTTATACAGGATTCAAGGAAATTGAAAACAGGGTTAATGCTTCAATCGATGTAAATCATACAGTGATTGCGACCGGTGGAAGTGTCGTGTACTGTGAAGAGGCTATGAATCATCTGAAGTCTGTTGGAACAGTTGTATATTTGAAATTGTCTTTGGATTCCCTTTCAAAGCGTCTTGGCAATCTGCAGTGCAGAGGCGTTCTGCTTAAAGAAGGACAGACTCTTAAGGATCTGTACGAAGAACGTACTCCGCTTTATGAGAAATATGCAGATGTTGTACTGGAGGAAGAGGGGAAAGATTTGGAAGAAAGTCTTCATGACCTTTTGGAAATACTAAAAGAGAATTCAATTCAAAGTAACTAACAGGTAACTGTTCACAGGTACTGTCAGGAGTAAAGTGAACAGTCAGACTAACAATGGAGCGAAGGGGAACAGAGTAAATTTTTATTTACAAATGCTAAATCTGTGCTATAATACAGATTTTGAGAATGAGATTTATATCTGGCATTCGCTTCGACTTTCGGAGTGAAAATAATTATAGAGGTGCTTTATGGAACAGTATGTAATCAAAGGTGGCAATCCGTTAGTAGGAGAGGTTGAGATCGGTGGCGCAAAGAACGCAGCGCTGGCTATTCTTTCTGCTGCAATTATGACGGATGAAACTATTCTTATCGAAAATCTGCCTGACGTAAGAGACATTAATGTTTTGCTGGAAGCAATTGCCGGGATAGGAGCTCAGGTTGAGCGAATTGACAGATCCACAGTTAAGATTAACGGATCTACAATTGATGATATCAGTGTAGATTATGAATATATTAAGAAAATCCGTGCGTCTTATTATCTTCTCGGCGCATTACTTGGCAAGTATAAACATGCAGAGGTTCCGCTTCCTGGCGGATGCAACATCGGCAGCAGACCAATTGACCAGCACTTAAAGGGATTTCGTGCATTAGGAGCAGAGGTAAACATCCTTCATGGTGCAATTGTAGCAAAGACAGAGAACCTTCACGGAAGCCATATTTTCCTGGATGTTGTATCTGTTGGTGCAACGATCAATATTATGATGGCTGCTTCTCTGGCATCCGGACGTACTACGATCGAGAATGCGGCGAGAGAGCCGCATGTCGTAGACGTGGCCAACTTTCTGAACAGTATGGGAGCAAACATCAAGGGTGCAGGAACAGATGTTATCCGTATCAAAGGAGTTGAGAAACTTCATCGTACAGAATACTCTATCATTCCGGATCAGATTGAAGCGGGAACGTTTATGTTTGCTGCTGCTGCAACCGGTGGAGATGTTACAGTAAAGAATGTTATCCCGAAGCATCTTGAAGCAACAACTGCAAAGCTTGAAGAGATCGGATGTGAGGTTGAAGAATTTGATGATGCGGTACGTGTACGTGCCGGAAAGAGACTTCACCGCACTCATGTCAAAACCCTTCCGTATCCGGGATATCCGACAGATATGCAGCCGCAGATCGCTGTTACACTTGCTCTTGCAGAGGGAACAAGTATCGTGACAGAGAGTATTTTTGAAAATCGTTTCAAATATGCGGACGAGCTTTCCAGAATGGGAGCAAATATTAAAGTTGAAGGAAATTCAGCGATTATTGATGGTGTTCGTAAACTGACAGGAGCAAGAGTCAGTGCACCGGATCTTCGTGCAGGTGCGGCACTGGTCATTGCAGGTCTGGCAGCAGATGGAATCACGGTTGTGGATGATATCGTTTATATCCAGAGAGGTTATGAGAACTTTGAGGAGAAACTGAGAAGTCTTGGAGCTGAGATCGAAAGAGTTTCCAGCGAGAAGGAAATCCAGAAATTCCGTCTTCGTGTAGGTTGATAAAAATTGTCGATCTGAACACTTGACAAGTATATAAAATAAGTTTATTGTATGTACGATGATAACTTTATAAAGCGGCCTTTTATTCAGAGTGGTGGAGATACAAAGGATCTGTGAAGCCACGGCAACCCCTCCCATAAGAGGAAGGTGCCAACCTGAGCGAGTGATCGAACAATAAGAGGATTGAGATGAAATTCAAGACAGTCCTATTGTTTGGGCTGTCTTATTTTGTTATACAGAAGACACTGGTAAATGAGTTGTAAGAAAGGAACAAATCATGGAGAAAATTTTATTTACATCTGAATCAGTAACTGAAGGCCATCCGGATAAAATGTGTGATGCCATTTCCGATGCCATTCTTGATGCAATCATGAAAGAAGATCCAATGGGTCGTGTAGCATGTGAAACAGCTACAACAACAGGTCTTGTACTTGTTATGGGTGAGATCACCACAAGTGCTTATGTTGACATCCAGAAGATCGTAAGAGATACTGTAAGAGAAATCGGCTATACCCGTGGAAAATACGGATTTGATGCTGAGACCTGTGCAGTTATCACTGCAATTGATGAGCAGTCCGTAGATATCGCACTTGGTGTTGATAAGGCTCTGGAGGCAAAGATGGGCGAAGACGAGATCGATGCGATCGGAGCCGGAGACCAGGGTATGATGTTTGGATATGCTTCCAATGAGACAGAAGAATATATGCCATATGCGATCAACATGGCACATAAGCTTGCACGTCAGCTGACAAAGGTTCGTAAAGACGGAACCCTGTCATACTTAAGACCAGACGGAAAAACCCAGGTAACTGTTGAATACAGCGAAGATGGAAAACCGATCCGTATCGATGCAGTTGTATGCTCAACACAGCACGATCCGGAAGTTACCCAGGAACAGATCCACGAAGATATCAAGAAATATGTCTTTGATGAGATTATTCCGGCGGATATGGTCGATGAGGATACGAAATATTTCATTAATCCTACAGGACGTTTTGTAATCGGCGGACCTCACGGCGACAGTGGACTTACAGGCCGTAAGATCATTGTTGATACTTATGGTGGAGCAGGCCGTCACGGCGGCGGTGCTTTCTCTGGTAAGGACTGCACAAAGGTTGACCGTTCAGCAGCATACGCAGCACGTTATGTGGCAAAGAATATTGTTGCAGCAGGACTGGCTGACAAATGTGAGATCCAGCTTTCTTATGCAATTGGTGTTGCAAAACCGACTTCAGTTAATGTTAATACATTTGGAACAGGAAAACTTTCTGATGGCAAGCTTGTTGAGATCATTCGTGAGAATTTTGATCTTCGTCCGGCAGGAATCATCCGTATGCTTGACTTAAGAAGACCAATCTACAAACAGACTGCTGCCTACGGACATTTTGGACGTACAGATGTAGATCTTCCATGGGAAAAACTGGATAAAGTTGATGATCTGAAGAAATATCTGTAAGACATGTTTTTTTCACTGTTTTTATAGAAAATTTAGAGATAGGAATATCTTGATATGATATAATGAACGCATATATAGCGAATACAGATTCGACATATATGCGTTCGTTTTTTCTATACTTTACTAATGCAAGAGGCGAGGATGCGTTATGAAATTAAAACAGAGGATCATACTTGGATTTCTGATGATCATACTTGTTCCGATGCTGCTGTTAGCCGCTGCCTTATATGGATTCAGCGAAGCTCAGCACAGGAATTCTGCCAGGAATGATACGATTCAGGAAGCAGGATATGACATTACGATCGGAGAAACAGATGGCAGTGATCTGGGAGTTCGGATCATGACGAAGGATCTGTTTTTTACGGCACTGATCATTCTGATATTTACCAGTGTGTCTGTAGGACTCTGGATATACAGAAGTGTAGCCACTCCACTGGTAAAACTGCGGAAAGCCACGCAGAATATCAAGGATGGCAATCTTGATTTTGTTCTTTCTGTGGAGGGAACAGATGAGTTTTCGGAACTTTGCAGGGACTTCGAAGAAATGAGAAGAAGGCTCAAGGAATCGGCAGAAGAAAAAATTGTTCTGGATAAAGAAAATAAGGAACTGATCAGTAATATCTCGCATGATCTCAAAACACCGATTACAGCTGTAAAGGGATATGTTGAGGGTATTATGGACGGTGTGGCAGACACACCGGAAAAGATGGATCGTTATGTCCGTACAATCTATAATAAAACGGTTGAGATGGATCATCTGATCAACGAGCTTACTTTTTATTCCAAGATTGATACAAACCGTATTCCATATACTTTCAGTAAACTGAATGTAGAAGATTATTTTTCGGACTGTGCAGAGGAAGTTGGTCTGGAACTGGAGACAAGAGGAATTCAGCTCTGTTATGCCAATTATGTAGACAGTGATGTACAGGTCATTGCCGATGGAGAACAGATTCGAAGAGTGATCCATAATATTATCAGTAATGCCATTAAATATATGGATAAGGCAAAAGGAATGAAGGGCATCATACAGATCCGGGTAAAAGATGTCGGAGATTTTGTGCAGGTCGAGATTGAAGATAACGGAAAGGGGATTGCAGCCAAAGATCTTCCGTATATTTTCGATCGTTTTTACCGGACAGATGTTTCGCGTAATTCTGCAAAAGGAGGAAGTGGAATCGGCCTTTCAATCGTGCGAAAGATACTGGAGGATCATGGCGGTAAGGTATGGGCCACCAGCCGGGAGGATATTGGCACGATCATGTACTTTGTTTTGAGAAAATACCAGGAGGTACCTGTAAATGAGTAAGATACTGATCATTGAGGATGAAGAAGCAATCGCAGATCTGGAGAAAGATTATCTGGAATTATCCGGATTTGAGGTCGAGATTGCGACAAGAGGTGATATGGGCCTTGAAAAGGCTCTGAAGGAAGAGTATGATCTGATCATTCTTGATCTTATGCTTCCGGAAGTTGACGGATTTGATATCTGCCGTCAGGTACGTCAGGAAAAGAATATTCCGATCATTATGGTTTCGGCGAAGAAAGATGATATTGATAAAATCCGGGGGCTGGGACTTGGGGCAGATGACTATATGACGAAACCATTCAGCCCAAGTGAGCTGGTTGCAAGAGTAAAGGCCCATATGGAAAGATATAACAGACTTGTAGGCTCCAATGTGGCAAAGAATGATATTATAGAGATTCGTGGAATCAAGATTGACAAGACTGCCCGAAGAGTATGGATAAATGGTGAGGAGAAAACATTTACAACCAAGGAATTTGATCTTCTTACCTTTCTTGCAGAAAATCCAAATCGTGTATTTACCAAGGCAGAACTGTTTCGCCAGATCTGGGATATGGAATCTGTGGGAGACATTGCAACGGTCACTGTTCACATTAAAAAAATCCGTGAAAAGATTGAATTTAATACAGCAAAACCTCAGTATATCGAAACAATCTGGGGAGTAGGCTACAGGTTTAAGGTATAAAATTTATGGAAAGATTATATAGAGCATTAGAAAATTACAGCAGGGAAGATTATTATCCGTTTCATATGCCGGGTCACAAAAGAAATCCAGGAACCGTTGATACGAAACTGCCATTTGACCGGGATATCACGGAAATAGAAGGATTTGATAATCTGCACCATCCGGAGGGAATTCTGAAAAAATCTCAGGAAGCAGCGGCAGAGGTATATGGCACAAGAGAATGTTATTACAGCATCAATGGAAGTACAGCAGCACTCCTTGCAGCCGTTTCAGCAGCAGTGCCAGGAAACGGACAGATACTTGTTGCAAGAAACTGTCATAAAGCTGTTTATCATGCTCTGTATCTTAGAAATCTGACACCAACTTATGTTTATCCGCAGATGGACAAAAAGTGGTGGATAAACGGCGGAATTTCACCGGATAAGGTGGAAAGAGCACTGGCCGCGAATCCAGAGATCAAAGCAGTGCTGATCACTTCCCCCACTTATGATGGCGTAGTATCTGATATTGGGAAGATCGCAGAAATCGTGCACAGACATGAAATTCCACTGATCGTGGATGAGGCACATGGAGCACATTTTCATTTTTCAAATTATTTCCCGGTATCAGCGGCAGATCTGGGAGCAGATCTGGTTATCCAGAGTTTTCATAAGACACTTCCGGCAATGACACAGACAGCAGTTCTTCATAACTGCAGTGAGCGTGTGGACAGCAGACTGATTCGAAGATTTATGGGGATTTATCAGAGCAGCAGTCCGTCCTATATCCTGATGGCAAGTATAGATGCCTGTATGGATAAGATGGTTACGGATGGGAAAGAAATGTTCAGGGAATTTACCAGAATTCTTGAGAAGGCAAGACGAAGACTCTCAGAATGTAAGTATATCCGTCTGGTTTCTCCGGAAATCGGTTCAGCAGGAGTATTTGATTATGACCGGTCCAAGTTGATCTTTTCTACACGATATACTTCGATGACAGGAACAGAACTGGCACAGCTTCTTCTTGAGAAATATCACATTCAGGTAGAGATGCAAACGGAGCATTATGTACTTGCACTGGCAGCAGTTGGTGACAGCGAGGAAGGGTTTGAGAGACTGTGCCGGGCAATAGAAGAAATTGATCAGGAAGAATCACAGAAAAAGAGAAAAACAGAAGGACAGATTGCTGAAAGAGTTGCATATACATCTATGAATCAGCTTATGTCTGTCACTGAGGCGATGGAAGCGGAGAGTGAGGTTTGCAGACTGGAAGAAAGCGTTGGCAGGATATCTGCGGAATTTGGATATCTGTATCCGCCGGGAATCCCATTGATCGTTCCGGGAGAACAGATTACTGGACAATTTATCCGTAATATGAGAATATACATGGAAGAGGGATTATATCTGCAGGGACTGGAGGATTATACCAATGATACCATCCGTGTAATATCCCAGAATACTACGAAGGAGCAGCCAGGCTGATTTCATGGGAAAAATTTTTTATATTATGGGAAAAAGTGCCAGCGGTAAGGACAGGATATATTCACTGCTGGTGGAAAATAAAGAACTGAATCTTAAGAAGCTTATATTGTATACGACAAGACCTATCCGTGCAGGTGAGGAGGAAGGTGTACAGTATTATTTTACAGATGACAGCAGGCTTCAGGCGTTTGAGGCAGCCGGAAAGCTGATCGAAGCCAGAGCTTATCATACAGTTCATGGTATTTGGACATATTTTACTGCGGATGACGGACAGGTAGATCTTTCGGAGGGAAATTATCTGGGAATCGGTACACTGGAATCTTATGAGAAACTAAAAGCATATTATGGAGCAGAGTATGTAATACCAATCTATATTCAGGTAGAGGATGGGGAGAGATTACAGAGAGCACTGCTAAGAGAAAGAGAACAGGACAATCCAAAGTACGAAGAACTGTGCAGGCGCTTTCTGGCAGATCAGAAAGATTTTTCAGAGGAAAATATCCGGAAAACAGGAATTAAATTAAGATTTACCAATGATAATTTAGAATTATGTGTCAAAAATATTATAAATTATATAAATTCCTTTTCGCAGACAAAAATAGTTTTGAATGGGCAATAAAGTATGCTATAATGTAGAAATAGCGAACAAAGATTCGTATATAGAAACTATAAACGAGAGAGGTGATTCTGAATGGTTAGTTTCAACAATATTATCGGACATGAAGAAATCATCAGGCATCTGAAGAATGCCATGACGACAGGAAAGATATCTCATTCCTATATCTTTACCGGAAGACCAGGATCGGGAAAGAAGCTTCTTGCAACGACTTATGCAATGACTCTTCAGTGCGAGGCTGGGGGAACGGAGCCATGTCAGAAGTGTGATTCCTGCAAGAAAGCCATAGGTAAGAACCATCCGGATATTATTATGGTGAATCATGAGAAACCGGGAACTATTACCATCGATGAGGTGCGTGATCAGGTGATCCATGATGTAGCGATCAAGCCATACTGCAGCCAGCACAAGATATATATCATTCCGGATGCGGAGATGATGACAGTGCAGGCGCAGAATGCTCTTCTTAAAACAATTGAGGAACCGCCGGAATACGCTGTGATCATGCTGTTGACCAGCAATGTGGATGCTCTGCTTCCTACGATTCAGTCACGATGTGTAAGACTTGATCTGAAGGTAGTAGATGACAATCTGGTTAAGAAATATCTTATGGAGCGTCTTCATGTGCCGGATTATCAGGCAGAGATCGATGTATCTTTTGCACAGGGAAGCATTGGAAAGGCTCAGGAAGCGGCAACATCCGAAGAATTCAGTAAGATGACGGAGAATGCACTGAAGATACTGAAGTATGTAAACACTATGCAGACGTATGAGCTTACAGATGTGCTTCGTGCGCTTTCAGATGAGAAGCAGCATATAAGTGATTATCTGGATATTTTCCAGTTCTGGTTCCGTGATGTTCTGATGTTCAAGGCTACCAGA
This sequence comes from Blautia sp. BIOML-A1, assembly GCF_009883055.1. Classification (GTDB taxonomy): domain Bacteria; phylum Bacillota; class Clostridia; order Lachnospirales; family Lachnospiraceae; genus Blautia_A. The sequence continues at coordinate 9,889 of NZ_WWVR01000018.1, read as the reverse complement.
GAGATAGACAATCTGGTGTTCAAGCAGGAAATTAATTATATAAAGGAACAGGCGAGCCAGCGTTCATATGAAAATCTCGAAAAGATACTGGAGGCACTGGAAAAAACAAAGGTACGTCTGCGTGCAAATGTAAATTTCGAGCTTGCTCTTGAACTTCTGTTCCTGACGATCAGGGAGAGTTAGAATGACAAAGATAGTTGGAATCAGATTCAGAAATGTCGGTAAAATATATTATTTTGACCCGAAGAATTATAAGATGCAGGTGGGCGATCATGTGATCGTAGAAACTGCCCGCGGAGTAGAGTTTGGAAGAGTTGTACTTGGACCGAAGGAAGTCGGAGAGGACGAGGTGGTTCATCCGCTCAAAGAAGTATTAAGAGTGGCAACTCAGGCAGATGAAGACAGAGAGAAACAGAATCGTCTTAAAGAAAAAGACGCTTTTAAGATCTGCCAGAAGAAGATCCGTGAGCATGGCCTGGAGATGAAGCTGATCGATGCAGAATATACATTTGATAACAACAAAGTGTTGTTTTATTTTACAGCAGACGGAAGAATCGATTTCCGTCAGTTAGTTAAAGATCTTGCTGCGATTTTCAAGACAAGAATTGAATTGCGGCAGATCGGAGTCCGGGATGAGACCAAGATTCTGGGAGGAATTGGAATCTGCGGCAGATGTCTCTGCTGCCATACTTATCTCTCAGAGTTTGCACCGGTATCCATCAAGATGGCGAAGGAGCAGAATCTTTCGCTGAACCAGACCAAGATTTCCGGTGTATGTGGAAGATTAATGTGCTGTCTCAAGAATGAGCAGGAGACATATGAGGAACTGAATAAGAAGCTTCCGGGAATCGGAGATACTGTTACACTTCCGGATGGCATTCAGGGAACGGTTCAGAGTGTGAATGTACTTCGTCAGAGAGTCAAGGTTGTTGTTGAAGTAAACGACGAAAAAGAAATTCAGGAATTTCCAGTAGATGAATTGAAGTTTCGGGCGCGCAGAAAAAAGATCAAGATATCTGACAAGGAAATGAAGGAACTGGAAAAACTTGAGGATAAAGAAGGAGATATAAAATCTCATGGAAAGAAATCCGCAGACTGATCTGGTACATTTGGGAGAGCGGGTCGATGACCTGCAGAATGGATTTTATGTAATTCAGAATCCTGAGAAATTCTGTTTTGGAATGGATGCAGTTCTTTTGTCCGGTTTTGCAAAGATCAGAAATAATGCAAGAGTTCTGGATATGGGAACCGGTACAGGAATTATTCCGATCTTGCTTAAGAGCAGGGAGAAGGGAACACATTTTACAGGACTTGAGATACAAAAAGAATGTGCAGATATGGCGTCACGCAGTGTTGCGTATAATGGACTGGAATCTGCAATTGATATTGTATGCGGAGACATCAAAGAGGCTGCTGAAATTTTTGGAGCAGCTTCTTTTGATGTAGTAACAAGCAATCCTCCATATATGATAGGAGAGCATGGATTACGTAATCCGTATATGGCAAAGGCGATCGCAAGGCATGAGGTGCTTTGTACGCTGGAAGATGTAGTAAGTCAGGCCTCCAGAGTGCTCAAAGACAGGGGTCATTTTTTCATGGTGCATCGTCCGTTTCGTCTTGCTGAGATTTTTCAGGTGATGATGAAATATAAGCTGGAGCCGAAGCGCATGCAGCTGGTATATCCATACATAGACAGAGAACCGAATATGGTGCTGATAGAAGCCTGTAAGGGAGGAAATTCAAGAATTACGGTAGAACGTCCTCTGATCGTTTACGAGAAGCCGGGAGAGTACACAAAGTCTATCCTGGAAATATATGGGATGGTATGATGCTATGGATAAGAACTTAAGAAGGAGAGCTGATTTATGAGCGGAAAATTATATCTTTGTGCAACGCCGATTGGAAATCTGGAAGATATCACTCTGCGTGTTCTGCGTACACTCAAAGAAGTAGATCTGATCGCAGCAGAGGATACCCGGAACAGTATTAAGCTGCTCAATCATTTTGAGATAAAAACGCCCATGACCAGTTATCATGAATATAATAAGATCGACAAGGCCTATACATTGATTGAAAAGATGCAGAGTGGGATGAATATTGCTCTGATCACAGATGCGGGAACGCCGGGAATTTCAGATCCTGGAGAAGAACTGGCGGCAATGTGTTATGACGCAGGGATTGAGGTGACCTCTCTTCCGGGACCGGCAGCCTGCATTACAGCATTGACATTGTCCGGACTTGCAACCAGAAGATTTGCTTTTGAAGCATTTCTTCCGATGGACAAAAAGGAACGCAGGGAAATTCTGGATGAACTGGTGAACGAGACCAGAACAATCATAATGTATGAGGCACCGCATAAACTGGTCCGTACACTTAAGGATCTGAAAGAGACACTTGGTAATCGTAGAATGACACTTTGCAGAGAACTGACCAAAAAGCATGAAACGGCTTTTCACACAACAATTGATGAACTTATTATCCGTTATGAGAATGAGAAGCCGCTGGGAGAATGTGTCCTTGTGATAGAGGGTAAAAGCCGTCAGGAACTGAAAGAAGAAGAGATGGCTTCCTGGGAGGAAATTTCTATCGAAGAACATATGGAGATTTACGAAAAACAGGGATTCTCAAGAAAAGATGCGATGAAGAAGGTTGCAAAGGACAGAGGCGTATCCAAAAGAGAAATTTATCAATATCTTGTTCAGTAAAAGTAGGGACTGTGTTTCTGATTTTATGAGAAATACAGTTCTTTTTTTTGTACATTGATTTTGCGGTTTTAATGGAAAGAATGTAGTTTTTGTGCTATAATAAATTAGTATACGTATGTCCAATAGAGGACATGACAGGTGTTTTAATATAAAATGATTGAATGACAGGAGGCAGCACATGGGCGGAGAAAATACGGAGTACGGAGCGGACCAGATTCAGATTTTGGAAGGGCTGGAAGCGGTTCGTAAAAGACCGGGTATGTATATTGGAAGCACATCCAGCCGGGGTCTGCATCATCTTGTATACGAAATCGTAGATAATGCGGTGGATGAAGCGTTGGCCGGATATTGTACAGAGATCCAGGTAATCATCAACCCGGACAATTCCATTACTGTTGTCGATAATGGACGAGGAATTCCGGTAGGGCTCAACCACAAGGCAGGGATTCCGGCGGTAGAGGTTGTATTTACCATTCTTCATGCCGGTGGAAAATTCGGCGGTGGAGGATATAAGGTATCAGGAGGACTTCATGGTGTAGGCGCATCTGTTGTAAATGCTCTGTCCGAGTGGCTGGAGGTCACCATATATCGTGAGGGCAGAGAATATAAACAGCGCTATGAGAGAGGACATACAATGTATCCTCTTAAAAATATAGGCGAATGCGAACCGGAAAGAACAGGAACGACGGTTACCTTTTTGCCGGATAAAGAAATCTTTGAGGAAACTGTTTACGATTATGATATCCTGAAACAGCGCCTTCGCGAGATGGCATTTCTGACCAAAGGGCTTCGCATTGTCCTTAAAGATGAGAGAGAAGATTCCAAAAAAGAGAAAGTTTTTCACTATGAAGGTGGAATCAGAGAATTTGTAACATATCTGAACAAGAGTAAAGAGCCTCTGTATCCAGAGGTTATTTACTGTGAGGGAGAGAAAGATGGCGTTGCCGTAGAAGTGGCAATGCAGCATAATGATTCCTATACAGAGAACAGTTATGGATTTGTAAATAATATCAATACACCGGAAGGCGGTACGCATATCGTCGGTTTCCGTAATGCACTTACCAAGACCTTTAATGATTATGCGAGAAAGAATAAACTTCTTAAGGACAGTGAGCCGAACTTAAGTGGAGATGATATCCGTGAAGGGCTGACTGCGATCGTAAGTGTTAAGATTGAAGAACCTCAGTTTGAGGGTCAGACAAAACAGAAGCTTGGAAACAGTGAGGCACGAGGAGCAGTAGATTCTGTCGTAAGTAAGCAGCTTGAGATCTTTCTTGAGCAGAATCCATCTGTAGCAAAGGCTACTGTGGAGAAATCTGTTCTGGCACAGAGGGCAAGGGAGGCAGCACGTAAAGCACGAGACCTTACCAGAAGAAAATCAGCACTTGACGGAATGTCGCTTCCGGGTAAGCTTGCAGACTGTTCGGACAAAGATCCTAAGAATTGTGAGATTTATATCGTAGAGGGAGATTCAGCCGGTGGTTCTGCGAAGACCGCAAGAAACCGTGCGACACAGGCAATCCTTCCGCTTCGTGGAAAAATCCTTAATGTAGAGAAGGCACGTCTGGACAGAATTTATGGAAATGCAGAGATCAAGGCAATGATCACAGCATTTGGTACCGGTATCCATGAGGATTTTGATATCAGCAAACTGCGTTATCACAAGATCATCATCATGACAGATGCCGATGTTGACGGAGCACATATTGCAACACTTCTGCTGACATTTCTTTACAGATTCATGCCGGAGCTTATCAAGCAGGGATATGTATATCTGGCACAGCCGCCACTGTACAAGGTAGAAAAGAATAAAAAAGTCTGGTATGCCTACGATGATGCACAGCTGAACAGCATCCTTGAGGAAATCGGACGTGACAACAATAACAAGATCCAGCGTTACAAAGGTCTTGGTGAGATGGATGCAGAGCAGCTTTGGGAGACAACCATGGATCCGGAGAGACGAATTCTTCTCAAGGTCACTATGGATGAATCTGCTGCCTCTGAGATCGATCTGACTTTTACCACTCTTATGGGTGATAAAGTTGAGCCAAGACGTGAATTTATCGAAGAAAATGCACGTTTTGTAGAAAATCTGGATATCTAGGAGAATAAAAAATGGAAGACAATATTTTTGACAAAATCCATGAGGTGGATCTACAGAAGACGATGGAGAAATCTTATATAGATTATGCCATGAGTGTTATTGCCTCACGTGCTCTTCCGGACGTAAGAGATGGACTGAAGCCGGTTCAGAGAAGAGTTCTGTATTCCATGATCGAATTGAATAACGGTCCGGACAAGCCACATCGTAAATGTGCCCGTATCGTTGGTGATACTATGGGTAAGTATCATCCTCATGGAGACAGTTCTATTTACGGAGCACTTGTAAATATGGCACAGGACTGGTCAACCAGATATCCTCTGGTAGATGGTCACGGAAACTTTGGGTCTGTGGATGGTGACGGTGCAGCTGCCATGCGATATACAGAGGCACGCTTAAGCAAGATTTCCATGGAGATGCTTGCAGATATTAATAAAAACACAGTTGATTTTCAGCCAAACTTTGATGAGACAGAGAGAGAGCCTGTCGTACTTCCGTCACGTTATCCGAATCTTCTTGTAAACGGTACTTCTGGTATTGCAGTTGGTATGGCAACCAATATTCCGCCTCACAACTTAAGAGAAGTAATCCAGGCAGTTGTTAAGATTATAGATAATATCATTGAAGAGGACAGAGGGACAACGATCGAAGAACTTCTTGATATCGTCAAAGGTCCGGATTTTCCAACAGGAGCAACCATTCTTGGAACAAGAGGAATCGAGGAAGCATATCGTACAGGACGTGGTAAGATCCGTGTCCGTGCGGTGACAAATATCGAGACACTGCCAAATGGTAAATCCCGTATTATCGTTACAGAACTTCCGTATCTTGTAAATAAAGCACGTCTGATCGAGAAGATCGCAGAGCTTGTGCGGGACAAAAAGATTGACGGAATTACAGATCTGAATGATCACTCCAGTCGTGAGGGAATGCGTATCTGTATTGATCTGCGCAGAGATGCTAATGCAAATGTTGTTCTCAACCAGCTGTATAAGCATACACAGCTTCAGGATACTTTTGGTGTGATCATGCTGTGTCTGGTTTCTGTAAACGGAAGTCTTCAGCCGAAAGTTCTGACTCTTCCGGAGATGCTTGAACATTACCTTGCACATCAGGAAGATGTCGTAACAAGAAGAACGAAATATGATCTGAATAAGGCACAGGAGCGTGCTCATATTCTGGAAGGTCTTCTTAAGGCACTTGATAATATCGATGAAGTGATCCGTATTATCCGTGCAGCAAGAAACGTTCAGATCGCAAAGCAGGAATTAATGGATCGCTTTGAACTGACAGATGTTCAGGCACAGGCGATCGTTGATATGCGTCTGCGTGCACTGACCGGTCTGGAAAGAGAAAAGCTGGAAGCAGAATATGCAGAATTAATGGAAAAAATCCGTAAATTACAGGCAATTCTTGCTGACAGAAATACTCTTCTTCGTGTTATCCGTGAAGAAATTCTTGCAATTGCAGAGAAATATGGAGATGACAGAAGAACATCTATTGGATTTGATGCATATGACATTTCCATGGAGGACATGATCCCGAGAGAAAATACAGTCATTACAATGACAAAGCTTGGCTATATCAAGCGTATGACAGTAGATAACTTCCGTAGTCAGAATCGAGGCGGCAGAGGCATAAAGGGTATGCAGACCCTGGATGATGATTATATTGAAGAACTGATGATGACAACAACGCATCATTATGTGATGTTCTTTACCAACACAGGACGAGTATACCGTCTGAAGGCATATGAGATTCCGGAAGCAGGAAGAACAGCAAGAGGAACTGCAATTATCAATCTTCTGCAGCTGATGCCGGGAGAGCGGATCACATCAGTTATTCCGATCAGCAAGTTTGAAGAAGGACATTATCTGATGATGGCAACACGTAAGGGTCTTGTTAAGAAAACTCCGATTCGTGATTATGCAAATGTCCGCAAGGTAGGGCTTGCAGCGATTTCTCTCAGAGATGATGATGAGCTGATCGAAGTAAAAGCAACAGATGATAAGAAAGATATTATTCTTATAACGAAATATGGCCAGTGCATTCGTTTCAAGGAAACAGATGTAAGAAGCACAGGACGAGTTTCCATGGGTGTACGAGGCATTAACCTGCTGGATGGAGACGAAGTTGTTGCTATGCAGCTGAATACACAGGGATATTATCTCCTTGTTGTTTCTGAGAATGGTATGGGCAAGAGAACCTCTGTCAGTGAATTTACCTGCCAGAACCGAGGCGGTAAAGGCGTGAAATGTTATAAGATCACAGAAAAAACAGGAAATGTCATCGGAGCCAAAGCGGTAAATGAAGAAAATGAGATCATGATGATCACCACAGAGGGAATTATTATCCGTCTGCAGTGTTCTGATATTTCTATTCTTGGAAGAATTACATCAGGAGTAAAACTGATTAACCTTTCTGATGGAGTGACAGTTGCAAGCTTTGCAAAGGTCAGAGAAAAAGAAGAAGAAAAAGACAAAGAAGACAAGGAAAAACAGCCGACAGAAGAATAAAGGGGACGTTAGATCATCATGGAGAAGGAATATGTCTCATTAAATGGCAGCAGTAAAATTACCAAAAGCAGTAAGAACAGTAAGAGCCGCCAAAAAACAGGACGTTCAAAATCCAATGTCAGAAGATCTGCACTGGAAACGAAAAAAACTGGAAGTTCAAGAACCGGTATGCGTAATGTCAAGGTCAACGGAAGCAGTAAAGCAGCCAGTTCCAAAACTGTCAGAAACCGAAAAAAGAGCAGATCCAGAAAACAAGATATTCCCGTACAGTATATTGCGGGAGGAGTTATACTTGCAGTTTTGCTCATAGTGATTATTTTTGCTGTGAAGAGTTGCGGAGTCAGTCATAAGACACCGGAAAGAGTTGTTAAGGCACTGATTGAATCTTATGAGAGTGGAAATGAGAAGAAAGTCAGGAAATGCTATGGCGTAACGAAGGCGGATGATAACCTTCAGGCAGAGATGGATGCAACAGTAAAATATTTTGCTGCGCATTCACCGGAAAAAATCCAGATCAATAAATGTGATAAGATATCTCAGGATGGAAACTATACATTTATGTATATCACATATGATCTGGTTCTTAAGAATGGTCAGGCTTATCCATGTATCAGTACTTATATGACTCAGAAAAAAGAGGATGGTAAATATTATGTACTTACGCCATCAGAGATCACGAATGATATGAATAAGCAGGCGGCAGAAAAATATGCTCTGTTTATGAAATCAGATGCATATCAGGAATACACGGTTGCTTATGATAAATTCATTAAGAAAAATCCGGGATATGAAGAAAAAATTGCTTCAAAATTAAGTTAGCAGAAGCTTGGAAGGATGGTAGCAGCATGAAGAGAATCATAATGATGGTATTACGAAATCTTTTCTTTGTGCCTTATGGATGGTTTATGCTGAACTGGTATGCAGGGCATGTGGATGATTATCCCGAAGAAAAGAGATATGCATTGCTCAAAAAAATCGACAGAAGGGCAAATACAGGTGGGAATATTACCATTAAATCCTATGGGACGGAAAACATTCCTTCGGAGAATGGATTTATGTTTTATCCAAACCATCAGGGACTGTATGATGTTCTGGCGATCCTGGATGCCTGCCCGGTTCCGTTTTCCGTTGTGGCGAAGAAAGAAGTTGGAAATGTCCCGTTTTTGAAACAGGTATTTACATGCATGAAAGCCTTTATCATGGACAGAGAGGATCTGAGACAGTCCATGCAGGTAATCATCAATGTTACCAGGGAAGTTAAGAGCGGACGTAATTATCTTATCTTTGCAGAAGGAACAAGAAGTAAGAACGGAAACCATCCGCAGGAGTTTAAGGGTGGAAGTTTTAAGGCAGCAATGAAAGCGAGATGTCCGATCGTGCCGGTTGCACTGATTGATACCTATAAGGCTTTTGACACAGGCTCAATCGCACCTCTGACAGTACAGGTACATTTCCTCAAGCCGATGTATTATGATGAATATAAAGATATGAAATCAACAGAGATTGCAGCAGAAGTCAGAAGAAGAGTCGAGGAAACCATTAAGGAATATGGTGGATGGGACTAAAAGAATATCTTATAACAAAAAACAGTCGGAAGTATTTTGCTTCCGGCTGTTTTTCATACTCATACAATCTCTCGTGCAAGTGCCTGCTGCATGACAACACAGTCTTTACTGTAGCGGCAGTTCCCGTATTCACAGCTTGAATCCAGAAGCTGAAGTCCTTGTGGAGATTGTTCAAATTCGCAGATTACGGTTTGTGTCATGTCAAAATTTCTGCAGTATCCAGTGAAAAACTCTTCTATGATCTCGCCCATAAACACACCTTCTTTCTTCTTGTTCGAGCCGGATCTGATCTGATTAATTGTTACTGTTCACTCCGTTCACACTAACTTGGTCAAAATCCATTCCATGTCACCTTCGGTGATGGGATTTTGACCCGTATGTCTCGGGATTTTGTCATATACATGACAAAACACCTCGCGGAATATTACCTGTGAACAGTTACGATTAATTTTAGTTTATCATAAAATTCTGGTGTTTCCAATATAAGGGTAAAAACAAAACAAAAAAATATTAAAATAAATATAAAAAAGGTGTTGACAATGTAAAGTATGTTATGTATAATTAACCATGCATTTCGGAAAGAAATGCGCTTCAAATTGCATAAGAGATTATGAATTCGGAGTCAGGAGAAGTACTCAAGAGGCCGAAGAGGTGCCCCTGCTAAGGGTATAGGTCGGGTAACCGGCGCGAGGGTTCAAATCCCTCCTTCTCCGTTTTGAAGTTAATAACTTCTGAAAAGAAATTAAAAAAACTTCAAAAAAGTGCTTGACATTCAGAAATGAATGTGGTAAAGTAAACGAGTTGCTGATAAGCAACGAAATCACAAAAGAGTTCGAAAAAGTTTTGAAAAAACTTAAAAAAGTTCTTGACAAACAGAAACGAACATGATAAACTAAATGAGCTGTCGTAAGACAGCGAAAAATACCAAAGAACCTTGATAACTAAACAGTGAAACACATACGATTCTCGAAAATTCTTAACGAATCATCATTCAATAGAATG
>NZ_WWVR01000078.1 GCF_009883055.1 Blautia sp. BIOML-A1 | reverse complement strand
TCTGCCCTGACCGATGGAAGAACCTGTATACCTGCAATTTCCGAGTTTTCAAAACCTTCCGCCTCTACCTGAACCGTGTACTCTGCATATGGCTGCTGCTCCGACGGTTTCATACTATACTCCAGAGGCGGTGTCTTCACATCCAGGACTGGTGTCTGACCGGACGAATCTGTCCTGACCTCCTCAATCGTCTGACCACTCTCCCCGGTATACGATATTTTCACCAGTGCATTCTCCACCGGCCGCGTCCCATCCGCCGTCATCACAGTTACCTTAAGCCCGCCCCGATCAACATTCTCCTGCTGTGCCTGGATATCTCTATAAGATCTCATTCATTTCTCCTGCCCAAAACCTCTCAGGATAGTTTATGCCTTTTTCCTTTAATATAACACTCAAACGGTCGAGTAGATACATCCGTTACCGAATGTATCCCTCACAGAATTCCGGACGTGCGGCTTTTCCGCATCCGGCTCTTTACGAAACGCATTATTCAACAATTATCCGTAAATACTGACATATATTTTCGGCCTCGCTAAAGGATAGGCTGTATCAATCATTTCAAGAAACCCTGACCATGTATAGCTCTTTTTCTGACTTCTTTTATTAAGCCAGTAATGAAGACTTCTAATGACTTGGTATCTAAAAGCAGACAGACTCCGCCCATTATCAGTAATGCCGTAGTAATGATAATAACCAACAAGTATCTGATTCAGCTTAGATATAATGTCTTTCAGTTTATTCGCTCTCATTGACCGAATTTTCTGACGAACTTCTTTGCACTTTTTATTAAATTTTATTCTGCTGGTTTTCCTCTTCACTCTGAATTTCCCATTCTTATTACAAGAACAGTAATGCGTAAAGCCAAGGAATGTGAAAGTTTCTGGCTTGTGTCCATTTCTCTCACAGTTTTCTTTTGCAAACCGTCCAAACTGTATCAGTCTGCTTTTATCTTCCTGTAGGCTCAATCCAAAGTGTCTCATTCTACGTTTAAGTAGTTCATAGAACATTACGGCATCTTCTTTGTATTGAAAGCATACAACAAAGTCATCCGCATATACTACCAGACCACTATATCCTTTAAGTTTAGGGACAATTATCTCTTTGTACCACCATACCAGTACATAATGCATATATATGCATGATATTATTGGTGAACAGACTGAGCCTTGTCCTGATCCTTCTTCCGTCGCCTCATATTGAAAGTTTTCCATCACTCCTGATTTTAATATTCTTTTCAGGAGTCTGGCAATATTAGGATCTTTGATCTTTGATTCTACGAACTTCATTATCCATTTATGGTCAAGATGATTGAAGAACGATTTGATATCTGCATCTAATATATAACTACTCTTTTCCCTTTCAATCATATAGTTAAGTTTTCTCAAAGCCATGTGACATCCTCTGTTAGGACGAAAACCCATCATCTCATCATAAAAGCATGGTTCAAATACTGCTTCCAGTATTCGTTTCAGTGCTTCCTGCACCAGTTTGTCTTCATAACAATAGATGCTAAGAGGCCTTGTTTTCCCATTATCCTTTGGAATTTCTATTCTTCTTGCTGGTTTCGGCTTATATGCCTTTTTCCTCAGTCTGTCCACAAGGTTTTCTATATTTTTATCAAGGTTCTTATCGTAGTCCTTCTTTGTTATCCCATCAATTCCAACTGCTTTATTTCCATCCATCTTATTATGACATTCTTTCAGCAGTGATGTTGAAATCAGGTGTCCTATGGATGTAAAGACCATATCTGGATTTTCTCTGGATAATTGTGATATTCTCTCCAATTTTGTTTCCATTATTGTCCCTATCTCTGAGTATAGATAATGTTTCCTTTTCGATATAGTTCCGCAGGCCTGAACTATGAGGAATAGTTCATTCTCGACTTCCCTCCAGCACTTATCTTGTTCATGCTTTCACTGGTACTATTCGGGCCTCCGACTACCTGTACGTCATCTGACATCCTTATTTATTTGTTTGCCATACCATATCTATACGCATTATTTATGGAACGTACAGGTTCTCTCCAGTTGATGCAGCATCATTGTGTAACATGAATAGCTCTACGACACCGCAGCAGAGTACGAAATCTTGCCATAACGATAAACTTACCTATAGCCTTCTGCTATGTCAACAGCATCGGCCTGCTGGTTTAGGGTCTTTCGATGCTCAATCACTATCCCTATTACCTATCTTCCTACGCTTAACCTTCCCGATTGCTCTGGCTGGCTCAAGGTCGTTACCGGCGGTGTGGCTAATACCTTACCGGATGGGATTTCCACCCATTAAATGCTTCACCCTTAGCTGGACGCACTGACATGCTCCCACCACTTAAATCTCTGATTTTGAAGTGGGGGCTTCTTGCTCAATGGCTCTACTGAGCCAAGTATCTACAAGCTATCCTCGCGTGCCCCGCGATTTTTATTAGTCCGGTTACGGACTTTTTATTGTGCTGTCATGCACATTCTGCAAAGATTCTTTTTCCCTCATTCATGATGTTAACTGCTGCATTTACATCACGATCCATTCTGTGTCCGCATTCACAGTAATAGATCCTTTCAGATAAAGACAATTTTTCTTTTTTCTTTCCACATGCACTGCAAATCTTACTTGATGCAAAATAACGATCTACTTTTATCAGATATTTCCCTCGTTCCTCCAGTTTATATTCCAGCATAGACAGAAACAGGCCATATCCATTATCATGTACGCCTTTTCCAAGATGAAGTCCTCCTGCCATTCCTTTCAGATTCAGATCTTCCACGCATACTGCATCGAAGCTCTCGGCAAGACTGGCACTGAGTTTATGCTGAAAATCTTTTCTCTGATTTCGGATCTTTTCGTGGCACAGAGCAACTCGTTTCTTCTGCTTTTTATAATTCTGACTGCCTTTCTGGCATCTGGACAGTTTCCGCTGTTCCCATGCAATCTTTTTCTCTGTGTTCCGGTAGAACATCGGATATTCAGCTCTTTCACCGGTAGAAAACACACACATTCCCTGCATCGCAAAATCGATCCCAATGAATTTTTCTGCCGGTCTTTTTTTTGCTGCTTGGTTTTCACTGCAAAATAAAAGACTGGCAAAATATTTTCCGGATGGCTCCCTGCTGACTGTCACAGATTTCAGTTTCCATTTTTCTGATATCGGACGGTGAAGCTTCATTCTGACAGCTGTCATCTTAGGCAGTTTCAAATAGTTTCCTTCCAGAAAGATATTTCCATTCACTACGTTTGTTGTATAAGATTTTCTTGACGACTTCTTTGATTTGAAACGCGGAAATCCTGCAGATGGTTCACGAAAAAACTTATGGAATGCGCTTTCCAGATGCATCTGTACATTTGCTAACGCCAATGAATCCACCTCTTTCAGCCAGGGATATTCTTTCTTGTAACTGGCTGGTGTGTTCCTTAACATCTTTTTTTCTTTTTTATAATGTTCCATTTTATCTGCAAGCATACAGTTATAGATAAATCGGCTGCAGCCAATTGTTTTTTCTATTTGTACACGTTGTTCTGCATTTGGATAGATTCTTACTTTTACTGCCCGATTTATTTTCCTCACCTTATTCCTACCTGTTTACAAATGATTTCAATTGCTATTTCTGAACAATATGTTCTTTTTCATTATAATACAAATCATCTACAGGAACAAGTGTTTCCTTTTTTATTTATAAAATTCTTTTGAGCATTTATGCTCAGATCTACAATTCATCTCACTACCTGCAAAGGTAGGAGAATTCTTGTTATATATTATGTTAAAGATTATATTCTTTATATAACTGCTCACGTCGCTTAGGATCTACTGATACAACTGGAATTTCTTCAGTTCTCTAATCTTGGATCAGTCTAGTAATCAAGCTTCCCAAGCGATTTTCTCCCTGAGCCTGACCAATCGCTTTTCCTTCTGCTTTAAGTCTTTCAGATTCCAGTTCCAGAACTTTTCCACCCATTATCTCACCTATTCCTTTCCGGATATCCTCTTCTTTTTGAAAAATATAATCCGCAATCTTTACAATCAATTTCGTCAGATCTGTATATAACTCCGATCTTCCTGTTTCTGTCAGTTCTTTTTCCAGACTTATCCGAATTTCCTCGTATTCATTTAAGAGTACCTGAAATAATTCCGGATTGTTATTAAAATCATGTCCTTTTTTCTCGTATCTCATAATATAAAACGGCGGCAGCATTAACAGATTTTTCTCAAAAATGCTGTCTTTTGTATAGTCAGCCATTTTTATAGTCGGTATGGAATATAAGTATGTATTTCCATCTGGAAAAACCACATCTGCTTCCAGATAATCCGGCGTATTTCCAGAACTTCTCAGAAACAGTACGCAGGACTTTGGAAATTCTATCCTGTATCTGCGTCCCTGTTTCTCTGCATGTTCTATGCCGATCGCAAAATCATACTCAATCATGCGAATAACCATTGTCGTATCATCTGTGCTCTGACATTCAATATGATACATTTTCTTTCCGATCAGCAGACAAGAATCTGTAATAATCTCTCCATCCTCCTGCTGATGTTCATTACGAAGCTGTGTGATCTTCACATCTTCCGGGTATGATGTATGGAATACCTCTTTAATCAGCGGTACCGCCAGATATGGCATCTTCTCGATCATTGTACGAAATACATCATCAAAAATCGTATTATTCATATAATACTCCTTTTTGTACCTACATTATAACATTTTAACGGGTTTTATTGAATACTTAATCTCTTTGAAATTATGTATTTTTATCTTTGGAATCAGTTGCAGATATTGCCTGAAAAATCGCTTATTAGAAAATTTAGATTACTACTTACATTCTATACTATATAGTATTTACATTCATATAGCAAGTCCAATTTGGGCAGTTACTTAATCTTCCTGCAATACCGAATCAGTGAACATTCCGGTACCATTCTGTATAAACCCTGTTCAGCGTAAAGAATATGATCGCCAGTATATTCGCCCGTATCGTATCGTCCGGCCAGGTCGCATAAATCTCACTGCTTGCTACATTTTTGATATAATCTTTATAAC
>NZ_WWVR01000096.1 GCF_009883055.1 Blautia sp. BIOML-A1 | reverse complement strand
GTGATCCTAAGGTTGGATTTCCACGTTTCAAGTCAAAACATCACTCCAAAAACAGCTATACAACAAATGTAGTCAACGGAAATATTCTGGTAGAAGATAACCGGATCCGGCTTCCAAAATTAAAATGGATATCCATGAAAAAACACAGGGAGCCTGCAGAAAACTGCCGTTTGAAATCAGTGACAGTCAGTATGGAGCCATCCGGAAAGTATTTTGCAAGTCTGCTGTATGAAGGATACAGCTGCGAAAACCAAGCAGCAGATAAGGATTACAGCAATGTCAAAATACTGGGGATTGATTATGCGATGCAGGGGATGGCTGTGTTTTCAGAAGAGATTGAGATGGAAGAAGCAGGATTCTTCAGAAAAAATGAAAAAAGGCTGGCAAGGGAGCANTGTTAAAGAATACACCAGCTATGTATAAAAAGGCGTATCCATTTCTGAAAGAAGTTGATTCGCTGGCACTGGCAAATGTTCAGCTCCATCTGGAAAAAGCATATAAGAATTTTTTTCGTGATCCTAAGGTTGGATTTCCACGTTTCAAGTCAAAACATCACTCCAAAAACAGCTATACAACAAATGTAGTCAACGGAAATATTCTGGTAGAAGATAACCGGATCCGGCTTCCAAAATTAAAATGGATATCCATGAAAAAACACAGGGAGCCTGCAGAAAACTGCCGTTTGAAATCAGTGACAGTCAGTATGGAGCCATCCGGAAAGTATTTTGCAAGTCTGCTGTATGAAGGATACAGCTGCGAAAACCAAGCAGCAGATAAGGATTACAGCAATGTCAAAATACTGGGGATTGATTATGCGATGCAGGGGATGGCTGTGTTTTCAGAAGAGATTGAGATGGAAGAAGCAGGATTCTTCAGAAAAAATGAAAAAAGGCTGGCAAGGGAGCAACGTAAACTGTCGAGATGTGTAAAAGGAAGCCGCAATTATGTGCGACAGAAAAAGAAAGTTGCCAGGTGCCATGAAAAAATACGCAGCCAGAGAAGAGATTATCTGCATAAACTGAGCCGCAGGANTGTTAAAGAATACACCAGCTATGTATAAAAAGGCGTATCCATTTCTGAAAGAAGTTGATTCGCTGGCACTGGCAAATGTTCAGCTCCATCTGGAAAAAGCATATAAGAATTTTTTTCGTGATCCTAAGGTTGGATTTCCACGTTTCAAGTCAAAACATCACTCCAAAAACAGCTATACAACAAATGTAGTCAACGGAAATATTCTGGTAGAAGATAACCGGATCCGGCTTCCAAAATTAAAATGGATATCCATGAAAAAACACAGGGAGCCTGCAGAAAACTGCCGTTTGAAATCAGTGACAGTCAGTATGGAGCCATCCGGAAAGTATTTTGCAAGTCTGCTGTATGAAGGATACAGCTGCGAAAACCAAGCAGCAGATAAGGATTACAGCAATGTCAAAATACTGGGGATTGATTATGCGATGCAGGGGATGGCTGTGTTTTCAGAAGAGATTGAGATGGAAGAAGCAGGATTCTTCAGAAAAAATGAAAAAAGGCTGGCAAGGGAGCAGCGTAAACTGTCGAGATGTGTAAAAGGAAGCCGCAATTATGTGCGACAGAAAAAGAAAGTTGCCAGGTGCCATGAAAAAATACGCAGCCAGAGAAGAGATTATCTGCATAAACTGAGCCGCAGGATCACAGACCAGTACGATATAGTTGCGGTGGAAGATATTGATATGAAAGCGATGAGCCAGTGCCTGCATTTTGGGAAAAGTATACAGGATAATGGATACGGGATGTTCCGGAATATGCTGGATTATAAGCTTGCCTGGAAGGGAAAAGAATTAGTAAAGGTAGACCGCTTTTTCCCGTCAAGCAAAAAATGCAGTAAATGCGGAAAGATAAAAAAAGAGCTGAAATTATCCGAAAGAGTTTACCGCTGTACGTGCGGAAATGAGATGGACAGAGATCGAAATGCAGCAATCAANTGTTAAAGAATACACCAGCTATGTATAAAAAGGCGTATCCATTTCTGAAAGAAGTTGATTCGCTGGCACTGGCAAATGTTCAGCTCCATCTGGAAAAAGCATATAAGAATTTTTTTCGTGATCCTAAGGTTGGATTTCCACGTTTCAAGTCAAAACATCACTCCAAAAACAGCTATACAACAAATGTAGTCAACGGAAATATTCTGGTAGAAGATAACCGGATCCGGCTTCCAAAATTAAAATGGATATCCATGAAAAAACACAGGGAGCCTGCAGAAAACTGCCGTTTGAAATCAGTGACAGTCAGTATGGAGCCATCCGGAAAGTATTTTGCAAGTCTGCTGTATGAAGGATACAGCTGCGAAAACCAAGCAGCAGATAAGGATTACAG
>NZ_WWVR01000017.1 GCF_009883055.1 Blautia sp. BIOML-A1 | reverse complement strand
CATACACACTTTCTAATGGCCTTTCCTGCCATTCTTTTACTATTGGCAGGATCTTATCAGTAATCCGGCTGACAGTACTGTCGGAGATCTCAAGATCGTATAATTCACGCATGTGGCTTTCTATATCGGCAGTAGTCATTCCTTTTGCGTACATGGAAATGATCTTTTCTTCCATGTCCTGCGTAATCGAATTCTGATACTTCTTTACAACCTGTGGTTCGAAGTCACCTTTTCGATCCCTTGGAATATCAATCTCCATATCTCCGTAACTGGTATGTAACGTTTTCTGGGAATGTCCATTTCTGGAATTATCGGTTTCTTTATTTCGATAATCATACTTGGAATATCCCAGTTCTTCATCCAGTTCCTGATCAAGGGCACCTTCCAAAATGATAGACATCATATCCCGCATAATGGAATTAACATCTGTTCCATCTTTTACTTTTACATTGTTTTCTTTCAGGTAGTTTCCCATGAGTTCTCTAAGCGCTGCTTTTTGTGGTGAATCCTTTTTTCTTGCCATAAAATAAACCTCCAAACTGAGTAATTCTATCTTACATCAGTTTGAAGGTTTACACAAACTTTGGGATACTCCCTAGATGTGTTTGTTCCCCAGATGCCGTCAGCTGTAAGTCCGGCACCATATACAGAGTTCAGGGCAGACTGTATTGCCTTGATATATGCTGTTTTGCAGGCAGATCCCCAAATACCGTCTACTGTCAGACCAGCATTAAATTTGCTGTTCAGCGCATTCTGTGCTGTTTTTATCGGGGAAGAGCCTGTGGAGCCAGAATCCTTCCCAACATAATCCTGATGCATGTAACCAATACCGATTCCTGCCACTTTTACATGAACCCATACACCGGAACTTGTTCCATCCAGTTCTAACTTTGTTCCTTTGGACACCATACCCATAACAGTACCGCCTGGAGTCTGGCGTACATAAACGTCATCTCCTGTGCATACAGCGGTACCGGTTGTTACCCATGTAGATGGTGGTGTGATGTCTCCTCCGGAACCATTAATTGAGGTTACGATGCTGTAATTTGGACGGGCAAATTTTGAGCCTGGAAGCTGGCTGTTGTACCTTGTTTTCTGGTAAACTCCAATTCCTTCAGCAACGACACCGCTTCCATCATTGGTATTACCTTCAATGGTTACAAATTTATCACCACTTACTGAAATTACCAGTCCTGTATGTGAAAACTCGGATCCATTATGATACATGAAAATGTCTCCGACTTTGGGGGAAGCATAATTGGTGAATAATCCTGCCAGTGTTGGAACATAAATATATGGCCAGTGTTTTAACAGTTTGGTTGCGGTGGCTTTTCCAAAAGCTTTCATAAATACCCAGCTTATAAAGCAGGCACACCATGCCTGACCCTGGTATTCCGGTGCAACATCCCGCCAATACTTTGTATAATTAGCGGTTCCTGCATTTGCGGTCTTGCTGTCAAGATTTGCATTCGATGCTTTCTCACGATAACCGATTTCAGTTTTGGCAATTTTTACAGCAGCCTGAATGGCCTCGGCAGCGGTAACCTTATAATTGGTGATGTGAGTTTTAAGAGCGTTATATACCATCTTCTGACGACTCTTATATGCTCCTACCTGATTTCCGGTATCTGTCTGGCAGGCTGCGTAGAGATGATCCAGAGTGTAAGGCTTTGTTGTTTTTGCCAAAATTCTTTTTACAGCAGAGGCTCCTCCCTGATGTCTGAAATTAGCACACATCATTTTAGCATCCATATTGGAAACCCCAAGTGCAGCTGCTTCCTTTACGTAAGCTTCCATCTGAGTATCCATAAGCTGATCCTGACAACGGCGGCCGACAGTGGAATTAATAATATTCACAATAGCTTTAGCCTTTGCAGAAGTTTTGGAAAGCCGGTAGTTTGACCAGTCTGTTTTGGCAAGATCTGCAGCAACACCGGCAGTATCATGTTTTTTAAATGTTGCAGCATCAGCCGCTTTGATATTGAGAAGAAGTGTCCGTGCTTCATTTCCATACCACTGTCCTGCGCCAATGGTAATTGCATGCTCTGAAGAGCTGTTTGTGTAGGCCTCTGTGAAGTCAGCGTAGTTTTTCTGACCGTAAACCTGTCCGCCAGTTTCTACCGCATAGATGATGTTTCGCATTACAAGTTTTTCGTGATCTGTCATTGTTTTTTCTCCTTTTTGTGATTTTGGAATTTGCAAATTCACTTTATAAGAAGAATTAATGGAGACAGATTGAAACAAAAATTTCTCTAAATTAGTTTTTTATTCGCTGTTTTTTCTTATATTTGATCTTATGGTAATAGATTAAGCGGAGCTTACCGGCAATCAGGATTCCTGTCATAAACAGAAAAGTCACCATGCAAACATGGAGCAGATGAAGCTGTTTTGTAAAATATAATAATATTATCAGTAATTCCAGTATTCCTGCAACAATCGTCAGTCTGTGTTTACGTAACTGGAATTCCTTTTGGGAAAGGGTTTCCACCACGCTTGGAACAGGAGATATCAGAATGATTAGTACCAGAGAAAATGTACTGATCAGTGCAGACGGAAATATCCCAAGATATATGTGCTGCATCAGTTCCAATAATCCAATAATAGAAATCACAGAGGTAATGAAACAAGGAAGAAAATTTTTAAAATGAAATCCTCCTCCATATTTTCTAAGTATCAGAAAGATTAGATAAAAGATTAAATAATCAATGATCTGGTGGCGGAATGCTGCCCATAGGATACACAGAAACTGAACACTAATGAGCTCCAGAAGAGAGACAATCCCGTATCGGTAATAGGGGAGATCGTTTTCTGGAATTTCCAATTTGCGTAGTAAGGAATCAATCATAGTGTTTACGCTTTTGGAGAAGCCATTGGTCCAGATTATCTGGTGGGATATTGTCATGGAAAAATCCCATACAATTTGTGTAAAAAAATATACTAAGAACGATAAGAGAGGTTAATGTGTTTTTTAAGAATCTCATGATATTAAAATTCCTTTCTTGAAGTATAAAAGATTATATATAAATTTGTGCAAAAATACAGAAATATCGATAAAAATATAATTAAAGTTAAATTTTGCTTTTCTTTATGCAAATAGCATATATAAAATGAAGGAGATAAATGAAAGAGATGTTTGAATACATGAATATTATTAGTTTTGTATTAAGGTATTATTGCTTGACAGTTTATATGGGCGCAGTCTTTGAAAAAAAATTTCGAGAGATAAGCAAAAAAAATATTATTATTGTAGTATTGTTTTATGTTATTACGTACTTTATTCCTAATATGGGAGTGTATGAAAATATTACGATAATGTTTTTAACAAATTTATTTTTTATATTTTTGGTTTATAGAGGAAAATACACAGAGCTTTTTCTTCATACGGTGATATGGAGTATGATGGCTCTGGTATGTGAGTATTTTGTAATATCTTTATTTTATATATTATATGCAAAAGAGGCTTTTGACTCTAAATTATTTGATTTGGGAATGATTTTGGAATGGTGTGTATTTACGCTTATAATAACTATTGTTTCTAAGTTTTTAAAGATTAAATATAATAGAAAGATTGGAAGTCAAAATTGGCTTATCTTGATTTTCTTGGGACTAGAAACGTTGATTATTGATTATGGAGCTTTTAGGATTTATTGGAATTTGCAAGATAAAGAGTATGGGTATTATGCTTTGTTTATTGCTATAATGATGATAATTATGTCAATTATCATTATTAAAATTTACGAAGGTCTGGGTGAGAAGGCTGAACTGGAGACACGTAATATGGTTTACCAGACGCAGGTGGAAGCTTATCGCGTTCAGATTTCTGAAAGAGAAGAGGCTGTGAAGGAATTTCGTCTTTTGAAACATGACATGAAAAATCATTTGATTTATATGGAAGAGCTGATCCGTCAGAAGAAGGATGAGGAAGTCTGTAAATACATAGATGAATTGCTGAACTCCAGAGGATTGTCCCATCAGGGAATTGTAAATAGTGGAAACATATTGGTCGACGGACTGATCAATTATAAAATTCCCTACATGAAATCACTTAATATTGATTTTCAGGCTGAAATAGCGATTCCTTTTGATCTGAAATGGCCGGAAGATAATTTGTGTATTATTATTGGGAATTTATTGGACAATGCTATTGAAGGGACACAAAAATTAAAGGAAGAGGAAAGACAGATTTATTTGGAAATGATGCTGAAAGTAGATAATCTTTTCATCTTGATCAAGAATCCATGTATGGAACAAAGCTTAATGAAAAAGGGAGGCCATTTTCTTACTACTAAAAACGAAGAGGGTCATGGAATGGGATTATTATCAGTAAAACGTGCGGTAGAGGAATGTCAGGTAAGTATTTACACAAATGTGGAAAATGGGATTTTTCAGGCGTCTGTGATGCTTCCCAGGGTAGAAAATAAAACTGATCAGGAGGAAAACTGATGGAAAAAGAATATGCGGTATTAATAGGTTATCGTATACGTCAGGAACGGGTGCAGCGTAATATATCTCAGCCTGAAATGGCCGATATACTTGGGATTTCTTATTCTTATTACAATAATATAGAAAAGGGAAACAGGAGTTGTCCCATAGAAGTGCTGATTGAAATATGCAGGGAATTTGGCATCTCATCAGACAGGATATTAAGGGATTCTGTTCCTGTCGATACTGGAGGATTTTGCTTGAAATAATGCATGAAATTGTCTTATAGAAAACAAATAATTCTTATAGAAACTTAAGTTTGCAGACTATACTCCGTACAATGATGTAAAAAGGAGACATCGTATGGAGCATAACAAAACAGAACTAAAAAAATATAATTATCTTATCGGACAGAAAATAAAAGCGATCAGAGATCTGAAAGGTTTTAAACAGGATTATGTTGCAGAAAAATTAGGAATATCCAGTGGTCATTACAGTAATCTTGAAAATGGGCATAAAACCTGTACTCTTTATATTCTGATCAGACTGTGTCAGATTTTGGATACTACACCAAATGAATTGCTGAAAGGCTGTCTTTCATCAATACATGAGGGAAAAGAACTTTTAACTATTGAAATACAACGTCCTTTAAACAAAGAGGAGAGAGAATTTCTTCTGTCATTTCGGGTAATGCTGAATAAATATCTGGAGGATAAGAAATGATAAGGGTTGCTATTTGTGATGATGACATTGTATTTACAACGCGGGTAGAAGAACTGATTTTGGATTTTGGCAGGGCATATTCTTTTGAGATTTGTATTTATTTTGATGGATATACTTTGTTGGAATCCATGCGGCAGGGAAACTGTTTTGATATTATTTTTATGGATATAGAGATGAAACAAATAGATGGTATCCGTGCAGCGAAAACAATCAGAGAAATTGATGAAGATGTACAGCTGATTTATATTTCCGGTTATGAAGAATATGCTCTCCAATTGTTTGAGATGAGGCCAATTGGATTTTTGAAGAAACCGCTGTATCCGGATCAGTTTCGGCAATGCCTGAAGAAAGCATTGGATATTCTGGAGACAAGGATTCTTTATTTTTCTTATAGGAATCATTACCGGGAAAACAAAATACGGTTAAAAGATATCTTTTATTTTGAAAGTATATATCGTAAAATTTATATTCATACAAAGCAAGGTACAGATTATTTCTATGGGAAACTGTCAGACACTGAAGAGGAGTTGGAGAATTCCGTTATTCCTTTTATCAGGATTCATCAGTCATATCTAGTAAACTATCATCATATATCCCAATACCAATCTTCAAAAATCATTATGGAAAGTGGAGCAGAATTAACGGTTAGTACTGCACACAGAGCTTATGTAAAAGAAAAGATACATGAACTGCTGAGACTGGATTAAAAGAGACAGCACTTCATTATGGAAGGCCGTCTTTATCATTAATTTCTTTTTTTAGAATGGAAATGTATGTCTTAAGTTTCTGAGGAATGGGAACTCCCATTCTGCCGGCATTTTCAATAATCGATAATACTTCATTAAGAGAGTACCATACGGTGACAAAAACTCCAAGATAGAGGTTTCCGGGATACGTGATTCCAAGACTCTTTGCGGAATGAAGCAGTAGTTCATCTACGGAAAAAGCACTGGCAATAACCATCCAGCATCCGGTTTTTTTGATAATTCCCCAAAATCCTTTTTGAGAACGCCATCCATAAGAAACATCGTCAGGGTGGTCAATCCCTTCTTTACGGCTGGCAAGCATTCCTGTGATATAATCAATGAACATAAGGAATAAAAGGCACAGGAGCAACATCCCAAGTGCCTGAAATTTGGCGCTGATCCAGGTGATCATCCAGGATAACAGTAGCTGTATTGTGTGCCCGGATTTCATGTAAATTTCCTCCTTTCTGCCAGAAATTCCTTTTTTATACGGTTTGCATATTGAACGGAGAGTTGCATTTTAGCTGCAATTTCAGAACTGGAGTATTCATCGATAAGTGCGTACTGCAAAATACGCTGTCTGGTCGGTGAAAGGGATTTCATATACTGGGCAAGAGAGAGGCTTAAATCTATAAGGCTGAAATCGCTATAAGATGGAAGCATAGTAAAGTTATCATTTGCTGATATCTGTTCATATTCCTTGTGGCGTATAGAAGTACGACAAAGATATTTGAAATAGTTTAATATTCCTTTCTGAAGATAACGGATACATTCTCCTTCGTTCTGAATGTATGTTATGGAGTGTACAGCTGCTAAAAGGGCAAAAATAAGTTCCTGCTGTGCATCTTCAAATTCCATTGCATGACATTTATACGCATATTTACGTATCAAAGGCAGAAATTTGTGAATCAGCAGTTCCTGAGCCTGTGTGTTGCCTTGTTTTGCTTGGGTGAGGGTGGAAATAAAGCTAGTCGTATCCATGATTTTTCTCCTTTTGTTAGAAAGAAGAAAAAACAGTCGGAATTAGAAACTAAAAATCAGAGAAATGTAATCATATGAGAAAAAAATAAAGTGGATAAAAAACAGATAGAAATAAAAATGTTTCAGTAAGAAACATAATCCAATGAAAGGGGAGAGACGTATTATGATAAATATTGCGGTATGTGATGATGATGTGCAGTTTGCAGCAGCATTGGAAGAAAAAATTCTGGATTATGGAAAGCGGAAAGGTGTCCGGCTGGATACAGAAGTATTTTCAGATGGGGAAAGTTTTCGGCAGGCTGTTTTCAATGATAATTTTTATGACCTTGTATACATGGATGTTGAAATGGGAAAAAGCGATGGGATATATACAGTTTGGGAGGTAAAGAAGAAGCTTTCGGAAGTACTTGTAATTTACGTAACCTCTCATGAGACATATTTTACGGAAATGTTTGAAACAGAGCCTTTTCGATACCTTAAAAAGCCGTTGGACGAAGAAAAGTTCGAAGAATATTTTACCCGGGCATTGGAGCGTATACAGAGACATTTACACTATTTTACTTATTCAAGCAGACATGTGACATTTCGTATTCCTTTCAGGGATGTTCTGTACCTTGAAAGCTACAGAAGGCAGATCATCCTTCATGGAAAGGAGGGAAGCGATACTTTCTATGGAAGGCTTGGTACAATAGAAAAGGATTTGGAACAGGGCAGTTGTCCTTTTATCCGGATCCATCAGTCATATCTGGTAAATCCTTACGGAATATGCAGATATCATCCGGACAGAGTTGAGATGGAAAACAATGCAGTTCTTCCTATAAGCGAGGCCAGACAAAGAGAAGTAAAGCAAAAGTATCACGAGTTTTTAAGAAGACTTTAATTTATGCCAATGTAACAAAATTGTAATAAAATTTGACAAAACAGGTAAATTCATGGTAACATACGCAATTGACTGTGGCCGTGAGTTATCTATTTTATTTTTTTCAGGGAACAGAGCAGCAATCAACGGCGGAATCTAATGTGAACAGGAATGAAAAAGGAGAGTTCAATGTTAAAAAAAATTACAGTAGTATTGTTAGGTGTGTGTGTAACTTCTATGACTTTAACTGGTGTTTCCGCAGCGGATTTCAGTGACGGGATGACAGAGGCAGCAGTGGAAGAGGATACATTTACAGATGGCAGCGAAGGAATAAAGACAGAAAGTATCACCGCTATGGTAAACGATATGGCGGCTCATGCCCAGGAAAAGGGACAGGAGTATCAGAAACTGAAGGTACAGAAAAATATTGCGGCAGAAAGAAGAGCTTCCGCGGAGCGTGCAAAAAAGATTGCAGCTATGGTGGAAGAATCCAATCGTAAAGTGGAGCAGAAGCGCGTGGCAGAAAGAAAATCCCTTGTAAACTTTGCTCTGCAGTTTGAAGGAAATCCTTATGTGTACGGCGGTACAAGTCTGACAAATGGTGCAGACTGTTCAGGATTTGTGATGTCTGTCTTTAAGGAATTTGGTTATGATCTTCCGAGAGTAGCAGCAGCACAGTATGAAGCTTCTCAGAAAAAGGATATTAGTCAGCTGGAAACAGGAGATCTGGTATTCTATGGAGCAGGCGGGATCAATCACGTTGCCCTCTATATTGGAAACGGTAAGATTGTTCATGCCAGCACAGCGGCAACAGGAATCAAGGTATCCGATTATAACTATGAGACACCGGTTGGAATCGGAACCTATGTTGAATAAAACTATCAAAGATAAAGCCCCGGAACGTAAGTTCCGCGGGCTTTTTTTCTGTTAAACCGACGGAGATGGAGTGAAACAGAGAGTGTGGTATCGCACTGACAAAAAAGATGTGTGACAGTAATTTTGAGGAAGAAAAACAATAGAAATCAGTGGTCTGGCAGATTGCACAAAACTTGTCGAAAAATGTGGATAATGTCGATTTTGGTGCAAAAGTTATCCACATTCATAAAAGGTTGATTTTACTGGAAAACTGAGTTATACACAAAGTTATCCACATTATCCACCAAAATAAGATGTGGAATACCAGATTTACATAAAATAAAAAGAAACAGATGTTTTGGTCAATAATGATAAAATTGATAAAAACAGGAAAAAACTAGGTAAATTCTATTGACATTTTCATAGTGAAAATATTGGAAAGTTTTTCGGACAAAAGGATAATTTAAAGGTTTCAAACTATAATTATCTGACAATACAGAAAATAAACAAGCCCACTCGCATATTTATGGAGTGGGCTTCTCTTATCGTGCGGATGAGTTTTGCTTCATTCGTTTGATCACTTTAAGTCGTGTAAATTCTTCTCGTTCCTTTTCTTCAAGAGCATTCTGAATGTCTTTGGTCAGAGCCTCATATTTGGGGATTGTGATGTTTTTGAGAGCATTGGCACGTTTCTGTGTCTTTTTGATGTTTGCAGCCAGACGGATTGCGGCATTTTCGATACCGGATAACTGGATGGAAAGTTCTTTTACCTTTTCGAAGGCGGCTTTTGCCTCATCCAGTGACATCCTGGTGCTGTAGTAAGCGTATGTCGGTGTGTTGGTCGTCTGCTTATCATATTCTACAAGCGGGATTTCCGTACCCATGACGCTTCTGGTTTTGATCCGTATGGAGTTTTCCACAGGCACTGTGTAAGACACCTGTTCGACAAAAGCGATACCAAGCTCCATATTGGCCTTCTGAAGAGCCGCATAAGCGGCACGGAAGGTAACATCGATCTGAGACTGGATATCCTTGGCCTGCTCGATCAGTTCCATCATTTCCCGGATCAGAATGTTACGTTTCTTGTCCATCAGCTCAAAGCCCTGACGGGAGAGAGCAAGAGAGTTTTTGGCGAGAGTCAGATTTCCCTTGGTGGGGAAGGTATTAGGATCCATAAAACGTCACCTCCCCTTAACGAACCGTTTCTTTGTAATACTTATTCAGAATCTTAGTGTCGATACGGTCAAGTTCATCCTTCGGAAGCAGTCCGAGGAGTTCCCAGCCCTTATCCAGAGTCTCAGTGATGCTTCGGTTATCGGTCTCGGACTGTCCGACAAACTCTGCCTCAAAAGCCTTTCCAAAGACCAGATAACGTTTATCCAGAGGAGAGAGCTCGTCCTCACCGATAACAGAAGCGAGGGCTCTTGCATCACCAACCTTTGCATAGCAGGAAAAAAGCTGGTTTGCAACGTCCTGATGATCTTCTCTTGTAAAGCCTTCACCGATACCGTCCTTCATCAGACGCGAGAGAGATGGAAGTACATTGATCGGCGGATAGATAGCCTGTCCGTGAAGCTGACGGTCCAGAACGATCTGTCCTTCGGTGATATAACCGGTAAGGTCAGGAATAGGATGTGTGATATCGTCGTTCGGCATGGTCAGGATCGGGATCTGTGTGACAGAACCGGATCCACCCTGTACGATACCGGCACGTTCGTAGAGAGTTGCCAGTTCACTGTACAGATAACCAGGATAACCTTTACGGGAAGGAATCTCACCCTTGGAGGAAGAAACCTCTCGCATTGCCTCGCAGAAAGAGGTGATATCTGTCAGGACGACCAGGATATGCATGCCTTTTTCGAAGGCAAGATATTCAGCAGCGGTCAGTGCAATCTTCGGTGTCAGAAGTCGCTCTACAACCGGGTCATTGGCAAGGTTCAAAAACATAACTACGTGGTCGGAGGCACCGCTTTCTTCAAAGGTACGGCGGAAAAATTCTGCAACGTCATATTTGACACCCATTGCGGCGAATACAATTGCAAAATCTTCGTCAGAGTCATCTCCAAGAGATGCCTGCTGTACGATCTGTGCGGCAAGCTTATCGTGAGGAAGACCATTTCCGGAAAAAATAGGAAGCTTCTGTCCGCGGATCAGGGTAGTAAGACCATCGATCGCGGAGATTCCTGTATTGATATAGTTTCGTGGATATTCACGTTTGACAGGATTCAGAGGAAGTCCGTTGATGTTCAGACTTACCTCCGGTGTGATCTCGCCTAGTCCGTCGATCGGCTGTCCGATACCGTTGAAGGTTCGGCCGAGGATTTCTTCGGAAAGACCGATCTCCATCGGATGTCCTGTAAGGCGTGTATGAGTGTTGCTTAAGGACATATTGTCGGTTCCCTCAAAAACCTGGATAACCGCCTTGTCCTCATAAATTTCTACAATACGGCCAATCTTCTGTGTTCCGTCATTCATATGAAATTCTACGATTTCTTCATAGGATGCGTTCTTTACCCCTTCCAGAACTACCAGAGGGCCGTTTATCTCGCTTAATCCCAGATATTCGATTGCCATAAAAAAGTCCCTCCTGTCAGCCGTTTTTCTCTAATACTTTGTCATAGAATGTGTCGATATCCTGTTTGTACTGGTCAAATCTGTCCAGTTCATTGTTTGGTACATCGTATTTGATGGAAATGATACGTTCAAAAATATTGTCCTCTTTCAGAACAGAAACAGGCATGCCTCTGTTGATGAGTGCCTTGGATTTTTCGTACAGATAGAGGATGGTTTCCATCATTTTGAACTGTTTTTCCATCGGAACGCAGGTGTCTTCCTGGTGGAATGCGTTCTGCTGAAGGAATCCCAGACGGATAACTCTTGCAATCTCAAGTGTCAGTTTCTGGTCGTCCGGAAGTACATCGCTTCCGATCAGCTTAACGATCTCCATCAGGGAGCTCTCCTGATTGAGGATGGCCATGAGCTGGTTGCGGTCAGAAACAAATTTCGGGGAAACATGAGTCCGGTACCATGGAGCCAGGTCCTCCAGATATTCACTGTAGCTGGTCAGCCAGTGGATCGCCGGAAAATGTCGTGCATAGGCCAGTGATTTGTCAAGCCCCCAGAAGCAGCGGACGAAACGTTTGGTATTCTGGGTGACTGGTTCTGAGAAGTCGCCGCCCTGAGGAGAAACTGCACCGATAATGGAGACAGAGCCCTCGGTTCCGTTCAGGTTCTGCATCATGCCGGCTCTTTCATAAAAAGCGGAAAGCTTGGAGGCAAGATAAGCCGGGAAGCCTTCCTCGGCAGGCATTTCTTCCAGACGGCCGGATAATTCTCGAAGAGCCTCAGCCCATCGGGAGGTAGAATCGGCCATGATCGCTACGTCATATCCCATATCGCGGTAGTATTCGGCGAGGGTAACACCGGTGTAGATGGATGCTTCACGTGCTGCAACCGGCATATTGGAGGTGTTGGCGATCAGAGTGGTACGGTCCATCATCAGGTTTCCGGATTTTGGGTCGATCAGCTTACTGAAATCCTCAAGAACCTGTGTCATTTCGTTTCCACGCTCTCCACATCCGATATAGATGATGATATCTGCATCAGACCATTTGGCGATCTGGTGCTGCGTCATGGTTTTTCCTGTACCGAAACCACCCGGGACAGCAGCAGTACCGCCCTTGGCGATAGGGAAAAGTGTATCAAGAATACGCTGACCGGTGACAAGCGGAACACTTGCCGGATAGCGAAGATGTGTCGGTCTTGGAATACGGATCGGCCATTTCTGGGCGAGGGCCAGATCTCTGGTGCTTCCGTCATCCAAAAGAAGTGTTACGACAGGTTCCAGGATCGTATAATCACCGTCCGGAACAACGTTGACAACAGTTCCTCCCTGGATATCCGGTGGAACCATGGATTTGTGAAGAATAGAAGCCGTTTCCTGCGTTTCTGCAATGATCGTACCCGGATGAACGATGTCACCTTCCTTTACGGTCATATGAACAGACCATTTCTTCTGTGTGTCGAGAGAGTCTACACTGACACCACGGGAAATATATTTGCCGGAGGACTTTGCAATCTCTTCCAGTGGACGCTGGATACCGTCAAAAATGTTGTGGATGATACCAGGTCCGAGAAGAACGGAGATGGCATCGCCGGTGCCGGTGACAGTCTCTCCCGGACGGAGCCCTGTGGTCTCCTCAAAAACCTGGACAGTAGTCATGCCCTTTTTCAGTCCGATAACTTCGCCGACAAGATTGTCCTTTCCGACATAGACCATCTCAGAAATCTTAAATCCGGGATCGCCTTTCAGATAAATGACGGGACCATTGACACCGTAAATAATACCTGTTCTACTCATGATTCAGTCCTCCGTCAAATTTGAATTCTTTGTGCATGGCTGCCAGATTCGCAGAAAAAGAGTTGTCGATCAGGATGTTTTTTGCCGGAATCTCAGCACGGATCCCTCCGAGAAAGTTTTCGGAAGAAACCTGGAGAGGACAGCCTGTTCTGGCTGTAAGGGAATCCAGAAGCTCTTTGTCATTGGAAGAAAGAAAAATCAGAATTTCATCATCTTCCGCAAAGTCTTTGGCTTCCCGGATACGACGGCAGAGATAGTCCTGATATTCAGGAGTCGCAGTAAACTGCTGCACCCTGTTTTTAACTTCTGCAAAAAGTGTTTCCTTTAACTCGTTTTGTTTGAGAGACCAGTTTCGTTTAAGTGTGATCTGCTCAGAAGAAAGAGCCTTGTTTACTTCTCTTCGTACATGTTCTGTTTCTGCTTTGACTTCTGCCTCTGCAGTCTGGATTCTGGATTGTTTATGTTCCTCCAGAACCTTCTGGAGATAGTCCTTGTGGTCCTGGATGGCTCTGGCGGCATCTTCACGGGCCTCATCCAGGGAGACCTCGTAAAAATGCTGCAGCTTTTCATCTATTGTCATACTTTTCACCTGCCTGTAGTTGTTGCTGCTTACAGTAATTATAATGTTACTGTTCACTCCGTTCACAGTAACTTGGTCAAAATCCATTCCATATCACCTTCGGTGATGGGATTTTGCCCCGTATGTCTCGGGATTTTGTCATATACATGACAAAACACCTCGCGGAATATTACCTGCTCACAGTAATTATAATTTCAATCCGATCGCTTCATTTACATATGAAGTGATAAAATCTGGTTTACGGCCGGTGCCGTGTCTGTCCGGAATCTCAATGATCAGAGGCGTTTTGTGATGAAGGCGGACTTCATCGATGATCTCAGGAAATTCCCTGCCGAATTTTTCGGTGAGCAGGATAATTCCTGTTTCTTTATTGGAAATCGCAGATTCCAGGGCTTCCTTCAGTTCCTTTCGTTCATGGACGACGACACCTTCAACGCCTGCCAGACGCATTCCGGTATAGGTATCAACGTTATCGCTGATAAGATACATTTTCATAAAAACCGCTCCTTGTTTCAACGCACAGTTAAAGCTTACCAAGGATCATAAAGGAAATGATCAGTCCGTAGAGTGCGATACCTTCTGCCATGGCTACGAAGATAATGGATTTACCAAACAGGGAACCGTCCTCGCTCAGAGCACCAAGAGCTGCACTTGCAGAGCTTGCAACGGCAATGCCGGATCCGAGACCGGAAATACCGGTAACGAGAGCTGCACCGAGATATCCAAGTCCTGTAGCAAGTCCGTCAGCAGAAGATGCCGCCTGTACGCTTGCTGTTCCTGCAAAACTTACAACGGTTGCCGCAAGAAGAACGCCGAAGAAGAGGAAACAGTTGGCGATCAGAGACTTTTTGTAGCGTTTTTTGTTTTTTTCTCCGAGGAAAAAGCAGCCGAAAGGTACGATAATGCTGAGTGTCAGTGCGATTGCGGTTACGATTTGAATGATCATGTTCATGGTGATATCCTCCTAAAGTCTGTGATTTGATGTAGCTGCCCTGAAATATCAACGGGCAGCCGTGAAGTGTGGAACAGCTATATTGTTTTGCTGTTTTTCTTCATAAAAGGCTGGAATTCGCGGCCATTTCCTGTGTAGAAACGACTGAAGATCTCGTAATATTCCAGACGTAAAACCTGAATACCAACGATCAGGCCCTCCATGGCACATACAAAGATGTTGCCGAGGACAACAACGATCCAGTTGGGGCTTCCTCCTTCTGTGGCACCGGCGAGCATCAGGACAACCTCCATCATGGCGGCGTGGCTGACGGCAAAAGCACCGATACGCAGGAAAGAAAGCGTGTTGGAAAGGTAGCTCAGCAGAACTTCAAACAATTCAAAGAAGCTCTGGACAAAGAACATACCTTTCTGTTCCGGAAAGATCTGGGCTTTCTTCTCTACCAGGTTGGTGAGAGGCTCTTTCAGGAACATAAGAATCAGCGGAATTCCGAACATTATGGCCAGAACTGCGGCAGCAGGAAGCTTTTTTCCTGAAATAAACAGTCCGATGGTCAGCACGATAGATCCGTAAAATACAAGACCGGCAACAGCATTGCTGTCAAACCAGGTTTTTTCGATATTTTTGTTTCGTATGGAGTTGATAATGTTAAATACCATACAGATCAGAATGATAAACATTCCGAAACCGATCGCAATCACGAACACTGCATTCAGCCGTCCTACAAGAGGGACGTCCATCATAGCGTTCATAGGCTTCAGCCACCGGGCTTTCAGAACATCCTCGAATCCAAAGAAGCTTCCATACATAAATCCAAAGAAAACAGAGAAAACACCGGCACATCCTATGATGCCTGCCAGATCCATTTTCTTTGTTTTATAGAGAAGGATGCCTCCAAGGAAGAGCACCAGTCCCTGCCCGACATCTCCGAACATGGCTCCGAAAATAAAGGAATAGGTCAGTGCCACAAACCAGGTCGGATCCATTTCGTTGTAGGCCGGAAGACCGTACATTTTGACATACATCTCAAATGGCTGGAATAATTTAAGGTTTTTAAGCTTTGTGGGTGGCTTTTTGTTTGTAGGTGCATGCTGATCCTCCATAAGGCAGAAGATCTTATCATCATTCTGGATATCCTGCTGAAATGCAAGAGCATCCTTTTCCGTCATCCAGCCGCAGAGTATATAGAAAGTATTGGCTTCACCCTGCGTGCAGGCGGCAAGCTTACGGATATCGAAGTTTCTGGAACAGGATTCCAGGGCTGCTTTTGCAGAAACAATCTTTGAGGCACAGCGGTTCAGGAAGTGCTGATATTCTGCTTTGTTGGCATCCAGACCCGCGTGGATGTCGCGGTGCCGCTTATCAAGCGTTTCAAAGGCTTCTCTGGCGGTACCCTGATAGTCGTCCGGGACGAAAATACGTTCAAAATGCATGGAAGAGTATACGGCGTGCACCTTGTGTGCTTCATGTTCCGGGACAAAATAAACACCGTAGACATATTGTTCATCTTCGCCGCATTTGATAAATAAGGTATCCAGATTATCATAAATGTATTTTTCAAATTTCTGGAGATACTGTTTTTCGATACGTCCAAAGCGATAATGGATGTATTTGAAATTCAGGATCGTGGAAATATCGTAATCCAGATCCTTGAAGGGACGGATGATCTTGAGCGAATCCACCATTCCGGCGTGTTCTTCCTGGAGCTTCTCCTTCTGTTCTTCCAGGAGACGGGCATGTTCCTGGATCTTATTGACAGTGGCGAGAGCCGTCTCGATATCCATTGGCTCAGGAACGGTCTTCTCGGATTCATCGAGCTGTTCATAAAAACCGTCAATGACTGTCAGGTATTCCCTGTAAGGGTTGATTTCCAGAAAAGGTGACAGATTGGCAACATCTGTGAGCTCAGATAAGGCACTTTCCAGATGGATCTCATACTTGGAAAGATAGGTTTTGGTCAGTCTGTCAATATCCGCCTTTGGCCCGGTGATGCTCAAAAATTTCATTTTTTCAATCAAAGTAAAATACCTCCGGGATTTTAATTGTTACGAATATACTGAAGTGCTTCCTCCGCTGACACACCATAACGGACACATTCGATCGCGATGGTCAGACGGTTTACTTCGTGTTCTTTGTGATACAGGTAGGAGTACAAAACTGCGACAGAATAAGGATCCTTGCGAGCTTCTTTTTCCAGAGTGGTGCGAAGCATATAATTATAAAATTCTTCAATATTCTGTGCAGAAATATGAGTGTATTTCCTGCCGTAGTAGGTTTTGCGGAAAACAGCTTTGGTCTCTTCATAAGAGGTTGCTTCCACAAGAGCTCTGATCTCTTCCTTCTTGAGCTTATAATTCATAGGGATCAGCAGAGCGTAAATATCAGCCGGTGCCATGTTGAAATAGCGCTTGGACCGGGAAATAAACTGAAGGTTCAGCATGTCAAATTTCTCACCATAGGCCATGGTGATCTCCTTGAGATCATTTCCGGAAAAAAGCTTCTTACGCACATGCCAGATCAGGGAAAAATAATACAGGTCCAGAGCCATTCCGTAGTCAAACAGAAGCGCATTCTCGCGATTCTGGATTCTGGAGAGCGGACCATAGAATTCATTTCCCTTCAGAGCATTGATAAATTCCTCCATATTGGTGCAGGCAACCAGTCGGTCAATGTCCAGCCGGGAATGTCTGCGAAAAAATTCCCGATAAGGAGAAACATCGACGGGATCCGTGTCGCGGTGATCAAACAGATTGGTCATGATCTCCTTCAGCACGCGGATCTCATAGCGTCTGGAATACAGATCCAGAAACCTGCGCTGTTCCGGGTTGGCAAACTGATATATTTTTGAAAAATTGTGAAAGATAGAAGCTTTCAACAGTTTCTCAAGCTGTCCTCGATGGGTAGAAGCCTCATCCAGGGAAGCCCAGACTTTGGAATATTCCGGTGTCCGTTTGAGATAGGTTGTTACCTGAGGGATACTGGAAAGCTCCAGGATCTCACGGATCTGTTCCTCGTTTATCAGCTTGCTCTGCATGGCGCGGATCTTGGTGGAGATTCCGCTGTAGGAAAGGAGATTTCCCATATTGCATCACTCCTTTCAGCATTCAAGAAGCCTGTGGAATAATTCTTCCGAGAGCTGCTGATGATTTTGTCTGTAATAAGCATCCAGATCTATGAGTGCCTTCTCTGTCTGCTGGCGGAGAAGTGTGAGTTCCTGATCCTTCTGTTTCTCAAGACTGTTGCGAAGTTCCTGTATTTTCAGATTTGTTTTCTGCTCCAGGGTTGCATCGAAATCTCTGCATTGCTGTTCCATTTCTGAGGAAAGAGCTGCCTTTGTCCGGTCAGCATCTTCCATAATATGCCGGGCGGTTGTTTCAATTTCAGATAGCTTGTTAAGTATCTGCTCCATTATTTCCCCTCCTTTGACCTGTTTTTGTTGGAACTTGACCATATAATACACCTTTTGAAACTAAAATTCTAGTATATATTGCATAAAAAATGGGTAAATTATTTATATTGAATATACAAAATACAAGATATTGAGATAAAAGTAAGTTCTCCTTTATATAAAAGAAAGAATAGTACTTGTTCGAAATATAAAAACCATGTATGATAATAAGAAGTTTCGTAACTGTTCAGTACCCTCACAGTTACGAAGTTTTACTGTAAGATATGAACAGGTATGAAGTCTGTAAGAAAAATGGAGAATAAGATTTATGAGATTAAGAAATATACCAGGTGCAAAAGATGCGATCACAGAAAGTCCTTATGTTGTACAGAATCCGGCAGAGCATAAAGGAAGCTGGAATGAGGTGTTTCCGAAAGACCAGCCGCTCCATATTGAGGTTGGAATGGGAAAAGGACGTTTCCTTATGGATATGGCGAAACTTCATCCAGAGACCAACTATGTAGGAATTGAAATGTACGACAGTGTCCTTCTCCGTGCACTGCAGAAGAGAGAGAGACTGGAAGAGACCGGAGAGAAACTTGCGAATTTGAAATTTATGTGCGTAGATGCAAGACTGCTTCCGGAGATTTTTGAAAAGGGTGAAGTGCAGAAGATATATCTGAATTTCTCAGACCCGTGGCCGAAGGCACGCCATGCGAAGCGCAGACTGACTTCAAGAGAATTCCTTGCACGTTATGAGGAGATTCTGGAGGATGACGGTGTGGTAGAATTCAAGACCGATAACAAAGGACTGTTTGAATTTTCGCTGGAAGAGGTCGGTGAGGCAGGCTGGAAACTGCTCGCACACACCTTTGATCTTCATAATCAGGCAGATATGATGGAGGGAAATGTAATGACAGAGTACGAAGAGAAATTTTCTTCCATGGGAAATCCAATCTGCAAGCTGATCGCGAAACAGGGTAAACCTGAGAAATAAATCGGCATACTATATAGGAAGAATCTCCGCAGTTGATTTGACATCAATTGCGGAATATGACTTCCGGGAGATATGTTATGTCAGCCAGAAAAGGAAACAACCGCATCAGGATGGCGATCGTACAGTTTCATTACGAACACAGAAAACTGGAAGGACGTATGGAAAAAATCAGGAAAAACGCCGCAGAACTCGGCAGATTTCTTGACTCCATGCCGCCGAAAAAAGGGGAAAAAGAAGAAAAATAAAAATTTTTTAAAAAATTATAAAAATTTCCTTGACTTTTGGTATAGAGTTGCATATAATAATTCTTGCGTTGAGAACACAGACGTACAACTAAATAAGGAATGCGCTTTTAGCTCAGTTGGTAGAGCACCTGACTCTTAATCAGGGTGTCCAGGGTTCGAGCCCCTGAAGGCGCACTAAGGACACTGTTTTTGCGGACATTGCGATTGCCGCGGGGACGGTGTTTTTTGTTGTTTTACATCAGGGTAATTCAGTATGATTTTTGAGATACAGGGATTGACATACACAGATTTAAGAAGTATTATAACAATAACCAAAGAAGTGATGATACAAGATAGTACAATGAAACCCCATGGAGGACCAGTCCATGGGGTTTCGTTTACGCTAGCTGTCGTTACGATTCCGATCTAACCATTTGCATATGTAGTAACCAACTACACTTGCCGCAATCGAAATCAAAAAAGTGATGATAATATCCAAAATAGTACACCTCCTTCCTGCTGGAAAGAGTCGACAGCATGATTATTATATCCCGATTATTAGCAGATGTCCAGAACATTATGGACTCTATTTGGCCAGGGTGTCCAGGGTTCGAGCCCCTGAAGGCGCACTAAGGACACTGTTTTTGCGGACATTGCGATTGCCGCGGGGACGGTGTTTTTTGTTGCAATTAGCATTTGCTCAGAGTAGAATAGTGAAAAATCAGCAAACACTGATAAATGAAAGGATATATTTTTATATAAAAACCCAGATATTTTTTGCGGAAAAGATATGATATACTAACACACAAGAAAAATGTATGAGAGGAAACGGAATGAAAAACCTGAACAATACAGAGGGAATAGACTTTGTGATCACCTGGGTAGATGGCAGTGATCCTGCGTGGCAGCAGGAAAAGAGAAAGACGCTTGAGGCTTGTGGGTTGAAGTCAGCGGCAGATGACAGAAAAGAGAGATACAGAGACTGGGATAACCTTCAATACTGGTTCCGTGGTGTGGAGCAGTTTGCTCCGTGGGTACGTAAAGTTCATTTTGTGACCTGGGGGCATCTTCCGGAATGGCTGAACACATCTGCACCGAAACTGAATATCGTTAATCACGAGGATTTTATTCCAGAAGAATTCCGCCCTACATTTAATTCTCATACTATTGAGTGGAACCTGCACAGGATTCAGGGATTATCTGAACGCTTCGTCTATTTTAATGATGATATGTTTCTGCTGGACAAGGTAAAACCAGGGGATTTCTTTCAGGGGGAAAAGCCGGTAGATATGCTTGCCCTGCAGCCTGATGTGGCAAATATAGATAATGCAGTTATGCCGTATATTTATCTGAATAATGCCATGGTTCTTGCAAAATATTTTAAGAAATATGAGAATGTAAAGAAACAGCCGGGGGCATATTTTCATATAGGCTATCCGCCGATGTATTTTTTCTATAATTTTTTGGAGATGGCATTTCCGAGATTTACCGGTTTTTATACGGTTCATGGTGCTTCACCGTTGAAGAAGCAGACATTCGAAACACTGTGGAAGCTGGAACCGGAACTTCTGACAAAAGTATGCAGTCATGCTTTTCGGCATAAAGAAGATATCAGCCAGTATGTACTTCGGGAGTATCAGAAGTTAAAAGGTGATTTTGTGCCAAGAAATATCCGTAAACTGTGCAGTTATTATGATGTTTCGCAGAACAATGAAAAACTGCTTCGTACCATTACCGAACACAGAAATAAGATGGTCTGTATTAATGACAGTAACCATGAAATAGATTTTGAAAAGGCAAAAAAAGAGATCAATACTGCACTGGAACAGAGACTAGGCCAAAAATCTTCATACGAAAAATAAAAAGAGCACGGAAGAGGAAGAATAATGAACATCCTGTTGGTGGGAGGCTCATGCAGCCTGATGGACAGTATGATCCTGAAACTTCGAAAAGAAGGACACAGGGTGTATATACTGACCGGAGATAAGTATAAACATAATAAATATGAGAGAGTATTTGAAAAATATGAATTTCCATATGACACAGAAAATCTAAATTCTATTTTTGAAAGTGTCAATCCGGATGCGACAATTCTTATGGGTGCTTTTGACACTAATTATCACTGGAATGAAGAAGAGAGAGAATCTGTTCGTTTTGTGTCTCATCTGGTCAACATTCTGGTGGCACATTCTACAGTTAGGAAAGGGAAACTTATTTTTCTTTCCTCAGATGAGGTTTATAGTGGAAACTATATAAATGACATTGAAGAAACAGAAAAAACTCTCGGATTTGGAATGAGGGCAGACATCCTGGCACAGGCAGAGGAGATATGCGAGAATTTCAGAAAGAACCGAAGTACGGATATTGTGGTTCTCAGACTGGATCATCTGTATTGCATTCCGAGAGACAGGAAAGATGTAAATAATATTTGTGCCCGGATGTGTCTGGAATGTATGAGCGAGGGATATATCAAAGCCGACACAGACCATACGTTTTCACTGTTGTTTGAAAAAGACGCAGTAGAATATATTTATAAAGTTGTCAGTACCGGAAAACATGAATATTCGCTTTATCAGCTTTCTTCCAATGACGTGGTCAGTGAGCTGGAGCTGGCAGCCATGGTACAGGAGCATATGGCGGACAGTGCCAATATTGTGACTTCATCTGGAGGTATCGGCCGTTGTGTCCTGTCCGGAACACGATTCGAGAAAGAATACGGTGTACATGCCTTTGGTGATCTGAACAGAAATATTGAAAAAATGGCAGCGTATATGCAGAAGCACAAGGCTGTTTTTGTAAATGAAGATAAACTGGAACTTCCATGGTGGAAGGTCTTGTGGAACCAATGGAAATGGCTGCTCAGTGTTCTGTTTCCGTTTGTGGAGAATCTGATTTGTTTTATTCCGTTCTTTATGATGAATAACAGAACGGTAGGCAGCCGATATTTCGCGAACCTGGATCCGTTTCTTCTGTATGTTCTGCTGTTTGCGATCGTGTATGGACAGCAGCAGGCAACTTTTTCTGCAATATGTGCAGTGGCTGGATATATGTTCCGGCAGATGTACACGCGGAGTGGATTTGAAGTTCTTCTGGATTATAACACTTATGTGTGGATCGCACAGCTGTTTATTCTTGGCCTTGTAGTCGGATATATGCGGGATCAGATCAAGACTATGCGTATGGAAAGCGAGGAGCTGGAAGTTCATCTGTCAAGGCAGATCGCAGATATCAAGGACATTAATGAAAGCAATGCCCGCCTCAAAGGCGTTATGGAGCAGCAGCTGATCGACCAGAAAGACAGTATCGGCAAGATTTATACGATCACACATACACTGGATCAGTATATGCCGGATGAGGTTATGTTCTATGCGGTAGAAATGCTGATGAAGCTGATGCGGACCAGGGATGTGGCGTTGTACAATGTCGTCAACCAGGATTATGCCCGAATTTTCTCGGCAAGTTCCGCCAAAGCAAGAAGTCTTGGAAATTCAATCCGTTACAGGGAAATGACAGAAGTGTATGAGGAACTGACAGAAGAAAAGGTTTACATCAACAAAAATATGGATCCCCGTTATCCTCTGATGGCACGTGCTATCTATGAGAATGGAGATATTAAAATGATCATCATGCTCTGGGGACTCAGCTGGGAAAAAATGACTCTGGGACAGGCAAATCTTCTTACTGTAGTCAGCTATCTGATCCAGAATGCAGTTCTGAGGGCACAGCGATATATGCAGGCACTAGAGGAGAATCGATACAGTGAAGAAGGCTCGAGGATTCTCAGAGAGGATGCATTTAAACCACTGGTGAAAGCTTATATGGATGCAGAAGCAAAAGATCTGGCAGAATGCGTATTTCTGAAGATAGATGCTGATCCGGAACAGTACAGACAGATAGATCAGCTTATGGCAAAAAAACTGCGAGACAGTGATTATCTTGGAATCCTTCCAGATGGAAAGTTATATGCACTTCTTGCAAATACAACAAAAGAAAATGCCGGTTTTGTGCAGGAAAGATTTGAACAGAATGGCTATAGTACAGAAATTGTGGAGAAGATTGCAGTATGTCCGGAAGAATGAGGCTGTTTATAATTTTACTTGTTCTGAATCTTCTGGTGGTTGTGGTGTATCTTATCTGGAACCATCTCAGAAGAAAGGAAAAAAGCTTAAGTACATGGATGAAAGCAGGAATGATGCTGTTATGTCCGGTTGTAGGACCGACCTTTGTGTTTGTGGCATTCTGGACCAGCCGGCTTTTTATGCTGATGTCCATGGATCTTTCTGATGTGGTATTCAGTAAGGAAAGGGTAGAAACATTTATACGTCCTGATGAAGAAACAGAAAAAAATATGGTTTCACTTGAAGAGGCACTGGAAGTTACCGACAAAAAAAGTCTTCGTAGTTTTATTCTTAATGTAATTCGTGGCGATTATAAGAACTCTCTGTCGTCCATCGCACTGGCACTGAACAGTGAAGACACGGAGACTGCTCATTATGCAGCGTCAATTCTTCAGGATGTGCTGAGTGATTTTCGTGTCGGTGTACAGGAAAAATACCGTACCCTGGACGAAGACGAGGAGCATATTGCAGAGAACTGCGTTAATCTTCTGGAATATATGAATCCTGTTGTTGAACAGAAGGTTCTGACCGATCTGGAGCAGCGTTCCATGGCAGAGCGTATGGATGAAGTTCTGCAGAAGGCATGGACGGCAGACAGACAGAAGATAAGCAGTTCCGTCTATGAGAAGGTGTGTCAGAGACTTCTTGAGACTGAAGATTATGAAAACTGCCGCAAATGGTGTGCCCGTGTCAGAGAGCAGTATCCGGATGCTCTTTCCAGCTATACCTGTCAGCTCAAACTGTTCTTTTCCTGCGGTGACCGGGAAAATTTTTTCCGTATCATGCAGGAGCTTAAAGAATCTGATATTACGATTGATAATGAGACACTGGAACTTATCAGAATATTTATGTAGAGGATGAAACAACATGTTAATGTCAACACTGGTGATTTTACGATTTACAGGTATTTTTGCTGCATATACGGGAATTACAGTGCTTTTGCCGGAAATCATGTTCCGCAGAATACTGAAAGGCAGGAGGCTGTCAGAGCAATTTCTGATGTCCTATACATTTGGAAACTTTTATATTATTAACATTGTATTTGCACTTCAGCTGCTTCACATTTCGAATTTTTTCACGCTCACAGCAGTCACAGTTCTGATGAGCATATTGATCGGACTTAAGGTTAATCGAATCCCTCTGAGACGGAAACTTGCAAAGGGTAAAAAAATATTTTGCAGGCTGTCCGATGGAAGCCTGGGTATCAGGTCTGCTGTTAGCAAATTTGGAGAATGGATGAAATCTGGATGCAGATATTTTGGAAAGTTTTTTTGCAGATATATTGTGAAGAAACCAATACAATTTGTATTTCTGATATTTATCTGTGGAGCACTTCTCTGGATTTATGGCCGCCAGATCATACTTACTTATGGTTATCGAGCATCGGATATTCCGGTGCATTTAAGCTGGATCAATCAGATGAGCAGAGGAAAAATCTTTTCCAAAGGTGTTTATCCGTTTGGATTTCATTGCATGATCTACTATCTCCATACCGTTTTTGGAGTAGATACTTATGTAATCCTGTGTGAGTTCTTCTTTGTTCAGGTTATTTATCTTCATGCAGTGCTTCTGGTCATGCTGAAGCTGCTCTGCAAAACAAAATATCTTCCGTATATCGGTGTATTTGCATATATCGTTGGAGATTTCTGGTCAGGGCAGACTTATTCAAGATTTTATTCTACATTGCCACAGGAATATGGGATGATTTTTGTGATTCCATCGGTCTATTTTTTAATCAGATTTTTTCAGATACATAAGGAAAATCTGACAGACAGGGAAACCCGAAGGATTCTGCAATGTTTTGCGATGGCATTTTCTCTCACACTGGCAATTCATTTCTATGGAACGATGATTGCAGGACTCTGTTGTATTGGCATTGCGATGGGATTTTGTTTTCGGTTTGTGAAGAAGGAATACTTCTGCCGCATTATGGTTACAGGAATTCTCAGTGTTGTACTGGCGGTTCTTCCGATGGCGATTGCGTTTGCAGGCGGAACACCTCTTCAGGGCTCTCTGGGATGGGGAATGAGTGTCATTAATGGAAGTCAAAATGAGGAGTCTGATGCAGATAATACTACACAAAATAACAAAGTACAGGTTACATCGGGCAATGGAAAGGTTACAGAGATCG
Organism: Blautia sp. BIOML-A1; assembly: GCF_009883055.1. Taxonomy (GTDB): domain Bacteria; phylum Bacillota; class Clostridia; order Lachnospirales; family Lachnospiraceae; genus Blautia_A. Next base: position 32,432 of record NZ_WWVR01000017.1, on the reverse strand, counting down.
ATGTAAGTAAACTGCCATCCGCTAAAAAGGGTGAAACAACGGTTGTTGTCGAGCAGAAAAAACCTTCTTTAGGAGACCGGATGCGGACAGTGACAGATAAAATTAAGGTCATATCAGATAAAATTAAGACCATTCCGAATAAAATACCGAAGGCAGTCAGGACAATGTCGATACGAATCAGAAATATAGTCGTTCCTGTAGACTGGCAGAAGATGGGAACAGCAGTAATGACGGCTTATGCGGGTTTACTGCTCCTGGGATTGGTGTTCTGTGCTTTTCAAAAAACAGAATATGGAGCGGTACTCATGTCAGTTGGATTCTGTATGCTGATATTGACCGTTCTCCTGTGTGCGGGTCCATTTGGCCTTCCGACCCTGATGGATGCGGCACGATGCAGTATTTATTATGCATATCTTTTACCGGTGGCGGGAGTTTTGATTACAGATGGTCTTTTATATTTGGTATTAATGCCGAAAGTTCTTAGAATTTGTCGAAATATCTTATCCTTAGGGTTGGCAGCAGTGCTGTTGGTTGTATTGAGTCAAAATGATCTGATAAAAGAACCAGGGTTTTCATCAGGATATGTAACAAACGGAGCGATTACCTGTCTTACGAATATTATCAGAGATAATGAGGATGAAACATGGACGATTGTTTCTGCAAACGATGAAACGCAGATGGGCCTGGATCATGGATGGCATTATGAAACGATTACGTTTCTTCGTAAACTGGAACATATGAAGGAAGATACAAAAGTTATAATTCCTACAGAGAACGTTTATTTCTTTATTGAGAAGATACCGTTGGATTATAGTGTTAGTTATGCTGACAGTGGACAGTCTATTTCTAAGAAAGGTGCAAGTCAGACGCTTCCAAATGTTGGCGGGATTGGAATGTATCAGGGCGAAAAACGCTGGATCGTAATGTCCAGAATGTACTACTGGGCACAGGCTTTCATGAAAAAATATCCAAATGAAATGAAAGTTTACTATGAAGACGACCAGTTTATCTGCTACAGAATTCCGCAGAATATGTATCATCAGTATAATTTTGCGATTGATTATGGATATAATCAGGTAGAAACAGAGGAACAGGAGGCAGAGCAGTGATGGTTTCAAAGAGAAAATTTTTCAGCATTGCGACCATGATGTTTGTCTTGTTTTTCCTGTTTCAGTTTTCTATGGTACTCAGGGACAGCAAGAACACCTATGATATAAATTCCAGTCTTACAGAGAAAAAGGCCGATGGTAGAAACCGGTGGACGCCTTCTGACAATGTAACAGGGGCTGACAGTTCTGTTGTCTTTATCGGAAATGAAAACGGTGACATGGGAACAGCCATCAGCAGATGGTGTACTTATGCCAAACGAAAACTGATCTCCTGTAAATCCGTAAGTACATATAAAGCAGATGACAAAAATCTACCGGAAATGATGATTCTGGAATCTGAGAAATATGCAGATGGCGACAACCTTACTACACTGGAAACTCTGGAAAAGAAAGGCGTAATTATTGTTTTCGGCTGTCTGGAAAACGCAAAAAATATCCAGAATAACAAGGCTTTGATGAAATTTCTTGGGATTCAGAAGGTTGTTGCAGAGGAAACGCATCTTGCAGGTGTGAAGCTGTTTGAAGGACTGCTCCTTGGAGGAGAAGTGACCTATAATACATCGAAAGATAAAGAGGAAAAGAAACGTCAGGATCTGGAACTCGATGTTCCCTGGTATCAGGTAGGAAGCGGAACCAAAACCTATATGGTAGGACTTCTTGATGAAAAAACAGGAAAAAATGTTGAAAATGAGGATTTTCCGACAATCATCTGGCGAAATGGAATAGATTATGGAAGTGTCTTTGCGGTAGTCGGAGATTATATGAAGGGCAGCACAGCTCTTGGACTTCTGGATGGAATGTGGGCAGAAGCACTGCAATATACAATTTATCCAATCGTCAACGCACAGAATCTTTCCATGGTTAATTTTCCCGTTTTTGCAGACGAAAACAATACTGAAATGCTGAAACTATACAGTCAGTCTGTAACTGGTATTGCGAGAGATATCATGTGGCCTGCATTGATTTCTGTTGTCGAGAAAAGTGATATGAAAATGACCTGTTTCATTCAGCCGCAGGCAGATTACACAGATGATATAGAACCTAAATCCGGGAACCTGGAGTTTTATCTGAAGCAGATGAAGGAGCAGAGTGCTGAGGCAGGAATCTCTCTGGAATATCAGAAGCTGGACAAAGCGGAAGATAAGGTCACAAAGGATACGGAGTTTTTTGAAAATGAGAAGATAAACTATCGTTTTGGTGCAGCATTTGCAAAAGAAAAAGATCTGAAAGGAATTCTGAAAGACACGGATTCCGGCCTTCTTGGAGATGTCGGAACTCTGGTCTGTGACTATACAGAGAACCAGCCGGTGGTCTCTTATTACAGTGATTCTGTAACATTACAGACTGTTACAAGTGACGGTATGAATTATGCATACAGTGACGATATCAGGATGCGAAGCATTCAGACCGCGCTTGGATATACAAATGTTATGCTGGATATGTATGATATTTTCTGGCCACAGGAGAAAACGGACCGATGGGAAGTCATGCAAAAGCGTTTTTCCAGTAACCTTCTGACATATTGGAAAAATTTCAGAGATTTTGACAGCACCACTCTTTCTGAGAGCAATGCAAGAATCAGAACGTTCCTGAATCTGGCATATAGCCAGTCTCGAGAAGATAATACAATCACGCTTCAGACATCAGAGGCAGGAAGCTGGTTTATCTTAAGGACACATGGCGAAGAAATCGATGAGATTGACGGCGGCAGCCAGACAGAAATAGAAGCGGATGCATATCTGATCTGTGCCGAAGATACTACAGTAAAAATCCGTCTAAAAGAGCAGGAGCTTTACTATGATACCCGCAAAAACTGTGTAGAGAGAGGTAAGAGATGAAGGTTTGCTTAGTGGCAGAGGGCTGCTACCCATATGTGGTCGGTGGTGTTTCCGGATGGATCAACAGCCTGATCAAGTCTTTTCCGAATATAGAATTTATCCTGCTTGCAATTGTGGCAAACAGATCTCAGAGAGGAAAGTTTGTATATGAGCTTCCGGAAAACCTGACACAGGTATATGAACTGTATCTGGATGACTGTGAGTGGGATGAAGGAAGAAAAACGAGAAAGAGCAGAAGAAAAGCCCGTCTTTCCAGGAAAGAATATGAAGAAGTCCTGAACATGGTTCTCAACAGAAAGACCGACTGGGGAGTTGTTTTTGATCTGTTTCACCATGGCAGCATCTCTGTGGACAGCTTTCTGATGGGACCGGACTTTTTTGAGATTGCCCGAGAGTGTTATAACAGACAGTATCCGAATATTATATTTTCAGATTTCCTCTGGACACTCCGTTCCATTTATCTGCCACTGTTCTGGGCATTAAAGATGGATGTGCCAAAAGCTGATCTGTACCATTGTGTTGCTACCGGTTATGCAGGTGTACTCGGAAGTATGGCAAAGCATTTCCACGGAAGCTCGCTTCTGATCTCCGAGCATGGAATCTATACCCGAGAGAGAGAAGAGGAGCTGATCAAAGCACAGTGGGTAAAAGGTGTCTACAAAAATATCTGGATCGAACAGTTCAAGAAGATGTCACTTCTGGCGTATGATAAGGCAGATGCTGTTACCTGTCTCTTTGAACGTGCCAGAACGCTTCAGATGGAACTCGGCTGTCCGGAAGAAAAAATTCAGGTGACGCCAAATGGAATTGATGTAGATGGTTTTGCAGATATACCAGGCAAAAATCCAGAAGAACAGATGATCAATATAGGAGCTGTTCTTCGTGTCAGCCCGATCAAGGATGTAAAGACGATGATACAGGCATTTGCTTTTGCAAAAAAAAGTGTGCCGAAGTTAAAACTCTGGATCATGGGTCCGACCGATGAGGATGAAAAATATGCACAGGAATGTTTTGACCTTGTGGATTCTCTTGGAGTATCCGATATTGAATTTACAGGAAGGGTCAATGTGAAAGAATATTTAGGGAGGATGGATTTTACGATTCTTACCAGTATCAGTGAGGGACAGCCGCTGACAATTCTGGAAAGCTATGCGGCACATAAGCCGACGATTGCGACAGATGTCGGAAACTGCCGGGAACTGATCTATGGCAATGATGATGGATTTGGAGCAGCAGGTATTCTGACTCACATCATGAATCTGGAGGAAATCGCCCAGGCAATGATAGACCTTGCCATAGATCCGGAAGGACGGGAACAGATGGGTGAGGCCGGATATAAGAGGGTTACTTCCTTTTACCGGATTGAGCAGATGAAGGAAACTTATAAAGAGATTTACCGTAGATTTGCAGAGGAGCAGCAGGTTGAATGGACAGAAGAACCCTTTCAACTGAAACGATAGAAAACAGGATGGAGACAGGATAATGGCTGGAATCGGTGTTAAATTAAACAATATATATGGAAAAAGAACGCTGACAACAAATATCATCGGCATGGGTTACAGTACGGTCATGACCATTGCTCCAATGCTTACCGTGATTGGTGCACTTTGTATTATGGAGCATTTTCTTGGCTTTGATTCAGTCGGATATGCTACGAGAGAGTTGTTCTCCTGTACAGTACTGTATATCTTTATATTCTCGCTCCTTACAGCATCGCCGTTCAACTCTGTATTATCCAAGTACATGTCGGATATCATCTATGAGGAAACCTTTGAGGATATCCTTCCGTGCTACTATGTCGGGATGATCCTGAATATTACATTCAGTGCACTTTTTGGAATTTCGTTCTGTATCCACGAGTATCTGGTGGGAAACGTGGATATCATCTATGTTTTCACCGGATATTGTGGATTTGTTGCCCTGGTACTGGTGTTTTATTCTATGCTGTACCTGTCGATCTGTAAAGATTATAAGAAAATTTCCTTTTTCTTCATGATCGGTATGACTGTGACAGTACTGTTGTCTTTTCTGTTTGTAAAAGTCATTCATATGAGTATCACCTATGGAATGCTTCTTGCACTGGCCATTGGTTTCTGGCTGATCGCCTGTCTGGAATTTGCTCTGATACGAAGCTATTTCCGGGAGAACAGCGGAAGATACCGAAGGGTATTTCACTATTTCAGAGAGTACTGGCCGCTTGTGCTTACCAATTTCCTGTATACGCTGGGACTGTACATCCATAACTTTGTATTCTGGACGACAGACCTTCATATGGTGATAGTCAGAAGCTTTGTATGTGTGACGACCTATGATATGGCAACCTGTCTTGCGATGTTCACAAATATTTCTGCGAGTGTGATCTTTATCAGCAGGGTGGAGATGAACTTCCATGAAAGGTACAAAGCGTACTCGGAAGCTGTTATCGGAGGCAGGGGAGCCGATATTGAGATCACCAAGAAACGAATGTTCCGGCTTCTGGCAGAGGAACTGTTAAGTCTTGCCAGAATACAGTTCATTATTACGCTGGTTATTTTCCTGTTATGTATGATCTTTCTTCCGCAGGTCGGATTTGGGGGCATGACGCTTCGAATCTATCCCTGCCTTGCAGCAGGATATTTCATTTTGTTTTTGATGTATGCAGAGATTATTTTTCTGTATTATTTCGATGATTTTAAGGGTTCTGTACTTACCGGTCTGTCCTTCTGTATCGGGACACTGATCGGGAGCATAATTGCTACACACTTTCCGGATATCTGGTATGGAATCGGACTGACAGTCGGAAGTTTTATCGGTTTTGCAGTCGCGTATCGCAGGCTCCAGTGGATGGAAAAGAACCTGGATATACACATTTTCTGTAATGGGCATCTGCTTCAGAAATCAAAAGGAAGCTGTCCTTCACCGAAGGTATTTGACAGATATGAACAAAATTAGAGGAGGGAAAAAATGACATTGGGAGATTTGTTAACGATATTTTTGATAATGATGGGAATCTGTCTTCTGGTGATGGCAATCTTATCACTGGCAAAGAGAAAAATGACGGAACCGTTCTGTCTTGCGTGGGCTATTGTATCAGTGCTGCTGGTTATATGCGGAATTCTGATAGAGCCTTCCGAACTGGAACGGTATGTAAGTCTCAGGATTTTGATCTTAATTTTTCTTATAACGATTGGAGTTGTATGGACTCTTTGGTTCATAAGCACACAGCTTTCAATTCTGATGCGGAAGAATCAGGAACTGGCAATGCAGATATCCCTTCTTAATCAGGACAGTGAAAGAATGCTGAAGAAATTAGAAGAACTGGAAAAAAGGATCGACCAGCATTTTGCAGGAGGTGATGACTTACAAAAATGAAAAAAATTCTTTTTGTGATCAATACGCTTGGAGGGGCAGGAGCCGAAAAAGCTCTGATCGAGCTTCTGAAACATTTCCCGAGGGAACAGTATGAAGTATCACTGTATGTCCTTCTGGATCAGGGAGAACTGATCTCTCAGATTCCGGAACATGTAAAGGTTCTTAACAGGGAATATTCAGATGCCTCTGTTCTCTCAAAAGACGGGAAAAAAGTTCTTAACAGAAAGATATGGAAGCGTCTCTGGATTCGGGGAGCGGTGCTCAGAAATTTACCGTTTCTTCTCAGAAATACCTTTGTTATGTTAAAAAAAGGCAAGCTAAGTCCGGATAAGCTTCTCTGGCGTGTAATGTCAGACAGTGGACAGAGTATCAAAGAACATTATGATATGGCAGTCGCCTATCTTGAGGGTGGAGCGACCTATTATGTCCATGATCATATTAATGCTGACCGGAAGTTTACATTTCTCCATGTAGACTATGGATTTGCCGGTTATACCAGAGAGCTGGACAGAAACTGCTATCCGGATTTTGACAGGATTTTTACAGTGTCCGATGAAGTGAAGAAAAGCTTTGTCAAGGTGTATCCGGAGTGCAGCCAAAATACATATGTATTTCATAACCTCATAGATCAGAAAGAAATCCGGAGGAAAGCAGAACTTCCGGGAGGGTTTGAGGATTCCTATGACGGGAAGAGGATTCTTACCGTTGGAAGGCTGACAGCACAGAAGGCATATGAGATTTCGATTGATGCAATGAAAATCCTCAAAGATCATGGTGTAAAAGCCAGATGGTATGTTCTTGGAGAGGGAGAACTGAGAGAAAAGCTGCAGAGCCAGATTGACCGTCTTGGTCTGCAGGAAGATTTCGTGCTTCTGGGAGCAAAGACGAATCCTTATCCGTATTACAGACAATGTAACCTGTATGTCCATGCGACTCGTTTTGAAGGGAAGAGCATTGCAATACAGGAAGCACAGACTCTTGGATGTACGATCCTTGTGTCGGACAGCAGCGGAAACAGGGAGCAGGTCATTCAGGGAGAAGACGGAATGATGTGCAGTCTGACTCCGGAGGCAGTCAGCAGAAACATAGAAGAACTGCTGAAAAATCCACAGAAATGCAGAGAGCTTGGACAGAAAGCCTCTGTTAAATTATCATCAGAAGATAAAGATGTACTGAAACTATTCCAAATTTAAACAACAAAAGAAAGACTGAGTATATGGAAAAGAAAAAAGAAGTATTGATTATTATTCCTGCCTATAATGAAGAAAAGACAATTACGGCACTTTTGGAGCAGCTTGAAAAACCTGAAATCTCAGAACTTGCAGATGTTCTGGTCATGAACGATGCCTCCTTGGATTCAACGAACTGGATCACAAAGAGGAGAAATCATGCAGTGGTAACGCATGTGTTTAATCTGGGTTATGGAAGTGGTCTGCAGCTTGGATATAAATATGCAGTCCGCAAAAAGTATCAGTATGTGATCCAGATGGATGCAGACGGACAGCATGATGTATGTAATATTCCGGCTATTTATAAAGCACTGACAACACCGGATAAAGACGGAACAGTTCCGGACATTGTTCTGGGATCGCGATTTATGGAAGGAAGCACAGAATTCCCGGTTTCCGCGGCAAAAAAAATTGCCTTCGTGTGGTTTCGCTTCCTGCTTCGCAGAGGGACAGGTAAAGATTTTACAGATCCAACCACAGGACTTCAGGGTCTGAACTGGAAAACATTTTTGTTTTATTCCAAATATAATAACTTTGACGATAAGTATCCGGATGCAAATATGCTGATGCAGATGTCTCTTCTTGGATTTCATATAAGAGAAATCCCGGCAGTCATGCATCCTCGTGTTACCGGAGTCAGTATGCATTCTGGACTGAAACCATTTGTCTATATGTTTCGAATGACCTTTTCACTCATGGCGGTGTGGATACGGGAAAAAATTCTCAAAATGGATGTAGACAAAGGATATGATCTGGAAAAACATTAAAAACGAAAACTTTTACCATACAGATGATTTTTAACTGGGGTACATATACAAGGGAAAGGATAAGTAGAGCTTGAAACAGAAATCGAGGACAGAATATTCTGTTATGAATACAAGCGTTGCATTTGTGGCGCAGATATCTGCGATTCTGATGGGATTTTTTACCAGAGTAGTTTTTACCAGAATGCTCAGTGAAGGATACGTTGGAATCAACGGACTGTTTACCGACATCTTAAATATACTGTCATTGTCGGAACTGGGGGTTGGAACAGCGATCACCTATGCCCTTTACAGACCGATTGCGGAAAATGACATTTCAAAGCAGCAGATCCTTATGCGTATGTTCCGGATGTTCTACCGGATAACTGCCGGATTTGTACTGGTAGCAGGGATGTGCCTTATTCCATTTTTGGATATTCTGATGAAAGACCGTCCGGATGTAGATCATCTTGTGCTGATCTATCTTTTGTATCTTTTGAATTCTGTGGTCTCATATCTGCTGATCTATAAAAAAACACTTATAGATGCACATCAGATGAATTATATCACAGTGTTGTATCATAATGGGTTTCTGGTGCTGCAGGATATCTGCCAGATTATTATACTGATCACGACCAGGAATTTTGTGCTGTTTCTGATTGTTGCGGTAGTGTGCACGATTACAGGAAACGTCTTCATGTCCAGAAAAGCAGATGCACTGTTTCCTTACCTCAAAGAACCCTGTCATGAAAAACTGCCACAGGAAGAACGACAGGATATCTTAAAAAATGTCAGAGCCATGCTTATGCATAAGCTTGGAAATGTTGTGGTCAACAATACGGATAATCTGTTGATCTCCAGTTTTGTTGGCGTAATTACTGCGGGAATTTACTCGAACTATTATCTGGTGATAGGTTCCATCCGACAGGTTCTGGATCAGGCACTGCAGGGTGTGGCAGCAAGTGTGGGAAACCTTGGAGCTACAGAAGATTCCGAGAAAGTGAGCAGGATTTTTGACCAGTTATTTTTTATCGGTTACTGGATATATGGCTTTGCCGGGATCTGTCTGTTTGAACTGCTGAATCCGTTTGTGGAGCTGGCCTTTGGAAAACAATATCTGTTTCAGCGGGAGGTAGTGCTTGTTCTGTGCATTAATTTCTTTGTCAACGGAACAAGAAAAGCTGTGCTGATATTTAAGGAATCTATGGGACTGTTCTGGTATGACCGTTACAAAGCAATCGCGGAGGCAGTCCTGAACCTTGGAATTTCGATTCTTCTGGTTACACATTTTGGTGTGGTTGGTGTTTTTGCCGGAACCTTCTGCAGCACAGTGCTTACGTCTGTATGGGTGGAGCCTTACATCATTTATAGATATCGTTTCCAGAAACCAGTTCGGGAATATTTTGGAAGATACGGTTTGTATCTTATCGTTATGGCAGCTGCTTGGGCAGTTACAGAATTTTGCTGCCAGATAGTCAATGGAAGTGCAGCTTTTAATCTGTTTTACAGAGCAGTGATCTGTATAATTGTTCCGAATAGTTTGCTTTGGCTGATATTTCGAAGAACAGAAAACTGGAAAAAAACATCAGGACTCTTGTGCAGGAGTATTATTAAGATAGGAAAAAGTGTCCGGAGGCAAAGCTAATGACTGTAAACAAAGGAAAAATATCTGCAATTATACCAGTGTATAATGCTGAAAAATATCTGGCACAGGCGATTGAAAGTATAATCGCACAGAGTTATATAAGCTGGGAAATGTTTCTGGTGGTCAGCGAATCTGAAGACAGAAGCGTGGAAATTGCAGAGAAATATTCCAGAGAATACGATAATATTTATCTGATTATAACGGAAGAACGTGGTATAGGCTGTGCAAGGAACAGGGGATTAGAGAAATCCACAGGTGAGTATATCTTATTCATGGATGCAGATGACTATCTTCCGGACAGGGAGGTTTTTCAAAGATATATTAATATTGCTGACAAAATTAATTCAGATATTGTTGTCAGTAATTATGCACGTCTGTGGAACGAAAAACTTCTTCCGGCCACTAGTCACAGCGAATTTTCGAGGTTTGAGAGGGATTCAGAAGAGTTCCGTTTTCGGGGATTTTTTTCCGTAGGAACACTGTCATATGTCTGGGGAAAACTGTATCGGAAGTCTTTTCTGGATCAGAACAGGATTGCTTTCTCTGAGTACCCTTATGCAGAGGATAAACTGTTTAACATGCAGTGTTATGTCTGTGGGGCAAAGTATGCATTTATAGAACAGATCGGAAATGTTTATCGCAAAAATGAGGACTCTGTCTCTTATAAATACAATCCGGAATCCAGCAGATGCTGGCTGGGAATCGCACAGACCTTCAAGAACTGGATGGAAGAAGAGGGGAAAGATGTCGAGCAGTATGAGGGACTGATACAATATACTGTTTTTTTTGCCTCCTTTTTTGACGCCAAGATGGAATATCAGAAGCGACGGAAATCAATATGGATGATCTGGAAAATACTTAGGATTTACGGTAATGATTCTATTGGAAAAGATTGTTTTGCGAAACTTGCCTGTGATAAAAAACGCATTCCTCAGTTGAACCAGAAAATATGGAGGATTGTAATAAAGGGATTTTCCAGGGGAATGAAATGGAAGTGTTATCTGGCATTGTCGTTTGGGATAAAACAATTGATCGAACATAGGGTAGATGAAAAATTGTCAGATACAGGTCTGAGAGAATAAAAAACAGTAACTCCCAGATCAGGAGTCACTGTTGTCAAAGATACGTATCAGTTTGGTTTTCTGATTGCTTTTTTTGAAATTATGGAGCGTCTGTCGTAAAGTGGTATTTCGTACTTTGTAAGTATTTTGAATGAAACACAAAAGAGTAACACACCACAAAACCGGCCAGAGAACCGGGCAGCGGCTGGCTTTCGGAAAGCGGACCTTCATCTGCACATGTCCTTCTTTAAAGTAAGTGATCAGATTGACCTTCTGATAGGAAGTACTTCCGACAAGCTCACTGGAAACATCCGTGCCCATATCTCCATCTTTAAGAACACGGATAAGAAATTCCTTACAGTCCTGTGGATCATAGTGAACCCTGGAGTCAATGTGCTGTGGGAGGCCAAAATAGATCCGGCAGGTCTCCAGAACAATCTCATAAAGATGACTGATGCGGGAATTCTGGCACCAGCTATGTATCTTATGAAAATCAATTTCATCTGCATGCATCCTGAGGTAAAAGGTAAAATCACACAGCAGACGGATACCGAAACCACTGTACAGATAATGCTTCAGCATATGATGGATCATATAAAAAACATATTCCGAAGGCGGCAGAACAGAGTAGGTAAAATCATTGATCGTCTGTGATACCGGAACAAGATTCTCAAAGGAATACACCTGATCTACAATCTGGTTGGCACGCTCATACTGATACATTCCAACTACGCGATAATGCAGTTCAAGAAGGAATTTGCGCCCTGTTTTTGGAAATCTATAGTGATAGGTCAGATGATGGTCACTGAGCTCATTTTCCGCGATATATCCATGGGATTCCAGAAGTTTCTGAGCTTTGGAAATATCGGATTTCCGGCTGATATAAAGATCCAAATCGCCAAGCTTACGATATTCGGGAACAGGATAGCAGGAAGCAAGGCTGATTCCCTTAAGAAGGATGCAGTCGATTCCGTTGTCTTCAAGAAGGGAAACCGTATGACGAGTAAACTGGTCAATCTGATAATAATTCAGCATCATGCTGCGTGTCCGCTGGAGCATGGAAGGATAGAAAGGTGTGCCTCGAAAAGAAGACAGAACAAAAGGAACCGTGCAGTGATCTTCGGCAAGTCGGGCAAGGTCGGCCAGTTCTTCAGATGGAATGGTGACAGGTCTTTCATGACCGGTACAGGTATTTCTGATGATCTTTAAATAATGTTTATATGATGGATGCATGGAAAACTCCTGAAAATAAATGATAATAGGTAACTATTCAGCTGGAATGCATTTTGACTCATAACTGTGAGGCTACTGAATAGTTGTGATAATAGAGTATAACACGAAGTATTTGCTAAATAAAGGGGGAGAATATGAAAAAAACAGAAGGATATCGGATCAGGAAACTGGAGGATGAATATGTGGTTCTTCCGTTTGGAAAGAGAGCAGAGGAAGTAAACGAAGTAATCTCTCTGAGTGAGACAGCCGGATTTATGTATCTTCATGCAGAAGAAGCTGACTCGGCAGAGGAACTTGCAGAACTGGTCAGCAAAGCATATGAGGTAGAAAAATCCGTAGTGTATGAAGATGTGGTGTCGGTTGTCAGAACTCTGAGGGAAAAAGGTCTTTTACTTTGACCTTGTACGTCGCAAAAAAGCAGTCAGTCTGAAACAAAAAGGACGTACTGGCAGCATCAGAAGCCAGAGAGCAGAGAGAAAGCGGTATACAGGATTCCTGACAGAGATTTCTTTCCCATTGCGGACGAAAGCAATGAGTTTGCCCCTGAACTGATCCGGGCGAAGTGGTCCTTCAATCTCATACTGATTATCTCCGGTCATATAATAGCCGTTGGCAGTAACACGAACGATACGGTGCAGAACCAGAATTCCCTGATCGCGGCGGTAGAGAGCCACATCATTTCTCTTAAGTGAGGTGACAGGAACCTGCTGGATCAGAGCCTCATCTCTTCCGGGAATGAAGAGGGGATACATGCTGAATCCCTGTGGTTTAAGACGGATAATATTTCCTTCCTGGAGAAGCTGTTCGAGATCTGTTTTGAAATCTCCTGTGTTCTTTTTCATAAAAAATCCTCATTTCCAGTGTGATTTTACATTAGCAAATACATTATAATATGCTAAAGAAAAAAAGACAAGAAAATGGAGAAAAATGGCTTAAATAAAGGGTTTGCGGGTTGACTTTTGAAGGAATTCTGTATATAAGAAAAAATGACATTGAAAAACAATGAAATATGAACCGACGAAAGAGAGGAAATAAAGATGATGAACACGTACAAAAAGCCGGTTGTGACTGTAGATGCAGGAATGGCAGAGGGAGTATATGCTGCAAGCGGTGCTGCACAGGGAACATTGAATGTTACCTATGTTGGTGTATGGGACAGATGGGGCACGAATGGTGGTAAAGGCCTTGCACAGGCAGACTGGTCTGACATTAACGGAACGATTACTCTGAACATTACTTTTAGTGACACTGTAGATCAGGTTGAAACAGATGATGCATCTGTACAGACATCCTGGTCAGGAAAGACTGCTACTCTTACATTTGCAAGTACAGCATCTAATCCGCTGACAATCGGAATTCATCTGAACCATGGAACAAGCATTGATGATCTTAAGATGACAGGATTTACATATTCTGTGAATTAACAGGAAATTAAATTTATAAGCTGTTCTGCAGGATTAGGATAGCTCAGGCACAGAACCCGTGGGTTCTGTGCCTTTTTTAAAATTCTTTCACCATCTTCTCAATTTCCACTTCATTCAGTACCTCACACCTCTTATCGCGTATCGCATAAACTCTCGTACAGATATTTAATACTGTAGGACGATGGGTTGTTACAATACAGGTCCTTGGATAGGTATCCTGCATGATATTCTTGAGAACCTTTCTTTCGGTGGCAACATCAAGTGCAGAAGTTGCCTCATCCAGGAGAAGGATCGGAGACTTACGGAGAAGTGCTCTTGAAATAGAAAGTCTCTGTGCCTGTCCCTCAGAAAAACCACCGCCGCGTTCTTTGACAACGCTCTGAATACCATTGGGAAGTTTTTCCACGAAATCCCATGCACAGGAGAGTTTGAGAGCCTCTATGATTTCCTCATCTGTGGCATCCGGCTTTACGTTTCGCATATTTTCTGCGATGGTTCCCGAAAACATGGTATTTCCCTGCGGAACATAGGAAAAAAGCTTTCTGGTCGAAGGTGACATATTCAGTTTTTGATTATGATCACTTCCGGCACAAATCTGAAATTCTCCGCTCTGTGCCCGAAGAAGTGACAGGATCAGCCGGAGCATAGTTGTTTTTCCTTCACCGGAAGGTCCGACCAGGGCGATGATCTCATGTGGATAAGCTTCCATAGAAGCATGGGCAAAAACTTCCGTTCCACTGTGATAGGTATAGCTCAGATCCTTCATTGTGAGACCGATACCGCTGGTTTTGTGCTGCTTTTCAAAGAGTTTTACTGCATGATCCTGGCTGTAATCTTCCTGCGGCATTTCCACGATATCCATCAGACGTCCGGCAGAGATCGTGAGAGAAATCGCGGAAGGAATCAGGCTCGTGAGGGAGTTTACGGAGCTTGTCAGTGTTCCGGAAAGAGACAAAAACATGGTCATGGTTCCGTAACTGATCGCATTGCTCCATACACGGTAAATTCCCCATCCGTAACAGCTGTAGGATACGATAAAACCAACGATCGACATCAGGACAGAGGTCAGGATCGACATTCGCTGGAATTCCAGACGCATGCTGATATAGTCCTTCTGGAGCGTTTTGAGCCGGTCCGTATAAAAATGGATCAGATCAAATGCCTTGATCGTCTGGATATTGGAGAAAGCCTCCTGATTGAAACCATACATTTTGGCATTCATGGCAGCACTTTTCTGGTTGTTGTTCCGCATTCTGCGCAGCAGCGGACGCGACATCAGGGCACTGAACGGGATACCGAGAAGTGCAAACAGGGCAAAGGTCGGATCGTAATACAGAACAACCGCAAGAGCACTGATGAACCGGAAGGTATAGATGATCAGGTTTGGTACCCAGTTCAGAATACCGTTGGAAATATTGGAAGCATCCGAGCTCCAGCGGGTAACAAGGTCACCGGTGTGATATTCCGTCAGAGATTCCCAGTCCGTGACGAGCATTTTTGCAAAAATATCGTTCTTGATCTCGGAGTCAACCTTAAGACTGATAAAGGTCGAAGCATACCCGGATGCCTGTGAGACCAGAAGATTTGCAATCGCAAAGCCGATCATTGCTGCAAAGGTGGACAGCAGCCGTCCGGTCTGATGCCCTGTGATGATATCGACAAGATCTTTGGAAATCAGGCTGGAAGCAAGTGAAACACAGGATCCCATAACACCCAGCAGTGTATAGAGAATCATAGATTTCCAGTAACGTCTGCCATACTGGTAGATCCATATGGTTTGTTTCCATATTTTCTGGAGGCTTCCCTGTCTGAGATGTTTCATGATAAGCTGGAGTTTCTCTCTCATTGTGGTTCCTCCAGAGTATCTATTTCCCTCTGAACTGTATAAACAGCAGATGGATTTCTGGTGCAGAGCAGATGCAGAATCAGCACCTGTCCGGCAATTTTTTCCGCAAAGTCAAGGTTCATGGAGAAGAAGCGTTCTTTCCAGGAAGGGGAGATCATGCGCTGCATAATCCGGATGACTTTTTCTGAAGGAGACAGCTCCTGAAGAAAATCTTTCTCCGGATCGCGTCCGAGAAGGACGATACCGCCAAGCTCATGATCGGTGGTCGTATAAATCCCGGAAGTTCCGCACCATGGAATTCCGTAGACGATGATTTTGCCGGATTCCATGCCAAGGAGATTGAGATCACCGTTCAGATATGGAGTCTGCAGAAGATCATGCCACATTTGGGTGTGTGTTGACTTACCCATACCGGAATGTCCGGAGAACAGCCATGCTTTTTCTTTATAAAGAATCGATGCAGAATGAATGGCAAATTTCCCGTGCTTTTGTGCAACAAACAGGAAAAAGAGCCGGATTGCATGAAAAATATTTTCCTGTGCTGACTCAGAGGTTTCCGGAGTACAGTAGAATCTCACGTAACTTCCGTCCAGACTCATATGTACCTGATGAATGTTTGACATCTGCGGGAAAAGAATCACATAGCGGTCAGTATTTTCAAAAATTGTCATATCTGAATTGCGAAGGAGGACTTTTCCATAAGATTTGCTGGCTGGCGGAGTTGTAAAAAACTCAATTTCCTGGTCCGCATCTTTCGCAGGATTCATTTCGCGGAACTTATCGAAGTATCCGGAGAAAAGCTGCGAAGCGCCATGGAAGTGAAGGTGAAGCCCTGCGATCAGGATGCATAAGGAGGCTTCTTCCGACTGAAGACGAAGAGTTTCGGTCAGCATTCCCATGGACTGCAGCTGCCGCAGAAAATCAAGAATGTCCTCGCGGAGCATGGGAAAATCCTCCTCCGCAAGTCCATATCTGCGTGCAAGCATTTCGGTCAGCATTTCCAGGTCAGCACCTTCATTATGCTGGATCACATTCCACAGAAAAGCGCTGGTTTCGTTTAGGATAGTTCCTTTGCGCTGGTCGGCAATCTGCTGTCCGAAAGGAAGAATGTAACTGACACCTTTTATTTTACGAAGGGTATAGCCTTCTTGACATTTGAACATAAAAAAATCCTTTCTGAAAAGTACAGTTTTATACAGAAAGAATTATAACATCCGGCAAAATCTCATACAAGAAAATAACTCCAAAAAAGAGGGAAAGCTGCGTTATTCTGTTACCGTGAACAGTAACGTTGTTCTTGCAATAAGCATCTGCTCAGGGTAAAATATTACAAACTGAGATGGATACAGATATCCGGAGGCAGGATCTTTGAAGCCGCTGGGAGACGTATGATAAGTACAATGGAGAACAGGATGATTAAAAAAAGAGCAATACTGTGTCTGACCGTGATTCTGACAGTTGTATTGGCAGCAGGAGTGGAAATGTTCTGGCTTAGCAGACAAAAGACAGTAAAAGAATATAAGGAAAGCCAGGCGGCTTTCGGGAATCCGCTTATGGGATATGCGAGAAATGCATGGTATGATAAAGTTTCGGAAGACATTTCTCTTTTGTATATGGACATTACCTGGGCAGAACTGGAACCGGAGGAGGGTGTTTATGACTGGGAGGCCATCGAGAAAAAAAATCAGCTCGCACGATGGAAAAGCGAGGGGAAGCATCTGGTATTGAGATTCGTCTGTGATATTCCGGGACAGGAAGAGCATATGGACATACCGGAATGGCTGTACGAAAAAAGTGGAAAAGCCGGTCAATGGTATGCCGGAGGATATGGGAAAGGCTTTGCTCCGGATTATAACAATCCGACGATCATTTCCTGTCATGAGCAGGCAGTAAAGGCACTTGGAGAGCACCTGGGGCAGGATGGGCTGATCAACTATATTGAGCTTGGAAGCCTTGGACACTGGGGAGAGTGGCATGTAAACTACAGCGAGGGAATTCAGAGGATTCCGGGAGAAAAGGTAAGAGAACAATATATTCTCCCATGGATGGAGGCCTTTCCGGATGCCATGATTCTCATGCGGAGACCATTTGCTGCTGCAAAAAAATATGGATTTGGGTTATATAATGATATGACCGGACATCCACAGGGAACCCAGAGTTGGCTTGACTGGATCAGCAATGGCGGTGAGTATGATCAGACAGGTGAAAAAAATGCAATGGTGTCCATGAAGGATTTCTGGAAAACCGCACCATCCGGCGGAGAATTTACAAGTTCTTTCTCGATGGAGGAGATGATGGACACAGATTTGTCAGAGACTGTGGAAATGATCCGTGAAGCACATACAACCTTTCTGGGACCGAAGATTCCGGATGAGGATTATGCAGAAGGATACAAAGAAGTCCTCAAAAATATGGGGTATCGTCTGTGGATTTCAAAGGCAGAACTAAAAAGCACCCGGAACAGCAGCAGTCTGAAGCTCATCTGGAAAAATTCAGGAGTGGCACCGTTGTACAAAGACTGGCCGGCATATATTTATATTGAAGATGAGAAGGGAAAACTTATCGAAAAGAAAAATATCGAAATAAAAATGTCGTCTGTGCTTCCGGAAGAAGAAATATCAACCTCAACCACACTGAAGACAGAGAAACTGAACAGCCTTCTGAAAAAGGAATATCGTCTTTCCATCGGAATTGAAGATCCTATGACAGAGAAAGCGGGTGTTCGTCTGGCAATGAATAGCTTATATCAGGAAGGCAAAAATTATCTCTGGAAATAAGAGAACAGAGAGAATGCAAAAAACTCCCAAAAGAAGGAGGGCCGGGCGTCTGTGCCCGGCGAGTATGAAAAAGAAAAATATATGTAAAAAAGCATTCGCTTTATTTGCTTATTACTATACTGTGAATCTGTGATGAAACTGTGATGAGAGATTGAAAGAATGGTGATAAAAATCTAAAAAACTTATAAAATTTGGTCTTTATAATTACAAAAATTCTACACAACAAAAGAAAGTTAGAAGTTGTAAAAGTTTTTTTACTCATTTATAATTAGTAAAGATTCATAACTGTGAAGGTACTGAACAGTTACAAAGATTCTTGAGAAAGTGATGTTGCTGCGAACGAAGTAAACAGTGACGAGTTTAGAGAAATTACAGGAGGAAAGACTTGAAAAAAGAATTAGTTATTGTCATCGATTTTGGCGGTCAGTACAATCAGCTGGTTGCGAGACGCGTCAGAGAATGCAACGTATATTGCGAAATCTATTCTTACAAGACAGATATTGCAAAGATTAAAGAAATGAATCCGAAGGGAATTATCCTTACCGGCGGTCCAAACAGCTGCTATGAAGCGGATGCACCGACTTATCAGAAAGAACTGTTTGAACTTGGAATCCCGGTACTTGGACTTTGCTATGGCGCACAGCTGATGATGCATGTCCTTGGTGGAAAAGTTGAAAAAGCAGATGTCAGCGAGTATGGCAAAACAGAACTTCTGGTTGACAAGAAGGATTCTGCAATTTTCCAGAATGTTTCAGAAAAAACTATCGTCTGGATGAGCCATACAGATTATATCTCCAAACCGGCTCCGGGATTTGAGATTTCTGCACATACAGCAGACTGTCCGGTAGCTACAGCAGAAAACGCAGACAAGAAACTGTATGCGATTCAGTTCCATCCGGAGGTACTTCACTCTGTAGAAGGAAAGACCATGCTGTCCAACTTTGTACTTGGTGTATGTGGATGTGCCGGAGACTGGAAGATGGATGCTTTCGTTGAGAATACGATCAGAGAGATTCGTGAAAAAGTCGGCGGCGGCAAGGTTCTTCTTGCACTGTCAGGCGGAGTTGATTCTTCCGTTGCAGCAGGACTTCTTTCCAGAGCTATTGGCAAGCAGCTTACCTGTGTGTTTGTAGATCATGGACTTCTTCGTAAAGATGAAGGAGATGAAGTTGAGGGTGTATTTGGCCCGAATGGTCAGTTTGACCTGAATTTCATTCGTGTCAATGCACAGCAGAGATATTACGATAAACTTGCCGGCGTATCTGAGCCGGAAGCAAAACGTAAGATCATCGGTGAAGAGTTTATCCGTATCTTTGAAGAAGAGGCAAAGAAGATCGGTGCGGTAGATTTCCTTGCACAGGGAACCATTTATCCTGACGTTGTAGAGAGTGGTCTTGGTGGAGAATCTGCAGTGATCAAATCTCATCACAATGTAGGAGGTCTTCCGGATTTCGTTGATTTCAAGGAAATCATTGAGCCACTCCGCGACCTGTTCAAAGACGAGGTTCGTAAAGCAGGTCTTGAACTTGGTCTTCCGGAAAGACTGGTGTTCCGTCAGCCATTCCCTGGCCCGGGACTTGGAATCCGTATCATCGGTGAAGTCACAGAAGAGAAAGTCCGTATCGTTCAGGATGCTGACTTTATCTATCGTGAGGAGATCGACAAAGCAGCAGAAGAGTACAAAGCAGAAAACGGTGAAGAAGCACCGTGGATGCCGAACCAGTATTTTGCAGCACTCACAAATATGCGAAGCGTAGGTGTTATGGGAGATTTCAGAACCTATGATTATGCAGTGGCTCTTCGCGCAGCTAAGACAATCGATTTCATGACAGCTGAAGCCGCTGAGATCCCTTATGCGGTACTCAATAAAGTCATGAGCCGTATCATTAATGAAGTTAAAGGCGTGAACCGCGTATTCTACGATCTGACCAGCAAGCCGCCGGGAACGATTGAGTTTGAGTAATGGTTGTGAAATAAATAAGAGAAGCAAAAAAATATGAATGAAGGCGGCAGGAAAGAAAAAGTCCTGCTGTCTTTATTTATTGTCAGATGAAAATCTGTGAGTTGAAAAATATTATTATATATTTGTTAAGGAAAAAGCAATTGAAAATAGTTCAATTGCTTTTTGAGTTTATATTATTATTCATTTGATTATATTCTTTATATTATTATTTATTTGTTAAAACTATTGACATGGAAAGATAAAAGGAATATTATAAAGCTGTAATGAAAAAGAGCTACCTAGTACTGGTAATACTAAGTAGCTCATCATAGAAAATGCAATCCAAAATAATTTGAATAGCATCCAAACAAATCTATTCTAAATTATTTCGCGATTTTTGTAAACCCTTTCTATGATATTTTCATTACAATAAAATATCATAAGGAGGATTTTATCATGAAAGCGATTAAAATCAAAATGAAACGTAACTGTGGTAATTCCGGAGATGTACAGGATATTGAGCCTATCTATATGGATCAGACAGGTACATATTGGAAGAAATCAGAGGTTTACGATTATCTGCAAAAATTCCCTAAAACCATTACCGTAAATATTTTTCCATACCCATATCTTATTTCAGCAGTAAGTTCACAGGGTGAGAAATATGTTCGTTCTGTGGCGAATAGTACATCAGAAGATAATTTATTGATGCTGCCGCGTGAGTAAAGAAGAAAGATTTGTCGGCAAGGCAGATATGGAAAATCGAACGTTTTTTCGAAATCTGCCTTGTATTAAGACTGTAATCTTGATAAAATATAGTAAAAATACATAAAATAAAAATTTAATATTGCAAAAAACAGACATATAACACAAGGAGTACTGAATGAAAGATAAAGAAATAAGTATTCTGGAAACGGAAGAGTGTACACGGGCTCATGTAGACTATGAAACAGAAAGAGTCCAGTCTATGCAGGAACACGCAGGAAATGTTGCTTTTTTTTCAAGTAATGTCTGTGAACTTCCAGAACTGAAAAACCTTGTAGAACTGGCGGGAATTCTTCATGATGCAGGAAAGCTTGGTGCAGCAAATCAGAATGATTTTAAGAATATTCTGAAGATGGGGGATAAGGTGCATAAACATGGTCTGGATCATTCTACTGCCGGTGGAAGAATTGCACTTGAATTAATAAAGGAATGGCCTGTCTCGGAATTTATCAGCACATTGATTTATTTTCACCATGGAATGGAAGATTGCATTAATCTGGAGAGTGGTCAGAGTTTACAGGAACGACGTCTGAAAAAAGAAATCGAGTATGCGTATATTAAAGAAAAATTTTTCCAGATCTATGATAAAAAAATGTTGAAGGAATCCGGAGAGAAGGCGATCCAGTCATATCAGGAAATCTTTAATAAGATAAATGAATTTGTCAAAAAACAGGATTCTTCCGGGAAAAAATATGGAAGCAGATATTTTTATCTGGGAATGTATCTGAGAATTGCGTTGTCGTTGCTGATTGATGGTGACTGGACAGATACGGCATGTTTTTTTCAGGACATTCCTTTATCGAAAAGAATTTCGCAGAAAGAGACTCAGGAAATATGGCAGAAGTGCATATATAATTTTGAGCAGTATCTGAAAAATGAAATTCAGAATAATCCGGACAATGGAAATCAGCTGAACAGTTTTCGACAGGAGATATCTGACTCCTGCCGAAAGGCAGCTGAAACGGTTCAGAAACTATATCGCCTGACAGTGCCAACTGGTGCCGGAAAAACGCTCAGTAGTCTTCGTTTCGCACTCTATCATGCGAGGAAAGAACAGAAAAATCGTATTATTTATATAGCACCGTTCACATCCATATTGGAACAGAACGCAGAGGAAATTCGAAAAGCAACGGGACTGCCTTCTGCTGTGCTGGAACATCACTGTAATGTAATCTGTGAAGAAGGAGAAGAGGAAAAATATCGAAATCTCACAGAGACCTGGGATTCACCAATTATTGTAACAACAGCAGTACAGATTTTAAATACGTTATTTTCTGATCAGAAGAGTTGTATTCGTAGAATGCATAATCTATGTAACAGCGTTATCATATTTGATGAAGTGCAGGCGATTCCGGTTAAATGCACAGAACTTTTTAATCTGGCTGTGAATTTTCTTTCTCAGTTTTGTGGAACAACAGTGGTATTATGTTCGGCTACACAGCCGACACTGGCTTCTCTTGAAGAAAATAATATCTGCGAGTGCCTGGAGATGTCAGGAGAATCTGAAAAATACGCAAAAGCTTTTAAACGAGTTGAGATCATCGATGAAACAGAAAGATACGCCGGAGGGATGGAAACAGAAGATCTAAGAGATTTTGTATTAGAAAAAACAGAGGAATATAGAAGTACTTTAGTAATTGTAAATACTACAAAATGTGCATTTGAAGTATTTCAAAAACTGGAAGACAGCTGTACGGAAGAATATGAGATTTTCCATCTGAGTAATAATATGTGCCCACAACATAAACTGGATACTTTGAAAGAAATAAGAAATGCATTAAAAGAAAGATCAAAGAAGATTATTTGTGTTAGTACACAGGTTGTGGAAGCGGGAGTGAATTTTTCTTTCGGATGCGTAATCCGGTCAAAAGCTGGCCTTGACAATGTTATTCAGGCAGCAGGAAGATGCAACCGACATAAAGAACTGGGAAGAATGGGGGCGGTTTATATTGTGCAGATGTCCCGGGAAGCGGAAAAACTGGAACATTTGAGAGAAATAAGAAACGCACAGGCGGCTTTGCAAAAGGTGCTTGATGATTTTAAGCATGATAAGAAAAAGTTTAATTATGCATTGGACTCAGAAATAGCTATAAAATTTTATTATTCAGTGTATCATACACAGTTAAGAAAGTCAGAAACGAAATTTCCGGCTGAAATATATAATGTGCCTGTAACCTTAGTGGATCTGTTGGGAAAAAATCAAACAGGTCAGAATCAATACAGACGAAAACATGAAGAAAAAATGCATATAAAACTTCCGCAGGCTTTCCAGACAGCAGGACATGAGTTTGAAGTGATTTCTGATACTTATAAAGTAAGAGTTGTTGTTCCATATGAAACTGAGTCGCATCAGTTGTTGGAAGAACTATTACAAGTGCGAACAGAAACAGAAAAGAAAAAGATATTGAGAAAATTACAGAGATACACGGTCGGCATCTCGGAAACCAGAAAAAGCAAACTGGGAAATGTCATATATGAAAACAGCGAAGGGATTCTGGTATTGAGTGATGGATATTATGATAAAAATATAGGGGTTGTAGATGAACCAAAGATGAGTTATTGCAGCATATAAAGGTGGTGAGAAACATGAAAAAATATAGAAATACAATAGAGTTTGAAGTATATGGACCATATGCACTTTTTTCTGATCCCGTTATGCGTGTCGGTGGAGAAAAGACAAGTTATCATATTCCCACATATGAAGCCTTGCGGGGAATTGTGGAAAGCATTTACTGGAAACCTACGATCATGTGGATTGTAGATGCAGTAAGAGTAATGAATCCGATTCAGACAGAAACAAAAGGTATCCGTCCGATCGCATATAATGGTGGTAATGAGCTTGCATACTATACGTATCTGAAAAATGTTCGTTATCAAGTACGTGCGCATTTTGAAATAAATTATAATCATACAGAATTGAAAGATGATCGAAATGAGTATAAACATCATAATATTGCCAAAAGGATGGTCAAGCGAGGCGGACGCAGAGATATTTTTCTTGGAACAAGAGAGTGTCAGGCTTTTGAAGAACCTTGTACATTTGGTGAGGGAGAAAGCTTTTATGATACAATGACCGGAGAAGTAGATTACGGTTTTATGTATCATGGCATAACATATGCGGATGAAGCTGTTTTGGAAGAAGATAAGGGAAAAATGACGGTGCGTTTCTGGAAACCGGTTATGAAGAAGGGAGGAATTATAGAATTTATAAGACCGGAAGAATGTACACAGAAAAGACACATTAGAAAAATGGAACGTAAAATTTTCGGAAAAGATAATTTTACAGGTCTAAAAGAATTTACCAGTGAGGAGGTGGGAGAGTGAGCTGGGTAACTGAACTCATTGATCTGTATGAGATAAACAGTGACAAAATAGGTGTCATTGAGTATCGGGGAGAAATGCCATATGTTCTTTTGCCACCGTTTCATACTACTGTGACCGCACAGATAACAGTGACTATTAATTGTAATGGCGATTTTATAAATGCAGAACCGGTAGATCTTAATGATAAATTGACAATCATACCGGTTACAGAAAAATCAGGAAGTCGTACTGCGGGAAAGGAGCCGCATCCGTTGTGCGATAATCTGAGATATCTTGCGGGAGACTATACAAAATATTATAAAGAT
Source organism: Blautia sp. BIOML-A1 (assembly GCF_009883055.1). GTDB lineage: Bacteria > Bacillota > Clostridia > Lachnospirales > Lachnospiraceae > Blautia_A. Next base: position 7,840 of record NZ_WWVR01000017.1, on the reverse strand, counting down.
GATGGAATCTGTCATGAATTGTATATTTCTCAGTTGAGAGAATGGGTAGAATCAGAATATTGTCATGAGAAGGTTCGGGCAATTTATTTATACCTGAAAAAAAATACCCTGATCTCTGATCTGGTCGATAAAAAGATTATAAAATTGGATGAACAGAACCAGATTGATGATAAGGAAAATATTCAGGGAATTGTACAGACGAAAGCATTTGTGCGTTTTATCATTCGTTCGTCAAATCCAGATCTTTTTGAATTAAAAACAGATGAATGCTGGAAAGACAGAACACTTCAGGATTGTTATATAAATTATGTGCGATCCCGGGAAAAAGAGAAAGGATTGTGCTATCTTACCGGAAATATGGAAGCTATTTCCTATCTTCATTCTAAAAAAATCCGTAATGAAGGTGATGGGGCAAAGTTGATCTCGTCAAATGACAGCCAGAATTTTACCTATCGGGGACGGTTTGTAAGCAGAGAAGAGGCTTTTGCTGTAGGAAATGAAACTTCTCAGAAGATTCATAATGCTTTGAAATGGATCATCCGGAAACAGGGAACGTTTTTTGATACGTTGGCAGTTGTTACATGGGAATCTAATCGACTGAGTATGCCAAGATGGAATGCAGATACAGAAGTTATCGCATCGGAATATGACTGGGATGATGAAGAACCTGAAGAAATCATATCAGATGGAAATGCAGTCACTGCTGAAAAATTTTACAGAGCACTTCGTGGATATGGAAAAAAAGTAGATAATACATCAGCAATGATTCTTCTTAGCTTTGATGCAGCCACACCGGGAAGATTATCCATGGTTGAGGAGATGACTCTGGACTCTGCGAGATATCTGGAAAATATAAAGAAATGGCATGAAAGCTGTAACTGGATCCATGAAAAATGGAAAGGCAAAAAAAGAATACAGTTTTCCGGAATGGTCGGTGTAAAAGACGTAGCAGAGATTCTGTTTGGTATAGAAAGTAACGGCGGACTTGCGATTGTGGACGCAAACGGAAAGAAGATGTATGCGGAAGTTGCGAGAAGATTGATTCCCTGTATCTGGAACGGAACTGAAATCCCGCAGGATTATGTGAACAGAGCTGTGTTAAAGGCTTCCAATCCATTGACATACAAAGAGCAAAATAACTGGGAAAGGGTTTTAACGCTGGCGTGTTCTCTGGTGAAAAAAGACAGAAAAAAAAGAAACAAGGAGGAATGGAATGTGGCATTAGATAAAAAACAAAAGGACAGAAATTATTTATACGGACGTTTACTGGCAGTGGCAGACCGGATTGAGTATCGTACTTATGATGATGGAGATAAAGCAAGGGTTACAAATGCAAAAAGATACATGAGCACTTTTTCCCAGAGACCTTTTGAAACATGGAAGGTAATTGAAGAAAATATCCAGCCATATATGAATAAATTGGGAATTGCTGAAAGACGTTTTTATGAAAATCTGTTAAACGACATTTATGAGTTATTTGAAGTAGATAGTTTCAAAGATAATAAAAAATTAAATGGCTTATATCTTCTTGGTTTTCATAGCCAGGCTTATGATCTGAAACTGAAAAAGGAAGATTCCAAAGAGAAGGAAGAGGAGGAATAAACGATGAGTGAATTAAAGGGAAAAATTGATTTTACTTTATTTGTAAGTGCTGATAATGCGAATCCAAATGGAGATCCATTAAATGGAAATCGTCCAAGAATCAACATGGATGGATATGGTGAAATATCAGATGTGTGTATTAAAAGAAAGATAAGAAATCGCCTTCAGGATCTTGGACAGAAAATCTTTGTACAGTCAGATGACCGTACAGATGATTCGTATACCAGTCTGAAAGACCGTGCAGATGGATGTGAGGAACTGAAAGCTCAGATAGGAAATAAGAAAAATGCAAATCGCGATGCCTGTGCGGCGATTGCCTGCAAAGAGTGGCTGGATGTCAGAGCTTTTGGTCAGGTTTTCGCATTTAAAGGAATTCCGGTATCATTTGGAGTAAGAGGACCTGTTTCCATTCATCAGGCAATCAGCCTTTCACCAATTGATATCATCAGTATGCAGATCACTAAGAGTGTGAACAGCGAATCCGGAAAAGAGAGCAAGGCCTCAGATACTATGGGCACGAAACATAGAGTAGGCTTTGCGGTATATAAAGTAATGGGAAGTGTGAATGTTCAGCTTGCTGAAAAAACAGGATTCAGTCAGGAAGATGCAGAATTGCTGAAAGAGGCATTAAAAACATTGTTCGAAAATGATGCTTCTTCTGCAAGACCGGAAGGAAGTATGGAAGTCTGCAAAATGTACTGGTGGCAGCATGATGAAAAAACGCCTGCTGTTTCCAGTGGAAAAATCCAGAGAGGCTTTGATATTAAATGTAAAGAGGAACATCCAAGAGAATTTACAGATTACGAAATCTTATGGCATGTAGACGGATGCAAAGAACCGGAGGAATTTGATTTTGTATAAGGAAGAAGATTTTCTTCAGTTATCCGGAATTCAGCATTTTGCATTCTGCCGAAGACAGTGGGCATTGGCATATATAGAATTGCAGTGGCAGGAGAATGTCAGAACAGTGGAAGGAAAAATTCTTCATGAAAACGCACATGATGCAAGCATAAACGAAAAAAGAGGAGATCTTTTGATCGTACGTGCAATGCCAATTCACTCCCGGGAAATGGGAGTGAGTGGCGAATGTGATGTGGTAGAATTTCATAAAGTAAAAGATGGGATTCACCTGGCAGGAAAAGATGGACTTTATAAGGCTGTTCCGATAGAATATAAAAGAGGCAGGCCGAAAACAGATGATTCGGATCTTCTTCAGGTAGCGGCACAGGCAATGTGTTTGGAAGAAATGTTATGCTGCGATATATCTTATGGCTATATCTTTTATGGAGAAACAAGACATCGCATGAAAGTAGAATTTACAGATGAAGTGCGGGAAAAGGTTCGAAAGATATTTGCAGAGATGCATAAATATTATGAGCAGCGATATACACCGAAAGTAAAGACAAGCAAAAAGTGCAATGCCTGTTCTTTGAAAGATATTTGTATTCCTGTTCTGAATAAAAAGAACTCTGTTTCCGGATATATTGACAGAATCATTGCAGAAGAGGAAAAAGAATGAAAAGGCTTTTGAATACATTGTATGTAACAACTGGGAATAAGTATCTGTCTTTGGATGGAGAAAATGTAGTTGTCCTGGAAGAACAGACCGAAATTGGAAGAGTTCCTTTACATAATCTGCAGGCAATCATTACATTTGGCTACACGGGGGCCAGTCCAGCACTTATGGGAGCGTGTGCGCAGAGAAATATAGATCTTTCTTTTATGTCTGGAAATGGAAGATTTCTGGCCAGAATTTCTGGTGAGGTAAAGGGAAATGTAACGTTGAGAAAACAGCAGTATCGAATCAGCGATAACAGGGAAGAAAATATACATATAGCCAGAAATTTTATTCTTGGAAAAGTGTATAATTCCAGGTGGGTTTTGGAAAGGGCTGTAAGGGACTATGCCATGCGGCTGGATGTAGAAAACATAAAAAAGAAATCTCTGTTTCTTGCACAGAACATGGGAAAAATAAGAGGATGTGAAAGTACAGAGGAGTTATTAGGGCTAGAAGGAGAGGCTGCTTCTGTATATTTCTCTGTGTTTGATGAACTGATATTACAGCAGAAAGAAGTTTTTTACTTTCGTGGAAGAAATAAGAGACCGCCTTTGGACAACGTTAATGCCATGCTGTCATTTGGATATTCTTTGCTGGCAGGAATGTGCGGATCTGCACTGGAAGCAGTAGGCCTTGATCCGTACGTTGGATTTTTTCATACAGACAGGTCTGGGCGTATGTCCTTAGCCCTGGATCTGATGGAAGAATTCAGAAGCGTTATGGTAGATCGTTTTGTTTTGACATTGATCAATAAAAGAATTATGAAGGATAAGTATTTCATAAAAAAAGAAAATGAAGCGGTCATTATGACAGATGAAGGTCGGAAAGCTTTTTTGTCAGCTTGGCAGTCAAAAAAACAGGAAACCATTAAACATCCATTTCTGGATGAAAAGATAGAATGGGGAATGGCTCCGTATGTTCAGAGTATGTTGCTGGCGAGATATCTAAGAGGAGATTTGGATGAATATCCGCCATTTTTCTGGAAGTAGGTGAGACAATGCTGGTTTTGATAACATATGATGTGAATACACAAACAGCAGCAGGAAGAAAACGCCTGCGTAAAGTTGCGAAAGAGTGTACCAATTATGGACAGAGAGTACAGAATTCAGTATTTGAGTGCCAGATGGATGCAACAAAATGCAGGCAGGTGAAGAATATTCTGGAGAGTATTATAGATCAAGACATGGACAGCCTGAGATTTTATTATCTGGGTGAAAAGTACAAAAATAAAGTAGAACATATTGGCGCAAAGCCTGGATTTGATGTTACAGATACTTTAATATTGTAGTGCGAAAGGTATGTGAGCAGAAAAATCCCAGAACATTCGCACCAGAAAACAGGCGAGTTTTATAAGTTGAGCACTGTAAAATATGATGATACGAAGGAAAATTAAAAAGAATTTATGCAATAAATATAAAAAACAGTTTTAGATAAAATGATTTTTGTTTAAAATTGCTGTCAGCCTCCTCGTGAGGCTGTGAGTTGAAATTCTAGGATTAAAACTATCTCGGGTCTTATGACCGTCAGCCTCCTCGTGAGGCTGTGAGTTGAAATTTTGTTAAGACCTAACGTCTTGGTTCGAATACTCGTCAGCCTCCTCGTGAGGCTGTGAGTTGAAATACCTTCTGGTATTTCTGATATATCCTCTACTACGTCAGCCTCCTCGTGAGGCTGTGAGTTGAAATAAAATTCACGATTTCTGCATCTGTTTTAAGTTCCGTCAGCCTCCTCGTGAGGCTGTGAGTTGAAATTCTCATTTTTCATCTCTTCTTTCTACGCCCTGCCCGTCAGCCTCCTCGTGAGGCTGTGAGTTGAAATAGTGATGTTTTCTTGTGAAACAAGTCAATGACCGTCAGCCTCCTCGTGAGGCTGTGAGTTGAAATGCCTTTGATGTAGCTCCGATCTGGCTCTGATCCGTCAGCCTCCTCGTGAGGCTGTGAGTTGAAATAACAGAAGGGGGTACAGCGCATAATGGTGCTATCGTCAGCCTCCTCGTGAGGCTGTGAGTTGAAATATCGACAAGGAATTTCAATGCTGTGGGGGCTTAAGTCAGCCTCCTCGTGAGGCTGTGAGTTGAAATAAGTGGGAGTTGCCGGAAGAGTGGGACAAAAATTACGTCAGCCTCCTCGTGAGGCTGTGAGTTGAAATGTTCACAATTCCAAGTACATAAGACCCTGCTACAGTCAGCCTCCTCGTGAGGCTGTGAGTTGAAATACAGTAGCACTGTCAAGTTCAAGACCTGTCATATCGTCAGCCTCCTCGTGAGGCTGTGAGTTGAAATAGTTCTCTATTACGGTTCATGGTTTCATAACCAGTCAGCCTCCTCGTGAGGCTGTGAGTTGAAATTCCATGGACAGAATGTAGCCGGAAGTTCCATATGGTCAGCCTCCTCGTGAGGCTGTGAGTTGAAATGTCAGACATGGTTGTAAATGTAACATCGACCACGGTCAGCCTCCTCGTGAGGCTGTGAGTTGAAATATCTACATCAAAAACTGTCGGCTGCTTGTTGACGTCAGCCTCCTCGTGAGGCTGTGAGTTGAAATGGATTCATCGGGATATATCTTTCTTCGCTGATTGTCAGCCTCCTCGTGAGGCTGTGAGTTGAAATATTGTAACTGGTATTAGTATTACCACCACGGTGTGTCAGCCTCCTCGTGAGGCTGTGAGTTGAAATGTGTATTCATTGTAGATGCACAGCATTTTCGTCCGTCAGCCTCCTCGTGAGGCTGTGAGTTGAAATGTGGAGCAGAGACACCAACAAGGCTGTCAATTACGTCAGCCTCCTCGTGAGGCTGTGAGTTGAAATAGTGCACCAAGATATTTTTCAGAATTTAAAATAGTCAGCCTCCTCGTGAGGCTGTGAGTTGAAATGGCATGGTATCGGAGATTGTCCTGGCTTTTTGTATGTCAGCCTCCTCGTGAGGCTGTGAGTTGAAATAGATTGCAGATCGCTTTCACATCTTCCGGTTTAAGTCAGCCTCCTCGTGAGGCTGTGAGTTGAAATGTCATATCCGACAAGATCAAACTCATACCCAGCAGTCAGCCTCCTCGTGAGGCTGTGAGTTGAAATACTGGAAGGCGATTCGTTATGCGGAAAAGACGTTCGTCAGCCTCCTCGTGAGGCTGTGAGTTGAAATTGCTTCTTCGATAGAAACAAAAAAAGACCTGCTCTGTCAGCCTCCTCGTGAGGCTGTGAGTTGAAATACCTATATCTCTTCTCAGCATTTCCATGACAACCGTCAGCCTCCTCGTGAGGCTGTGAGTTGAAATGATCACATTTTTCGATTCTGCTAGACTAGCCTGTCAGCCTCCTCGTGAGGCTGTGAGTTGAAATCTATAAGGACTTGAGTTGAGATAATTACCTCTGTCGTCAGCCTCCTCGTGAGGCTGTGAGTTGAAATGCCTACACTTACAGCGAGCTTTTTGAGTCCATCGTCAGCCTCCTCGTGAGGCTGTGAGTTGAAATATAGCTGATACGCCATTTTGGACACCGGTTGTATCGTCAGCCTCCTCGTGAGGCTGTGAGTTGAAATGTATCACCGCTTGCTGTTCCAGCCGCAGATGTTGTCAGCCTCCTCGTGAGGCTGTGAGTTGAAATGTGAATACATATAACTTCATAAGCATACCCCTTACCGTCAGCCTCCTCGTGAGGCTGTGAGTTGAAATATCCCACAAAAGGGGGACAGGGTTCCTCGCGGCATGTCAGCCTCCTCGTGAGGCTGTGAGTTGAAATTTCGTTAAAAGTACCCCCCATATTGCATATAATCGTCAGCCTCCTCGTGAGGCTGTGAGTTGAAATAACGACAGGTATTGGAATGACTTCACGGAAAATGTCAGCCTCCTCGTGAGGCTGTGAGTTGAAATGAAAATCAAATATAAAGGATATGAACTTGAACTTGTCAGCCTCCTCGTGAGGCTGTGAGTTGAAATACCGCTGAAGTACTTTTTGACCATTTGCAAGCTGTCAGCCTCCTCGTGAGGCTGTGAGTTGAAATGTGTCAAGAGCCGTGCAGAACATTAGATCAGGCACGTCAGCCTCCTCGTGAGGCTGTGAGTTGAAATGTCAGCGGAAACTCTCGATCCAATCCATTCTGCTGTCAGCCTCCTCGTGAGGCTGTGAGTTGAAATGCTATGCATCATGCATCAGTTGCTAGGACACATCGTCAGCCTCCTCGTGAGGCTGTGAGTTGAAATAGAGCGTACAGCAGCATGGAAGAGGGCGTGAAATGTCAGCCTCCTCGTGAGGCTGTGAGTTGAAATATCGCAAACGAGTTAATCAGCATCGTGGAAAATGTCAGCCTCCTCGTGAGGCTGTGAGTTGAAATATAATGATTCCTGCACCCGGCTGTTGCCATTACTAGTCAGCCTCCTCGTGAGGCTGTGAGTTGAAATTTCATGTTTCATATCCCTTTTCCTCTCTTTCTCCGTCAGCCTCCTCGTGAGGCTGTGAGTTGAAATGCACGTGGGTCAGAATCCCCGTTTGAGGTCAGGCTTCTTGTGAGGTTGCCTATTCAACAAGATATAACAAGGATTCTCCCACCTCTATAGGTGGTGAGATGAATTGTAAACAAGAAAATGAACGGCAGTGGTGGGCGGAGAGAAATCGGTATCCCCCACTGACATGAGGCAAATCACAGTCAGCATGTTGCTGACATGTCAGACTCTGTGAAATTACCGACT
>NZ_WWVR01000077.1 GCF_009883055.1 Blautia sp. BIOML-A1 | reverse complement strand
ACCGATGACTGGGGTGAAGTCGTAACAAGGTAGCCGTATCGGAAGGTGCGGCTGGATCACCTCCTTTCTAAGGAAGAGTTAGTAGAAAATTGAATGTGTTTTACTGTTGAGTTATCAAGTATACAACTTAATAACCAAATTTCTGGTATCGATGCGCTTGTGGGAAACACCCGTTCCCATCCCGAACACGACGGTTAAGACGCAAGCGGCCGATGGTACTGCACTGGAGACGGTGTGGGAGAGCAGGTGGATGCCAGATCAAATGGGGATGTAGCTCAGTTGGGAGAGCACCTGCCTTGCAAGCAGGGGGTCGAGAGTTCGAATCTCTTCATCTCCACTGAAATCGAAAGATTTCAAGATGGGCTTATAGCTCAGCTGGTTAGAGCGCACGCCTGATAAGCGTGAGGTCGGTGGTTCGAGTCCACTTAAGCCCATTGGGTCTTAAGTAAAATTAAGCCCAATATCGTACCTTGAAAACTGCATACATGTAAATTTGATTAACTAATCAAATATCCTTGATATAAAACGTAAAAACGTAAGATAGGAAGACATCGATAATTAAATTATCAATAAGCAACGAGAATCAAAGACCGCTGATACCTACGCTAGGGTGTCAGAGCAAATGGTCAAGCAGAAAGGGCACAGGGCGGATGCCTTGGCACTAAGGGCCGAAGAAAGACGTGATAAGCTGCGATAAGCTTCGGGGAGGAGCAAATATCCATTGATCCGGAGATTTCTGAATGGGGAAACCCACATGAGCAAACCTCATGTATCCATACGCCAATCCATAACGTATGGAGGGGAACCCGGGGAACTGAAACATCTAAGTACCCGGAGGAAAAGAAAGAAAACTCGATTCCGTAAGTAGCGGCGAGCGAACGCGGAAGAGCCTAAACCAGATCGCGTGCGATCTGGGGTTACGGACTGCATTTAAGATTCTGCAATGTTAGTGGAACGGTTTTGGGAAAGCCGGCCGGAGAGGGTGAAAGCCCCGTAGACGAAAACAGAGCAGACTGAGCAGGATCCAGAGTACCGCGGGACACGAGAAACCCTGCGGGAAGTCAGGGGGACCACCCCCTAAGGCTAAATACCACTTAGTGACCGATAGCGCATAGTACTGTGAAGGAAAGGTGAAAAGGACCCCGGGAGGGGAGTGAAAGAGAACCTGAAACCCTGTGTCTACAAGCTGTGGAAGTGCTTTATATGCACAACCGCGTACTTTTTGTAGAACGGTCCGGCGAGTTGCGCTCACTGGCAAGGTTAAACACTTAAGGTGTGGAGCCGTAGGGAAACCAAGTCTTAACAGGGCCAGAGTCAGTGGGGGCAGACCCGAAACCGGGTGATCTATCCATGTCCAGGTTGAAGCTGCCGTAAGAGGCAGTGGAGGACCGAACCCACATCCGTTGAAAAGGGTGGGGATGAGGTGTGGATAGGGGAGAAATTCCAATCGAACCCGGAGATAGCTGGTTCTCCTCGAAATAGCTTTAGGGCTAGCCTTGGTAGAGATTTGCGGAGGTAGAGCACTGAATTTCCTAGGGGGCGTCAAAGCCTACCGAAGAATATCAAACTCCGAATGCCGTGTAATTGCTTACCAGGAGTCAGACTGTACGAGATAAGTTGGACAGTCAAAAGGGAAAGAGCCCAGACCTTCAGTTAAGGTCCCAAAGTGTGCGTTAAGTGGAAAAGGATGTGGGATTTCGAAGACAACCAGGATGTTGGCTCAGAAGCAGCCATACATTCAAAGAGTGCGTAATAGCTCACTGGTCGAGAGGTCCTGCGCCGAAAATGTCCGGGGCTGAAACGTACCACCGAAACTAAGGAATCCGAAAGGATTGGTAGAGGAGCATTGCATGCGGGACGAAGCAGTACCGAAAGGAGCTGTGGACTGCATGGAAGAGAGAATGCCGGAATGAGTAGCGAGATAGAGGTGAGAATCCTCTAGGCCGAATATCCAAGGTTTCCAGGGTAAAGCTGATCTGCCCTGGGTAAGTCGGGGCCTAAGGTGAGGGCGAGAGCCGTAGCCGATGGACAACAGGTGGAGATTCCTGTACTATGATATGACAGAACTGTGGGGACACGTGCAGAGAGCGGAAGCCGGGAATGGAATCCCGGTGCAAGCGAGGTACCAGTCACATTGGAAAAACCGTGTGGCAATGGGAAGACGTGATGCGGAGTGAAAAATAGTAACGAAGTCCGTGAGCTGTGCGTCAAGAAAAGCCGCTATTGTTCATACCATACCCGTACCGTAAACCGACACAGGTGGATGAGGAGAGAATCCTAAGGCCGGCGGAAGAAGCATTGTCAAGGAACTCGGCAAAATGACCCCGTAACTTCGGGAGAAGGGGTGCCACTGAAAAGTGGCCGCAGAGAATAGGCTCAAGCAACTGTTTAGCAAAAACACAGGTCTATGCGAAACCGTAAGGTGAGGTATATGGGCTGACGCCTGCCCGGTGCTGGAAGGTTAAGAGGAGAGGTTAGCGCAAGCGAAGCTTTGAATTTAAGCCCCAGTAAACGGCGGCCGTAACTATAACGGTCCTAAGGTAGCGAAATTCCTTGTCGGGTAAGTTCCGACCCGCACGAAAGGCGTAATGATTTGAGCGCTGTCTCGACAATGCATCCGGTGAAATTGAAGTACCAGTGAAGATGCTGGTTACCTGCGCCAGGACGGAAAGACCCCATGGAGCTTTACTCCAGTTTGGTACTGGGATCCGGTACTGCATGTACAGGATAGGTGGGAGGCTGAGAAGTAGTAACGCCAGTTATTACGGAGCCGCTGTTGGGATACCACCCTTGCAGTATTGGGTTTCTAACCAGCCGCCGTGACCCGGCGGTGGGACAATGCCAGACGGGGAGTTTGACTGGGGCGGTCGCCTCCGAAAGGGTATCGGAGGCGCCCAAAGGTTCCCTCAGAATGGACGGAAACCATTCGAAGAGTGCAAAGGCAGAAGGGAGCTTGACTGCGACACCGACGGGTGGAGCAGGTACGAAAGTAGGGCTTAGTGATCCGGTGGTATTAAGTGGGAATGCCATCGCTCAACGGATAAAAGCTACCCTGGGGATAACAGGCTTATCACTCCCAAGAGTTCACATCGACGGAGTGGTTTGGCACCTCGATGTCGGCTCATCGCATCCTGGGGCTGTAGTAGGTCCCAAGGGTTGGGCTGTTCGCCCATTAAAGCGGTACGCGAGCTGGGTTCAGAACGTCGTGAGACAGTTCGGTCCCTATCCGGCGTGGGCGTAGGATATCTGAGAGGAGCTGTCCTTAGTACGAGAGGACCGGGATGGACGGGCCGCTGGTGCACCGGTTAGACTGCCAAGTCTATAGCCGGGTAGCCAAGCCCGGAAGGGATAAACGCTGAAGGCATCTAAGCGTGAAGCCCCCCTCAAGATGAGATATCCCATCCGAAAGGAGTAAACCCCCTTGAAGACGACGAGGTTGATAGGGCAG
>NZ_WWVR01000076.1 GCF_009883055.1 Blautia sp. BIOML-A1 | reverse complement strand
CCTGATGGAAGCGTCAGATAGTCTTCGGCAGAAAAAAATAAAATTTTTTTTGTCCTATACTTGACACATCCACATGTATGTCGACACACCTACTGTAGCAATCAGGCGCGTGCCGGCATGAATCCAAAAACACTGCAGTACCTGATGGGACATTCTGATATCGGGGTTACACTCAATACATATACCCATATCAAATACGACGACGCTAAAGATGAGATCCTTAAAATGGCTGGAAGTCGTTAAAATGCGTAGTGTTAAAAGTTTTCAGTTTAGCACTAAATTTAGCACTATTGATGTCAGAGATATGAAGAGATATGAGGAGTTACGCAGAGTTACACCAGAAACACAAAAATCCGGAAATGTCTGTAAAATCGGCATAAATCCGCATAAGTCATCATAAAGGAGTATAAGTCAACAATGATAAAAGTATTATTTGTTTGCCACGGCAGGATTTACCGGGCATGATGAAAAGTCTCAAATCGTCTCATAAGTCCCGTTTTTAAGCGTTTTTTGTGCTTCAATCTCAAATTTACCAAAGATTTACCAATATTTCTGGAGAGCCAGACTTGCAAAAAAATGAGCCAGAATGAGGAGATTAAAACATGAGCGAATTGAAACCAAGAATAACGGAAAACGGAATTGATTATATCCTTGTTGGAGATTACTACATCCCAGACCTGAAACTGCCGGAAGAACATCGCCCCATTGGAAAGTATGGACGGCTGCACCGGGAATATTTAAGGGAAATCCATCCAGCCCGATTGAACACATTGACCTTGACTGGGGAGTTATGGACATATCTTTCAGACCTGAACGAACAGGCACAGGAACGGTTAGACACCATCATGGAGCAGATGAAAATTGCCGAGGGCGTAACCGAGGAATTAAAGTGTACCCGTCAAATGGAATGGGTGCGGCGGTGCAATAATATCCACAATCGGGTAGAAGAAATTGTTTTGCATGAGATAATTTATTCATAATAGTATGGTGTCAGGATTATGACAAATCAGAGGTTAAAAGGTGCGTTATGTTAAAAAGCATAGGGTTATATTTTAGAAAAATAGATTTTCTGAATTTTGCAGTTGGAGCTATAATGCCAATCATTGTATTGTTTATAGTTTATTCATCAGTCAAATCAAATATAATTCTTCAAGACACTGATTTTTTATCACTGTTGATGAATCATAAAGGGAAATTCATATTTTACTTTTTCGTGTCCTTTATTGAAGAAGTTATTTTTAGAGGAATTATTTTTGGGCTGTTGCTGCAAAAATGTAAAAATAAGTATTTGAGTTGCGTAATAGCTGCACTTATTTTTACACTACCACATATTTTTAATACCGATAATATTTCTGTTCTGGTAATGTTTATTTTTCCTTTTCTATATGGAATATTTGCCAATGAAATGTTTTACACTACAAAGAGTATTTGGATGCCCACAGGATTTCATTGGTTATGGAATTATACAATAACAAGTTTGTTTCTTGTTACAGGAACACAAAGTTTCATATATGTACATATCATAGCAGCAATGATTATAATGATACCGTTGTTTTACATTGTTATTGGGAAAACACGCCTAAGTGGCGATTGATAGCTTACAGTTTATCGCTTTATACAATATCAACTGAATAACCACAGCACAAACCGCTGCTACATGGAAGCCAACAAACCATGCAACAGCGGTTTTTCTTTACCGTTTTTTCCTCTGGCTGATAGGCGTTCCCATTTTCTTTGATTTTTTGAGAATCCGAATCAGCCAGCGAAATTCTTCGTCTGACAGATTTTTATAGTTGATGCCGAGCTGCTTGCAGTAAAGTACAACGAGCTTTTCATCCCGGCTGCCCTTGAAATTTTCGACCGCTTCCAGATTTTCTTTCAGTTCATCAGCAACGGTGGTCTGGGGTGCACTCTCGCTGTCCTTTTTATGGGCTTCCCGAATATCCCGGATAATGAGGTTGAGGTCATCCAGAACCATGTGGCTGAAATATTCATCATCACTGATATGGGCGGCTTGCAACACTTTCAAATGGGGGTCATCTTCGCCGGGGCGATACCGTTCAATGATTTCATGCCGGACGGTATCGACAAGGGCGTTGAGGTTTTGAATCTGCATGGTGGCAATCCCATCCACATAAATCTCAATGTCCGCAAGAAACTTGATAAAGTCCTTATGGGTGGCAAGTTCGCAGAGCAGACGGTTGTTAATCCGACCGCTTTTCAGAAGTGCTACCATCTCATCACTCAAATGCAGCTCCCTTAATGGTGTGTTGATCTCCGCCCGGTTCTCTGTCCGGCAAAAGAGATAATCGAGGGACACCCCATAAAAATCTGCCAGCAGGATAAGGTTGCCATGATTGATTTCCTTATAGTCATCTTTTTCATAACTGCCAAGAGCCGATTTTGAAATACCCGTTTGCTCTGCCAGTTCTTCCAGTTTTAACATAATATATAGCAAGAATTCTCCTTCCTCTACAGGTGGGAGATGAATTGCAAAAAATAAAAAGAACGCTT
>NZ_WWVR01000075.1 GCF_009883055.1 Blautia sp. BIOML-A1 | reverse complement strand
CTTTATAGGAAACTGCTCCTACGGAGCACTCTTGAATGAAAGATGCCCTCCGGTAGGCGGGCATACTAAAAGGACGGTTGTGGTTTAAAAGATATAAAAACCTTCTTCGCCAAAATCGTCATCATTGATATCATCAAATTCGTGAAAAAAGTAATCCATATCCAGAAGTTCATCGTCGCTCATAGAACGAACTTCAGCAGAAGTCATGCCTTCCGGTGGATTTTTTATATATTTTTCTCTAAGTTCCTTTGCAAGCTGGGCTTCTGTAATGTATTCGATGGTGACTACCTCCGTTTCATATTGATACAGAGATTGTATCATGAAAGGGAAGATTTTGGAACAATGGAGGGAGAACGGCTACGGTGTTTCCGCATAACTCTTTCATATAATTCATGCAAAGGAACTGGCTTATGTCTGTAATAAAGCTTAAGAAACAGCATAATTTCACCACAGACGGGGCATTTTAAAGGGTCATATCCAAAAGAATGCAGGATGCAGTCGCGCCAACGATTGAAGGAAAGAAAGATCCAGTGTTTTTCTTTTGAAATTGCCCGATGCAGTTTCAGATCAGATTTACGATGTCTGGCATAGAGTCCGTAATAACGAATCATTTTAAAATGTTTTTCCGGGATATGCTGAGTGAGCATAGAGATAAAGTCAAGTACAGGAACAGTTTCGGTAATCAGCTTTTCATCTTCATGACGGTTGTAATGAAAAGTAACAAAGTCGCCATCGTAAGAATCAATACGAGAAGCTGCGATGACAGGGCGGCCAAGATAGCGACCGATATATTTAATGACTTTGGATGGTTCACATTTATTCGGAAGTGCACGGACATAGAAACCATTTTTATGATTGGCGTAGATAGAGGATTTCACTTTTTTAAAGGAGTCTCCAAGTCTGGAGTGAAGTTCACTTAAAAGAGCGGTCTGAAAAGAATCACGAAGGAGTCGGTAGTTAAAATGGTCAACCTTGCGCCAGGGTATAGAGGCTCCAGCACCGCCTTCAGAGAGAAGACAGTGAATGTGGGGATTCCATTTAAGATCACGTCCAAAAGTGTGAAGGACACAGATAAAACCAGGGGTAAAACGCTGAGATTTATTGATCTTGAAAAACATACGGGAGATTACACTGTTGACGGCTGAAAAAAGGCAGTTTAAAAGGGAACGGTCTTTTAAGAAAAAAGGGCGGAGTTCTTCGGCAATGGTGAAAACACAATGTCTATGAGGAGTTTTTATGATCTTAAAGGACATAGAAGTAGTGCGGTCAATGGAGTATTTATTGCCGCAGGTCGGGCAAAAACGACTTTTGCATCGAAAGGGGACAAATTTAAGATTACCGCAGTGTCCACAACCGTACATAGCACCACCAAAAGAGGGATTCCCACAATTGATCATTTTATCAACATTTTCGATAACGGAGTCACGAGGATGCTGGAGATAGATCATTTCTTCATAATGTTCTTTGAAAATTTTTTGTAGTATATTCATAGAACCATTATGAAGTATTTTAAATAAAAAAGAAACCCCTTATCCCCTCATGAATGAGGGGCAGGGGAGCTGAAGTGTCGAAGACACTTTTTTACATGAGAAATAAATTATTCTGTTGTATTGCGGCGAATTAATATAGGTGTAATCTGTTTATGGATGGGTTCACCCAATGGTTTGGGAACACGCTTTTTCTGTTCCTCCATCTGCTGGACCAGAAGATCCATGGCAGTTTTTGCAATCACATCGATCTGCTGTCCGATGGTTGTGATCGGAAGGATTGCCTCGCTGGCAATCGGAGAATTGTCAAATCCAACAATCTCGTAAGTGGAAGGAAATGTCCCGTATTTTTGGAAAATTAAATTAAGAAACATATTAGCATAGGTATCGTTCGCAAGAAAGATACCTTTTTTTTGATCGGGGTATTTTGATTCTATCTTATTGAAAATCTCTCGGATTACATCTAAAAGCTCATGATAAGAATCACCTTTTACACTCAAATCTATATCATATGGCNTTTTGCATCGAAAGGGGACAAATTTAAGATTACCGCAGTGTCCACAACCGTACATAGCACCACCAAAAGAGGGATTCCCACAATTGATCATTTTATCAACATTTTCGATAACGGAGTCACGAGGATGCTGGAGATAGATCATTTCTTCATAATGTTCTTTGAAAATTTTTTGTAGTATATTCATAGAACCATTATGAAGTATTTTAAATAAAAAAGAAACCCCTTATCCCCTCATGAATGAGGGGTAGGGGAGCTGAAGTGTCGAAGACACTTTTTTACGTACCTCTATGTTGTACTTGAGGATGGATACTCAGTAGATGACATCATTGACGATGTACAGTCTTGTCTGGAACCATATATGTTTCCAGTTGAAATATTGGCAATCGATGAAAGACCTTTCTTCCACTTTAAGACAAACCGCATTGAACTGTCTAAAGAACTGAAGAAAAGAAAGTATGATTGCTAAATATACCTGGTGCTGTGACAGACAGTAATAAGCCAGATGAAACTGTAAACCAAATAAAAAAAGAAAGAAGGAGATAATATGAGTAAAAAACCACACTCAGGTCTGAAACGTGCACTGGCATGGATGCTGACGGTAGCTATGATGGCTCAGGGTTGCATCGTATATGCGGACGACTTCACCAGTGAACCGGATGCGGCGGTTGTTGAAGAAGCAGCAGTTTCTGAAGACGTTGACACAAGTGCAGACAGCGACCTGGAATCTGCTGATGAAGGAGAAGATACATCAACAGAAGCAGATGTTCCGGAGATCAGTGATGAGGACCTCGACACAGAGGTAGTCGCAGACGATCAGCAGGATACTGATGAAGGTTCAGAGGCGCCTCTGTTCTCTGACGGAAGCGAAGAAGATGCAATTGTTTCTGATGGTGCAGAAGCAGTTGGAGATGATACCGCAGATATCGGTGCTTATGAACCAAGAGAAGGTGACGTAGGAACTTTTACTGTTGCCGGAAATGATGTCTATGAGTATCATAGATACAGAACAACTGATGGAAAGTATTCTGGAAAATATCGATTTGCTGTGGCAAATTATCCGGTGAACAATGCAACAATAACTATGGCTCCGTATGAAACAAGACAGTTTGTAGTTCAATCACTGGTAGCAACTAACTATAAGACAGCTACAGACGATGTAACAACTACACAATGGTGGAAGGATTATTCCAGAAATCCAAGTTATTGGCCACACTCAACTATAAAATGGGCACTTACAGAAGGTAGTGATCATGCCTCTATCTTTGGAGAAACAAATCCAGTTGTAACTATTAGTGCTTTTGAAGAAGGCGATGTTACACTTACTGGAACATGGACAGGATATAACTGTAATACTTCAAGCAAAAAATATAAAGCATGCGAATTAGTAGTTACTTACAAAATTCATATTACACCAGCAGTAGGTAAAGTGAATTTTGGTGACAAGTTTGTGTTAAGTGGTTCTCCTACCTCTCAGGATATCATTGATAACTCAGTATTAACAGAAAGCGACTCATGGGGAGAAGACAATGCCTATACCGATTTTGCTGCAACAAGAGATGAGAGCGGCAAGATCAAAGCAGGCATGAAAGAATGTACAATGAGTTACAAAGCTTATCCAAGTAAGGGTCAGGGAACAATCAATCATAATTATTATGTTGATTTTCATGAAATGATAGGTAAAGAACTGAATACTACTGCGATTTCACCTGATGAAAGAGCAAAACTGCAGGAAACTTTCAGAAGAGATGTTAGTTTGCCGGCACCTGGTATTTATGTCCAGACTCCGGATCCAGTTAGTATTCCGAAGAAGGGCGACTATACATTTATTACTACTCAGGCCTTTAACGGTGGAAATGGCGCAGTATCATCTCCGGCTTATACCTATAAATTTATGGATGATTCTGCAAGTGAATATGCAGATGACTCATCTGTGATCACTGCTACAACAGCCGATAAGGGAAAAGTAAAAGTTACAGCTTTGAAGCCTGGTGCTACTTCTATGAAAATTATCTACAGTTATACGGATAAGACTACAGGAGAAGAGAAAACAGCAGAATCCAAACCTATTCGGATTACAGTCAATGGTATTGTGTTTGATGAACCAGCTACCATAACACTGTCAGCTGACGAAGCCAAAGACTACAAGATCAAATATAAACTGTTTGATTATAGTAAAGAAAACCCGGATGTAACAACATCCATTCCAGAAGAAGATATTGTATGGTCAATTGATAACAAAGCAATTGCATCTATCAGTACAGATGGTGTGATTCGTCCTAAAAAAGAGGGATCTGCAACTGTTACATTAAAAGCTACAATTAACGGATATCAGGATACAGCTACTCAGGGTGTTACAGTGACTTCTACCGGTGGTAGAATTTCTTTAAATAAAGATTCTCTTACAATGACCAAGGGCAGCAGCCAGTCTCTTACTGCAACTGCTTATTACAATAATCAGAAAGTTTCAGATGCAGTATTTAACTGGGCAACTGACAATGATAAAGTTGCAACTGTAGATGGTGGAAAGATTACAGCGGTTGGATATGGTAAGACTGTTATCACCGCATCCTGGAAAGCAGAAAATGGAACTACATATGCTGTAAAAGCAGACGTAGAAGTGGTACAAAATGGAATTGAACAAAATCGCTGCGCGATGGCCTGCCAAGGCTGTGGCGCAGTTTTTCTTTCTCTAAATCAAAAAGCAGTGGAAACCAAGTCCTAATAGTAGTATTGTTAAGTCACCACAACCAACAATCAAACAGGATCGACATTACCACTGCCTATGACAAGATTAACACCTTATCGCTTAATTAGCAAGCGGTTTTATTATTCCAATGCACCTCCATATAAGCAGTGATACCTGAGATTACTGACTTTACATGGAGGATTTATTATGTACGAAAAATATTTATTACAGCTTGAAGAGGCCGGAAAGATCCGTAACCTTAAAGAGCGTTCTATCGATTGCTACAAAAACTATGTTTCCTATTTCCTTAACTACATGGGAAAGAACCCGGAAGAACTTACCTGTCAGGATGTCAGAGGTTTTCTTCTTGCCCGGAAGGACGATGGACTGAAAGCAACCACGCTTAATCTTTATAATTCTGC
This sequence comes from Blautia sp. BIOML-A1, assembly GCF_009883055.1. Lineage (GTDB taxonomy): Bacteria > Bacillota > Clostridia > Lachnospirales > Lachnospiraceae > Blautia_A. Next base: position 2,054 of record NZ_WWVR01000075.1, on the reverse strand, counting down.
CATCCGTTTTTTCTATCGGAATGTACTTCATGTTCTGTGGGATGATATCACCGTTCCTCGCATGATGATAGAGCACAAGCTCCCTACCGTACTTTCTGTTGATGAAGTAGAGCGGCTTCTTGATGCTACGGATGACCTGAAATATAAAGCCATGTTTGCCACCATGTATTCTTCTGGAATGCGGGTCTCCGAAGTGATCCATCTTCACTATGATGATATTTCCCGCACTAACATGCAGATTCATATCAGGGATACAAAGAACCGGATGGATCGTTATACCATTCTGTCTGAAAGAAACCTTGCGCTTCTTACGGAATACTGGTTTCGGAAAGGAAGGCCAAAAGGCATTCTGTTTCCAAATCAGTTTACAGGACAGTATCTTACCGTAAGTACACTGGAACAGGTGATCCGCCGTTCTGCAGCGGCTGCCGGGTTATCCGGTGTCACACCCCACTGCCTCCGTCACAGCTTTGCCACTCATCTTATGGAGCAGGGAGTGGAACAGCGGAATATTCAGGCATTGCTTGGACACCGTGATCCGAAATCCACAGAAGTTTATCTTCATGTCAGCAACAAATCCCTTATGGGCATCCGTAGCCCTTTTGACAAAAAGGATAGTACAGTCAATGGATAAACCCACAGTACAGGATATTTTTCACCGTTTTTATCCGGCATACCTCGATCAGTATTCACCTTCCCCTGTACAGGCAAAGGTTGCACATAACATCATGAACTGTAAAACCGGTGCCTATGGTGCAAATGTATGTATATGTGAGGATTGTGGTTCCGTACAGATTCATTACAATTCCTGCCGCAACCGCTGCTGTCCCATGTGTCAGGCCGTTCCCAAAGAGATGTGGATGGACGCACGCAGGGAGGATGTCCTTGATGCTCCCTATTTTCATCTGGTTTTTACTGTTCCCGATCTTTTAAATCCGGTCATTTACAGCAACCAGAAGCTTCTTTATGATACCTTATACCATGCAGCTTCTGCAACCATCAGCGAACTGGCTGCCGACCGGGAACATCTCGGTGCAAAGGTTGGATACATCTGCATCTTACATACCTGGGGCTCTGAAATGAATTTTCATCCCCACATTCATACCATTCTGCTCGGTGGCGGTCTGACCTCTGACAATCAATGGACGGACAAAGGAGAAAATTTCTTCCTTCCCATTCAAGTCATTTCCAAAGTGTTCCGCGGAAAATATCTGGAGGAGCTGAAAAAACTGTGGGAAGAGGATCAGCTGGTTTTTCATGGTACTGCCGAAAAGTTCCGTAACCATTATGAATTCAAGGAACTCCTGGATTCCTGTTATGGTACGGACTGGGTCCCTCATTGTAAAAAAACTTTCAATGGTGCCGGGTCAGTAATTGATTACCTCGGCAAGTATACTCACCGTATTGCTGTCAGCAATCACCGTATTATCCGCATGGATGATGATACCGTTACATTCTCAGTAAAGGATTACCGTAATGAGGGGCAGTGGAAGGAACTGACCATTTCCGGTGTGGAGTTTGTCCGGCGGTTCCTCATGCATGTACCACCAAGGCGTTTTGTCCGTATCAGGCACTATGGGCTGCTGTGTTCCCGTACTAAGAATCAGAAGCTCACTCTTTGCAGAAATCTCCTTGGATGCAAGAAATATCTTTCAAAGCTTCGTAACATGGAAATGCCGGAAGTACTGGAACATCTTTACGGCATCAAAGTCTGTGTGTGTAAAGCATGTGGCGGACATCTTGGAAAACCGCAGATGAAAATACCGCTACGCTGCTAAAGAGCAGCTTCCATACTTTCAAATGCCTCAGTTTCTGAGGTTTTATTGTCATGCCTATTTTCCGGGAGTCCATGAATTATTGTAGCTTTCATACTGAAAATCCTATATACTCATGAATGGGAACAAAGAATTGAAAGTCCATAGTATACAGCTAACAGGACGCTCACTTTGTTCAATTAGGTCAAATCGCAAATGGTGTAAACGAAGGGGCAGTTCTCTGCAATGTCAAAACTGCTTTTTCGTTTACACCATCAGCGATTGTAACCTAAAGAATTT
>NZ_WWVR01000074.1 GCF_009883055.1 Blautia sp. BIOML-A1 | reverse complement strand
AGTGAATATTTGCAGCTTTCAAGGCCACTGATTATTCCCTTTCAAGGCCACCGTTATTGCCAAAGAAGGCCAGTGGCGGACCGGTTCAAGGCCACTGACCCCCTTTGGTCAGGATTCGAGCATGGATTGTCCGTGCCGTTGCCTCATGTTGAACTCGCCGGTGTCGATCCATACCGTGTTGTGCACGATGCGGTCGAGGATGGCGTCGGCGATGGTGTCGCCGCCGAGACGGCTGTGCCATTCCTTGGTGGCCAGCTGGGTCGCGAACGCGGTGCTGGCGTTGTCGTAGCGCAGTTCCATGAGCTCAAGCAGGAAGCGCCTGAACTGCTCGTCGGGCTTGTCCACGAGCCATTCGTCGATCGCGAGCAGCGTGTACGTGGAGTATTTGCGCACGAGCTTGGCCGGACCTCCCGGTTTGAGGGCCGCGGCCGCGACCTGTTCCGCGAGGTCGGGCATCCGTATGTAGCAGGCCCGGTAGCGTCCCCTGCACGCGGATTTCACCAACGCGCATAGCAGGAACGACTTGCCCGATCCGGTGGCTCCCTGGAACGCGACGTTCAGACGCTGTCCGAGGTAGTTGCCGGCGTCGAGTCCGGCGAGCACGCCGCGGTCGAGCCCGCGCTCCTCGGCGAGGTCGATGGTGCGCAGGTCGGCCTGCGGGTAGCGCAGTCCCGCCCGTTTGACCAGGCGTTGGATCTTCGCGTCGGTGTATCCGCCGTACGCGTTGTCGACCGCGAGGCCGACCACCTCGGCATGGTTCAGGGGCATGACGGTCCGTTCGTCGAGCCGTTCGAACGCGTCGAGCAGTTCGGCGGCGTTCATCTCGCGCAGTTTGCGTTTGGTCTCGGAATCGATGATCATCGCGCTCACCTGCCCATGTTCGCGTAGTAGTCGCCACCACGCACCCAGCCGCCGGCACCGTCATCGGATGTTTCCGTCAGCCCGCCGGTCATGTCCTGGCCGGTCTCGAGTATCGGCCTGATGTGCGAGTACCTTGGCGAGGCGACCGACTGCAGGGCCAGCGAGCACGCGTTCTCGAGACGCCGCTCGGAATAGCGTCTCGAGAGCCGCAGCACCGCCAACGCGGGCTCCACCCCCTGGTCGTCGAAGCGCTGCGCGGCGAACAGCCTCCCGACGACGTCCGCGCAGTCCGGTCCGACGCGTTTCGCCCATCGCTCGCAGCGTTCCCGGTCCCATTGCCTCCATCCGGCCTTCCCGGGCAGGTCGGTCTCGTTCGTGCTGTATCGGTTGGCCGCCGTGGCGGGCAGGAGTCTGTGCGTGCAGAGCCTGGAGCCCTTGTGCCACACCTCGAGCGTGTCGGAGCCGACGCGCAGGTCCACGACGGTTCCGGCGTAGGCGTACGGGACGGAATACCAGTTGCGCGCATACGCGACGTGGCAGTTGGACTGCACCTTCCTGCCGTATATCCAGTCCGCCACCTCGTACGCCGTTCCCGGCAGCGGTATCAGCAGCGGCCTCTCGTCGGACTCGAACACGGACCGTCTGGAGCCGTCGCGTTTCTGGAACGGACGGGAATTGTACTCGTCCAGCCACCCGCGGACGGCCCCGCGCAGCTCGTCCAGCGACGCGAACGCGCGGTCGCGCATCGCTCCCGCCAGCGCCATGGTCGCGTGCCATACCGTGTTCTCCGCTGACGGCTTGTCCTTCGGCCTGCGCACGCGTCCGGGGATCACCGCGGCGGAATAGTGCTCGGCCATGGAGCGGTACGCGTCGTTGAGCACGACCTCGCCGTCGCGCGGATGGCTGATCACGCCGGTCTTGAGGTTGTCGCACACCAGACGTGGCGTGGAGCCGCCGAACCACTCGTACATCGCAACGTGGCACCGCAGCCAGGCGTTCTGCCCCATGTCGAGCGTCGGCTCCACGAACGCGTACCGGCTGAACGGCAGCACCGCTACGAACAGGTACGCCTTCGAAACGTCGCCGGTGACCGGATCGACGATCCGCATGGTCTTGCCGGCCCAATCGACCTCGATGGTGCGTCCGGCCTTGTGCTCGACCCTGCTCGTCACACCGGTCCTCGCCACATAAGCGGCGTACTGCTTGCAGAAACGGTCGTAACCCATGCGCGGCCTGCCCGCGGCGGCGCATTCGTCGGCGTACTCGCCGTGCAGGATGCGCAGGGTCACTCCGACACGCGCGAGCTCGCGGTGGACCCTGGCCCAGTCGGGCTGCTCGTACACGCTTTCCCGTTCGCCCCTGCCGGGGAACAGCATCGAGTACACCTCGTCGTCCGGTTTCGTCTCAACGTCCGGATAGGCGATTCCCGCGGCCGCCGAGGCGGCCAGCACCTCGGCCACGCTCTGCCTGGCGATCCCCAACGATCTGGCGATCGCCCGCCCGGACAGACCCTGGTCGTTGAGGCGGAGTATCGCCTTGGCCTTGATTTTCCTTACCATTGTCGGTAACTCCTTTCACCACACGTCCCTCGCATGGTGAAAGGAGCCTAACAACCAGTGGCCTTGATACGCAATAACGGTGGCCTTGAACCGCAATAATCGTCAAAAAGCGCGATCGGCCTTCTTCGGCAATAACAGTGGCCTTGAAACGAGCAAATATTCA
>NZ_WWVR01000016.1 GCF_009883055.1 Blautia sp. BIOML-A1 | reverse complement strand
TGTTTTTTCTATCTGCACACGTTGTTCTGCATTTGGATAGATTCTTATTTTTACTGCCCGGTTTATTTTCCTCACCTCGTATTATATAGTAGTGGTTTTTAGGGACCTTCTCCAAGGTCTTTATAACTATTAAGTCATAGTCTTTTCTTTACCTCTTCTGTAGGTTCGACTATGATATATAAGATGCTGTGGATTGTTTTTTTTTCACCTACCACTCGATGGTTTAAGTAAGGCTCCAACCACAGTCTCTTTGTTCATTTGTTAATCAGTTAGATACCGCATGACGGTTTATTTAGAACGAGGTTACAATCGCAAGGAGCACCCTGTGGTTCTAAAACAGCATTAATAATTAATACATTTCAAGGGAGATTTATTATGATTTACGTAGGAATTGATGTTGCTAAAGATAAGCATGATTGCTTTATCACCAACGCTGATGGAGAAGTGTTATTTAAAGCATTTACCATCTCCAACAACTTAGATGGCTTTAGTGAACTTTATCAAAAGATTGAATCCGTTATGGATGACGTAACAAAAATAAAAGTAGGACTGGAAGCCACTGGACATTACAGTTACAATCTTCTTGGATATCTCATTGATAAAGGTTTGCCCGCCTATGTTATCAATCCGTTACATACCAATCTATACAGAAAAAGTCTAAGCCTTAGACAGACGAAAACGGATAAAGTAGATGCCCGCACGATTGCTTCCATGCTAATGTCTGATGTGAACTTAAAGTCCTACTCAGACACATCTTACCACAACGAGGAACTAAAGTCATTAATCCGTTATCGTTTTGATAAGGTAAAAGAACGTGCAAAACTAAAAACTTCCATTTCCAGACTTGTCTGTATTCTTTTTCCTGAATTGGAAAAGCTGGTTCCTCAACTTCATATGGCATCTGTTTATGCAATGCGCTCTGAATTTCCCGGTGCAAAACAAGTAGCCAATGCTCACCTTACCAGACTTACCAATCTACTTTCTGAATCCTCAAAAGGTCATTACGGCAAGGAAACAGCAATCACATTTAGAGATGCTGCAAGAGCTTCTATCGGCTCAAATATGCCAGCGAAATCACTTGAACTAAAACACACCATCAAGTTGATTCAGGAACTTGATTCCGAGATTGACGAAATCGAAAATGAAATCAAAATCATCATGGATAAAATCAACTCCCCGATTCTCAGTATTCCTGGAATCAGTTATCGCATGGGAGCCATGATCATTGCCGAGATTGATGATTTCAGTCGTTTTGATTCTCCTGATAAAATCTTAGCTTATGCCGGCTTTTCGCCATCAACATATCAATCTGGACAACTGGATGGTGCTTACGCACATATGGAAAAACGTGGATCCAGATACCTGCGATACGCTCTGTACAATGCCACCAAGTATGTCTGCCACTGGGATCCAACATTTGCAGCCTATCTTGCTAAAAAACGAGCGGAAGGTAAGCATTACAATGTTGCCATATCGCACGCTGCAAAAAAATTGGTTCGAGTAATTTATCATCTTGAAAAAACAAAGCAGCAATACATAAAAGCAGCTTAAATCTTTCTAATTCAATACTCCTTTTTGAGCACCTATCACGATGCTCTTTTTGTCATGCAGTTTTCAAGGTTCAAGGAACTCTAACTAAGTTCCAAATATATATAAAATACATTTCTGTACTTTATTCAAAAAATATCATTTTAAGGCTTGACTTTTAATAGTTAGTCTTATTTCTATATGTTGATAAATGATTTCAATCATTGTCTTTGAACATTTTGTTCTTTCTGCTCTATTATAATACAAACCCGCTATCAGAACAAGTGTTTCTTCTCTTTATTTACAAGATTCTTTTGAGCATTTATGCTCAGCTCCACAATTCATCTCACTACCTGAAGAGGTAGGAGAATTCTTGCTAAGCTTTGTTAAAGAAGCCTCTGAATCATCTGTCTGAGAATCTTCGCATGTGTCTCTGTGGCAACACCTGTTCACTCACTTACCAGACAAATTCCGGAGATCATATGTGCTTTGCGATCACGGAACCATTTATCCTGCAGATCTTCCAGAACTTCCTGACAAATATGGATCCGGATGTTTACTACAAACCTGAGGAAGCTGAACAGATTATCAAGCGTATGATTGAGCAGCTGGAAACAAATAAATAATTCTCAAAATAAAAGAAGGTACTGTAAAATCATCATGTTCGATGACTCTACAGTACCTTCTTTTTTCTCATAAATATGTGTTCCTCCTGGAAGAACCAGGTTTATTCATCACCGAACAAAAAATGCCTGACACAATACGAACTGCCACTGCCACGCCCCAAAACACCGCAGTATATAACATCATAATAATTCCATTTGCTGGATTAGAATCTGCTTCCGATATTCCTCCCATCGGTATGATCACCCCTGCATAACCTTCCAGAATATAGCAGATAAGATAAATAAAGCAGGCACAGAAACTGATCATCCAGGAAGTTATCCATCTTTTTCTGTTTATAGCAGAAGAACACAATATGCTGACTCCCATCAATAGTATTCCAGCCAGCAGAAAAATTTCCGCTACACGAAATGACCTTACATAGAGAATAACATTTATCATCCACAGATATATTTTCGCTCTCAAAAATCCGTCCAGAACAGAAATATAGTTATATTCTTTCATTTTGTTCCTTTTCTGCAAGCATACGGTGCAATTTCTGTAATCTTTTTCATTAAATCATTAATCTTAGAAATAATCCGATATGTACGGTGTCTGCTGCTCGATCGCATCTTCAAGCATGTCGATGGTCCACTCGGCTGCCTTAATCCTTCCGATCCTTGCAAGATATTCAGGGCGTTTGTAGCCCATCAGCATAGTAGTCATGGTCTGGATATTTATCTCATCCTGGCAGGGTTCCATAATCCGGACCACCTGACCACAGCCTTCTCTGGAGATCGTCAGGCTGAAATTTCCCTGATTGCATTCCATGACCGGATCGATCAGCTTAAACTTCCATTCACGGTCAAGAACGCTCGGTTTAAACGGATACTTCTCGATGAAGGAGACAAAATCTACGATTCTTCCCATATAGTATGGTGAGATTATTTCCTTGATACTTGCATCCTCCAGAAGAAATGCCAGTGGTTCATCGGTGTAGGTATCGCCCTCCACCTGATTGATCATGGAAAAGTGTGCCGCAACGAAATTCCACAGTCCGGTTCTTGCCTCTTCATTATTGAAGATCATGTCCTTGATATGAAAAACTTCCTTCGCGATCCAGTAGATCACATAGCCGTCCGGTTCATTATTCTCGTTATAGTAGACGGCTGCCATAATATCATCGGAGTCCCACAGCCAGTACTCATTCCATGCCAGATCATCACGGAGGATCGCACCGTGTGTCCGCATGGCATAGCGGTTATAAGCTGCCTTCAGTTCTTCGCCCTCAGTATCAACGCGGCGTACATCCCCCGGAACCTGATGGTTCTTCGGAAGCTGGTAATCCTTGATCTCATAGGAGATTTTGTCCGAGATAATCTCCCAGCCCTTGCGACGGTAATATGGAATGGAATATGGATACAGATAGCAGATATCCTGGCCACGCTCCTTCATGTTCTTGAGTGCCTGCTCAAGAAGCTTGTGCATCAGACCCATATTGGAGTATTCCGGGTAGGTTCCGACTCCGGTAAGACCGCCCATGGCATAGGTTTTACCAAAAATACGTGCCTGCATAGGGTAGACTGCCACCTGAGAAACAAGATTGTCGTCATCAAACCATCCGATCACATCTGCCTTTTCCATGGTTGGAAATTTGGCGCGGATGATCTCACGTTCCTGCCATCCGATGGAACTCAGTTCCTGTTCTGTCACCTGGAACACATAGCGTAGAAGGGCATTGTACTGTTCCATATATTCGCTGCCTACGGGTTTCATTTTCAGGTTTTTCTTGTTATTCATGATTCCTTTCCCTTTTCGCTGCTGTCCACAGCAGCCCTTTTTACCAATAAGTCCCATCCCTCCTAAGAGAGATGGGACTGCGTTTACGTTTTATTTAATGTTTAAGAAGTGCTTCAACCTCGATTCCACTTCAGACTTAGAACTCCGGCTCTATTAAACCGTAGGTATTGCCTTTACGTTTGTAAACAACATTTACCTGCTCTGTCTCTGCGTTAAAGAATACGAAAAAATTGTGTCCCAGAAGTTCCATCTGTACACATGCATCTTCCGGATACATTGGCTTGATACCGAATTTCTTGGTACGGATGATCTTAACCTCATCATCCTCCTCATAATCTCTGTCAATGTATTCCTTCTGGAAATTGGCTGCGGCCTGCTGTTTGTCTACGATTTTATTTTTGTATTTACGAAGCTGACGCTCGATAACTTCCTCTACCAGATCGATGGATACATACATATCGTTGCTTACCTGCTCGGATCTGATGATATTTCCTTTTACCGGGATTGTAACCTCGATTTTCTGTCTTTCTTTTTCGACACTTAAAGTTACGATAACTTCTGTGTCAGGAGTAAAATAACGCTCCAGTTTACCGAGTTTGTCCTCAACGGCTGTTCTGAGTCCTTGGGATACTGTGATGTTCTTTCCACTAATAATAAATTTCATAGTCCCATCCCCTTTGCTGTTTATTTTGGATGCTTATATTCAACCAATCCGGTTGTCTATGTGACCATTATAACACATCCATTTGAATTTTAACACAACTTTACAAAATTTTTATAAAAATTCTGATAAAAATTTCCAGCTCTTTTACTCAATTCCTGTAACACACATCTGAAGGCTGCGTTTTTCCGGGTGCTCTTCATCGTGCGGCTGGACAAGCTGTTCCGGAGATTTTCCTGCTGTGACACAATACAGACCGATTCCGCTGTTCTGCGGTGCATCAGTTGTGATCTCAAGCTGATAAGTTTTTCCGTTCTCCACTTCTACCGAATGCTTCAGGAAGGAGTAAAGTGCCGTATTTTCTTTGAGACCGTAAGTATCGCCCTCACTCTCATAAAGCACCTCACCGGAGTCTTTATCGCGAAGTACCACTTTCAGGCTGTAGAGATCAAGATTTGTCTCTGTATATACACGGATCTTGATGCCCGTGATCTCTTTTCCATCTGCGGTAAGTTCCTGGATGATCGGATGATCACGTTCCAGCATGACGACATTTTCCATCTCCATATTCTGGCGGCTGTTGTCAAAGAAGACTGTTTTGCCCTGCAGAACGCCCATTGCACAGACAGACATCGGAAGTACAAAGGCTGCCACTCCAAAGAGGAAGGCTGCACGGATCTGCCATACCAAACCTCTGGAGATCGTACTGCCTTTTTTACTGTGATAACGAGGATGTCCAAAGACAACATACAAGAGAAGCACGATCCACATCGCTGTACAGAGAAGCTCCTGATCATGGAATCGGTAAATATCCCACATGCGCACGGCAAAATTCCTGTCCTTAAGAATATATTTCAGGATTCCGCCATTCAAAACTCTTTCATCTACCATGCTCTGGCTGCAGAAAATATACATCGCCAGCATAAAGATGTTCGTGATCATCAGAAGCAGACTTCCATTCTCGTTCATGAAGATATTCAAAACGAGGAACGGTGCCATCAGAAGTACCCACTGTGGATTCCAGGTGGAAAATCCGAACACAGAAAAGCTCACTGCCACACAGAAAAATACTGCCCAGGAAGCCGTGGCATCTTTGTCCACTTTTTTCTGATAAGCCCAGACCAGCACAAAGGCCGCAACCGCTGCCATCAGATTGATCCCGCTGAAAAAGCCTACACTAAATGGTTTTTTGACATATTCAAGTGCACTGAACCCAAACACATTTCTGCGGAATGCATCGGAGCTGAGATTCGGCAGGATTTCTACCATAAGGGGAACTGCCATGATTAAGGTATAGCGGATCAGATTGCGGATTTTTTTCTCCTTCAGAAGAAGCAGTGCCGCAAAGTACAGTACCGCATGATATTTGAACGTACTCGCCATTCCGAATGCCAGTGCAAACTGCCACATTTTGTTTTTCAGGAAGAAATACAGTCCCAGTACCATAAAGAATACGGTAAAGATGTCATACTGGCTGAAAATAAACTGGCTGAAGACACCCATCGGAAATACCAGAAAGGCAAATTTGCACAGGAGAGATTTTTTCTCTCCAAATTCCATTTCCTTACCAATATGATAAATAAGCTGTGCCGTGACAAAGTAAATGATCACCGGCAGAAGCTTGTACCACATCAGATTGACAAAGCTGTTTGTAAGGATTGCCTCCGGAGCATGCCCTGTCAGATAAAGCGGCAGATTCCAGATTGCATAGGCGATAAAGGTACTCGGCAGATAATTCGCCCAGTAACCACCGGACTGCTCATAGCTTGCCTGATAAAAATCCGTAAAGTGCTTATACATCAGGAAAGATCTGTTTCCTGTCAGTTTCACATCCGAATGTACACAGGTAAAAAACAATACCGTCAGGATCAGGATGGAAACCATCCAGTCCACCCTGCACAGTTCATCTGCATTCCAGAGTTTCATTTCCTTCCATTCCGCTTTTTTGCGATTCAGGAAGCTCTGTTTTTTTATTGCTTTTTCTTTCATACGTTTTTCTGCTCCTCTGACTCATCTTCTTCAAAGTTCAGACGCTCTTCTTCCACTACAAGAGGACGGTCAAGAACCCTGCTGTTGATACTGAGCACATATTCTCCAAGGAAACCAATAAAGAACAGCTGCAGTGCCCCAAGGAAGAACATGCCGATGACCATAGGTGCAACACCGGCTGAAAAACGATCCCAGTACATCAGCTTCAGTACCAGATAGACAATGGCCGCAACCAGGCTCAGACCACCGATGATAAATCCGGCAAACGTCGCCAGCCTCATGACTACCTTTGAATAAGAAGTGATTCCGATCATGGCATAATCATACAGACTGTAAAAATTATTCTTACTCTTACCTGCACGACGTTTCGGCTGCGTATACTCGATCGCTTTATAATCAAAACCGAGTTCTGCGATGATTCCGCGAAGATATGGAAGCGGATCATGGAGATCACGGACCACATCTACAAACTTCCTGTCATAGAGTCCGAATCCGGTGAACTGCTCAATATGGTCAATATCTGTGATCTTGTTGATCATCTTGTAATAGCAGGAACGGATCCAATACATACCTTTACGCTCCTTGCTGGCACTTTTGACTCCAATCACAATCTTTGTTCCCTGCTCCCACTCACGCACAAATTTCGGAATCATGTCAACCGGATCCTGAAAATCCGCACACATACGCACGACACAGTCTCCGTAGGCCTGCTTCATTCCGTATACCGGAGAACGTGCCTGTCCGAAGTTTTTGGCATTAAAGATTGCCTTGATCTTTTTGTTATTAGCACACAGCCCCCGAAGCAGTGCCTGGGTATTGTCTTTGGAATGATTGTCAATAAACAGGATCTCATAATCATACTCCTTAAGATCACGCTCCATGACTTCCGACACTGCTTTGGCCAGAGGTACTACATTTGCCTCTTCATTATAGGTGGGGATCACCACCGAAATTTTTTTCTTCATTTTTATTTATACTCCTGTTTCCTGGCTTCTGATCCAGTCGATCGTTTCTCTGATTCCCTCTTCGAAGGTATATTCCGGCACAAATCCAGTATCTCTCTTCAGAGATTCTGTGTCTGCACAAAGATTCATCACTGCCCCCGGCGGGTATGGTCTTACACCAATACCTGTTTCTTCTGCTCCGGTAAGTTCTGCCATCTTGAGGATATATTCCCGAAGAGGATGTGCTTCTCCGCTTCCAATGCAGTATACCGCTTTGTCCCTGCCCTTTTCACCGATCAGGTAATAGGCACGGCCTGCATCCTTGCTGTACAGATAATCCCACCGCTGCATTGCCGGCGTAAATTCTGTCGGTTCGCCCTTCAGCATCCTGCGAAGTCCCGAAGCGATCATCGTCGTTTCCTTCTCATGGATCCCATAAACACTGAAAATCCTCGGCCAGATACATTCCATCCCCAGTTCCCGGCAGAGCATTCCCGCGAGATGGCCGGATGCCAGCTTGCTTGCACCGTACGGCGTAGATGGATTCGTCGGACTGTCCGGTGAGATTCTTTCCACATCCATCGGACCGTACTCTGCCTGAGAACCCGCCCCGATAAAGCGTTTACAGCCAAGTGCATTTGCCGCTCTCACCGCCGCCAGTGTATAGCCTATGTTCCTGCTCTGTAATTCTGTACTTCTGTTGCGGTTTTCTCCCGTATTCCCCCAGGCAATATGATAAAAGGTATCGCATCCCTGTGGAATCAGTTCTGGAAGTTCCTCCAGAGTTTCCAGACTGCTGTCTATTAAATGTACAAGGCTGCTATCCGGCAGACGATCCTGTTTCCCGGAAGCCGACCGCAGAACTGCATAGACTTCTATGTCATGTTTTACACATTCTTCGATCAGAGCCGAACCGATCATACTGGTGGCTCCTGTAACAACAATTTTCTTCATCTCTTTCTCCATCTGTCACACCTGAATCATCACTGACGCATTTTTTCCGGAAGAGGGATGTACATATTTGCTTCCAGTTCTTCCCTGTCAAGGAACGGATACATATCCTCAAGCGGTGCGGAGATCATGCTTCCATCAGGAAGCTTCTTCGCCGAAGTCTTCGGCTCTGTCTTCTGATATTTTGTCACAAAGACCTCACAGACAAAGGCTCCGTCTGCATCCAGCACTTCCCTGATTGCCTCTGGAAGTTCCTTTGCAGAATGAACCGCCCTGTACGGGAATCCGTAGTCCGGCATAATCCTGGAAAGATCCGGGAAGCTTAAATCTCCACTCTCTTCTCCCACTCCGACTAACGGCGGAGCAAAATAACTCTGCTGTGTCTGTCGGATTGAATGGTAGCCCTGGTTGTTGATCACAAACAGCTTCACCGGCAGATGATTATGCCGGATTGTCTGCATTTCCTGAATGTTCATCTGCAGACTTCCCTCACCTGTCACACAGACAACCGGTTTGCCCGGCTGTGCCACTGCGATCCCTGTCGCCGCAGGAAGACAGAAGCCCATAGACGCCGTGTTTGGATTTGTGATAAAACGCTGCCCTTTTTTAACCTGAAAGGCCTGGCTGCCTGCCACCCTGGAAGTTCCCACACTGACCATGAGATTCTGATCTTCCTTCATGGCTTTGGAGAGTTCTTCATAGAAAGCATAGATATTTGTGCAGCCCTCTTCCTGTGTCTCATAATGTTTCTGTGTTACGACCGGATATTTTTCTCTCCAGAGAAGGCACTGGTTTCTCCAGTCCTCTCCCTTAAACAACGGATGTCCTTTATCTGCTCCACGCTTCTTTGCCTCCGTAAGGAGTCCACGGATCAGTTCCCCCGCATCTCCGACAACCGGAAGGCTGACATGGAGACTTGGCTTCTTTAATTCATTTTCATCAATATCATTCAGGATCGTATAGCTCTCTCTCGCCCAGTCCTGATACTGGAAACCTGTCTGTGTAAATCCCTGACGGTTTCCGATGGAAAGCAGCACATCACTGTTCTGCAGGGCAAAATTTCCTGCTCTCGTTCCTGTTCCGCCGCTCCGGCCCGCAAAATACGGATGGTCGGATTCCAGTGCATCTACACTGCTCATTCCTGTCACAACCGGTACGCCGAGAAGTTCTACAAGTTCATGGAATTCCCCGATCGCACCGGCAAGACGGACACCATTTCCCGGTGACAGCACCGGACGATGACTTTCCTCAATCTTATCAAGGATCTTCTCTATTATCTCCTGTGAGATCTCCTGTGGTTTCTGCTCCGGATTTTCTGCCGGATCATAAGCTCTCAGATTTTCTGTCTCAATGACAGCACCCTGTACATCCAGAGGAATATCCAGCCAGACCGGTCCAGGTCTTCCTGTAACTGCCATATAAAGTGCCTTCTCCAGATGATAACGGATATCTTCCGGATGAATGACCATATGCGCATACTTTGTAATAGAAGAAACCACCGGAACAATATTACACTCCTGAACACCCATGCTTCGAAGCGGAAGCCCGCTTGCCGGGACAGTTGTCGCATATCTCGCCTGTCCGGAAAAAACCAGCATCGGAATAGAATCCATCCAGCCGCCCAGGACGCCTGTGATGGCATTTGTTGCCCCGGGTCCTGTCGTCACACAGACAGCAGCCATACGGTTATCCATCCGTGCGTATGCCTCCGCTGCCATCGCACACGCCTGCTCATGATGCTGATAGGTACAGTGAAGCTTCGGATGATGACCGAAGGCATCATTCATATGCATGGCACCGCCGCCGGTCACTGTAAACACATCCCGGATTCCCCACTGTGCAATATACTCAGCTATATAATCAGATACTTTCTGTTTCATTACGCCTGTTTCCTTCCGTCCCATTTGTTTTCGCATACCATAAACTTGCCGGAGGCCTGGATCGGGATCTGATCGACATAGGTTGTCTTTATATCGGCATCTTCACCGAGATAATGACGGTATGCTGCAAGAAGTTCTTCTTCATCCAATTTTTTTCTGTCTGCATTGACAAGAAGTTCGTAATCCTTCTCTCCCCACTGGATACATTTCGCCTGATAGACAATACCCTCGAATTTAAGAAGCGTATTCATAAATACATGGATGGAGAGTGGTTCGCCCTTGGTGTTGTACATCAGAGAACCTCTTCGGCCATAGATCTCGACATATTTTCCATGCATCCTGCCCTTATCATCCTTATACATTCTCATGATTCCCGTATCACCGGTATCATAACGGACCATAGGAAAAGTCTTATTGTAATAATCTGTCACCACAATCCTTCCCAGTTCTCCTTCTTCTGCCGGCTCATCGCAGTCCAGCTTCAGGATCTCCGGATAAAAATTGTAGAGGTCAATGGTATATTCCGGATCCTCATCAAGCTGGATCGCAATAAAACCATTTTCATTGTTTCCATAAGAACGGACCGGAGAAAATCCAAACAGTTCTTTTGTCAGATCATAGGTCTCCTGCGGCAGTGCCTCTCCCATGGAAAAGACCATCTCCACTGACCACTTGCTGATGTCTCTTCCTGTTCTTCTGATGTACTGTGTCAGTGCTGTCAGCGCACTGGAGTAAGTAACCAGCACCTGTATCTTCTGTTTCTCGATATCCCGGCAGATTTTGTCCAGGGAATCGTCTCCCATATTGGAGATATCCACCATGATCAGATTATTTTTGAAAGATTTCCACTTACTGATTGTATTTTTTCCCTTTATCCACGCACGGAACTCTCCGCGCTTCATTCCCATACGAAAACCATTCAGTTCCATACAGGAAATAAAATTCATGTTGACTCTGCTCATTTTGTCCCCGTCGCAGAGTACGGTAAACGGAGTTCCCGTAGAGCCGCTTGTACTTAATCGATAGAGATTCCCCTGCTCCTTGCTGTTGTCCACAAGAACCTGGTCATAATTTTCGATAAAATCACCCTTGGTCATCACCGGAAAGTCCTGCAGCTCCATCCATTCCGAGTGATCCTTATAATAAGGAGAATGTTCCTTTACATAATCCAGAAGAATGTGGAGCCTGCGGTCCACATATTCTTCTGTGACACCCTCCACGATCTCCCGTTTATTTACTTCTTTTAATTTTTTGAGTCTGCCGCCTTTTGCAGCATCGAGAAGATTAAATGCCACTCTTCTCAGAACTTCACCTGTCTGCATTGCTGCCTCCTTTGTCCTTTCCTGCCTTTAACAGTCCCAGAATAATGACTGCTGCCACTCTGAGGCTGTTCGCCCCGAGGGACGCCCAGGCAAAACCAATCATACCGTATGCCCTTGCCGCCAGCACAGAGCTGACCAGCAGGATTACAAAATGTGCAAGCTGGATCCACAGCTGCCATTTTTCATCTGTAAATGTAAGTACCAGAATAAATAAAAATGCGGAAAACAGTCCCAGGATCTGTGCAAGGTTTACCACTGTGACAAGTCCCCTGACCGAATCATAGAGATTTCTGTAAAAAAGCCATACAAATAATGGAGTTCCCACCTGACAGGCAAGGAAGAACACAAAGCTCACGCCACCGCCTGCAAGAACTGCCTTTCCAAACTGAGATCGTGTCAGAAGTTCCTTTCTCCTGGTCAGATAGGAGATCACGATCGTGTTGATCGGAGCGATCAGAAGCACCAGAGTCTTGCCGATCAGAGAGACCACGTAATACCAAGTAACCTGCTCATTTCCCAGAACCTGCTTGATCACAAGGCGGTCCATATTCATAGTCGTGTTTGTGATCAGATACGACAGCGTAAGAAAGAATCCTCTGCCCAGTGCTGTCGAAAAATACTGGCTTCTCTGAAAAAACTGATGAAAAATACTTCCTGTCAGTCCCACAAAGACAAGGGCTGCCCCCTCTCCGACCAGATAGATCCACACCCACTGACCCGTCACATAATACACACCAAATCCGGCAAGATATCCAAGCCCGATCAGCAGATAATAAATAAAATATCTCCGGTAATTCAGATTCAGACGATATTCCACATCACCATAATATCGAAATACAGTAAACATAAACAGCACAAAGACTCCAACTGCCATAACAGGACCTTCCAGGCTGTTCCTCGACATCCAGAGTGCGACACCGCTTCCGATGGCCCCGAATACAAGCAGGATCCAGTCATAATCCCCGTTTGTCACGGCAAAATTTCTCCGTACCACAAGACGACTGGTGTTCAGTGCCTGTCCGACGGAAGGACACACAATTGCGATCAGTCCTGTGATATAAAGAAGACCTCCAAGCTGCTCTGCTCCCATAACTCTGTTAAGAAGCGGTGTGATCACAATCTGCAGAACTGCATTCATAAAGATCAGCCCGCCCATAGTATACAGAGTGTTTACTGCAATATTTTTTTTCTGTTCCTTTTTTTCCAATCTGTTTCCCGCCTCTCTGTCAGCCACAGATTCCCCTGTGATCCTTATATTTCTCACAGCGGTTCTCTATGTATTTACGCTTTCCGGAGGCCAGAACCGGAATCTCATCCACAATCTCTACTTTGATTCTTGCTTCCTCGCCAAGATACGGGCGGATCCTTCCAAGTATCTCCTTCTGATCCATCTTCGCCGGATCTCCGTTCAGCCAGATCGTGTAATCCTTTACATCTTCCTGAATAAAGCGGTACTGCTTCACTCCCTCAATATCCCAGAGATTATTGGTGATGATATAGGGTGTCACCGCATTGCCTTTGCAGTCGTAGATCAGGTCACTTCTGCGTCCGTAAAGCTCCGACAGATACAGCTTGAAACGTCCGTTTTTTTCTTTGCGGACAGCCACTGCTGTATCTCCGTTATCATAACGCAGGATCGGAAATGCATAGTTAAAAAGATCCGTGATCACGATACGTCCCAGTTCTCCCGGTTCCGCCGGTTCATCGCAGTCCATCTTGAGGATTTCATAATAGTAGGTTTCTGTGTCAATATGATACCCTTCATTCTCCTCATTCTGGAGTCCCATGATTCCGTTTTCCTCATTGGAATACCATGCCCTTACAGGACAGCCGAACTGCTTTTCCAGAGTCCTTCGCACCGGTTCCGGCATTGTCTCGGAGATTGGAATGATTGCTCTGACACTGCAGTTGCTGCAGTCTGTGCCGGATTTTCGGATATAATCACTCAGCTCACCCAGAGCGGAGGAATATCCGACAAGACATTTCACCTTTTTCTTCTCGATCGTGCGGAACATTTCGGACAGTGCCTTCTCATCCATGCGGGAACTGTCCATCATGATCATGTTTTCCTGAATCAGCTGAAATTTACTTTTTCTGACATTGTTTACCCACACACGGATAAAAGCTTCCTTCATGCCTATGTAATATCCTGCTGCCGCTCCCAGGAAAATACCGCCTGCTGTATTATGCCGAATCTTGTCCCTGTTCTGGATCATGCGGAGAGGAGTTCCCGTAGAACCGCTGGTACACATCACCCGGTTGTCCGGTGCGTCTTTGTATGTAGAAGAGATAAAACGGTCATACTGCTGACGAAATGTATCCTTATTTACCACCGGAAGATCTCTAAGTGCGATATCTTCCGGATAATCCTTGTAGAAATCAGTCGTTCTGACTGCATGTGCGATCAGATCCCGGATCCTTTTGTCCGTCTCCTCGATGGAACTGCCCTCTTTCCAGGCATAGCGGATCTGGTCATAATATTCCCGAATCTTTCCGCCCTTCATCTTATCCAGCATCCAGAAGCCCATCCAGCGAAGTCTTTCATCTAAAATCATATTTTCTCCATTCTACTGTAAATCAGTTCAGAGCTTCTTTGATCGCGTCTGCCATTGCTGAAAGCATCTCATCTGTCATTCCCGGATAAACACCGATCCAGAAGGTATCCTTCATGATGCGGTCTGTATTTTCCAGGCTTCCAGAAATACGATAGCCCTTACCTGCTGCACGCATCTGGTCAAAGCATGGATGTTTTGTCAGATTTCCTGCAAACAGCATACGTGTCTGAACACCCCTGGCTTCAATCTCCTGAACAAGTTTGTTTCTGTCAACGCCTGCCTTACAGGTGATAAGGAAGCCAAACCAGCTCGGTCTGGAGTTTTCACAGGCTGTCGGAAGGATCAGCTTGTCCTCCGTTCCTTTAAGTGCTTCTCTCAGATAATTGAAGTTGTGGATCCTTCGCTCTACAAAAGATGGGAATTTCTTAAGCTGTGCACAGCCGACTGCAGCCTGCATATCCGTCGCCTTGAGGTTATATCCGAAATGAGAATAGACATATTTGTGGTCGTAACCTACCGGAAGCTCACCGTACTGGCGGTCAAAACGATGTCCGCACAGGTTATCCTGTCCCGGTGCACAGATACAGTCTCTTCCCCAGTCTCTTAAAGATCTTGCGATCTTGTTGAGAAGTGAATTGTCCGTATAAACAGCACCACCCTCACCCATTGTCATATGATGCGGCGGGTAAAAGCTGGAAGTTCCGATATCACCTATCGTTCCTGTCAGTTTTTCCTCACCATCGATGGTATAGACAGACCCCAGAGCATCGCAGTTATCTTCCACCAGCCAGAGATTATGTTTCTTGCAGAAATCTCTGACTGCCTTAAGATCAAACGGATTTCCAAGTGTGTGTGCCAGCATGACTGCCTTTGTCTTTGGAGAATATGCAGCCTCCAGAAGCTGCGGATCAATGTTGTACTGCGGAATCGCCACATCGACAAAAACAGGAACTGCACCGTACTGGATGATCGGCGCTACGGTTGTCGGAAAACCTGCCGCAACCGTGATAACCTCATCTCCCGGAAGGATCTGACGCTCTTTGAGAAGCGGGGAAGTCAGAGTCATAAACGCAAGAAGATTCGCGGAAGAACCTGAGTTTACCAGAGAGCAGTATCTTACACCCAGGTACTTCGCAAATTCATGCTCAAATTCATTTGTGTAACGTCCGGCTGTCAGCCAGAACTCCAGGGAGCTGTCCACAAGATTCACCATCTCTTCTGCATCATAGACGCGGGATGCGTACGGGATACGGTCTCCTTTTTCGTACGGTTTCTTCTGATTGTGATACTTCTCACAATATTCCTTTGTCAGTTTGAGAATTTCTTCTCTCGCCTGTTTTTCTGTCATTTCTTCAAACATATTTTTCTCCTTTATCATCGTTTTGTAAAGTATCTGAATTCCTCATTATAAAATGAAAAAGTTTCGTTCAGTTTATAATTGTCACAGAACCACTGGTAGGTCTTTGGATCATTTCTTTTCCAGATTCCCAGTGAAGATTTGTTTGTAAAAACTGCCGGTGCATCCTCTGTTTCAAGCTGCTCTTTCAGCTCCTTCAGAGAATCCGGGCGGACTGCCATATCACTGAAATCCATGGTAAAACACTGTGTACTCCAGTGAAGCATGCTATAAACCTCAGCTACGTTCAGACCAAATCCATGTGTGTTTGCAGGCACAATGGCTGCAATCTGCTGCGCAAAATCCTCAAACTCCGCCGTATTATGGAAGTTTTCTTTGATCTTGCTGTTCTGTGAAAACTGCAGGATTGTTCCTGTTCCCATTGCAAGCACAGAAGCCGCACAGATGACCCCGATCCCGCCACGCACGACCTCATAAAAAGTGATACGGGCGATGTTTTTCCAGCCATTTTTTTTCACAAAATCCAGTCCGTGCTGTGCCAGATAAGCTGCCAGAAGAACAGCAGAAATACTGATACAGTCAAGGTTATGATAAGACGGACGGTTCATATAATAGACCAGACATCCAAGAGCCCCGACGCTGAGCATAAAGATCAAATCTGTCTCCCAGCGGCGTTCCTCCCTGTCACCGAACCATCCGGCGATTCCCATCGCCACACCAGTCAGAAACAGTGTGATCACCGCCATGTAGGCACTCGGATAGGTCGGAAGATCCAGATGAAGGATGTCTGTCATATAGCCGTCAGAGAGCAGCGGAATCAGAAAATCTCTCACGGAATTCATCGGACTGTGCTTGGAAAGATTATAGAGATTTACGATTCCATAAGCACCTGTAAAGGCAAAGATCATGCCAGCTACCTGTGCACCGATAGAAAAAAGCAGCTCTCTTATCTTCCATTTTTTTCTTGAGAGCAGTCTTGAAATATAAAGTCCCGCCCAGGATACTGTAAGAAGAAGGCCTGTCTCCGTATTCCACAAAATCGCAAGAAGACAGATCAGATATCCACCAGCCGCGGTCAGAAGACTGCTCCTTTTTTTCTTAAGGATCACCGTTCCATAGAGAAGCAGAAGCACAGGAAAAAGCACTCTGTGCGGCCACACCTGCCAGTAATATCCACCGCGCATGCCAAGCACAGGGAATGCAAGTGCAAATGCTGCAATAACTCTGAGAATTCTGCTTCTTACAAGCATCTGCAGTACCAGAAATGCCCCGATATAAGTCAGGGCCCCAAGCCCTGCCATCATCAGCACAAATGCCCGAAAATCACCATGTACCAGCTTCATCGGAATCTTGAAAAACAGTCCGTAATGACCGTAGATACTTGTCACATTATGCGTATACGGCACTCCCTGATACACATTGTAAACCGAATTAAAGTATGCATGTGCGTGATAGTTATCACCCTGCTCCCCTCTTCCGTAGATATTCGGCGTGTACATACAGTAAAAGATCAGAACCACCAGTGCCGCATAGGTAAGCCAGATGATCCATTCACCCTTTTTCTCCGTAAGAGAAAGATTCTCATACAACCAGAAAAAGACTGCCAGTTCAGCAAGAAACAAAAGGATCATCACTGCCAGTGGCTGTGTATGCCAGCCATATTTCATCGATACGGTTCCTACCTGTTCCGTCTCCCTCGTCACGCACATGATCCAGAACGGAAGCTGTGATCCAAGAAGTATCACCAGTGCAGTCTTCTTCGCCACAGGGCTTTCAGTCAGCTTCAGGCTGTTATTTTGCCGGGATGTACTCCATGCCATTCCTGCAAGAAACAAAATACAGAACAGGACAAGCGTCATTCCATAGACCAGAATGTTGATATTTCCATGTTCACTGATTCGCTTAGAAAGTCCCGGAATCAGAAGGCAGCTCAGGAAAAAACATACTGTCAGGACCCACGCTGTCAGTCCGCAGATAATTTCTCTGTTTTTTTTCATACTCTTTCCTTTTCTATCTGTTTTGTGTCAGATATTCCTCAATCTGACGATCCGTAAATGCAGCCATATCATCTCCGTCAAGCCATGCCTGATACCATTTTACAGTCTGAGAGATGGCCTCCTTTACCTGCCAGTGCGGTTTCCATCCAAATGTACTGCGGATTCTGGAACAGTCCAGCTTCAGGAAATTCGCCTCATGCGGTCCTCCCTGACAGAGATTTTCCCAGGAAGCTCCCTCTCCCCAGGCTTCACAGAAAAGATCCGCAAGTGTACCGGTCGTGATACAGTCATCATCTCCGGGTCCCACATTGTAGGCACCTGCACGGGATGCGTCCTCGTACTGGCTTCCGGCAATCATAAGATAAGCCCCCAGCGGTTCCAGCACATGCTGGTACGGACGGGTAGAATGCGGATTGCGGACTGCGATCTTCTTTCCATCGGCGATGGCTCTTACACAGTCAGGAACGATACGGTCTGCTGCGAAATCTCCGCCACCGATCACGTTCCCGGCTCTTGCTGTAGATACTGCGATCCCAAGCTCCTTAAGAAAGGCTTTCTCGTAACTGTGTGTCACCAGTTCCGAGCAGGATTTGCTGTTGGAGTACGGATCATAGCCGTCCAGTTCATCGGTCTCTCTGTATCCCCATTCCCATTCGTTATTTCGATATACTTTGTCGGTTGTCACATTCAGAAAAGATTTTACACTTTTGCACTGTCGCACTGCTTCCAGAATGTTCACTGTTCCCATAACATTGGTTTCGTAGGTGTATACGGGATTTTTGTAGGATTCTCTTACGATCGGCTGTGCAGCCAGATGAAGTACGATCTCCGGCTGTGCCTCGGCAAAAACCTGCTTCAATTTCTCCAGATCACGGATGTCTCCTGTGACAGAATGCATCTGCGATTCCACATCCAGAAGCTGAAAAAGATCCGGCTGCGTCGGCGGCTCCAATGCATATCCGGTGACTTCCGCACCAAGCTTCAAAAGAAGTCGGCAGAGCCAGGAGCCCTTAAAGCCTGTATGCCCGGTCACGAGAACCTTTTTTCCTTTATAAAAACTGAAATCAAATGTATCCATAGATTTTCTCCTTTTGTCATAATGCCTGCAACTGTGTTTCAGGCATAGATAGTTTTATTATACTCGCATTTGCCTGTAAAGTCACTAAACAAAAAAGATCCTCTGAACATTTCTGCTCAGAAGACCTTATCCAGACTTCATAATAAACAGATGTGGAGCAAAATCCCTTACAGGATAAATTTGCGGATGATCTCTGCAACCCCATCGTGATTGTTGTCATTTTCTGTCACATAATCGCCATATTCCTGAATCCCCGGAAATGCATTGCACATCACGGCACCTACATGGGCAGCCTTGAGCATTTCGATATCATTCTGTGCATCTCCGGCAGCCACAGAGTTCTCAATCGGGATTCCAAGATAGTCGCACATCCAGCGGACAGCTTCTCCTTTGGATACCGTCTTTGGTACAATCTCAAGATAAGTGGCATTGGAGAAAAAGCTTCTCACGGTGTCAGAATATCCCTCAAGAACCTCCTCCTGAAATTTCTCAGATCTGCTCCTGTCCTTGTCGATCGCGAGGAGCTTATATGGATCCTGAATAATCGCATCTTTTGCACTTTTTACAAGTTTATACGGCAGATTCTGTATCTTCGCATACTCCCGGAGCAGTTCACTGTTCTCTATCGTCAGGATCGCCTCATCTGAATACGCCTGCATGTACAGATTTTTTTCTGCCGCTTTTTCAAAGATCTCAACTGCTGTATCTCTTGAGAAGGTTACTCCGTGAATCGTCTTTTTGTGGTAAGGATCATAGATCTGTCCGCCATTAAACGCTATGACATAACATCCCTCTCCTGTAAGTCCGACGCGCTCCGCGATCTGGAGTCCGCTCGCCAGAGCTCTTCCTGTTGATACTACGATCTTGTGTCCCGCTGCGAGTGCTTCCTCTACTGCCGCTCTGTTTCCTTCTGAAATTTCTTTATTGTCATTCAACAAAGTACCATCCAGATCCGTAAATAAAATTCTGGTGTTCACTGCCATTTGTAGTCCTCCATTTGTGTACAAAAAACTAATCTGTTCCAAAATATTTCTTTATCATCTCTTCGTCCGGCTGCTCCCCGATCACTATGATGACCTTCTGTCCTTCCGCGATCGGACACTGAGTTATCTCGTGATGAGTAGCATTCAGTTCTGTCCAGCTTCCATCTGTTTCCTGTGTGAATCCCTTGATACGGAAAACAGACCCGCACGCTGGATCCTGCATGATCTTCTGTGCTGCATCACGCAGTTCTGCCCCCGAAATCTCCAGATCCATAAAATACAGAGATTTAAAAACTTCTTTCTCATCCAGACTCATTTTTTCATAATCTTCCGCTATATATCCGCTGTTCAGGATCCGTTCAAAATCCTCTGTTTCAAACTGTTCCCAGTCTTTCCGGATGATTTCATCCTCTCCAAACTTTCGCTTGCAGTGAACTGCCTTCAGTGCTCTGTTCAGATGTTTTACCGTATTCTCTATGGACTTTTCGGAAGCTTCCTGCGTCTTACTTAAGACTATACAGCCAGCATCTGCAACCTCCGAAGCCAGAATATAATCTGCTTCTTCTGACATCTTCTCATCCAGTCCGGCGTCCACCACTGCGATCACGTTTCCGATCTGATACCAGCGATCCAGCGGCTCTTCGTGCAGTGCATCAAAAAACTCATCCATGTCAAAAATTCCGGAGGGCTCAATCAGAACGCGGTCATATCCGCACATTCCCATTGCGATCAGCTTCGTCTTGAAACGTCTTCTGTGACAGTCTTTATCACATCCTCCTGCCACCATTTCAAGCTCACACTGCTCTCCTTCCAGTTCGCGCAGAAGCATCATATCTACATTTACAGCGCCAAAATCGTTCTCCAGAATTCCTATATTATATCCCTGATCCATCAGATATCTGGCATATTTTTTGATAAAAGTTGTCTTTCCTGATCCCAGAAATCCCGTGATCAGATCTACCTTAACCATGTGAGTTCCTCCTGTATTTTCTGTGCAAATATATGGTGTCCTTTCTCTGAAAAATGGACTCCGTCATACACGACCGGGATCTCCCATTTACCTGCATCTGTAAATTCTATCTCCATGCGTTCTGCGACTTTTCTGTATGCTTCACCAAGCCGTCTCGACTCCAAATACAGCCGCTCCTCATCTACCCAGGCCCCGTATTCCATCCGGGCCGGTGCAATCAGCCGAAGCGTGATCTTACCATCGGAAACTGCCGGCTCTGCCATGATCTTCTTAAGAAAAGCTTCCATTCTCTGTGCGGTATCTTCTGCTGTAAACTGTCTTTCCTGAAGAAGATCGTTTGTTCCAAGCATGATCCACAGCTGTACCGGAGCATCTATATCCTGCCAGTCTCTCAGCTGTTCACAGGCAAATCGAATCTGACTTCCTGTATGCGGAATACATCTTCCGCAGATTCCGTGATCCTCGATCTTCCAGTCTGTTTCTCTCTCCAGAATTTCTGTCCAGCGGTCTTCTTCTGGATAGCGGTCTCCTGCCATCACACATGGATCATAACCATAAGTATTAGAATCTCCATAACAGATAATTGTCCCTGACATCATTTTTCCTCCGTTTTTATCTGCAGTTTCTGTTCATTTAATGCTCGTCATAAGCCATGCAGCCAGTCCATATTCCACAACAAGGATCAGCGGTATTCCTACAGAAAATTTCTTCTTTCTTGTCTTGTGGCGGAAATAACGCATTCCTGCCCATGCACCGAAACTGCCGCCCAGAAATGCCACTCCGATCAGAGTACTCTCCGGGATGCGCCACGCACCGCGTCTGGCTTTTTCCTTGTCGATACCGTACATGATAAATGCCACGATATTCACTACGGCAAGATACCAGCCGAAATATTTCATGAAATCCATAAATATCCTCCCCTGAAGATTTTTTATATAAAGAAAAAAGTTTCACAGTATCATTTTTCCTCATAATGATACCATGAAACTTATTTTGAGTAAAGAATATCAGATATGCTGATTCCTGTTCTCTTTTTTTACCTTAGCTTCCGGACAGTTATATCCGCATCATTTCTGACATGATGCAGCCACCGGAAGCACCGCATTTTATTACTTCCTGTATCTGTCCTGTACCTGCATGGATTCCGCCTATCGCATACACCGGGATTGTCACAGCACCGCAGACTTCCTTCAGGAAATCGGTTCCTCTCGGCGGCAGTCCCTTCTTGCAGTCTGTAGTATAAATGTGTCCTGCTGTCAGATAAGTCGCACCGAGTTTCTGTGCTTCTTCTGCTTCTTCTACTGAATGTATGGAGCATCCGATTTCTACGAAATCATTCAGTTTCCCGCTGTTTTCTCTGAGCAGAAACAGGGGAAGATGGATATATGGATGCTGCAGTTTTCTCGCAGTTTCCAGATAGGTGTGCAGCATACACGGAACCTGATATTGTTTACATAATTCTATAACTTTTACCGCCAGTTCCTCATACATCTCCTCCTGGAGATCTTTTTCTCTGAGGATCACCGCCTTCGGCTGGAGTCTGCTGACACGCTCCATCTGTTCCAGGAACGGTCTGCTGCTCAGCTTGCGGTTTGTCACTGCGATAATGTTTCTATATTCTTCTTTACAGGTAGACATAATCGTTCATGACCGGCTGAAGCTGGTGGTCCAGAAGTGCCTGATATACTTCATCCACTGACCTTCCATCGGAAATTTCGAACTGGTCATCTCCTTTATCTGCAATGTCATCTCCGTGGCTTCCGATTCCTGTGCTGACGCCTGCTGAGATCTTGGTTGCCGCGATGTTTACCAGATTGTCTCTGACTCTCGCACACTCTCTTGTAGATACTGTAATGCTTGCAAACGGCATAAACAGTCGATATGCACAGACAACCTGGAGAAGCTGCGGCTCATGTACATCCATCGGATTGATCTTGTCATTATTGATGATCGGACAGAGTCTCGGACAGGAAAATGCGATCTCTGCATGAGGATATTTTCTCTGAAGGAGCCATGCGTGATATCCTGTTGCAAAAGCGTCTTTACGGAAGTCATCCAGACCGAGAAGTGCTGCAAAACCGACGCCTCTCATGCCGCCCTTTAATGCACGTTCCTGTGCATTCAGACGATATGGGAAGATTCGTTTATGTCCTGCCAGATGAAGTGTTTCATATTTATCTGAGTTGTATGTTTCCTGGAAAACCGTCACATAATCTGCTCCGCATTCATGCAGATAATGATACTCGTCGGAGTTCATCGGATATACTTCCAGACCGATGACTTTGAAGTATTTTCTTGCGATCTTGCATGCTTCTCCGATGTATTTTACATCTGATTTGGCTCTGCTTTCTCCTGTCAGGATCAGGATTTCCTGCAGTCCTGTCCTTGCGATTGCTTCCATTTCCTTGTCAATTTCTTCTGCATTTAACTGTGCACGGCGAATCTTGTTATGGCAGTTAAATCCGCAGTAGATGCAGTAGTTTTCACAGTAGTTTGCGATATAGATCGGTGTGAACATATACACGCTGTTGCCGAAATGTTTTCTTGTTTCTACTCTTGCCGCCTGTGCGATTTCTTCCAGGAGTGGAAGGGCTGCCGGGGAAAGAAGTGCCTGGAAGTCTTCAATCGTGCGGTTGTCATGTTCCAGTGCTCTGCGGACATCTTGTTCTGTATACTGATCATAATCATAAGCATTCATTGCTTCAATGACCTGTTCCATTACGTTTGATTCTTCCATTGTTTCCATTCCCGGAAGGTATTTCATATGATCGATGCGGTTTTTTTTCATATCTTCAAGGATCACTTCGTTGACGATACTTTCGTTAAAGTGATCTCCATGATTTGCTGTATTCTCTGCCATTATTCTGTCCTCCGTTCTTTAGTCATGCAGAAATCCTGTCAGTGGTGAGGATGCACTGGCTCCTTTTTCCAGGGTGCGTCCAAGTCCGGAAAGGTATGCGCTGCGTCCTGCTTCGATTGCTTTTTTGAATGCTTCTGCCATTGCTTCTACATTTCCTGCTGTTGCGATTGCGGTGTTTGCCATGACTGCGGAAGCTCCCATTTCCATTGCTTCGCATGCCTGGGAAGGTCTGCCGATTCCTGCATCTACGATAATTGGAAGGTCGATTTCATCGATCAGGATCTGGATGAATTCTTTGGTGCAGATGCCTTTGTTGGAGCCGATCGGGGAACCGAGTGGCATGACGCAGGCTGCTCCTGCATTGACCAGATCTCTTGCTGCATTCAGATCCGGATACATGTATGGCATGACTACGAACCCTTCTTTTGCAAGGATTTCTGTTGCTTTGATGGTTTCGTAGTTGTCCGGGAGAAGGTATTTGGAGTCATGAATGACTTCGATTTTTACGAAGTCTCCGCAGCCGAGTTCGCGGGAGAGTCTTGCGATGCGGACTGCTTCTTCTGCATTTCTTGCACCGGATGTGTTTGGAAGGAGTGTGACGTTTTTCGGGATGTAATCGAGGATGTTTGCGAGGCCTCCTTCGTTTGCACGGCGAAGTGCAAGGGTGATGATCTGTGCTTCTGCTTTTTCGATGCAGGCTTTTACGAGATCGAGTGAAAATTTGCCTGATCCGAGGATGAATCGGGAGGTGAATTCGTGTCCTCCCAGTATGAGTTTGTCTTCGTTTTTGCCGCTTCCGCCGCCCATAAAGCTTACGATTTCCATAATGTCTCCTTCTTTCAGAATGGTTGTTGGGTATAGTTCTCTTGCCAGGATTTTGTCGTTTAGTTCGATTGCTACCTGTACTGGTACGTATTTGTTTGTCTCGAGGTATTCTGTGACTGATAATGGTTTTTCCAGTGTTTTTTCTACTCCGTTTACTGTGATCATGGTTTTCCTCCTGTGTTGTGATTGATACAAATGATGCCTGTGAAGGAGCAGAGTGGACAGGTCCTCGCGGAGCGTTTTTTTGCTTTATTGGAACATTACGGAGTAATTTCCTGTAAAGTAAAAAAGAGTTCACGAAGTAATACACCCGTGGTGGTGCACCCCTTCATGAACTCTGTTCACTCTCATTTGTATCGCTATGAAATTGTGTGTCCCTGTTCAGATATATGTAAACGAAAAAGGGAAATACCGTGAGGTATCTCCCGTAATATTCACATACGTTCAAATTCCTACGTTGGCATTATCCAAATCAGGTATAAGGGTCGAAGTTGATTACTTCCTCTCAGCCTGCGAATACAAGCTCCCCTGCTTATTTACATGGTTTAGTATATGACGAAAGTTCTTTTCTGTCAAGGTATGTTTTGTGTGGAATGAACGGTAATATTTACGACAACTGTTCACAGTAACATTTATAACATTTACGACAACGGATTCACGGATACAGTGCAGGGAATGCCATTGCGTGCGGCTATTCGGTGCATTCGCTTTTTATCCGCCAGTCGCCCAAACTCGCTTCGCTCAGACAGTGGGCTTGGTGGCGGAAGCTTGCCTGCACCTCATCACGCCGTACTCTTGAGCATTCCCCGACTTGTTTCCGTGATCCTGTTGTCTGCTTTATGCCAGGGGCTGTTCAATGTAATGCGGGAGTACTGTCATTGCAGGTAGGCGATTATATATGAAAAGTCCGGAAAATCCGGACTTTTCATGGGCTTTTTATTTTTCAAAGAGGTCTACCAGTTCCTGGCCATCGTCGTATCCGGCATCTTTGAGCTGTTCTACGAACCACTCATCTACGCCGTCTACGGCTTTTTTGAAGGAATCGATATCCATATCTTCTTTGTCTGTGATGGTAACGTCATTTTTGGTCTGCCAGCGGCTCATGATCTCTTCGTCGCCGGAACGGTTGATGTAACGCTCATATTCAACGGCTTTCTGTCCGCATTCATCAACAACGGCCTGCTGCTCTGGTGTCAGTGTATCGTACAGGTTCTGGTTAATGCAGAAGAACAGACAGTCGTAGATTGCATCCCACATGGAACAGTATGGCTGTACTTCCTGTACGCTTGCGGCATCGATTGCCGGAAGAGGATTTTCCTGGCCTTCTACTGTATTCTGCTGCAGGGCTGTGTAAGTCTCTGTCCAGTTCAGGTTTGTTGCGTCTGCTCCCCATCTCTTATAGCATTCCATCAGAAGGTTGGAGCCTGCCACACGAATCTTGAGGTTCTTCATGTCATCCAGAGTCTTGACTTCGTGTTTGCTGTTGGTCAGTTCTCGGAAGCCGTTCTCTGCGATTCCCATACAATGCAGACCGTAGCTGGAAAGGATTTCCTTCAGTTTTTCTCCGGCTTCTCCGTCAAATTTCGCATCTGCGTCATCATAAGAATCATAGATAAACGGAAGGGATACGACATTGAATCTCGGGTCAAATGCGGAGTAGATCAGGTTGGAATGCATGGAGATCTGTACCGGGTCTCCGTTCATCAGTGCCTGGATTCCTTCAGACTGGTTTCCATTGGTCAGCTGATCTGTAGCATAAACATTGACTTTAATCTTGCCTCCGGTTGCTTTTTCCATCAGCTCACCAAATTTACGGCCGCCGTCTGCCCAGGTGCTTGTCTCTGTTGTGGAGCATGCAAAGTTCCAGGTTGCTTCCGGCCAGTCAAGGTCACTGTAGTCTGCCACAGTATCTGTAGATTCTTCTGTAAAGAGATCGACCAGTTCCTGTGCATCATCATATCCTTCTTTCTCGAGTTCCTTAACAAACCACTCATCTACGCCATCTACGGCTTCTTTGAAGGAATCGATGTCCATGTCTTCTTTCTTTGTGATAGTCACGCCATTCTTTGACTGCCAGCGGCTCATGATCTCTTCGTCGCCGGAGCGGTTGATGTAACGTTCATATTCGACAGCTTTCTGTCCACACTCATCAACAACGGCCTGCTGCTCCGGTGTCAGGCTGTCATAAATTTCCTGGTTAATGCAGAAGAACAGGCAGTCGTAGATTGCATCCCACATGGAGCAGTATGGCTGTACTTCCTGTACGCTTGCAGCATCGATTGCCGGAAGAGGATTTTCCTGTCCTTCTACGGTGTTCTGCTGCAGGGCTGTGTAAGTCTCTGTCCAGTTCAGGTTTGTTGCGTCTGCTCCCCATCTCTTATAGCATTCCATCAGAAGGTTGGAGCCTGCCACACGGATCTTGAGGTTCTTCATGTCATCCAGAGTCTTGACTTCGTGTTTGCTGTTGGTCAGTTCTCGGAAGCCGTTCTCTGCGATTCCCATACAATGCAGACCGTAGCTGGAAAGGATTTCCTTCAGTTTTTCTCCGGCTTCTCCGTCAAATTTCGCATCTGCGTCATCATAAGAATCATAGATGAACGGAAGGGATACAACATTGAATCTCGGATCAAATGCTGAGTAGATCAGGTTGGAATGCATGGATATCTGTACCGGGTCTCCGTTCATCAGCGCCTGGATTCCTTCAGACTGGTTTCCATTGGTCAGCTGATCTGTAGCATAAACATTGACTTTAATCTTGCCTCCGGTTGCTTTTTCCATCAGCTCACCAAATTTACGGCCGCCGTCTGCCCAGGTGCTTGTCTCTGTTGTGGAGCATGCGAAGTTCCAGGTCATTTCCGGCCAGTCAAGGTCGCTGTAATCTTCAATTGTATTAAAGGAATCGTTGTCATTTCCGGCTGATTTAGAAGTACCGCTTCCCGTATCAGTACCGGACTGGTC
The DNA here is from genome assembly GCF_009883055.1 of Blautia sp. BIOML-A1. Classification (GTDB taxonomy): domain Bacteria; phylum Bacillota; class Clostridia; order Lachnospirales; family Lachnospiraceae; genus Blautia_A. Next base: position 33,468 of record NZ_WWVR01000016.1, on the reverse strand, counting down.
TCCCGTGTAGGAGCCATTTTTTGCAAGTGCCTTCGGCAGTGCAGTGGAAGCTGCCGGAATATAGGTAACGATCAGAAGCACCGCCACACTGGCTGCGATCATCGGCATAACTGCCTTTGAGATCTCCTGCAGGGTAACTTCCAGACCTTTCTTGATCCTGATACTGATAGCAACAAAAAGGTTGACTCCAACCGGAGGAGTAACCTGTCCGATTGCAAGGTTGACTGTTGCCATAACACCGAATGCAACAACATCATATCCAAGTGCCTTGCATACCGGGAGCATGATTGGAATAAAGATGTACATTGCTGAGTTTGCATCAATGAAGCATCCTGCGATCAGGAAAATAATATTGACGATCAGAAGGAAAACAAACTGATTATGTGCAATGGATGCGAGCAGTCCTGATGCGGCATCTGCAATACCAAACTTGGTACATACAAATGAGAACAGAGACGCACTTGCAACGATCAGCATGATTCCGCCTGTTGTTTTTGCTGAATCTACCAGAATATCAAACAGATCTCTGAAAGACACTTCGCGGTAAATCACCATACCTACAAAAAGTCCATACACGACAGATACGGCAGCTGCCTCTGTCGGTGTAAAAATTCCTCCATAGATTCCGCCCAGGATGATAACTGGCATCAGAAATCCCCAGAATGCATCTTTGAAGGTACTCCAGCGTTCTTTTGCTGTCGCCTTCTTGCGGGACGGTTTGATATCATGTTTGTTTGCTTCAAGAAGTACAACGATCACAAGTGCCACGCCCATCAGAATTCCAGGAACGATACCTGCCATAAACATATCCGCAATGGAAACGCCTGTGATGGATGCATATACGACAAACGCGATGCTCGGCGGGATGACAATCGCCACGGAACTCGATGTCGCCATCAGTGCTGTGGAGAACGGTGCGGAAAATCCTCCCTGCTCTACCATTGCCGGAATCAGTACAGCACCGAGAGCTGCTACGGTAGCCGGACCGGAACCGGAGATTGCTCCAAAGAAACAGGAAACAATAACGCATACGATTGCAATACCACCTTTTTTGTGTCCAACGCAGGTATCTACAAAGTCAATCAGTCTGCGGGAAATTCCGGCTTTTGCCATGATATTTCCGGACAGTACGAAGAACGGAATTGCCAGAAGAAGGAACTTACTGATTCCCGAATACATATTTGTCGCAACAATAGTAAGGGAAGTACCTGAATAAAGGATCGCACAGACGGAGGAAAGACCAAGGCACAATGCGATCGGCACACCCAGAATCAGAAAAATAAAAAATGAGATAAATAAAACTGCACTGATCATTTATTTTTCCTCCTTATCATTATTTCCAAGACAGATGTCCAGACAGTATTCAATAAAATGAAGGATCATGCATCCTGCCCCAATCGGTACGAAGGACCAGAAGATCCATTCCGGCCAGTTCAGTACAAACGTCCTCTTGCCATTTGCAAGCTGAGTAAGAACCTTGTCCATACCATATTTAAAAAGGATCACTGAAAAAACAATACTCAAAACTGTGATCAGTATCACAGAAGGTTTTTTCAGTTTTTTTGGAAGACGATCCGTAACCAGCGTCAGGTTTACCAGGCCGCCTTCTCTGCAGGACAGTGCCGCTGCCAGAAGTGTAATAAGTACAAATACCGCTACGACCAGTTCTTCTGTAAAAGACCAGGAGCGGTGGATTACTTTACGGGAAAATACATTTCCCACAGTGAGCACCAGGATCAGCAGTGTCGAGATCACAAGAACAATTTTTTCTACTGCTGCCAGTGCATTCATAAGTTTTTTGTAGACTTTCATCCTCTCTTTCCTCCCTGTATTATAATATCGGGGAAAACTCCCCATCTTCCCGGTTTCAGAAATTTAGGCACAAAAAAACCGTCCCTCAGGGACGGATCTGATATTCCGCAACCACCCTGTTTCTCCATTGAAACAAGTACGATTCTGCAACGTACCGGCATACGCGTCTCCTGTAACGGGGAGCCTCCGTGAAAACCTACTAATCATATAGCGTTCGGTCTTCCTTCTCAGGGATGATATTCAAAACAGTGCTGCCGCCGCATCGCACCACCTGCGGCTCTCTGTAGACACACATTCTCTGTTCCTACTGATTCCCTTCTCAGAATTTAGTTTTATGCTTTATCCCTTTAACAGGACAAAGCTATTCTACAACTCTTTTTCGTCACAGTCAAGACTTTTCTCGAGATATATGAATCAACTTTTTTCGATATATATGAATCAAAATCTCTCAAAGATTAAGGGACCGGCCGATTATTTTATCTTTTGTAATAATCGGTCAGTCCCATACACAGATCAAATTCATAATTCATTTTTTCCACAAAGCCATCTTCATTCTCTGTATATGGCTGTGCATCGTTGACAATATATCTGCCGAATTTCATTCCATCCAGCTGAAATCCGGAATTTTCCTTCCAGATTCCATTTGTTTCCTGCCAGCAGGTATCCTCCCCTGCAACGCTCAGTACAAAAACATCCACGTATTTGTCATCGTTACTGTCATAATCCATATAGTCGATCTGAGAATCAAACGCAGACAAAACCTCCCGGGCCAGTTCCTCCGTCGGATCATTGCTGTTCTCATATTTCTCCATATCATACTTGGCAGTATAGTAAAAAATATCTCCGTCCAGCTGAAGCTGTGAATCCGAAATATCTTTCGCTCGTGTAGTCATACTGTTCTGGTTTTCGCTGAAAAGCAGTGTTTTCAGTTTGTCAGAGGGAAGTGCTTCCTCCTGAAATCGGTTATCCGGAAAGTCAACCATAAATACCGGAAGCTTTACCGTCCCCTTCACGGCTGCCTCTTCCTTCGTCCCGGAAGCCATCTCCTGCTCCTGGGTTTCTGTCGTATCTTCCCCGACCTTTCGATCCTTTGCACTGCAAAAATTCACTGCCAGCATCGAAAGTACAATTCCTGCAAGTACCATTCCCCTGAATCGTTTCATAATAATCGCCCCTTACAATCAAGCCACAGAACTCTCCGACTCCCGGCAGAAAATTCTGCTTTTCCTGTAACGGCTTTTATTATACACTTACGAAAAACCATCCTGTAAATCCGGTTTTTCGTTTATGATTTCTATATCTTATTCTACATTTTTTGTTGCGACAATATCCACACCCGTATCTGCCACATTTTTGAGAATCACATCTCCAATATGGACCGGTGCCGGAACTTCGATCCCTTTCAGTGCTTTCACACAGTCAAAGATTTTTCCCTTTGGAATATCTTCTCTTGTCTTCACCGATACCATATCAATGCTGCCGCCTGCTACGCGTACAGTGGAGGTCACTATTCTTGTGGGATTGGTCACTTCTTTTCTTGCATATACGCCGCCTCGCTTACAAGTATTTCCCGTGACACTGACGACTTCGTCTCCATTCATAACAACTGTAAGAGGGCATCCCATCGGACATCCGATACAAGTCAGTTTTCTCTCTTCCATAGTCTACGCCTCCTCAATTTTTACAGTGATCGTCTGGAGATCCGGATAATTTAAGAGCTGTTCTTTCGTCAACTTAATTTCTTCCATCTCACCTGGTGCAACAACCGGACGTTTTTTGTGGATGACTCTTTCGTCATCGAAGTATGCGCTGATATAGCAGTTTGTGTAAACACCGCCGACACGGAAGCGCACGGTCAGATTTTCGTCCATACGATCTACGTTAATAGTCCCTGGAACAGTGTATCTGACACCTTCGATCGGATTTATCCTGATCTCTTTTGCATCAGCCTTACGTTCTTCGCCCCGCTTTACATATTCAGCGGCATTTCTTCCGGCAGTTCCGGCTTCCTCGGATACAAAATCAACCAGATCATGTACATGCAATACATTTCCGCAGGCAAAGACGCCCTCAATACTTGTTTCCAGACTTTCATTTACCTTAGGTCCTGAAGTGACCGGGTTCATGTCCACACCCATACCTCTGGAGATTTCGTTCTCGGGGATCAGACCTACGGAAAGAAGAAGGGTATCACAGCTGTATTCTTCTTCTGTTCCCGGAATTGGTTTTCCATGACTGTCAACCTGTGCCAGCGTGACACCTTCCAGACGTTCTTTTCCTTTAATATCAACCACTGTATGACTGAGCTTTAACGGGATTCCATAGTCATCCAGACACTGTACGATATTTCGTTTGAGTCCGCCGGAATATGGCATCAGTTCTGCAACTACTTTAACCTTTGCACCTTCAAAGGTCATTCGTCTTGCCATAATAAGGCCGATGTCTCCGGAACCAAGGATCACTACTTCTCTTCCTGGCATATACCCTTCAATATTTACCAGTCTCTGCGCAGTACCTGCGGAGAAAATACCTGCCGGGCGATATCCCGGAATGTTGAGTGCTCCTCTGGAACGCTCGCGGCAGCCCATTGCAAGTACTACTGCTTTTGCCTGAATCTCGAAAAGACCTTCTTCTCTGTTCATTGCTGTGACGATTTTCTGCGGGCTGATATCCATGACCATGGTATTTAATTTGTATTCAATGCCCAGTTCTTTTACCTGTTCAATAAAACGTCCTGCATATTCCGGTCCGGTCAGTTCTTCTTTAAAGGTATGAAGTCCGAATCCGTTATGGATACACTGGTTCAGGATGCCGCCAAGTTCTCTGTCTCTTTCCAGGATCAGAATACTGTCAGTGCCGCTTTTTTTAGCAGAAATCGCAGCCGCAAGTCCTGCCGGTCCTCCTCCGATGATAACAATATCATAAGCTTTCATGATGCAATGCCTCCCTTTTATAACGAATCCTTGTTATGATCTGTGACAATTCTGGAATCTCCACCGGATTTCGTAATATCAAACATGCTCACATGTCGTTCTCTTGCCAGGATCTCCATGGTCTTCGGTGAACAAAAGCCTGCCTGACAGCGTCCCATTCCGGCTCTTGTCCTGCGCTTTACTCCATCCAGAGATTTCGCTCCAAGAGGTCTTGTGATCGCATCGATGATCTCACCTTCTGTAACCATTTCACAACGGCAGATAATATTTCCGTACTCCGGTTTCTCTTTGATCAAGGCAATTCTGTCTTCTTTGCTGAGTGTATTCGGATTCAGAATACCTTTTCTTGTTGCAACAAAATCTTCTTTTTCTTCGAGATTCATTTTTTCTTTCAGAATCTGTGCCACCATCTCTCCGATTGCCGGAGCGCTGGTAAGACCGGGTGACTCGATGCCTGCACAATCAATAAATCCTTTTGCATCCTCCACTTCTCCGATAATAAATTCATGTCCGTCTTCATGAGCACGAAGTCCGGAGAATGAGGTGATCACCTGACGAAGCGGAATATCTTTTACATTCATTCCTGCTCTTTCAATGACCTGATCCAGTCCTTCTCTTGTAGTGTTTGTTCCTTCTTTGTCTTCAACGTCGATCGCTGTCGGTCCAAGGAGCAGATTGCCGTGAACTGTCGGTGTGACCAGGATTCCTTTTCCGTATTTTCCCGGAAGTGCGAAAATTATTTTACTCACATGGTTTCCTGCACTCTTATCTAACAGACAGTAATCACCTCTTCTCGGAGTGATATGGATCTTCTTCTCACTCACCATATTGTGGAACTTGTCTGCATAGACTCCTGCTGCATTGACCACGTATCTCGTCTGGAAAACTCCATTGTTTGTATGGACTTCCCAGCCTTCATCTATTGGTTTAAGATCCGTAACTTCCGTATCAAACTTAAACTCCACGCCGTTTGCATATGCATTCTCTGCCATTGCGATGTTCATATTGAAAGGACATATGATACCCGCTGTAGGTGCATAAAGTGCAGCGCAGGCTTCATCGGAAATATTCGGTTCCATTTCTTTCAATTCCTCACGGTTAAGGATCCTCAGCTCCTTAACACCATTTGCAATACCTCTGTCGTACAGTGCATGAAGCTTTGGCATATCCTCTTCATGCAGACATACGACCATAGATCCGTTTTTCTTAAACGGAAAATCAAGATCTTTGGAAAGCTGCTCCATCATCTGATTTCCACGAACATTCAGTTTTGCCATCAGTGACCCTTCTGCTGCATCATAACCGGCATGAACAATCGCGCTGTTCGCTTTGGAAGTGCCGCAGCATACATCCTCTTCTTTTTCGATCACACATGTTTTTACGTTATATCGTGACAGTTCTCTTGCTGTTGCCGCACCTGAAACTCCCGCTCCGATAATTATTACATCATACATTCTCAGATCACTCCTTAAACTGATTTGTAAAAAGAGCCTGCCAAGTAAGCGCATACTATATGCGATTATCCTGCCAGGCTCTCTCATCTCATGCCGCTACTCTTTTTAGTTATAAAAATTTAATCTTCTTTTGCCCAACCATAAGCATATTTGACAGCTTTATTCCAGCCTCTGATTTGTTTTGCTCTGTCATCGTCAGAAATCTGTGGCTCGAATGTCCTGTCAATTGCCCAGTTTTTGATAACGTCTTCTTTGCTTGTCCAGTAACCTACTGCAAGACCTGCAAGATAAGCAGCTCCCATTGCAGTTGTCTCTACACACTGCGGGCGGTTAACCGGCGCATTGATGACGTCAGACTGTGTCTGCATAAGGAAATCATTTGCACTTGCGCCGCCATCAACCTTAAGTGCTGCAAGATCGATTCCGGAATCTGCCTTCATAGCTTCCAAAACATCATTTACCTGATAAGCAATGGATTCCAGCGTTGCGCGAATAATATGATATTTGTTTACACCACGTGTGATTCCCACTATAGTTCCTCTTGCATACTGATCCCAGTGCGGTGCACCAAGTCCTGTAAATGCCGGCACTACATAACAACCATGGGTATCCTTTACTTTTTTAGCCATATATTCGGAATCCGGTGCGGAATCAATAATACGAAGTTCATCTCTCAGCCACTGGATCGCAGCCCCTGCTACAAAGATAGAACCTTCCAGTGCGTAGTTTACTTTGCCATCAAGTCCCCATGCGATCGTTGTTACCAGACCATTCTTTGAGAAGATCGGTTTCTCACCGGTATTCATCAGAAGGAAACAGCCTGTGCCATATGTATTCTTTGCTTCACCTGCATTAAAACAGGTCTGTCCAAACAATGCGGCCTGCTGGTCACCTGCTGCACCTGCGATCGGAATTTCTCCACCAAGGAAGGCCAGATCTGCTTTTCCGTATACACAGCTTGACGGTTTTGGTTCCGGCAGCATGGATCTCGGAATATCCAGTTCTGCAAGAATCTCATCGTCCCATTCCAGCGTGTTGATGTTAAACAGCATCGTACGGGAAGCGTTGGAATAATCGGTTACATGAACTGCACCTTTTGTCAGTTTCCAGATCAGCCATGTCTCAACGGTACCAAATAATAATTCGCCCTTTTCTGCACGTTCTCTCGCACCCGGAACATTGTCAAGAAGCCATTTTACCTTTGTTCCTGAAAAGTATGCATCGATAACAAGACCTGTTTTTTCTCTGAACTTATCGGTAAGTCCTTTTTCTTTCAGGCTGTCACAGTATTCAGAAGTTCTGCGGCACTGCCATACGATTGCATGATAAATTGGTTCTCCTGTATTTTTGTCCCATACGATGGTGGTTTCACGCTGGTTGGTAATACCAATCGCTGCAATATCTTCCGCTGCTGCTCCGATCATATTCATTGCTTCAACTGCTACACCAAGCATACTTGCCCAGATTTCATCTGCGTCATGCTCAACCCAGCCAGGTTTTGGAAAGTACTGTATGAACTCTCGCTGAGCTACACTGCACATTTCTCCTTTTTCATTGAACAGGATACATCTGTTACTTGTTGTTCCTGCATCCAGAGCCATTACATACTTAGCCATATCTTTTCCTCCATTAAACATGTGAATATCGTTACTTTTTATAACATCCAGACCTCATGATTTGTGGATGAAACTGCGATTGCTCCTGCTGAAAGAGCATCCATCACAGATTCCTTATCTGAGATTAGTCCGCCTGCAATGATCGGTGTTCTCGACATCTTACAGACATTTTTGATGATCTTTGGCATCACGCCAGGAAGGACTTCGATGAAATCAGGCTTCACTGCATGTTGCTGCTGCCTGATGTTTTCATATGCCATTGAATCAAGAAGAAAATACCTGAGTATTGTAAACATTCCCAGTTCCCTTCCTTTTTTGATCAAGGTCGGCTTTGTGGAAATGATTCCATCTGCCTTTGTATTCTTCTGGATAAATTCAACTACAATGTCCTTGCTGCTGAGCCCACTGATCAGATCCACATGGACCATTGCAACCTTGCCGGCTGCCTTTACCTTATCTACGATCTCTTTGACAGAACAGATATCTCCAAATAAGATAAATACCACACGGATGTCCTCCAGGGAACAACAGACTTCCAGATCGTTCATGTTTTTTACTGCTGCAATGATCGGATTATCCTCAACTGCTTCATAAAAAGAACTGCTCACCCTCTCACTCCTTGCAATTTTAAAAATTATAAAGTATAAAGTAAAAAAGAGCGCATTCTATAACAGCCTTTCGACTGATATAAATTCGCTCTCCTCTCACAGCTTCACTTTCCAATTACTTATTCAATGCGTTTATCATAACACATTGCACAATTAATTACAAGTATTTTTCAAAATAAATATACTATTTGCACAAACCAAGTGTTACTGTTCACTCCGTTCACAGCAACCTGGTTACACCATCTGCACCAGCCATACATCGCTTTTTACCATGAAATATCCGATCACTACTTTGATCACTTCTGTTGCCTGTACCAGGAAATACACGCTCACGATTCCAAGGCCTGTATAGCGGGCCAGAAGAAAAGATGTCGGTACTACCACAACCCAGGTAAATACGGAATCAAATAAAAATGTGACCATCGTTTTCCCACCGGAACGCAGCGTAAAATAAGAGGCATGACTGAAAGAACAGAATGGCATAATGATCGCAGATACTGCAATAAAGCTGGTTGCAAGCGCTTTGATCTCTTCGGACGTATTGTAAATCTGTGGGAATAATCCACCAAATATCAACATTACTCCGGCAACTAATGCACAGCAGAATACGCTGAAAACAATCATCTTATTATCGGCATCTTTGGCCTCTTTTAATTTGCCTGCACCGAGATACTGTCCGACAATAATACTGATACAGCCTCCCAGCTGAATATAAATGATGTTAAACAGATTGGTGATCGTTGTTGCTATATTCAGCCCCGCAATGACATCCAGTCCACGGACAGAATAGCACTGGGTCACTGTTGTCATTCCTGCCGCCCAAAAGACTTCATTGAGCATAAGCGGAAGTCCTTTGATAAGGATTGCTTTAAACTCTGCCTTTGGAATTCCAAATCCACGATATGCACCTTCCAGATACCGGTTTTTCGCTCTGTTCGTATGGGCCCACACGATCACTATCAGCGCTTCTATATAACGTGCTATAACTGTTGCCAGTGCCGCACCGACAACGCCCATCTTCGGGATTGGACCAAGTCCAAAGATCAGAAGATAGTCCAGGACTGCATTAAGTCCAACCGCGGCAAAACTTGCAATCATAGGAATCATGGTCTGACCGGTTTCTTTTATGTTAGTCGCATAGGACTGATTTATCGCAAACGGGATCAGCCCGATCATCATGATCGCAAGATATTCCAGGCCATACTGCAGGGCAGCTTCCGTTGCCCCGCTTCCTGTTGTATCTGTCAGATATAATGATATCAGTGTGGAGCCTTTTGTCATAAACAGGAGTATTGTAGCCGCCGTCATAGTCAGTGACGCATATAACTTGAACCGGAAGGAATGCATATGTCCCTTATGGTTCCCTTTTCCAAAATACTGTGCCCCAAAAATACTCGCTGCCGATACTGCCCCAAAGATCGCCAGATTATACACAAATATCAGTTGATTTACGATCGCAACTCCCGACATTGGCTCAGTCCCCAGCTGACCGACCATAATGTTGTCAAGAAAGCTCACCAGGTTTGTGATGGCATTCTGCAGGATCATTGGCAGTGCAAGACACAGATATCTCTTATAAAAAGATGCACTGCCAATATATTTTTCCTTGAAATGTGTTAACATAGTTACTTTTCCTTTTATTTTTCTTTTTTTCCGTTTTTCTTCTTTCTTATCTTTCGAACGACTTTGCGGATCAGGACTGTCACAAGAACAAAGATCACAAGGATGACCAGACAGATAAGAACGATCATTACCGCAAATTTATTCGGATTCTTTACCAGATCGATGATATTTTTGCTGTTATCCACAACCTTACGATCGTGCAGTGACGCATAATATTCCGGCACATTTGCAATGCCGTCTCCGTCTGTATCATCAAAGGACTGCATGTATCTTGCAATCGCATCCCATGCTTTTAATTCTCTGTCACCTTCCATGATCGCCTGATCTTCCAGATTTTCAATAGGTTTTCCATCCTTATCCTTCGGTTCAAGAGACAGAAGTCCATAGGACATTTTCATCACGGAACCAAGCATCTGCCCCGTATACAGATCCGTCACAACATGATACAGCTTATCATCCTGAATCTCTATTCTTTCTCCGTCTGTCCTGGTCAGATAGCAGTCCGTTACTTTATTCAGGATCATTCGATGTGGATTGTATGTAAAATTCAGTCCGCTGCAATATAATCTTGCGGTCGTCATAAAATCAGAGACAGATGCGTCCACTTCTGCCACCAGTTTCAGTTCTTTTCCTGTCAGATATGCATTGATCAGAGGATATCCGGCCACTCCATCCCTGCCAATCCCCAGAGAAAATGAATTGTATACATCTTCTACGGTAATATCACCCTTTGTATAGGTGTCACGCACGGTTCCGCTCGGAACAACAGCCACATCTACAGGATCCCCGTCATAATACTCGGAATTCTCCACTGCATAGACATAGGCATCCGACATGATATCACCGAGATTCAATTCTTCATGCTTCGTCTCCATTTCTTCCAGACTGTTAAATTCAATGTCATTCTCAGCAAGAACTTCTTTTCTTGTATAACCAAAATCTGCCAGATAATTCGTATCCACTTTATCCATTAATGCATCGATCTGTTTCTGGGTTTCCTGATCCGCCTCTACATCTTCCGATACAGGAATCAGCTCATAAGAGCTCAAATCCCAGCGTCCGTCAGAATTCTGGGTCATCGAAAGGGAACCAAGATTTCTTCCGTATTCCCCGCAGGACACAATATAGGTGTTTCCGTGCTGAATTGCCTCCGGCAGCTCTGAATGTGTATGTCCGCTGATGATCAGGTCGATATCCGGAACCGCCTTTGCAAGGAGCTCGTCTTCGGACTTATTCTCATCATCCCAGGTTCCACTGTGAGAAACGCAGGCGATCATGTCTGCTTCTTCGTTTTTCCTGATCTCTTCTACAGTCTGCTTAACAGCCTCTATAGGATCTTTGAAAGACAATTCGCAGGTCGGTGCGCATTCCAGGGCATCTTTTCCGAAAACACCGACAACTGCGATCTTCACGTCACCCTTCTGAACCATTACATAATCCTTCACACCATAGGTTTCAAATGCTGACTGTATCTGTTTCTGGCCGTCGCTCAGACCAGCCTTTTCCATGCTCTCCCAGTCCACATTGCACACTACGATCTCAGGCAGCGTCTCACCGGAGCTTTTGGCTGCCTTCAGCATATTTGCCAGACCTTTGGAACGATAATCAAATTCATGATTACCAAACGTGGTCACATCGTAACCAAGAGATCCAAGCATCCGAAGCTCTGCTGCCTCTGTATCATATACTGTCTGGACCAGTGTTCCCATTGAAAAATCACCGCCATCCAGTATGAGCGTGTCCGGATCTTCTTTCTTTTTTTCGTTGATCAGCGTTTTAATTTTTGCAAATCCACCTACTTTTTCCTGCTTTCCGTTTACAATTGTCGAGAAGCTGTCCAGATGGGAATGCGTGTCATGCGTAAACAGGACATCTATCTGTTTTGTGCTGTCTGCCGCCTCCACCGGAACATCCATCACAGGTAAAAGCAGTACTGCGACAGCAAGCATGACTGACAGAATTTTTTTCCATTTTTTCATAAACTACTTCCTTTCATTTCGAACTTTTTCACCTGATTTGAGTATACGTGATTTCCACCATGTTTGTCACGTATAATAATAAAGTAAAAAAAATACTCCCTTCCAGGCAGCAGGTTTTTTTATTTCACTTGTCTGCCTGGAAAAGAGCATCTCTGAAAAAGAAAAATTATTTATTAAATTTTCCCGCTTCAATATCATGAATCAATCCGATACGATTAGTTTTGAAATGGAAGAACGGACGCTCCGGAAGAGCAATAATGTCAACCGGCTGCATATAGTCTTCCAGACTTTCTTTTACTTTTTCACGAATATCATCAACGGTATAACCTTTATTAAGTACTACAAACAAATATGGAATAAAGCATCTGTGATGTTCCGGATCCTGCACGATAACAAAAAACTCGTCATCGATTCCTTCTACTTCTGCATCTGCAAGACGGTTTTCCATCGGCAGTGTTGCCAGTGAACCTCCGCCATATCTTGGTGCTTCGCCCCTTGTCAGAGCATAAATTGTTCCATCTTCTGTCATATAACCGATGTCACCGGTATGCAGCCACCGACTGCCATCTTCATGGATTTTGATTGTTCTTTCCGTTGCTGTCGGATCATCGTATCCCATCATTGTTCCCGGACCACACTGACAGATTTCTCCCATTGTGTTATACGTCAGTTCTTCATCTGTTCCCGGTTTAAAAATAGAAATCGTTGTAAGAGGCATCGGTATACCTACGTTTCCATCTTTTATTGGATGAGCTGTTAATGGCAATGACATGTTAGATCCGGCTTCACTGCATCCGTAACCAGTTGTAAAACGGGCTTTACAATGATGATCTTCCAGAAATTTCTGAGCTCTTTTTAACTGGTTGTTGTTGTAAGCCTCACAGCCGGCACCTGCGGAAAACAGATGAGACATATCATAGTCATCCGGTACACGTCCGTTTCTCATGACAATTTCAATAAACATCGGAATCAATGGCCAGCAGTTTGGTCGATAATGCATCATTTCCAGATCAACATCTTCCGGTGCAACAAATGGACTCAAGATTAGAAGTTTATCAGATGCCAACGGCATCAGAAGCATCGCAACAACCACCGCTACCAGTGATGGAGTCAGCTGTGTAACCAGCCAGGTCGGACGGAATTCTGAAGAAGCGCCATAGAAATTCATCTGATGCATATTGCCAATCATTGTGTGTGCAGAATGGATCACCTGCTTGGATGGTCCTGTTGAACCACTTGTATAGGCCCTGAACAGCGGTCTGTCAATGTTTTTCTCTGCCTCCACAGTACCTGAAAACTGTTCGCCCTCAGAAATAAAGGCATCCCACGACATCGTATAAGGTCCATAAGCAGGATAGTCGGTATAAAGAGATTCCAGATAGTTCCAGCAGTAATCCGGCAGCCCGGTTCTCATGGCGCTGCGAATCGGACTTAACAAGACTGCTCCTCGAATGCCGGCTTCCTTACGGTATCTGTTTAAATCCTCATGTGAAAGAAAATCATGTGCAATGATCATTTTTGCTCCGGATTTCTTGACTGCCTCTATGTTTTCCTCAAGTGTGTTATCTCTGCAGAGAACAGATGCCCCTATCTTTTCTGCTGCCAAAAACAGATAAATAAATTCAGGAACAGCTCTCAGGAAAACCGGAATCTGATCTCCTTCTCCAAAGCCGATCGCACGCAGAGCTCTTGCAGTCAGATCAACCTGCTCTTTTACTTCCTTCCACTGTATATCTCGTCCATAATAATGTATCGCTGTCACATCATCACCAGGACATCTCTCCATAAGATATTCATAAACTGTCTGTTCCGGAATCGCAAGCCCCTGTATCAGCTGTAGCGGATAATACTGCATCCATGGTTTATCAATACTCGGTTTTCCAGTCATTTTATTCATAACATTTTCCCCTTTCATATTCTTCCTGAGTAAGATGGGGACAGTTTAACATAGAAAAAAATGAACGGACTTGAATTCTTATGATAAATAGCGTTAAAAATTGAATGAGATATCTGTCTGAATCTCTGTATTATGAATCATATGGCCAAAAAATCTTTGTTGCTCTGCCGACTCTGACAGACATCTTTCATCTTGAATATTCCATATATCCTGGAAAAACCTGTCAAAAATACTCGTCATTTCCGGATGAGTAAACAATGCCAGATTATTTTTTCTGTTCTCTGTTTTGGATATTAAGTAAGAATTGCTGTCCGAAAGGAAAATGCATTGTGTCATCTCATACTGATAATCCGTCGTCAGTCGTCCACTGAGCAGTTTTATCTCCAGCGGACTTTCTCCATTTTTGCACAACGACTGTAAATACCTCAGATAAGTTTTTACCTGTGCTAATGAAAGCCTGATCGGATAACCAAAAAAATTGACTTCTTTTTCAACTACAAGCTGTGCAATGGCTTCCTTGCAGAATATGACTCTGGATGGACTTTCCGCCAATACTTTCCGGGTCAGTGCATGCAGATACCGCAGCTGTGCTTCTTCTATTTTACTTTGTTCATCCTCATGTATGCCTTTTTTCAAGGTCTCCAGCAGTTCTTCAAATAATTCATCCGGCAGAAAATGTTCTGTCAGATGTCCTATATACCAGTTCCTGTTCATAGCAAGCATCGAACGCTGATAAATATGTTCCACGATCAATTCCTCAATTGTTGACGGGCGGTAAAGCAAAGCATCTCTTGTGCACGATTCACGTAAAGTCTCAAACATACTCCGGCAATGCGAAGCCTCTGTACTGACATTGACAGCCATGCATTTTTTATCATCCACCAGCATACCGCTGATCATAAATTCATCCTGAACAGAAAAAATCATCCGTCCTGCTGCCTGACTGCTTTTATATAATCGAAAATCAACTCTTGACATATCTGATATGACATTCATCAAAAACATGGTGTCTTCTATAATATTCATTTTTTCAGGCTGAATATGAATGAGCAGGGAAAAATGGACATCCGGATATGCTCTGTATACTTCTCTTCGCATACTTCCCTGTATGATCTGCATACGGTATTCATGTTTTAAAGCCATCAGATCCATCTCTGCCGCAATGTTCAACTGTTTCACACGTCTGAGCACCGGATGATGCATCTTCACAATATACTGGGCAGGACTTAAAGTCATAAAAAAGCTCATCTTCGGCGCAACCAATGTACCATATGTTTTCTGTAATTCCATCACATAATTATATTCTGCCTCTAAATTGTCATAGATTACAGCCTGCAGTTCTTCACAGTCTGTAATCTGATAATTTGCACTCAGCGTTTCCAGCCCGCTCTGCGTGCTCTGTCTGACAATTTCCTGGCTGATTCCCCGAAGCACCTTCTGTTTTGTTTTTTCAGCCGGAAGTATTCGCCCTGTAATCCATTTGCTGATATAACTCGGATCATATCGAAGTGCTGTTGCCAGAGAAGAATTCTTAACTTCTCCCATATTGATCAGTTGTTCCAACAAAATACTGAAACGATTTTTTTCTGTTGTTTCCATACTCTGCCCTCCTTCAGTACAAATATTTTTCACTTTATTATACTCTCCGTCTATTTTCGCATCAATGCCAATTTGTTGTCATATAATTATAAATACACAAACAAAGCGGACAAGTCCACTTCAAATTCCCTGAATCCCTCAATCTTTGAGGGACTTACTACCATCCCGAATAGTAGACAATTTGTAGCCATCGAAAAGAAAAAATCCCCAGAAAACCTTGTAATTCAAAGTTTTCTGGGGATATGGATATTATTCGAACTCTACAGTTCCGGTTGGCTTCGGTGTGAAGTCATAAAGCACGCGGTTGATTCCGGCAACTTCGTGTGTGATACGATCTGTGATGTGAACCATCAGTTCATGCGGAATCTCAGCAACAGTTGCTGTCATAACGTCTGTTGTGCATACTGCACGAACGATACAGCACCACTCAAAAGCACGTTTTCCATCTTTGATTCCAGTAGATCTGAATTCCGGAACAACAGTGAAGTACTGCCATACTTTTCCTTCCAGTCCGTTCTTTGCAAATTCTTCACGAAGAATTGCATCAGATTCACGAACCGCTTCCAGACGATCGCGTGTGATAGCACCTGGGCAACGAACACCAAGTCCCGGTCCCGGGAATGGCTGACGATAAACCATGCCATGTGGCAGACCAAGTTCATCACCAACAACACGAACCTCATCCTTAAACAGGATTCTGACTGGCTCTACGAGCTCAAAAGCCATATCCTCCGGAAGTCCGCCGGCATTATGATGAGCCTTGATTCCTTCTTCTGATTCAAGGATATCCGGCCAGATTGTGCCCTGTGCCAGGAATTCAATTCCTTCAAGCTTTCTTGCTTCTTCAGCAAATACTTCGATGAATTCTCCACCGATGATTTTTCTCTTTGTCTCAGGATCTTCGACTCCTGCCAGTTTTTCAAGGAAACGATCTGTCGCATCCACGTAAACAAGGTTTGCGTTCATCTGATTACGGAATACTTCGATTACTTCCTCTGGTTCACCTTTACGAAGCAGACCATGATTAACATGGACACATACTAACTGCTGACCAATTGCCTTGATCAGAAGTGCCGCAACAACAGATGAATCAACTCCACCTGAAAGTGCAAGAAGAACTTTCTTATCTCCTACCTGTTCTTTGATCAGTTTAACCTGCTCGTCGATAAAAGCCTTTGCAAGTTCTGGTGTTGTAATTCTTTCCATATCAGCTGGACGTCTGATTTCAGTAACGTTCATTGGAAATTCCTCCTCATCCATTAAAGATTTGTTTCTTTTTGCTGGTATTTCATTTCGGTCGCATCTATTATTTTGGCTTACTCTTCAGTGCCAAATTGTTGTGATTTAAATTATAAATGACAGGGAAATATTTGACAACCTTTATTTGAAATACCGATTTTTTTTAGTAAAAATGAACAAACCACTATTTTGTTATCCGCAGTTATTGTTATCTGCACTTCAGGCTGACATCTCCGCTGTCGGTCCTGAGCACCAGATTACCGCCCATTCCTTTCTGTATGTAGGAGATAGCACCGTCATCGTCATCCTCCTGCACTTTGCCACCCAGTGCATCATCTGCATTGATATTTCCCATCTCAGTGTCCACCTGCACGTTCCATGCACGCATCACAGCTTCTTTACCAATAAAACAAAGGGTTCCCATATCCGTATTCACCTTAAGATCATCGAAATCACAATTTTTAAAGAACATATCTCCCGAATCCGTCTGAACATTGCCCTTTTCAATCTCACAGTCATTCAGCAGCACGTTGCCCATATCAGATTTAATATTTACCATCTTCCATTTCTGACCTTCCGGTACATAAAGTGTTACCACATTTTCATCCGTAGTAAGGGGATTTCCACCCAAAAATCCTGATAAAAATCCGATATCAACATGATAATAACTCTTACTATCATTGCTATTTTCATGAATCGCTAATTTACCATCCCTTACCTGATAACTGATCGGCTCTTTCTTCTGGTCAGAAGCCTGATAAGCAATATAACAGAACTGATCATCCGAGCTGACCACCTGCAGATTCATATCTGACATGGAAATATCTACGGAATCGAAGTCATCCAGCTTTGTCTTCTCAAGGACTGCCTCATTATCACTTCTTTTTGCAGATCCTTCCAGCCGGTTCAAGTCTGCTTCCTTCACATATTTACTTCCACCACTTGCGGCACCGATTCCCAGCAGAACTGCACCACATACACAGCATCCGATGCCTGCTGCAAGCCATGCCTTTACCCATCTTTTCATCGCTCTAACCTCTCTTTCTGCCTGCGATCCACCGCACCAGCTTCACGATCAGCATGCCGCTCCATTTACACAGATATACACATAACAGTGCACCAAGAATGCCTGCTCCAATAGCCAGCAGTCCGCTTCCTGTAAGCATTGCAAAGCCGCTCATGGAGAACGGAACTGCCAGTATACCGCGGATAAAAATCTTGCCACCAACCATCAGCAGAGCTGCTGCAAACAACACCACACATAACAAAACTGCAAATACACACACGACTAATGAAAGAACAACTGCTACAAGGGCTGCCAGAAGCGGAGCTCCCACCGGTGCTGCAAATAACACCAGTAATGCGATCCACACCACATGCTTGCCGGAGCCTTTCTGTTCGGCTCTGGTCTGTCCGTCTGCTTCATAGTTCTGATGATCTTCAATCTTCTTATCCAGAAGATTGGCCATAAGGTCTCGGGCGGCCTCCTTCGGCGTGCCAAGTTCTTTCATCAGTTCTGCTGTGCCTTCCTCATCCGTCTCCTGAAAATACTCAGTGAAATATTCCATCGCGTCCCCATATTCCTGTCTCGGAAGCTTACGCAGATATTTATGCAATTGATTCAGATATTCTTCTCTGCTCAACCTCTTATCCTCCCTTCAATGATCCCATCTACCGTATCTTTGTAAATTTTCCATTCATTACTCAGATATGCGATCTGTGCCTTTCCTTCTTCTGTAATCGAGTAGTATTTTCGTTTTCTTCCCTGATACTCCTGCGAATAAGTAGTCAGATATCCTGCATTCTGTAATTTTTTTAATATCGGATAAAGCGTAGATTCTTTAATGTCAGCAGCTTTCTTTACTGTCTGACTGATCTCATAACCATAAGAATCCCTGCTTTCTACCACCGTCAGGATCATATATTCGATCAGTAACGCTGATACCGGAAAATACATTGAATCACCTCCCAAAGTATATATAAAATATTTATATATATAAATTTTATATATACTATACGTCGGCAGTGCCCGGATGTCAATACATATATAAAATTTTTATATATTTTGCGACAAAAAAATATTCCACAAAAAAAGGCCTGCCCTTGGAGAATATAAAATAGTTCTCCATGAGCAGGCTCTTCTTATTTTTGAACTCCTCACGTTGTACATATGAATGAACACACAAACATTCCGGATTATTTTTATGCATTCTGTTTCTTACTCGACATTTGCCCTGATTTCATTTCTTCGCTATTTTCCAACAGTTTTTTTAAATATCCGTTTTTCTTCATTAATTCTTTAAATGTTCCCATCTCAACCACTTTTCCATGATCCAGACAGATAATCCGATCCGCGGATTTAATTGTAGATAATCTGTGCGCTATCATCACTACCGTACAGTTTTTGGCACTTCGCTCTATCGACTCCTGAATCTTTCTTTCATTTTCAGTATCAAGATTGGATACAGCTTCATCGAAGACCAAAATCGGAGAATCTTTTAGCAGTGCTCTTGCTATCGCTATACGCTGTCTCTGACCACCGGATAGTTTTACCCCGCCTTCTCCTGCAATCGTCTGATAACCTTCCGGAAGCTCTGTAATAAATTCATGGGCGAATGCTTTCCTTGCTGCCTCCATTACTTCTTCATCCGTTGCACTGCTTCTTCCAAGACGAATATTCTCCAAAATCGGTATCTGAAATAAATACACATCCTGTAATACCGTGGCATACATTTCATTCAGGCTCCTTAAAGATATGTCTCGTATATCTTTTCCTCCAATACGGATACATCCTTTTTCAGGATCCCAGTTTCGAAGCAGCAGTTGGATACAAGTTGTTTTTCCTGCACCGGATGCCCCTGCAATGGCTATATGTTCCCCCGGTTGAATCCGAAATGAAATATCTTCCACAGCAGCCTCCAGATCCTCTCTGTATCGGAAACTTACATTCTCAAAACATATTTCCGGTTTCAGATCCTTTGTATTGATATCATTTCCGGAATCCTGCACCAGCGGTTTTGCTTCCAGTACCCGGTAAATCCGGTCTGCTGCTGCAAAAATCAACCCAAAATTTCTTGCTGTATTGCAGACCTCAATGACAGGTCCCAGAATCATTGCAGACAGTACCACAATAACTGTATACATGGAAACTGCCATTCCGTCCTTTCCTACATACCATGCCGCTATCAGTGCCGCCACAAGGCCGGATACTCCAAGTACCATCTGAAGCAGCATTCCTTCTGTACCTAGCCGTTTACTGTATGAAAACTGCTTTTTATACATATGTTCCAGGTATGCTCTGTTCTTTTCCTCGTATCCTGTTCTATAATTCAGAGTCAGTATTTCTTTTAACCCCTGCACTCCTTCTAACGTTACCGCATTGGCATCTGCCAGAGCTTCCCTGACTTCTCTTCCCTGTACATCTGCTTTCTTTTTCATCCATATCGGTATGATGACCGCTGTTACTGCAAAAAGAAGCATTACCAGATCCAGAATCGGAAGTATCTGCCATAAAATAATCATTAAAATAACAGGTGTAATAATTGCAACCAGAACACTTCCAAAGGTATGGGCAAAAAACCATTCCATGATTTCCACATCTCCCATTAATGTGGATGCAAGCTGTCCTGAACGCATATTCAGCAAAATTGCCGGCGACACTCTTTCTATAGAATCAAACAACTGTATTCGGAAATCAGCAAGTACCTTAAATGCCACATCGTGGCAAATCCACATTTCCAACACGTAAAACACAATCCGGATGATAATTACTGCTATCGTAGCCGCGATCACATAATTCAGTTCCTGCATCAGTTTTCCATCAATTGCCAGACCTACTGTCCATGCCCCAAGCACAGATGCAGCCACCAGCGATAACTGATTTCCCACTCCTGCCGCAATTGCAGCCACCATACGCAGACGATATTTTTTCAGCCTCTTCGAGAGCCGTATGACATTTTTCAGTCTTGTAAATTTCTGTTCTTCTTTATTCATAGCTTTGTGCCCTCACCAGATTCTGATAAATTTGATCTTTCTGCAGTAATTCCTCATGCGTTCCACATCCTTCTACACATCCATTCTGCATGACATAAATCCGGTCCGCATCCTCAATTGTCGTCATACGATGTGCGATCACCAGAGTTGTGCGATCCTTCATAGCCTCTTTCAGTGCATTTTGTATTTCCTGCTCATTTTTGCAGTCCACACTGGAAGTTGCTTCATCCAGAATCAGAATTGGCGCATTCTTTAAGATTGCTCTGGCAATGGCAATTCTTTGTCTTTCTCCTCCAGAAAGCGTAGCTCCACGTTCTCCCACCAATGTGTCATATCCATTTGGAAGGTTTACAATAAATTCATGGGCATTCGCCGACATAGCCGCCTGCATGATCTCCGCATCCGATGCTTCTGGTCTGGCCATCCGGATATTATCCTTTACCGTACCATAAAACAGAAAACTATCCTGAAACACTACCGAAATCCGACTTCTCAAATAATCTGGTTCGAAGCTTCCCAATGCCTTCCCATCGATTTGAATTCTGTTTTTTTCAGTTTCATAAAATCCAAGAAGCAGATTTACAATTGTGGATTTCCCGGATCCTGACTTTCCTGCAATTGCAGTAACCTTGCCGGACTCAAACACCATATCCACATTTTTTAATACATCGATGCCATCTTTTTCATATTGAAATGACAGATTTTGTAATACGATTTCCGGCTTTTCCCCAATTCCTGTATTCTGCAGATCTTCTTTTGTTTTTTCCGAAACCGGATAATCCAGAACATACAATAATTCCTCAGCAACTGATAATCCCGTATAACTGTTATGCCAGTAAATACTTAAATCATTCATCGGTTTCAGACATTCACCCGCCAGAAACAGAACCTGTATCAGTACTGCATAGGGAATCTTTCCTTGTGCCACATGAATGGCAGATAACAGGATGCTGATACTGGTTCCGGCTGTAATGCAGATCATAATTAATGTAGAATCTGAAAGTGATATTCCCAGATTCCTCATAGATTCTGCTGCAAATCCAATGGCCTGGGTTTGCAGCCTTCTTCCCTCTTTTCTGCTGACTCCCAAGGATTTCAAGGTACTCATCCCCTGCATATCATCGATATACTGTGCATTTAACTGTGCATATTCTTTCCAGTACAGTACCATTACATCCGATACTGCCGGCATAAATATATGCGGTACAATTACCGTCACCGCCGACATAAAAAGAAGCAGAAGACCTACCGTCCGATCCAGGCGGCACATAAAAGATGTAATAAATATTGTGGTAAAAACAACCACCGCCATCTGTGGTATATACTGAGTCAAAAAGGCTTCCAGCGATTCCACGCCATCTGTAATCAGTGACTGGAGATTTCCGGTTCTCTGGTCATTCTTAAAAGATGGACCAAGAACCATTATCTTATCCAGAATCTGACTGCGGATCTCATTCTTCACTTTTGCCGCATATTTTTTCAGAAAATATTCCTGATACTTTATTAAACTCGCTCTGATAAAAAGAGAAAGAAATTCTGCCAGAAAACACAGTAGAATTTCTTTCATATCTCTCTTCTCGCATACTGCTATAACCATTTTTGCAAGAAACCATGTCTGGGAAAACTGGGCACCCACTATGCCCAGTCCCAGTAAAATTCGGATTGCAGTTTCCTTCTTTGCATATTTCAGAAAATATACTAATCGAAAAAACTGGTTCATCTTACTTTTCTCCACCTACCAAAAACTGAGGTGTCAGTTTATTCAGTTCTCGTTCCATAGATGTTCTGGAAATCTCACTGATATCTGGCAGTGCAAACACTTTGGAAAATCCAATTTCCATCATGTAATCCAGATCCCATGCAGGACGCTTTTTGTCACTCATAAACAGCTTGGCGCTAAGTTCTTTCCCTGTTTCCACATCTTCATGAGCATGGATACCTCTTCCATATTTTTCCCACATAGCAGCATCATGTGCTTCATAAATCTTTTTCTTTTCTTCATCATAAAGATGCAGATACCAGCAGGCATCCGACACCAAAAGGCG
The DNA here is from genome assembly GCF_009883055.1 of Blautia sp. BIOML-A1. GTDB lineage: Bacteria > Bacillota > Clostridia > Lachnospirales > Lachnospiraceae > Blautia_A. Next base: position 10,670 of record NZ_WWVR01000016.1, on the reverse strand, counting down.
TCCACCTTTTTTCAGTACACGCAGCCACTCCCTGTAAGCCTTCTGTGGATCGTCCAGCGTCCATGTGATATTTCTGCAGATAACCATATCAAATGTCTCATCCGGAAAATTCAGATTGTGACAGTCCATTGTCATCAGATCCGCAGATAAACCTGCCGCCTTTACATTTTCCTTTGCCTCATGGATCATATTTTCAGTAATGTCAATCCCCGTCACATGATGTCCTTCTTTTCCCAGTGTTATTTCAAAAAATCCTGGTCCGCATCCTACATCCAATACTTCCAGATGCTCTTTTTCCGGTGCATACTCCAGAATCAGATTCTTCCAGTTTTCTGCTGTTTCACTCTGCAATTCTGCTTTGATTCCCTCACTGTAAATACCGGCTTCCCCTTCCCAGTACTCTTTAATCTTATCGTTTTGCATGTCACTTCTCCTTCTTTGTGGCTATTACAATAAATTTTTTTCCCTGATATCCGTATTTCCAAAAATCCATCCTCCATGGACTGTTCAGCCATCGGTTCTCTCTGATCTGGATTCTTGCAAAACGTACTTTTTTCAATATCTGAAAATCCACTTCCGGACGCTTCTGTGACGTAAATGGCAATTTTTCGTAGATTCCGCTGTTTTCCTTTACGTCAGTTTCATATGTTTTTTTCTCTGTAACATAAATAAGAAAATCAGCAATTTTCATATGGATTTTATTTTTTAATGTAGGTTCTATGGTACGATAGTCTCCATCAAAATAAATGATTCTTCCGCCTGGTTTTAATATATCCTTCCAGCGCCTGAAGGCTTTTTCCGGATCATACAGCGTCCATACTGCATCTCTGGAAATTATCACATCATAACTTTCTTCCTGTTCCAATGGCAGAGTAACACCATCTTCCTGACAGATTTCCACAGTCTGACGATAATGCTGCATATTTCTTCTGGCTTTTTCTACCATTCCTGATGATCCATCGACTGCCCTTACCTCATGTCCCAGACGCGCTGCTATGATACTCATAAACCCCGGGCCGCAGCCCACTTCTAAAATACGAAGGGGCTCAGGTCCAAGAAGTCTTTTCAGCTCTTTTGTCCAGTAAGATACCGTTCTTTTGTTACTCAATTGTTTTTGGATCATGTCATCATAATCACCGGAATCTTCTGTCCACTTATTTTCGATTTCCTCAAACATATTTTACTCCACTATATCCAGCGTTCCCCAGTTAATGCCTTCATAGGCTGTCGGTGCAAGTTCCACATTGGTCAGTCTGGTATTGTTATAGATATAATCACGGTTTGGATAATATAACGGTATTGTAACTGCCTGATCATTGATACGTGTCAGAATCTTGTCGTATAATGCAGTACGTTCTTCTTCATCCTGTGTCTTTAATACTTCTCCGAGATCATTGTTCAGTTCTTCATCATACCAGTTTACTGCCTTTGCTCCATCTGATGCATAGAACATGGATTTCAGGAAACCATGAGGCATCCAGGAATCTTCATAGCTGCGGTAGATACACAGGTCATAGTCTCTTGTGGACCAGATGGCATCATAGTAAGCTGCAGATTCTTCTTCTACCAGTTCAATACCTACACCAATCTTTTCGTATTCTGATTTCAGGAACTCGCACAGAGACTTCCAGGAAGCGTATTCTTCTGTCTGAAATACCAGTCTGAGATTCAGCGGTTCTCCGTCTTTTTCTACAATACCGTCTCCGTCTGTATCCTCATATCCTGCTTCTTTTAACAGTTCTTTTGCCTTGTCTGGGTCATATGGATAGCCTTTGCTGTTTTCTTCTGTTACATAAGGAACTGTCGGAGACATAAGTCCGGTTGCCGGATTACCATAACCATCTAACAGGTCATTTACAATGCTTTCATTATTTGTTGCATAATTCAGTGCCTGACGTACGTTTATATCCTGAAGTGCCGGTGTATCATAATTCTCAATCAGATAGAAGGAAAGTGTGGAAACCTGCTGTTCTGTTGATAACTCTTCATCTGCCTGAATAATGCTGTAGCTTTCGGAAGGAATATCCTGGAGATTCAGATCTGCCTCTCCACTCTGCAGTGCCATCACTCTGGCATCTCCGTCTACCACCTGTTTCAAAACAACTTTATCAATCTTTGGTTTCTCTCCATAATAATTCGGATTTGGTACCAGAACTACTTCCTGACCACTCTCATAACTGTCGATCATCCACATTCCGGTACCCACTTCCTGATAAAATTCTCCATCTTCATCCAGTGCACTTTCACAGGTGAAACGGAATGGTCTTGGATAAGTAAATTCAATCAGCAGTGTATAACATGGTTCTGCAAACTTAAATTCTACAGTATAATCATCTACTTTTGTTACATCTTCCAGTTTGGCTGAAAAGTTGCCGGTTACATCCTGTTCCACCCATCTGTTATAATTCCAGAGCACATTATCTGCATTAAACTCTGTACCGTCTGAGAATTTCACATCTTTTCTTAAATGAAACGTATAGGTTGTGCCATCTTCGCTGATATCCCAGGATTCTGCCAGTGCGGGTTCAATCTCTCCATTTTCTCCATAACGTACCAGCGGATCATAGATCATTTCATAAAGACGAAAGTCCGGACCACTTTTTACAGGATCACAAAGTTCAGGAGTCAGATCAAGGGATGTTATTGCTGTAACCACTTTTTCTCCTTCTGCCTGTACATTGATGCCTGTCATCAAAGTTGCTGCCATCATTCCCAATGCTACCAGTTTTACTACGTTTCGTTTCTTCATTTCTTCCTCTCCTTTGTATTTGTTATATATTTTACAGCATATGACATGCCGCAAAATGTCCTGTCGCAATTTCTGTCAGTTCCGGTATGTGCACTCTGCATATATTTGTACATTTGCTGCACCTGTTCTGATATGGGCAGCCCTGTTCCGGAATCGTATCTGAAAACATTTTCTTTTCCTGTAATCCGATTCTTCGCATTCTCGGTTCTTTCACCGGAATGGAATCAAACAGATCTATTGTATAAGGATGTATGGCTGTCTCTTTTAATCTGTCGGTATGCTTGATAAACTCTACCACACGTCCCTGATACATAATTGCCACCTCTTTGCAGAGATACGGAACATTGGACAAATCGTGAGTGATCAGTAAATAGGTCATCTCATATTTTTCCTGCAGTTCATTTAACAGATGCAGGATCTGCTTTCGTATGGAATAATCCAGACTGGATACCGGTTCATCACAGATTACAAGTTCTGGTCTTAATACCAGCGCTCTCGCAATATTGGCTCTCTGACACTGGCCTCCTGAAATCTGTCCAACATAACGGTTACGAATATCCGGATCCAGACCCGTCTGGATCAAAGCTTCCTTTACTCGCTCTTCATACTCCCCCTCTTGCAGTTTTTCATGTAATTTCAGAATTTCCAGGATATTTTCTCCAATTGTGTACCCGGGATCAAATACTCCGCTGCTGCTTTGAAAGATCATCTGAAGGTTCCTGCGATATGGACGGAACTGTTTTTCAGAAAAATTCTGCATTTCCTGTCCCTGAAACCAAAATTTCCCATCTGTAGACTTCTCCAGACCTGCAATCAGCTTTCCAAATGTAGTTTTCCCACTTCCACTTTCACCGATCAGAGCCATGGATGATCCGGCATGGATTTCCAAACTTACATCATCCACTGCTTTCACTATTTTTTTCTTGCCATAATATTTTTTTAAATGTTCTGTCTTTAGTAACGTACTCATACTTTTCCCCTATAAAACAGCATCCAACAGTTTTTTTGTATATGAATGCTGTGGATGATAAAAGATATCTTCGACTGTTCCGTTTTCTACTATTTCGCCGTCCTTCATAATTGAAACATCATCTGCAATTTCTGCCACCACACCCAGATCATGAGTGATAAATAACACGCCCAGATTTTCTTTCCTGGATAACTGATAGATTTCTTCCAGAATCTGTTTCTGCACTGTTACATCCAATGCCGTCGTCGGTTCATCTGCGATCAGATAATCTGGTTTCATGGACATGGCAATGGCGATCATAACCCGTTGACACATACCACCTGACAATTCGTAAGGCTTTTTCTTCATCAGTTCTTCCGGATCACGCAGATTCATCATCCTCAGACTTTCCAGTGCAACTTCTCTTGCCTGTTTTTTGCTCATTCTATGATGTTTTCTCAGCCCTTCCAGAAGCAGTTGCTCAACTGTAAAAAGCGGATCGAGAGCGGCTGTCGGATCCTGAAAAATCATTCCAATCCTGTCTCCGTATAACTGTCGCTTTTCTTTTCCTGATAACTTCAGAATACTCTTTTCGTTCAGTGTCACATCTCCAGATATCACCTTTCCATTTCCTGCAAGCAGATTCATAATCGTCAGAGAAGTAACTGACTTGCCGCTTCCGCTTTCTCCCACCAATGCATGAATCCTTCCTCTTTTTACTTCCAGACTGACATCTTTTACTGCATGCACCATTCCGTGAGAGGTCTGAAACTCCACATGTAATCTTTTCACCTTTAGAACATCATTTTTGGGCTGTTCCATTCTGTATTCCCTCCCCCAGATAATTAAATGCCAGAACAATGATCATAATCAGTATGCCCGGATAAAACATCAGACTTGGATAAGTCTGGATATAACTTTTACTGTCACTGAGCATAATTCCCCATTCCGGTGTCGGTGCCTGCACACCCAGACCAATAAATGAAAAACCAGCGATAGACAAAATAATCGAACCGATTTCCATGGTTGCCAGTGCGATCACAGACGGCAGGATATTTCTTAATATATGTCTGAATATAATTCTGGCATGACCACAGCCGCCGGCTTTTAATGCAGTCATATAATTTTTATTTTTTTCCTGAAGTGTCAGTGCACGGGCAAGTCTTGCATATTCTGCCCAGGATACAACCGATAAGGACAGGATCAGATGAGCACCGCTGGCTCCCATAGTTCCCGCAATAGCAAGTGCCACAATAAAGACCGGCATTGCCATAAATACATCTATGATTCTCATAATCACAGAATCAATTTTTCCACCTACATATCCGGCAAACAGTCCAATCGGCACACCAACACATACGGTAATCATAAGTACCGTAAAGCTGTAACTCAATGAATATCGGCTACCCCAGAGAAGTCTTGATAAAATACATCGTCCCAGCTGATCAGTGCCTAAAGGATACGCCGCTGACGGACTTTTTAATTTTATTGTAACGTCCACCAGCAGCGGATCATGCGGTGCCAGCACAGGTGCAAAAACAGCTGCCACTGCAAAAATCATTACTACGATTAATCCTATTTTTGTTTTTGGTGACTGGAATATCCGTTTCCAGTACAGATTTTGAATCATGCTTTTGTCTGTTTTTTGTGCTCTTCTGCTTCCCATTCTATGCCTTCTCCTTTACTTTAACTGAATTCGCCGGTCAATCGCAGAATAGGCGATATCCACAAGAAAATTCAACACTACAATGCCCACTGCCAGAATAAAGATAAAACATTGCAGCACCGGAGCATCTTTTGTAACCACTGATTTCAGTGCGAGATTTCCGATTCCCTGAATGGAAAAAATGCTCTCTATCACGGCTGAGCCACAGAAAAAGCTGATTACCATTGATACCAGGCGTGTCATCACAGGAATCAGTATATTTTTTAATCCATGACGCAGAATCACATTTACAGAGGACAATCCCTTGGCTCTGCTGGCACGTATGTAATCTTGCTTCAGCACCTGTATCATATTTGTACGAATCAGTCTTGTCATGATTCCAAAAAAACTGATATCCATGGCAAATGCTGCAAGAATCGGGATACCACCGGCATTTCCTCCGATTACAGAGATTACTTTCAACTTCACTCCAAATATATAGAGCAACATCAGACCAATCCAGAAAGATGGCATAGATACACTGAGCGATGATAAGACACGAACGGCTTTATCCAGAAACCTGTTTTCATAAATCGCTGACAAAATCCCAAGAGGAACCGATACGATCAGCAACAGGAAAAACGAAGTAACTGCCAGTTTAAACGTCTGTGGAAAATATCTTTTTAATTCCTCAAAAGCTGGTTTTCTTGTGGAATATGATTTTCCAAAATCACCATGCAACGCCTGATTCAGCCATTTTCCATACTGCACCAACACAGGCTGATCCAATCCTTCCTCATGCCGTACTTCTTCTACCTGCTCCGGTGATGGATGTTCGTATTTTTGCTCTGCCAGTACTCTGGCCGCATCACCTGCCGATATAAAACTCAGCATAAAAATAATAAATGTAACTGCCAGAACTACCGGTATCATAAATATAAAACGCTTTGCAATTACCTTTCCCATCTTCATTTCTCCTCATTTTTCATCTGTTTATTGTGTTTGAAACAAAAAAAAACTGATATGATTCAGCATCATATCAGCACAAAAATAAATCTCTACCCCAGGCAGAGCTTATTTCTTCTGTATCCCATCCGAATCAGAATTTTTTCTATCAAAAAGGCAAGTCTCCTGACTCCAGTTCATCCTACTTACCATCTTCCCGGATTTCTCCAGTGATTTTTTGGTTTTCGTCCCTGTCACAGTAGCGGTGGCTGTTCTGGCATTTCACCAGATTCCTTATTAAGTACTTTGTACACCTTTCTGACTATTTAATTTTCTTGGTTTATGGTCTGTATCTTCCCTGCTGCATCTGTTATAATGACTGTCAGTACATTATATGGAGGCTTGCTATGAAACAGACATTGCAATCTATCTTAACTGCATCTGATGCTGTGCTTTTTCCTGCTATTTCCAGAAACCACAGCCTGAATTCTGTTTTCTGTATAACTGAATCTGATGTTTTTCGCTGCAATGAAGAAATCGCAGTATTTTTGCAGGATCCTGATTTTCAAAATCGTCTGTGCAAGCAGGATTTTGTGGATGTTTTGTTTATCCTTAAAGGAAACTGCACCTGCAGATTTTATAAAACAGATCTGGCAGCACCACCGGAATCCGTCTTTTTATCCAAACATTCCTTTTGTATTATCCCACATCAGGTTATTCATTCTTTTTCTCCTGATCCCGACTGCCAGATCCTGCATATTTTTTTCAAGCTGGATTCTCTGAAAAGTCATTACTCCGACCTGATCTCAGCCAATAATATGCTTCTTCTTTTTTGTTCCAATATGCTGTATCGGACACATTACTGGAATTATCTTTATTTTTCAGTCTCCTACACAGATAAACTAGATACTCTTCTGGCTGAAATGTATGAAGAATTCCATCATAAACAGATTTTCCATCAAAATATGCTTTATTATTCTGCCGGCATGCTTTTTACCCTTATGGAACGACAGTCACTCAGCCATATCTGCGTCTCTCCATCCAATCCGCTTCGGCTGGTACGTTATGATCAGATTTATTCTTATATCTGTGATAATTATCCAATGACCTCTGCCAGAACAATTGCAGAATATTTTCATATCAGTCAGTCTTATCTCTGCAAACTGTTTCACGAAAACGGTACTACTGTTACTACGGTCATTCAGGAAATCCGACTTCAGCAGGCCCGAAGCCTTCTGGAACAAAGTGACCTCTCCGTTCAGAATATTGCAGAACTGGTCGGTTATCATGATCTGACTTATTTTATCAAACTGTTCAAGCGGTACTTTTCGGTTACGCCTTACCAGTATCGTAAAAAATATCAATCTACGAAAAAGCTTTTGCAACCAACAATAACATAGTACCACACTTTCATCCCTATAAAAATGGCTTATTTTTTATAAAAATCGTGTTTTTTTACACTGAATTCTCCGAAAACATATGTCAGATTATCCTGTATAATACAAAATGGCTTTTAAGCAAACGAAAAAAAGGAATTTCCTCTCACACAAAAAGGATGCGCCACGGTAACTTCTCCCGTTACCTTGACGCATCCTTTAATATTATTATTCTTGCTATTCTTCTTAATGACAGCTGTGGCTTCCGCATCCGTGCTCGCCACATGTATGTCCTTCCCCGTGGTTGTGTTCGTGATGGGAACACTTCACATCCGGATTATACTCAAGTGTTTCGTTGATAAAAGCTTCTACTGCTTCATCTGCATCTCCGGAAACTCCTCCGAAAAGCTTAATGCCGGCTGCCGCTAACGCAGTCTGTGCACCGCCTCCAATTCCGCCACAGATCAGAACATCTGTATTTAATGCATTAAGGACTCCCGCCAATGCACCGTGTCCGCTTCCATTCGTATCTACTACTTCTGAATGTACTACTTTTCCTTCCTCTACATCGTAAAGCTTAAATGTCTCTGTGTGTCCAAAATGCTGGAAAATCTGTCCGTTTTCATATGTTACTGCTATTCTCATTATACCCTCTCCTTTTTCCACTGCATATTTTTGATAAAGTTCCTGCTTGTAACATCCTCCAAGGCTGCAGTTACTGCTCTGACCGTCGCAGATTCTGAAATCCCCGCCCTCAATTCTGAGTGGATGTCCGTCAATAAGTGCATCTGCTATTTTCTTCCGGGCAATCTCGTAAATCCGCTGGACCGTCGTTCTTGCGATCTGCATAGATACTGCACACTGCTCCTGACTGTAACCTTTCTTGTCCAGAAGACGGATTGTCTCGTACTCATCTACAGTCAGAACAATGGGTGCTTTTTTCTCGGCATCATCTGCCGGAAGGAATTCTAAAACATTCGGAAAATGGCAGACTTTTCTGCATTTTACTGGTCTCGGCATAAACTGCTCCCTTCTCGCTTTTCTTATATATTAGCTTGATAAAAGGCATATGTCAATAACTTTTTCGACATATGTCAATTATGCAATTGACGCCTTTCAAAAAAATAAGTATACTATGTTCATAAAAGGGAGAGAAATATTATGAGCTTTGATAATTATTTTCCAGTATGGAGTGAATTAAATACAAAACAGAAAAAACTGATTTCAGATCATTTAAGCACACAGCATGTAAAAAAGGGAACGGTCATTCACAACGGAAACATGGATTGCACTGGCTTATTACTGGTTAAGTCCGGACAGCTTCGAACTTACATACTTTCAGATGAAGGACGGGAGATTACGCTTTACCGTCTGTTCGATATGGATATGTGCCTCTTGTCCGCCTCATGTATCATACGTTCCATTCAATTTGAAGTAACCATTGAAGCAGAAAAAGATACAGATCTTTGGATCATCCCTGCTGAGATCTATAAAAGCATCATGCAGGAATCTGCTCCCGTCGCAAACTATACCAATGAGTTAATGGCTACCCGTTTTTCTGATGTCATGTGGCTTATTGAACAAATCATGTGGAAAAGTTTGGATAAGCGTGTTGCTTCATTTCTTTTAGAAGAGACCTATATCGAAGGAACAAACGAGCTGAAAATCACTCATGAGACGATTGCTAATCATCTTGGTTCCCACAGAGAAGTTATCACTCGAATGCTTCGATACTTTCAAGGTGAAGGACTCGTCAAACTCTCCCGCGGCAAAATCACAATCCTTGATTCGAAAAGACTGGAAACACTACAAAAATCATAAAAATATTTTGATTATTTCTAATAATCCATACCACATACATATAACCTTTCGATCAGCGCGCGGTCATTAATCACTGCATCATAGAAACAGAATCCGCCTGAGAAGTTATATGTTTCATATCCATTTCCTTCCAGAATACGACTGGCAATATAACTTCGCAGCCCACTCTGACATATCAGATATACAGGCTTTCCTTTCTCAATTTCATTGATCCGTTCCCTCAGTTCATCTACAGGAATGTTTTTGAATCCATCAATATGACCCCTGCTGAATTCATTTACAGTTCTCACATCCAGCAACACAGCACTTTCATCTTCAGAGATCGTATCCACATCTTCCAGGTGCCACTGTTTCAGGGTTCCTTTTGCTATATTGTCTATCATAAACCCGGCCATGTTTACAGGATCCTTGGCAGAGGAATAAGACGGTGCATATGCGAGATCCAGATCTTTCAGCTGGGTTGCCTTCAGTCCTGCATGGATTGCTGTTGCCAGCACATCAATCCGTTTATCAACGCCCTCATATCCAATAATCTGAGCACCAAGCAAGCGATAGGTCTCTTTTTCAAAAACCACCTTCATGGTCATCACTTTTCCACCAGGATAATAACCGGCATGACTCATAGGAGAAAGAATTACTGTATCTACCTCTAATCCTGACTTTTTGGCATTGGTTTCATTGATACCTGTAGTGGCTGCTGTCATATCAAAAACTTTGATAACGGAGCTTCCCTGACTGCCCAGGTAACGACTATCACCGCCACAAATATTATCAGCGATGATCCTGCCCTGTTTATTGGCCGGACCAGCCAAAGAGATCAGCGCATCATCACCCGTAACATAATGTTTTACCTGAACTGCATCACCTGCTGCATAAATATCCGGTACAGAAGTTTCCATCCTTTCATTCACTACGATACTTCCCTTGATGCNTAATCTGAGCACCAAGCAAGCGATAGGTCTCTTTTTCAAAAACCACCTTCATGGTCATCACTTTTCCACCAGGATAATAACCGGCATGACTCATAGGAGAAAGAATTACTGTATCTACCTCTAATCCTGACTTTTTGGCATTGGTTTCATTGATACCTGTAGTAGCTGCTGTCATATCAAATACTTTGATAACGGAGCTTCCCTGACTGCCCAGGTAACGACTATCACCGCCACAAATATTATCAGCGATGAT
>NZ_WWVR01000095.1 GCF_009883055.1 Blautia sp. BIOML-A1 | reverse complement strand
ATAGAAAAAACAATCGGCTGCAGTCGATTTATCTATAACTGTATGCTTGCAGATAAGATAGAACATTATAAAAAAGAAAAGAAGATGTTAAGGAATACACCAGCCAGCTATAAGAAAGAATATCCCTGGCTGAAAGAGGTGGATTCATTAGCACTGGCAAATGTACAGATGCATCTGGAAAGTGCTTTCTGTAAGTTCTTTCGTGAACCATCCGCAGGATTTCCACGCTTCAAATCAAAGAAGTCATCAAGGAAATCTTATACAACAAACGTAGTGAATGGAAATATCTTTCTGGAAGGAAAATATTTGAAACTGCCTAAGATGACAGCCATCAGGATAAAGCTTCACCGTCCGATATCAGAAAAATGGAAACTGAAATCTGTAACAGTCAGCCGGGAACCATCCGGAAAATATTTTGCAAGTCTGTTATTTTGCTGTGAAAACCAAACAGTAGAAAAAAGACCGGCAGAAAAATTTCTGGGGATTGATTTTGCCATGCATGGGATGTGTGTATTTTCTACCGGTGAAAGAGCCGGATATCCGATGTTCTACCGGAATACAGAGAAAAAGCTTGCACGGGAACAGNCTGACGATGGGTTTGTATTATAATAAAAAGAACAAAATGTTCAAAAGTGATGATTGAAATCCTTTATCAACATATAGAAATAAGAGGTGAGGAAAATAAACCGGGCAGTAAAAATAAGAATCTATCCAAATGCAGAACAACGTGTGCAGATAGAAAAAACAATCGGCTGCAGTCGATTTATCTATAACTGTATGCTTGCAGATAAGATAGAACATTATAAAAAAGAAAAGAAGATGTTAAGGAATACACCAGCCAGCTATAAGAAAGAATATCCCTGGCTGAAAGAGGTGGATTCATTAGCACTGGCAAATGTACAGATATATCTGGAAAGTGCTTTCTGTAAGTTCTTTCGTGAACCATCCGCAGGATTTCCACGCTTCAAATCAAAGAAGTCATCAAGGAAATCTTATACAACAAACGTAGTGAACGGAAATATCTTTCTGGAAGGAAAATATTTGAAACTGCCTAAGATGACNGAGGTGAGGAAAATAAACCGGGCAGTAAAAATAAGAATCTATCCAAATGCAGAACAACGTGTGCAGATAGAAAAAACAATCGGCTGCAGTCGATTTATCTATAACTGTATGCTTGCAGATAAGATAGAACATTATAAAAAAGAAAAGAAGATGTTAAGGAATACACCAGCCAGCTATAAGAAAGAATATCCCTGGCTGAAAGAGGTGGATTCATTAGCACTGGCAAATGTACAGATGCATCTGGAAAGTGCTTTCTGTAAGTTCTTTCGTGAACCATCCGCAGGATTTCCACGCTTCAAATCAAAGAAGTCATCAAGAAAATCTTATACAACAAACGTAGTGAACGGAAATATCTTTCTGGAAGGAAAATATTTGAAACTGCCTAAGATGACGGCCATTAGGACAAAGTTTCGCCGTCCGATATCAGAAAAATGGAAACTGAAATCTGTAACAGTCAGCCGGGAAGCATCCGGAAAATATTTTGCAAGTCTGTTATTTTACTGTGAAAACCAAGCAGTAGAAAAAAGACCGGTAGAAAAATTTCTGGGGATTGATTTTGCCATGCATGGGATGTGTGTATTTTCTACCGGTGAAAGAGCCGGATATCCGATGTTCTACCGGAATACAGAGAAAAAGCTTGCACGGGAACAGCGGAAACTGTCCAGATGCCAGAGAGGCAGTCGGAATTATGAAAAACAGAAGAAACGGGTTGCNGAACAAAATGTTCAAAAGCAATGATTGAAATTATTTATCAACATATACGAGGTGAGGAAAATAAACCGGGCAGTAAAAATAAGAATCTATCCAAATGCAGAACAACGTGTGCAGATAGAAAAAACAATCGGCTGCAGTCGATTTATCTATAACTGTATGCTTGCAGATAAGATAGAACATTATAAAAAAGAAAAGAAGATGTTAAGGAATACACCAGCCAGCTATAAGAAAGAATATCCCTGGCTGAAAGAGGTGGATTCATTAGCACTGGCAAATGTACAGATGCATCTGGAAAGTGCTTTCTGTAAGTTCTTTCGTGAACCATCCGCAGGATTTCCACGCTTCAAATCAAAGAAGTCATCAAGGAAATCTTATACAACAAACGTAGTGAATGGAAATATCTTTCTGGAAGGAAAATATTTGAAACTGCCTAAGATGACGGCCATTAGGACAAAGTTTCGCCGTCCGATATCAGAAAAATGGAAACTGAAATCTGTAACAGTCAGCCGGGAAGCATCCGGAAAATATTTTGCAAGTCTGTTATTTTACTGTGAAAACCAAGCAGTAGAAAAAAGACCGGTAGAAAAATTTCTGGGGATTGATTTTGCCATGCATGGGATGTGTGTATTTTCTACCGGTGAAAGAGCCGGATATCCGATGTTCTACCGGAATACAGAGAAAAAGCTTGCACGGGAACAGCGGAAACTGTCCAGATGCCAGAGAGGCAGTCGGAATTATGAAAAACAGAAGAAACGGGTTGCNGAGGTGAGGAAAATAAACCGGGCAGTAAAAATAAGAATCTATCCAAATGCAGAACAACGTGTGCAGATAGAAAAAACAATCGGCTGCAGTCGATTTATCTATAACTGTATGCTTGCAGATAAGATAGAACATTATAAAAAAGAAAAGAAGATGTTAAGGAATACACCAGCCAGCTATAAGAAAGAATATCCCTGGCTGAAAGAGGTGGATTCATTAGCACTGGCAAATGTACAGATGCATCTGGAAAGTGCTTTCTGTAAGTTTTTCCGTGAACCATCTGCAGGATTTCCACGCTTCAAATCAAAGAAGTCATCAAGAAAATCTTATACAACAAACGTAGTGAACGGAAATATCTTTCTGGAAGGAAAATATTTGAAACTGCCTAAGATGACGGCCATTAGGACAAAGTTTCGCCGTCCGATATCAGAAAAATGGAAACTGAAATCTGTAACAGTCAGCCGGGAAGCATCCGGAAAATATTTTGCAAGTCTGTTATTTTACTGTGAAAACCAAGCAGTAGAAAAAAGACCGGTAGAAAAATTTCTGGGGATTGATTTTGCCATGCATGGGATGTGTGTATTTTCTACCGGTGAAAGAGCCGGATATCCGATGTTCTACCGGAATACAGAGAAAAAGCTTGCACGGGAACAGCGGAAACTGTCCAGATGCCAGAGAGGCAGTCGGAATTATGAAAAACAGAAGAAACGGGTTGCACTGTGTCATGAAAAGATCCGAAATCAGAGAAAAGATTTTCAGCATAAACTCAGTGCAGGTCTTGCAGAGAACTACGATGCAGTATGCGTGGAAGACCTGGATCTGAAAGGGATGGCAGGAGGACTTCATTTTGGAAAAGGTGTACATGATAATGGATATGGTCTGTTTCTGTCTATGTTGGAATATAAACTGGAGGAANGAGGTGAGGAAAATAAACCGGGCAGTAAAAATAAGAATCTATCCAAATGCAGAACAACGTGTGCAGATAGAAAAAACAATCGGCTGCAGTCGATTTATCTATAACTGTATGCTTGCAGATAAGATAGAACATTATAAAAAAGAAAAGAAGATGTTAAGGAATACACCAGCCAGCTATAAGAAAGAATATCCCTGGCTGAAAGAGGTGGATTCATTAGCACTGGCAAATGTACAGATGCATCTGGAAAGTGCTTTCTGTAAGTTTTTCCGTGAACCATCTGCAGGATTTCCACGCTTCAAATCAAAGAAGTCATCAAGAAAATCTTATACAACAAACGTAGTGAACGGAAATATCTTTCTGGAAGGAAAATATTTGAAACTGCCTAAGATGACGGCCATTAGGACAAAGTTTCGCCGTCCGATATCAGAAAAATGGAAACTGAAATCTGTAACAGTCAGCCGGGAAGCATCCGGAAAATATTTTGCAAGTCTGTTATTTTACTGTGAAAACCAAGCAGTAGAAAAAAGACCGGTAGAAAAATTTCTGGGGATTGATTTTGCCATGCATGGGATGTGTGTATTTTCTACCGGTGAAA